>NZ_JBVIRL010000010.1:0-309653 GCF_055576085.1 Kitasatospora sp. NPDC033851 | reverse complement strand
CTCAAGACCCGCACCCTCTACGACGAGGCGACCGCCTGGTCACACCACGCCCAACCCATTGCCGCTTGACACCCAACGACATGGGGTGTCTGACCGGTCGCATCGCCGGCCGTCGAACCGGGCTGCGAGAGCCTGTCGACGGCCGGTCGACGGCAGGTTGACGGTCGGTCGGCAGCGGGTCGACGGCCGGTGCCGGCCGGCCGTGCGGCGCGCTGCGCACCAGCCTTCGTCCAGCCCTTACCGGGCGGCGCGCAGCTTGAGGACGTAGGTCGCGGTGAGCGCCACCGCACGGTCTTCGTCCTGGGCCAGATCCCCGAGGGCGCGTGACGCCGTCGTCCCCGGGATGTCCGCGAGCGCCTGGGTCAGCCGTCGACGGGCGGGCGTTCCGGTGGTGCCGGGGGCGAGGCGGTCGACGAGTCCGGTGGCGATCCGGTCCGCCAACGCGGGATCACCCGCGGGGTCGCCGGCCAGCGCGCTCAGTGCGTCGGCCGCGTCGGCGTCGTTCCTCGCCTCGACGATCATGTCGATGAGCGTCGGGACCGCGTCGGCCACTCCGCGTGTCCCGAGTGCCAGGGCCGCGTACCCGCGGACGACGATGTCGGTGTTCGTGAGGGCGTCCCGCAGCAGGGCGGTCGCCTCGCCGTCCGGAATCTCGGCGATGGACCGGACGGCACGTTCCCGCACCTCGGCCGCGGGTGAGCCGAGGCCCTTCGCCAGCGCTTCCAACGCGTCCTCGCCGGATTGCGCCAGAGCCCAGCGGAGGGCTCCGGCGACGTTCGGGTCCGACTCGCCGAGCACGGCCTCGGCCAGGGCTTCCACCGGTACGGAGACCTCCTCGGCGGCGGACAGGGCCGCGCGCTGGCGAGCGCCCGCGTTCTTCGACTCCAGCGCCTGGAGGAGCGAGACGGTCTGGAGGACCTCCTCCCAGCCGGCGGGTTCCGCGGCACCGATCCGACGGAGCCGGGTGAGCAGCTCCGTCTCCGCCGCGATGCGGTCCAGCGTCCGGCGGATGAGGTCGTCGACGAGTTCCGAGGGCGCGAAGCCGGGGTCATCGAGCGCGCGCCCGACGTCGCTCAGCGACAGCCCCAGGGACCGCAGGCTCTCGATGTGGAAGATCCGCCGGATGTTCTCCTCGGAGTACTCCCGGTAGCCGGAGTCAGTGCGACCCGACGGCCGTACCAGGCCGAGCGATTCGTAGTGCCTGAGCATGCGGGCGCTGACCCCGGACCGCTGCGCGACGTCACCGATCAACACTGCCTACCGCCCGTCCTGGTCGCGCCCGCCGAGGGCGACGACGCGCTTCGCCTCCTCGATCGCGAACTCGAATCCGGCGTCCGGGTCGCGCGACAGGCGTTCCGTGGCGATCGCGTGTGCGCGCACGCGGGGGTCGGGGTCCGCCGTCGCGGCGCCCAGTGCCGGCGCCATCGCCTCCCCGAGCGCGATCAGCGCCCGGCTGAGGCTCAGCTGCGTCTCGCGTTCGCCGCGCCCGAGCTGCGTCGCCAACCCTACGGCCAACGCCTGCTCCGCACCGTCGGGCACGAGAACGACGGCGGCCCGCCAGGCACTGCGGGCCACCTCCTCGTCGGTGTCGGACAGCAGCGCCGGTGTGATCGCCGGCCACGCCCGCCGGTCCCCGATCTTGGACAGCGTGTGCAGTGCCTGGCTCCGCGCCTGCGCACGCTCCGAGCGGACTTCGTCGACAAGCGCCGGGACCGTCATCGATGCCGCGTGCCGGGTGAGTGCCCACGTGAGCATTTCGCGCACGGAGAACTCGGGCTCGATCGCGCACCGCTCGATGAGCTTGCCGACGAACGCCGGCTCCGGGTTCGTGCCCACGGCCAACGCCGCCTGCAGTCGGACCGACGAGTTGTCGCTCTCCAGTCCCCGGAGGGCTCGCGCCTCGTTCGCGTTCGCCTTCGCCTTCGTGTTCGCCTTCGCGCTCGTGTTCGTGCTCTCTGTCGACATAGTCATCAGGACTACCTCCTCGGCCACAGTGAAGGCCTTGTCACTGTGTCAAGGTCAAGCAGAGCCGGGCCGAGGACCGAGGGCCGAGGGAGGCACGCCCTCGGCCCGAGGAAGGCGGGCCCTATCCCAGCCGCAGGTCCCCCGCTGCCACGACCTCCCCGAGACGCGGGAAGTCGAGTTCCACCGACGCCCGGTGTTCCTCCGCCGTGAGCGCGGTCATCGCGTCCTCGACGAACACCAGCTCGTACCCGTGGTCGGAGGCCGCGCGGGCGCTCGACTCCACCCCGAGGTTGGTGGCGATCCCGGCGAACACCAGGGTCTCCACGCCCCGTTCCCGGAGCAGTTCGTGCAGGCCGGTGCCCTGGAAGGCACCGAGGGTGCGCTTCACCACGACCTCGTCGGCCACCGCCTCGACCTCCGCGAGCAGTTCGCTCCCGGGCGGCTGCTCGGCGACGTTCGGCCGGTCGACCCGTACGGCGACGACCGGGGCGCCGGCGGCGCGGAAGGCCCGGGCGAGCTCCAGCGAGGTCGTCACCACCTCCGAACCGGCGTGCGGCGCGAGCGGGTTGGCGACGATCCGGCTCATCAGGTCGATCAGGACCAGGGCCGTGCTGCGGGGATCAAGGGTGGGCATGGCGCCAACCTAGCCCATCCCCCGGCCCGGCCGACTCCGCCGCCTCCCGGGCGATCTCCGCCCGGAACCCCTCGATCATCACGCGCAGCCCGTACTCGAAGTCGGCGTCGTGGTCCGTCATCCGCAGCACGTCGGCGGCCTCGCGTAGCAGCGGGAGTTCGCGCAGCGCGTCGTCCGGGAACGGCGGCCGCTCGCGGTCTGCGGCGTCCTGCCGCCAGGCCTGTTCCTCGGTGACCCAGCCCATGATGTACCGGTCGACGGTCAGCAGCAGCCGCAGCGCCGTGCGCGGGCGCAGCCCAGCCCGGCTGAGGGCACGCAACTGGGCCTCGACGGCCGGGAGTTCGTCGTCGGCGGGCAGGGTGCCGGCGTGCACCCGGGCGCCGTCGCGGTAGGCGAGCAGGGCGTGGCGCTTGGCGCGGGCGTCGGCGGCGATCCACGCCGGCCAGTGTTCCGGGTCCGGTTCGCGGTCGGGCGGGAGGGCCTCGGCGAGCATGGCCTCGGCCATCAGGTCGAGCAGTTCCCGCTTGTTCTTGAAGTGCCAGTACAGGGCCGGCGACTGGACACCGAGTTCGCGGGCGAGCCGGCGGGTGGTCAGCCCTTCGATGCCCTCCTCGTTGAGCAGGCGCAGCGCGGTGCGCACCACGTCGTCGCGTTGCAGCGCCATCCGTTCGACCTCCCGGGTTTAATCGCTTGCCGGACTCACCTTATCGCCGATAAGTTCCCGAGCTGGAACTTATCAGCGATAAGGACCGCCATCACTGCCAGCTGCCCACCTGCCCACCTGCCCACCTGCCCACCTGCCAGCACCGCGACGACGCCGGCCACGAAGGGACCAACCCCGTATGACCTCCACCCCCGACCGCTTCCGGTCCCGGCTGCTCCCGAACACCGCGCCCTGGCGGTCTTCCCGGGACTTCCGTCTGATCTGGACCTCCGGCACGGTCACCCTGCTCGGCTCGGTCTTCACCATGACGGCGATCCCCCTGCAGCTCGCCGACCTCACCGGCTCGCCGTGGGCCGTGGGCGCGGTCGGGGCGGTCGAACTCGTGCCCGTCATCGTGTTCGGCCTGTACGGCGGTGTCCTCGCCGACCGCGCCGACCGCCGCACGGTGGCCCTGGTCACCGAGTTCGCGCTGGCCGCGCTCAGTGCCCTGCTGCTGGCCAACGCGCTGCTCGGCGCGCCCGCCGCCTGGCCGCTCTACGTGGCCGCCGGGGTGGCCGCCGCCCTGCAGGGCATCCAGCAGCCCTCGGTCGAGGCGATGATTCCGCGCCTGGTGCCACCCGATCACCTGGTGGCGGCCGGCTCCCTGCTCTCGCTGCGCTGGAGCGTCGGCGGGGTGGTGGGCCCGGCCGCCGCCGGGCTGCTGATCGCGACCGCCGGCGCCCCTGCGGCCTACCTGGTCGACCTCGGCACCTTCCTGCTCTCGCTCGCCCTGCTCGCCCGGGTTCGGCCCGTCCCATCCGAGCGGGACGCCGTGAAGCCGCAGCTGGGCGAGTTCGTCGACGGCGCCCGGTACGCCGCGCGGCGGCCTGACCTGATCGGCACCTATCTGGCCGACCTCGCGGCCACCGTCTTCGCCCTGCCCACCGCCCTGTTCCCGTTCCTGGCCGCGGAGCTGGACGCGACGTGGGCGCTCGGCCTGCTCTACTCGGCCGGAGCGGTGGGCAGCCTGATCGCCGCGGCGACCGGCGGCTGGACCGAGCGCGTACGCCGACACGGCCGACTGGTGGTGCTCTCCGCCGCCCTGGTCGGCGCGGCGACGGCCGCGGCCGCCTTCGCCCCGGGCCTGTGGGTCGTCCTGTTCTGCCTGGCCGTCGCCGGCGGGGCGCACTGGATCGGTGACACCTTCCGCAGTGCAATCTGGAACCAGTCCATTCCGGACGAACTCCGAGGCCGCGCCGCCGGGTTGGAGATGCTGATCGGCTCCGCCGGGCCGGCCCTGGGCGATCTGCGGGCCGGCGGCCTCGCCGCCCGGCAGGGCATCCGGGCCGCCCTGCGCACCGGCGGCCTACTCTGCTTCGGCAGCGCCGCCATCCTGCCCGCCGCGATCCCCGCGCTCTGGCGCTACGACCGGGGCGCCCACCCCACCGCGCCAACCACCGCGCCGACCGCCCAACCAACCACCGCGCCAACCCTCCAACCGACCACCGGACCGGCGGCGGAGCCCACCCCATGAGGCACGCCCAGTGGCCCGGCCGGACGCGGGCACTTCAGACCTCCAGGCCGGGCGAGGGCCCTTCGGGATCACAGGGTGAGTGCCCGCGCCGAGGCCCGGATCGGCATCGGGAGTTCGGTCCGCCCCCGCAGGTAGCGGTCCACCGCCGCGGCCGCCGCCCGTCCCTCGGCGATCGCCCAGACGATCAGCGACTGTCCGCGTCCGGCGTCACCCGCGACGAAGACGCCCTCCGCCGCGGTGCCGAAGCCGTCGTCCCTGACCAGGGTGCCCTCGGACCCGGTGGCGAGGCCGAGTTGGGCGAAGAGCCGCTGGTCCGGCTCCGGCCCGGTGAAGCCCAGGGCGAGCAGTGCGAGCTGCGCCGGCAGGCTCTGTTCGGTGCCGGCCCGCGGGCTGCGGTCGGCGGGCTCGGTCTCGGCGAGGCGGACGGCGGCGAGCCGGCCGTCCGGACCGGGTTCGAAGCCCACGGTGACCGCCGCGAACTCCCGGGGCCCGGCCGCCGTGGCGCCGGACTCCTCGTGCGAGGTGGTTTCGCGGTACACCTTGGGGTGGACCGGCCAGGGCTGCCCTGGCGCCCGGCGCTCCGGTGGGCGCGGGTTGATGTCCAGCTGGGTGACCGAGGCGGCGCGTTGGCGCAGTGCCGTGCCCAGGCAGTCGGCCGCGGTGTCCCCGCCGCCGACGATCACCACGTGGCGGCCTTCGGCGGAGACCGGCGAGTCCGGGCAATCGCCCTCGTCCACCCGGTTCGCCCAGGTCAGGTAGTCCATCGCCTGGTGCACCCCGGGCAGTTGGCGTCCGGGCACCGGCAGTTCCCGGCAGGCCGTCGCGCCCACGGCGACGACCAGCGCGTCGTACCCGGCCCGCAGTTCTTCGCCCGGCAGGTCGCGGCCGACCCACACGCCGGTGCGGAACGCGGTGCCTTCGGCCCGCAGTTGGTCGAGCCGCCGTTCCAGCCGGTGCTTCTCGAGCCGGAACGGCGGGATGCCGTACCGCAGCAGCCCGCCGGGGCGGTCGGCCCGCTCGTACACCGTGGTGGCGTGCCCGGCGCGGGTCAGCTGCTGGGCGGCGGCCAGCCCGGCCGGGCCCGACCCGATCACGGCGACCCGCCGCCCGCCGCCCCGCCCGTCCCCCCGCCTGTCACCCCATCCGCCGGTCTGTTCGGGCGGCAACGGTTCGTCCCAGCCTTCCTCCCAGGCCCGGTCGGCGATCGCCAGCTCCACGTTCTTGATGGTCACCGCGGCACCGTCGATCGCCAGCACGCAGGCGCTCTCGCAGGGCGCCGGGCAGAGCCTCCCGGTGAACTCCGGGAAGTTGTTCGTCGCCAGCAGCCGGGCCGCCGCCGCCCGCCAGTCGGCGGCCGCCACCAGCCGGTTCCAGTCCGGCACCAGGTTCCCGAGCGGGCAGGCGCTGTGGCAGAACGGCAGCCCGCAGTCCATGCAGCGCTCCGCCTGTCCGCTCACGATCGGCAGCAGCGCCCCCGGCCGGTACACCTCCCGCCGGTCGTCGAGCCGTTCCCGCGCGTCCCGCCGCGCCCGCTCCGCGCGCGGGGTGGTGAAGAAGGCCATCCGGTCTGCCATCGCGGCCTCCGGCAGGGCGTGCCGACACTGACCCGGCGGCCCACCCGGCGGCACACCACCGTGTGGCCACCGTACGCCCACGAAGCAGCAGGCGAAAGCGGTACCCGGAGATGCCCGCCAGGCCGTCTACCCGACCCGCCCGGAACGGTCGTGAGCACGCCAGGGAGAATCTTCGCCATGACCCACACCGTGCTGATCGCCGAGGACGACCGGGCCATCCGCGACTCGCTCACCCGCGCGCTGATGCTGGAGGGCTACCGGGTGCGGATCGCCGCGAACGGCACCCAGACCCTGGCAGTCCTCGCCGAACAGCGCCCGGACGTCCTGCTGCTCGACGTGATGATGCCCGAGCCGGACGGCCTGGAGGTCTGCCGCCGGCTGCGCGCCGCCGGCGACCGGACCCCGGTGCTGATGCTCACCGCCCGGGTCGAGGTCCCGGACCGGATCGCCGGCCTCGACGCCGGGGCCGACGACTACCTGGTCAAACCCTTCGACGTGGACGAGCTGTTCGCCCGCCTGCGCGCCCTGCTGCGCCGCAACCACACCGCCCCGGCCACCGAGGTCCTGACCGTCGCCGACCTGCGGATCGATCCGCCCGCCCGGCGGGCCTGGCGCGCCGGAGAGGAGCTGGAACTGTCCCGCACCGAGTTCGACCTGCTGGAGCTGCTGGCCCGGCACTGCGGGGCCGTCCTCGACCAGGCCACCCTGTACGAGCAGATCTGGGGCTACGACTTCGGTCCCGGTTCGAAGAACCTCGCCGTCTTCATCGGCTACCTGCGCCGCAAGCTCGACCGCTCCGGCCTGGCCCCGCTGATCCACACCGTCCGCGGCGTCGGCTACACGCTGCGCGAGCCGTGACCGGCCCGGCGCGCCGCCGCCCGCGCCTGCCGCGCCCGGGCCTGCGCACCACCCTCTCGCTCGCCTTCGCCGCGATCGCCGCCCTGGTGGCGGTCCTGATCGGCGCGCTCGGCTATCACGCCGCCGCCCGGCTGATCCGGGACGACGAGACCGCCGACTTCACGGCGGCCGTCCGGTCCGTCGACCGGCAAGTCGAACAGCAGGTCCTCTTCCCGGGCGACTTCGCCGGCCCCAGCGGCCTGAGCGACGACCTGCTGCGCCCGATCCGGGTGACCTCGCAGGCGCTCTCCCCCGACGCCCGGGTGCTCCCCGGCACGGCCCGGCTCGACCTGCCGTCGACCCCGGCCGACCGCGAACTCGCCCGGGCCGACGAGCCCGGCCGCACCGTGACCGGGCTGCGCCGACTGCACGGAGACACCCTCCGGGTGGGCGTGGTCTCGCTCGGCGGCCGTCGCGGCGCGGTCCAGATCATCCAGCAGGTCGGCCCCACCGAGCACCTGCTGTCCGCCCTGCGGATCCGGACCGCCTCCCTGGTGGCGGTCGTCGCGGTGCTCGCGGGCGGGGCCGGCTGGCTGCTCGCCCGGTGGATCTCCGGACGGCTGGTCCGGCTCACCGAAGCGGCCGAACTGGTCGCCACCAGCGGGCGGTTGGACGTCCCGGTGCCCGCCGCCGGGACGGACGAGGTGGGCCGGCTCGGCCGGGCCTTCGACCGGATGCTGGTCCGGCTCGCCACCGCCAAGGAGAACCAGCGCCGCCTCGTCCAGGACGCCGGGCACGAGCTGCGCACCCCGCTGACCAGTCTGCGCACCAACCTCGCCGTGCTCCCGGCCATGGACCGGCTGCCGCCCGCCGAGCGCGCCGCCCTGATGGCCGATCTGACCGAGGAGGCACGGGAGTTGACCCAGCTGGTGGAGGAGCTGGTGGCACTCGCCGCGGATCGCAGGGCGGACGAGCAGCCGGCCGAGGTGGTCCTGGCCGAGGTGGTCCGTGGGGCGGCCGCCCAGGCCCGGCGGCGCAGCGACCGGGAGATCCTGGTGGACGCCGACGACACCGTGGTCACCGCCCGCCCGGACGCGCTGGCCCGGGCGGTGGGCAATCTGCTGGACAACGCCGCCAAGTTCGACCCGGCCGGCGCGGGCCCGATCGAGGTGGTGGTGCGCGGCCCACGGGTGGAGGTGCGCGACCGCGGCCCGGGCATCGACGTGGCCGACCTCGACCGGGTCTTCGACCGCTTCTACCGGGCCACCGCAGCCCGTAGCCTGCCCGGTTCGGGGCTGGGCCTGGCGATCGTGGACGAGGTGGCCCGCTCGCACGGCGGCACGGCCTTCGCGACCAACCGGGCGGGCGGCGGCGCGGTGATCGGCTTCACGCTCGGCAGGTGACGCCTGACGGCTCGAGGCTGACCACTGACAGCATCCGGCTGACGGCACGAACGGGCCCGGTGTGACCGGGCCGGCACAAACGGGCCCGGTGCCAACGGGCCCGGTGCGTCGACGCACCGGGCCCGCCGTGGAGTTCACCCTCAGACGGCGGCCAGCAGCCCCCGCCCGAGCCAGTCGGCGTTGTCCTTCACACCCGGCAGGACGAAGAAGTACCCGCCGCCGGTCGGCGAGATGTAGTCCACCAGCGGCTCCCCGATGAGCCGGGTCTGGGTCGCCTCGAACTGCCGCACCACGTCCTGCTGGTAGCAGCAGAACGCCAGGCCCATGTCCAGGTTGCCCGCCTTGTCTATGCCCCGGTCGTAGTTGTAGCCGCGGCGCAGGATGCGGGAGTCGTCGGTGTCGGCGGTGCGCGGGTTGGCGAGGCGGATGTGCGCGTCGAGGGGGATCGCCTTGCCGTCCGGGTCCTTGGCGTAGTCCGGCGCGTCGGTCTCCTGGTGGCCGTCGAGCGGCGCGCCGGTGTCGCGGCGGCGGCCGAACATCTTCTCCTGCTCGGTCAGGGTGACGCGGTCCCAGAACTCGATCAGCATCCGGATGATCCGGATCACCTGGTAGCTGCCGCCGACGGCCCAGGCCGGCTCGCCCGTCCCGCCGTTCACCCAGATCAGCCGGTCCATCTCCCGGGACGAGCCGGTGTCCGGGTTGACGATGCCGTCCTTGAAGCCGAGCAGGTTGCGCTGGGCGCCGTCCGGGCGGGACTGGTTCTGGAAGCCGTCGATCCGCCAGAGGATCTGCAGCGCGCCGCGGGTGTGCCGGGTAAGGTCGCGCAGCGCGTGCAGCACGGTGTCCTGGCGGTCGGCGCAGATCTGCAGCGAGAGGTCGCCGTGCAGTTCGGCGGCCTGCAGGTTGTCGTTGGGGAAGGTCTTCATCGGCGTCAGCTTGAGCGGCTTGGCCTTGGCCAGCCCGTAGCGGTCGTCGAAGAGCGAGGCGCCGACGCCGACCGTGACGGTCAGGTTGTCGGTGGGGACGGTCGGGCCGAGGATGCCGCTGTCCGAGGGCGGCGCGCCGACGCCGAGGTCGGGCGGGGTGCCGCCGGCGGTGAGGAAGCGGATCCGCTCGGTCAGGGTCTTGAGGAGGTCTTCGAGGCCCTTGCGGTCCTGGGCGATCACCTGGCACGACACGAAGGCCGCGTAGCCGGGGGCCGGGGTGGTGATCCCGGCCTGGTGGTCGCCGTGGAACGGGACCGCCCCGCTCTTGGCCTGCCGGCCGTCCCCGGCGGCGGCCGGGCCGGCGCCGAGGGTGAGGGCGCCGCCGCCGAGCACGGCCGCTCCGGCACCCGCGCCGAGCGCGGCCCGGACGAAGCTGCGCCGGGCCGGACCGGCCGGACAGCCGCTCTCCGCCGCGGCCACGGCGGCGGCCCGGGCGGCCTCCTGGGCGGCGGCGTGCGGGAACGGGCAGGAGCCGGCGGCTGCGGTGTGGTCGGTCATCAGGCGGCCTTCCGGATCTCGAGCAGGGCGGGGATGGGGGCGAGGTCTTCGAGCAGCTGGCCGGTGGCGCCGTTGAGCCGGCGGCGGGCGTCGGCGGACAGCCGGTCGACCGGGGTCCAGCCCTCGGGCGCGTGGGCGGCGGCGACGAGGTCGCCGACCCGCTTCATCCCGGCGTTCACCCGCACCAGCAGCTGCGGGTCGCGCTCGTCGAGCAGCGGCTGGAGCAGGGTCAGCAGCTCCTGGGTGCCGGCCAGGTCGGCCTGGGCGGTGGCCAGGTTGGTGCCGCTGCCCATGTCGGTGTCGCCGGTCAGCTCGAACTGGAGGGTGTTCTCCAGGATCTCGTGGGCGCGCAGCGGCAGGTCGGCCGGGTCGAAGTCCTGCGTCGGGAAGTCGTGGGCCAGCTTGGCGACGTTCTGCGCCAGCTCGTCCGCGACGGGCGTCAGGTCGGCGGCGGACTGGCCGTGCCACAGGCCGTACTCCAGGCACAGGAAGCCGGTGAAGCCCTGGTCCTGGTACTTGTCGGCGAGGCCGTCCGGGCGCCCGTCGATCTTGCCGTCGAGGTCGGCGAAGGTGCCGTAGGCGGCGCCGAGCGAGGCGTACTGCAGGTGCGCAGTGAGCCAGTCGGCCTTGGCGGTGGCGAGGTCGCCGGAGTGCACGTCGGCCTGGAGCTTCTGGGACTGCGTCATGAGGGTCGCGAGGCCCTGGTCGACGTAGTCCTTGTAGCTGTCGAGCGGACCCTTGAGGTCGTCCTCGGAGACCGGCTTGACGGCCTTGACCTCGCTGCCGCCGGTGAGGTGCACGGCGGCGGAGGTGACGGCGTTTCCGCCGGTGGGCACGCAGCGCCAGGCGTAGTCGCCCGAGCCGATGGTGGCGGTCAGGGCCCGGGTGGTGCCGGGGGCCAGGCCCTCGACCTCGCCGTAGACCGCGCCGGTGCCCGGGTTGACCAGGTACACCTCGGAGACCTTGTCGCCGGTGTTGTGCATCTGGAACACCTGCTGGCCGGGCTGCGGGGTGCCGAAGCCCTTGCCGCAGTCGTGCTCGGAGACGGTGACGGTGGCGGAGCTGTCCTGCTTGCCGTCGCTGACCGCGACGACGGCGCCGGCCACCACGACCGGGACGGCGACCAGCGCGACCGGCAGCACCCAGCGCGGACGCCCGGGGCGCACCGTTCCGGCCTTCTGCTCGGCGGGCGCGGCCTTCTCGGCCGCAGCCGGCCCGGAACCCGCGGCGGGAGTCGCGGCCGACGCACCCGTGCCGCCCCGGACGTCCTCGATGAAACTCGTCATCACGATGCCCAGGTACGCGACGTAGCCGACGACCTGCAGGACCGTCATGGTGACGGTCAGGTTGAGCGTGCCCTGGACGAGCGTGGCGTACCAGGACGAGGCGTCCAGGTGCCCGCTCAGGTCGAAGGCGTACGTGCTTCCGCCGCCGACCAGGCCGGACTCCTGCAGGTCGCGCAGGCCGTAGCCGAGCACGCCCGCCGCGACGACGATCAGCCCGGCGCCGGTGATGGTGAAGAACCGGGTGAGGTTCATCTTCAGCGCCCGCCGGTACAGGCCCCAGCACAGCCCGGTGGAGAGCACCAGGCCGACGGCCGCGCCGAGCAGCGGGCCGGTGGACTCCCCGGCGGTGCGCACGTTGGTCCACAGGAAGAGCGAGGTCTCCAGGCCTTCGCGGGCGACCGCGAGGAAGCTGGTGAGGACCAGCGCGCCGGCGCCCATCGCCAGCGAGGCCTGGACCTTCTCCTTCAGCTCGGCGGAGAGGGTGCGGGCCGAGCGGCGCATCCAGAACACCATCGCGGTGACGAAGCCGACCGCGATCAGGCTGAGCACCCCGCCGAACGCCTCCTGGGCGTGACCGGAGAGGGTGGCGGAGGTGAAGGTCAGCACCGCGCCGAAGCTGAGACTGAGCGCGATGGCCGCCGCGACGCCGCTCCACACCTGGGGCAGTCGGGCCTTCTGGCCCGCCCGGACCATCGTGGCGACCAGGATCGACACGACCAGTCCGGCTTCCAGGCCTTCGCGCAACCCGATCAGGAAGCTGGGAAACGCCTCATCCCACATGCAGCGGGCTCCTCCCCCGGGCCACCCCGGGCCGTCACCTGTTCTCGCCCCGCCGCGGTGGCGGTGGAGCGGCACAGCCGAACGCCCCGGACGTCGTGGTCCAGGGCGCTTCGGCTTAGCTTAGGCAAACCTTAGAGCCGCGCTGGTCAACTGCACCCCCGCTTCAGGTAACGGTTCGGTATGGAACCCCCCGCGCGTTCCCCAAACCGGCACGTCGCTGCGGTCGGCGGGAGAAGGGCAGTCGGCGGGAGACGGACGGCCGGCGGAAGGCGCGCGCCGCCGCTCGGCCCGTCACCCCCACCACTGCTCGGGTACCGGCTCCGGCTCGGCCGGGACCGTCACCGGTTCGGCGGTGCGCACCAGCAGGTCGCCCGCCTCCGTCTCGGCGACCAGGTAGCCGCACTCGCGCAGCACGAGCGCGGCCGCGCCGCTCAGCGCCGCGCGCGCCTCCCGGGTGAGCGGCCCGTCCGGCTCCGCGTCCGGCGTCCAGCCGACCACCACGCCCTCGGGGTGGTGGCCGATCCACAGCGGTGAGGGGCCCGGCGCGGTGTCGAACCCGGCGCGGGTCAGGGCTTCGGTGACGTCCTCGAAGAGTTCACGGTGATCCACCATTGGCGCAGCGTAGGCCGTGGACCGCGCGAGCCCCGGGCGCGGCGCGCGCCGAATCGGTTCAGCGGCACCCGACCGCAGCATCGGCACCCGTTGGGCCGACCGGCGGCCAGCCGATCGGGCGTCAGGGACCCCCGTCCGGCCCGACACGAGCGGCCGGACGGGCCGATGGACGTGCACAGTCGGCCCCCTGCCGACAGCATGTCAGAGTAAGCGCTCCATCACCCTGAGCAACGGGTCCAGCGGACCACCCCGGTCCGCGCGCCGGTCCGACCGGCGAGCCCGTATCGAGAGGTCCCATGATCACAACACTTCGCCGGCCGGCGTTCCCGCCGACGGGGATCCAGCACGGCACGCCGAGGACGCCGGGGAGCCCGTCGTGAGAACCGACCAGCAGTCGCAGCCGGGACCGGTGACCACCACGCGCGCCAAGCCCGCGAACAAGGCCGAGGCTCTCGCCGACTGGACCGACGGCCGGCTCGGCATCTACTCCCTGGCCAAGGCCAATCTGCGCAAGATCTTCCCGGACCACTGGTCCTTCATGCTGGGCGAGATCGCGCTCTACACCTTCGTCATCATCATCCTGACCGGCGTCTGGCTGACCCTGTTCTTCAAGCCGAGCATGGGCGAGGTCGTCTACGAGGGCTCGTACGTGCCGCTCAAGGGCGTCCCGATGTCCGAGGCCTACGCCTCGACAATCGACATCAGCTTCGAGGTCCGGGGCGGCCTGCTGATGCGGCAGATCCACCACTGGGCGGCGATCGTCTTCGTCGCCTCGATGCTGACGCACATGATGCGCGTCTTCTTCACCGGCGCCTTCCGCAAGCCGCGCGAGGTCAACTGGGTCTTCGGCGCGCTGCTGCTGTTCCTCGGCATGTTCGACGGCTTCATGGGCTACTCGCTGCCGGACGACCTGCTCTCCGGCACCGGCATCCGGTTCATGGAGGGCGCGATCCTCGCCGTCCCGATCGTCGGCACGTACCTGCAGTTCTTCATGTTCGGCGGTGAGTTCCCGGGCACCGACATCATCCCGCGGCTGTTCACCGTCCACATCCTGCTGATCCCGGGGATCATGGTGGGCCTGCTCGCGGCGCACCTGATCCTGGTCTTCTACCACAAGCACACCCAGTTCGCCGGGCCCGGCCGGACCAACGAGAACGTGGTCGGCATGCCGCTGCTGCCGGTCTACACGGCGAAGGCGGGCGGCTTCTTCTTCCTGGTCTTCGGCGTGGTCGCGGTGATGTCGGCCATCGCCACGGTCAACCCGATCTGGGCGTACGGCCCCTACCGGCCCGACCAGGTGTCCACGGACGCCCAGCCGGACTGGTACATGGGCTTCTCCGAGGGCCTGGTCCGTGTGATGCCCGGCTGGGAGATCAGCGTCTGGGGCGGCCACACCCTGAATCTCGGGGTGTTCATCCCGCTGATGATCTTCCCTACCGTCCTGATGATCATCTGGGGCTACCCGTTCCTGGAGGCGTGGGTCACCGGGGACCGCGGCGAGCACCACATCGCCGACCGGCCGCGCAACGCCCCGGTCCGTACGGCCTTCGGCGCGGCCTGGATGGGCCTGTACCTGGTCCTGCTGGCGGGCGGCGGCAACGACCTGCTGGCCACCCACTTCCACCTCTCGATCAACGCGATCACGTACGCGGTGCGGGCCGGCTTCTTCGCCGTGCCGGTGGTCGTCTTCGTGATCACCAAGCGGTGGTGCCTGGGCCTGCAGCGGCGGGACAAGGAGAAGGTGCTGCACGGCCGGGAGACCGGCGTCATCAAGCGGCTCCAGCACGGCGAGTTCATCGAGATCCACGCCCCCCTGCCGCAGGGCCGACTCTTCACCCTCACGGCGCACGACCAGCCGCGCCCGACGGTCCTGCCGCCGGAGGTGGACGAGAACGGGGTGGTCCGCAAGGCCGGCATGTGGACCCGCGCCCGGGTGAAGCTGTCCCGCGGCTTCTACGGCCAGGACAGCCAGATCGCCAAGCCCACCGCCGAGGAGCACGCGGAGGTCACGAGCGGCCACGGCCACCACTGACCCCCGCTCCGGGCAGGGCGAGGGCCCGCTGTGCCGTTGCCGGCGCAGCGGGCCCTCGCCCTTCATTCGGACGCAGTGGCCCTGCGAGACTCAGCCCCGCAGGACCGCCGGGACGACGGCGAACAGCGCCGCCGCCAGGGTGACGGAGAGGCAGAGCGCCGCCCAGCGGGTGCAGATCCGGCGGCATTCGCCGCGGTAGCGGGCGGCCAGCCGACGGCAGCGCTCCACGGCGCGGTCCACGACCTCCTCGGCGTAGCGCAGCCGGTCGGCGGTGTAGGCCTGTTCGAGGTTCTCCCGCTCCGCGGCGGGGAGCCAGGGGAACTGTCCGGCGAAGGCGCGGGCGTCCCGCTCGGCCGCCGCGACCTCCGCCTCCCAGGCCAGGAAGCCCTCGATGCGGGCGAACTCCACCCGGGATTTCGCCCGGCCGCCGTCTCCGGCGGGCCTGCCCTGGCGAGGGTTCCGTGCTCTCGGCGGACGCTGTCTGCCACCCATGACCGCTCCTCAGGTCCTGTCGAGTCGTCCCGCCGGAATTCCTGCGGGGTTGGGCTCTTGGCGCGAATCGCTCCGCAACCAGGCAACTACTACCAGCGACGAACCGCAGGTGGCGGGCGGCTCGCCACAGCCCCCCAGGGCCGGAAAAACTTGCGTGGCACGCACTATTGCGCGGCACGCACTTTCTGCGGAACAGTGGTGCCATGACGAACGGGCAGCCCGGCCTGCGGGAACGGAAGAAGGCCGCGACACGTGAGGCACTGAGCTGGGCGGCACTTCGCCTGGCGGTGGAGCGGGGGCTGGAGAACGTCCGGGTGGAGGACATCGCGGCCGAGGCCGGGGTGTCGCCGCGCACCTACAACAACTACTTCTCCAGCAAGGCCGAGGCGATCGTCTCCCGACACCAGGACCGGGTCCGGCAGGCCGCCGAGGCACTGCGGGAGCGACCGGCCGCCGAGCCGCTGTGGGAGGCGCTCACCCAGGCCATGCTCCTGCCGTTCGGGGTCGCGACCGAGCAGCCGGACCCGCGGTGGACCGCCGCCGTACGGCTGCTGCTGCGCGAACCGGTACTCCAGGCTGAGCTGTGGCGCGGCGGGGCGGACGCGGAGGCCGGGCTCGCGGCCGCGGTGGCCGCCCGGACCGGGACCGACCCGGACCGGGACCTCTACCCGAAACTGGTCGCCGCGACCGCGCTGGCCGCGGTCAAGGTCGCCAACGACCAGTACCTGAACGCCGACCCGCCGGTGCCGTTCCGGCCACTGCTCGAGCAGGCGCTGCACCTGCTGGCAGCCGGGCTGCCCAGGCCGTCGTCCCGCTGAACTCACCCGTCCCAGAGGGGGGACCCATCATGCATGACGTGGTCATCGTCGGCGCCGGCCCGGTCGGGCTGTTCCTGGCCTGCGAACTGGCCCTGGCCGGAGTCCGGCCGGTAGTGCTGGACCGGCTGCCCGAGCGCTCGGGCGAGCAGAAGGCCAACGGGCTGGTCGGCCAGGTCATCCGACTGCTCGACCACCGGGGTTTGTACGAGCAGCTCGGCACCACGCCGGGCGCGCCGCAGCCCGTACCCCGCTTCGTGTTCGGCGCCTTCCCGCTGGACCTGCAGCGGCTCGACCGGAACCCGCTGCACGCCCTGCTCGTACCCCAGCACCGGATCGAGGAGGTACTGGAGGAACACGCCCGCGAACTCGGCATCACCGTACGCCGAAACTGCGAGGTCACCGGCTTCGTCCAGGATGCGACCGGTGTGACCGTGGACGTCCACGGCCCGGACGGCGCCGGGCAGGCGCGCGCCCGCTACCTGGTCGGGGCCGACGGCGGCCGCAGCACCGTCCGCAAACTCGCCGGGATCGGCTTCCCCGGGGTCACCTCGCCCGACCCGGTCTCCCGCATCGCCCACGTGCTGCCGCCCGAGGGGGCCCGGCTCACCGACGACGGCGAGGTCCTCCTGCCCGGCTGCCCGACCCCGATCCGCCCGTTCACCCACACCCGCACCGAGCACGGCGTCTTCGTCCTCTCGCCCTTCGACCAGGACGCCGTCATGGTCGCCACCATGGAGTGGGGAGGCCCGCCGGTGGACCAGCAGGCCCCGCTCACCCTGGACGAACTGAGCGCCAGCATCCGCCGGGTCACCGGCGCCGATCTGGCGCTCTCCCCGGCCCGCACGCCCGGCCCGTACACGCCGCGCCGCACCGTCGGCCACAACACCCGGCTCGCCGAGCGCTACCGCGACGGCCGTGTGCTGCTGGTCGGCGACGCCGCCCACGTACACGCCGCGACCGGCGGCCCCGGCCTCAACCTCGGCCTGCAGGACGCCGCCAACCTCGGCTGGAAGCTGGCCGCCGAACTCCAGGGCCGGGCCCCGACCGGCCTGCTGGACAGCTACCACCGCGAGCGCCACCCGATCGGCGAGCGGGTCTTCATGCACTCCCAGGCCCAGATGGCCCTGATGGCTCCCGGCCCCGGAACCACCGCACTGCGCGCCCTGGTCGGCGAACTGCTCTCCTACCAGGACAACCTCGCCCGGATCGCCGCGCTGCTGGCAGGCAGCGACATCCACTACGACACCGACTGCCCGCACCCGCTCGCCGGACGCTTCGCACCCGACCTCGCGCTGACCACCGCCGCGGGCCCGGTCCGGCTCGCCGAACTCGCCCGTGGCGGGCGCCCGTTGCTGCTGGACCTCACGGGCGGGAAACTCGCGCTCGCGGACCGCGCAGCGGGGTGGCAGGACCGGGTGGACCTCGTGGCCGCCGACTGCGCCGAACCGCCCGCCGGTGCGCTGCTGCTGCGCCCGGACGGGTACGTGGCCTGGGCGTCCGGGGTCGACGAGACCGAACCGGAGGGCCTGACACGGGCGCTGCGCGGCTGCTTCGGTGACGCCCGCGCCTGAGGATGTCCACCCTCGAGGCAAAGACGTGATCCGGTCGTTCCGACGCGACTGACGCCCGGTCAACTAGGGTCGTCGCCGGCGCGTTCGGCAGGGACGGGCCTCCTCCTGACGAAACGGGGAAACGGTGCGCATCGGAATCATCGGCACGGGCATGGTCGGGCAGACCCTGGGGAGCAAGCTGGTCTCGCTCGGCCACCAGGTGACGCTGGGCTCCCGCCGCAAGGACAACGAGAAGGGGCTGGCCTGGGCAGCGCAGGCCGGCCCCGCCGCCCAGTGCGGGACCTTCGCCGAGGCCGCGGCCTTCGGCGAGGTGGTGCTGAACGCCACCGGCGGGACGGTCTCGCTGGCGGCGCTGCAGGCCGCCGGGGCGGAGCACCTCGCGGGGAAGCTGCTGATCGACGTCTCCAACCCGCTGGTGTTCGACCCCGAAGGCCAGGTGACCCTCGACCCGGTGAACACCGACAGCGTCGGCGAGCGGATCCAGCGCGAGTTCCCCGAGGCCCGGGTGGTGAAGGCGCTCAACACCATCAACTGCGAGCTGATGGTGGAGCCGGGCCGGCTGACCGGCGAGCACAACCTCTTCATCGCCGGCAACGACGCGGCGGCCAAGGCCGAGGCCGTCGCACTGCTCGGCAGCTTCGGCTGGCCGGCCGAGTGGATCATCGACCTCGGGGACATCGTGGCCGCCCGGGCGACGGAGATGCTGATGCCCTTCTGGCTCCGGATGATGGGGCACTTCGGCAACGCCGAGTTCAACTACTCCTTCCGGCGCCCCGCGTAACGCGGACGGGCCCGCCTCCCCGGTGCACCGAGGGGGCGGGCCCCGCGCCCGCCGGGTCCCGGGCGGCGGGAGCCACACGGCGGTGGGGGAGAATGGGCGCATGTCCCGACCTCGCCCCGCGCCCCGCACCGCCGCTCCCCGGCTGCTGCCCTCCTCCCCCTGCCCGTGCGGCCCGCCCGCCGCCTACGGCGACTGCTGCGGCCGACTGCACCGCGGCCAGGCGGCGGCCACCACCGCGGAGTCGCTGATGCGCTCCCGGTTCAGCGCCTTCGCCGCGCAGGACGAGGCGTACCTGCTGCGGACCTGGCACCCGGACACCCGGCCCGCCGAGGTCGACTTCGACCCGGCGCTGCGCTGGACCCGGCTGGAGGTGGTCTCCACCTCCGAGGGCGGCGCGTTCCACGCGGAGGGCACGGTCGCCTTCCGGGCGCACTGGACCGAGGGCGACGAGGAGGGCGTGCTCACCGAGCACAGCCGCTTCGTGCGGTACGAGGGCGCCTGGGTGTACCTCGACGCCCTCTCGCTCGGCTGAGCCGCCCTCCGGGTGGCCGTCCCTCCGGGTGGGTCGCCCCGCCGCGTGGTCGTCCCCACAGGTAGTCGTCGCTACAGACAGTCGCTACAGGTAGTCGTCCAGGCGGCCCAGGGAGAAGCCGGCCGCGGTGACGTCGTTGACGACCTTGCGCAGCAGGTCCGGCATGGACGCCTTCCAGATGTCGGTGCCCCGGAAGTGGGTGAGGATGATGTCACCCGGATGGAGCTTCCGGTCGTCGTAGCGCCACTCCATGTGGTCCGGGAAGGCCTCCTCGTTCCACATCGGCACCCCCTGCACCCCGCAGGAGGCCGCCGCGCGCAGCGTGTCGTCGTTGTACTCGCCGTACGGCGGCCGGAACAGCCGGGGACGGACGCCGATCTGCTGCTCCAGCTGGTCCTGCTGGTTGCAGATCTCCTGGCGCTGGGTCTCGTAGTCCAGGACCTTCAGGTTGCGGTGGTTGATCGTGTGGTTGTTGATCTCCACGCCCTGGGCGTGCAGGTCGCGGAAGTAGCCGTAGTTCTCGCGGGCGAGGTAGTCGGACACGTAGGTGCTGAGCGGGATCCCCAGCTCCTCGGCCATCCGGGAGAACGCGGGGTCCTTCTCCGCGCCGTCGTCGACGGTCAGGAAGACCACCTTGTCGTCGGTCGGCACCCGGTAGACCACCGGCGGGCGGCCCTCCGCGAGCTTGACGCCCTGGACGGGGGTGAGCTGGACCCTGGTCGCCGGGCGCGGCGGCGCCTTCAACGGCGGGCTCTCCAGACCCCAGCGCTGCGCGGTCTCCAGCGCGGTCCGGACCGCCGCCTCCTGGCGCGCGACCGCCTCGCTGCTGGTCTCCTCCTCCTGGCGGGCCAGGCCGGGCAGAAACGGCGGCGCCGCAGGCGGGCGGGCCGCGCCGCGGCCGGCCACCTCGGGGGCTGCGGCGGCAGCGGCTTCGGCGGGTGCCGCAGCCTCGACGGCGGGTACCGCGTCTTTCGTCGCCGGGGCCGCCTTCGGCCCGGCGGGGCCCGCCGGACCGGCGCAGCCGGTGATGACGGCGGAGAGGCAGACGGTGGCCAGCAGGCCGGTCCGCGCACCGCTCCGGCTCTTCTGACTCCCCCTCAAACCCCCATTAATCTGACAATCTGATGGTCTGTGCATAGCTGCACTGCTCCCCCGCCGCGCACCCCTGCCAATCCCCTCATCACCCGTGCGGGGCAACGGCGCGCCGGAGGCCTTGCCGTTCCTTTGCCGTCCGCCCGCCCCGCCCGGGCCCGCGCCGCCCCCGAAAACCGATTGCGACGACGGCGACAGGGAGTGGATCATGCGCGCATGACGAGCACCGCGCCCCGCCGCCCCGACCTCTGGGCCGTCGCCACGGCCGACGTGACCACCCCCGAGGCCCTGGAACTGCTGCGCGAGTACTACTACGACGTGGCCAACCGCTACTACCGCCTGCACCTCGGGCGGGAAGGCACCCCGGAGCAGCTGGAGTCCGGTCTGGCCGACTCCCCCAGCGACGACCTCGTCGCCCCGGACGGCCTGTTCCTGCTCGGCCGGTACGACGGCGTCGCCCACGCGTGCGCCGGCCTGCGGCGACTCGACGCCACCACCGTCGAGCTGACCCGCGTCTACGTCCGCCCCGACCTGCGCGGCACCCGCGGTGGCGCCCGCCTGCTCGCCGCCGTCGACGAGGCGGCACGCTCCCTCGGCGCCGACCGGATCGTCCTCGACACCCGCCTCGACCTGGTCGAGGCCCGCGCGCTCTACGCCCGGCACGGCTACCAGGAGATCCCCGCCTACAGCAACGGCCCGTACGCCCAGATCTGGTACGGCAAGGAGCTCACCGTGCCGGAGCCGCAAGGGCGTTGAACAGCAGCGGCGACGACCCGGCGGGCCGGGACCTCGCCCGGTCCCCGCGTGGAGGCCCGCCGGCTACACCACGCCGGGGTCGGAGCAGCACCCCCGGCCGTCCGCCAGGGCGGCCTCCAGCTCGGCTGCCGAGGGCGGGTCGGCGCCCGGGCGGGAGACGGTCAGGGCGGCGGCCGTCACCGCGTGGGTGAGGCAGGTCGGGAGGTCGGCGCCGCTCGCGCGGGAGTGCAGGAAGGCCGCCATGAAGGAGTCCCCGGCGCCGACGGTGTCCGCGACCGGGACCGGGACGGCCGCCGCCTCGACCCGGGTGCCCCCGGCGGTGCGGGCGAACGCGCCCTCGGCGCCGAGGGTCACCGCGACCACGGACGGGCCGAGGGCCAGCCAGCGCTCGGCGACCGTCTCGGGCCGCTCGCCCGGGTAGAGCCAGGCCACGTCCTCGTCGCTCGCCTTGACCAGGTCGCTCAGCGCCACACAGCGCTCGACGCGCCGGACGGCCTCGGCCCGCTCCCCCATCAGCGCGGGGCGCACGTTGGGGTCGTAGCTGATCGGTGTCCGCCCGCGCCACCGCTCCACCAGCGCCAGCACCGCCGCCGCGCCCGGCTCGGTGACCGCGCCGATCGAGCCGACGTGGATCGCGGCGGGCGCCTGCGCCAGGTCGGTCGGCGCCGCCCCGGCCGACGGCAGCGACCAGCCGATGTCGAAGGTGTAGCGGGCCCGCCCCTGCCCGTCCAGCCGCACCACGGCCGAGGGAGTCCGCGCGACTTCGGCGGCCCGCACCCGCACGCCCGCCGACTCCAGGTGTGCCCGGATCAGCCGGCCGTTGGCGTCCGGCCCGAGCTCGGTGAGCAGCGTGGCCGGGCGGCCCAGCCGCGCCAGACCGTACGCGACGTTCGCGGGGCTGCCGCCGGGGTGCACCCGGTCCGGGGCGCCGTCCGTACGGACGATGTCAGCGACGCACTCGCCGATCACCAGAACGTGCGAAGCGGGGCTGGTCACGGCGGCTCCTGGCATCCGGGGCGGGGCTCGTCTCGGCCGCCAGCCTACGGGGTGCGTGCACGGGGAGTGCGTCCGCGGGGAGTGCCAGGGCATGAAAGTACGGCCGCCGGACCTGGCCAGGTTTTCCGACGGCCGTGGCCTCGTCCGTCAGGGGACGAAGCACTCCCGACGTTAGACCGCGCCCGGGGGCCGCGCCATCACCGTGGGCCGTCCGGGGGATGGCGGTGTGTCGCCGGCCCCCGGATCCCGCGGATCGTGCCTGCCACGGGCCGGCGGTCCACTAGCATCCGTGCGCGGTCTACCTGTCCCGGCGGCTTCCGCGTCCGCTCCCACTCGTGAAGTGCGGTGATCATTCCTGTCCAGGCCCCGTGCCGGTCTCGCCCTGTCGCTCGTGCTCAGCGCGGTGCTGCTGTCCGCGAGCGTTCCGTCGGCCGGTGCCGTCGACGGGTTGGGCGATCCGGTCTTCCCTTCGCTCGGGAACACCGGGTACCGGGCGCTCGCCTACGACCTGGCCTTCGACTACCGGGCCGACACCCGCACCGTGGACGGCACCGCCGTGATCACCGCCCGGCCCGACCGCACACTCGCCCACCTGGAGTTGGACGCGCTCGGGCTGGCCGTGCGCGCCGTCCGGGTCGACGGGCGCCCGGCGGCCTTCGCGACGCACGACGAGAAGCTGACCGTCACCCCGGCCGAGCCGTTCCGTCCGGGCGCCACCACCGAGTTGACGGTCGAGTACACGGCCGATCCGCGGGCCGCGCAGCCGCACACGGGCTGGGTCCCGACGCCGGACGGCTTCGCGGTGGCCGGCCAGCCGGAGAGCGCGCACACCGTGTTCCCGTGCAACGACCATCCGAGCGACAAGGCCCGGTTCACCATCGCGGTGACCGCACCGGACGGCCTCCTGGGCGTCGCCAACGGCCGGCTGGCGCAGACCGAGCGGCACGGCGACGGCCGCACCACCCGCCGGTACGTCTCCCGCGAGCCGATGGCCACCGAGCTGGTCCAGGTCTCGGTCGGCGACTACACCGTCCGCGAGCGCACCGGCCCGCACGGCCTGCCGCTGCGCGACGTCGTCCCGACCGCCCGGGCCGCCGAGCTGGAGCCCGCGCTGGCCCTCACCGCCGACCAACTCGCCTGGGCGGAGCAGCACCTGGGGCCGTTCCCGTTCGAGACCTACGGCCTCCTGCCGGCCAACACCGACGACCCGGAGGCGTTCGCCTTCACCGGCCTGGAGACCCAGACCCTGACCCTCTACAAGCCTAACTTCCTGCGCCGACCGGAGTCGGAGATCGGCTCGCACATGATGCACGAGCTGGTGCACTCCTGGTTCGGCGACAGCGTCTCCCCGGCCAAGTGGTCCGACCTCTGGCTCAACGAGGGCCACGCCGACTTCTACGGTCTGCTGTACCGCTACGAGCGCGGCTGGCCCGACGCCTGGGACCACCTCACCCTGGTCGACCGGATGCGGGACGTCTACGGGCTCGGCGACCAGTGGCGCCACGACTCCGGGCCGGTCGCCCTCCCGAACGCCGCCGACCTCTTCGACAGCCAGCGCTACGCGGGCGGCGCGCTGGTGCTGTTCGCGCTGCGCGAGAAGGTCGGCGCGGACACCTTCGACCGGATCGAACACGCCTTCCTGCGTGAACACCGCTACGGGAACGCGACCACCGAGGACTACGTGCGCACCGCCTCCGAGGCGTCCGGGGAGGACCTGAGCGGGTTCCTCCACGACTGGCTGTACGGACTGCGCACGCCGCCGATGCCGGGGCATCCGGACTGGACGGTGCGGCCGGTGGGGGCGGCGGCACCGCAGGACGGGGCCCGGGCGGTGGGCGGGACGGGGGTGGCCCGGGGCTCCGGGACGCTCTGACGGCGCCGCTGGGGCTCCTGTTGCACGCCCCGGCGCGCCGGTGTGCGTCCGGTCGCCGCGTGCGCGCCCTGACCGGCAGGGGCTGGTGAGGCCATGGTGGTTCCCACGGCCCGCCCGCCGCCCGGCCTGAGTCCCGGTCGGCGCGCGGGCCGTCCAATGTCTCCGCGCGGGCCCTCGCCGCGCTCCCCGGCCGGATTGTCAGTGGCCGGTGCTAGCGTCCCCAGCACGATCGACGAACGGTCGGGGAACGAACGGGGGGCCTTCTCATGGGTGTTGAGCTGCGGGAGTTCGGGGTCGAGGTCTACGACCGCTGGACGGCGCTGTGGAACGGCGAGTTCGGGCTGGCCGAGAAGATCATGGAGCCCGACTTCACCCTGCGGTACACGCAGGCGGGCTCGGAGGTGTTCGACGAGGTGCGGACGCCGGCGGCGCTGGCCGAGGTGATCCGGCAGTGGCACGCCAAGCGGTCGGAGCTGCGGTTCCAGGCCGAGGGCGTCGCCGTGGTGGACTTGGAGTCGGTCGACGGGGTGGTGTCCGGCCTGGTGGCCCGGCCGTACCTGGCAAGCTTCTCGGACGGCGAGGGCGGCATCGTGGCGCGCAGCGGGACGGACGTCCTGCGACTCAGCGGCGGGCTGATAACCGAGGTGTGGTCGGTCTCCTCCGGTTCCGCCGGGCGGACGTTCTACCGGGTCTGACGCGCTGTCGGCACGGCGGCGACGGAGAGCACGGGGTGGTTCGTGCGGGCCGCCCCCGTAACCCTTCCGGCGCAGTGTCGTTGGACGGGCCATGAAGAAGCGCAGCATGCTCGCCGTCGCCTCGCTCGCCGTGGGTGTCGTGGCCTCTCTCACCGCGCCGAGTGCGCACGCCAGCGCCGTGGGCGGCCAGGAGGGACTGCCCGGGCCGCTGAGCAGCGCGCCCGACGTGGTGCCCGGCCACGTCGGCGACGCGGGCGGTGTCGTCGGACACGCCACGGGCTTCGTGACCGGATCGGCGGACGGGCTGGTCGGGGTCACCCCCGCCTAGTCCGGGCCACGGTGTCGGGGCCGGGCCGCCGCGTCAGGGGCGACCCGGGCTCCCGTCTGCTCAGGACATCGGTGCCCCGAGGTCCTGGGTCCAGTAGGGCGTGCCGGCCTGGTTGGTGGCGACGCCGACGCCGATGTCCTTGAAGCCGCAGTCGAGCATGTTCGACTGGTGGATGCCGCCGTCCATCCAGCGGGCGAAGACCGCGGCCGGGGTGGTCGGGCCCCGGTCGATGTTCTCGCCCCACTGGGACCAGCGGTAGCCGGCGGCGGTGATCCGGGCGTCGGTGCGGACGCCGTCCGGGTTGACGTGGTCGAAGAAACCGCGGGTGGCCATGTCGTCCGTGTGCTTCTGCGCGGCGGAGTGCAGCCGGGGGTCGATCCGCAGCGGGGCGCAACCCACCTTGGCGCGTTCGGCGTTGACCAGGTCCACCAGTTGGCGTTCCGGGTTGGGCACCGGTGCGGCGGTGACCATACGGGTCGGTGTGGGCGTGGTTGTGGGTGTGGGGGTGGGGGTTTCCGTGGGCGTCTCCGTGGGCGTCGGCATCGACACAGGTGTCGGGACGACCGCCACGGGTGCGGCGGCGACGCTCGGGGTGTCCTGGGCGGCGGCCGGGGCGGTCGGCTCCGGCGCGGCCGCCAGCGGAGACTCGCTGTGCTGCGGCCAGACCAGAGCGAGGGTCGTCACGGCCACCGCGGCGGCCGCGCCGCTCACCAGGACGGCCTTGCGCGCGGCGGTGCCGGCCCAGCCGCCGTGTCCTCCGGCAGCGGCGTGCGCGCCGCCTCCCGTACCGGGCCCGGCGCCGGAGCCCGCCCCCAGGCCGGCGCCCGAGCCCGCTCCGGTGGCGGCGGACTGGGCGGCGACGGCGGCCGCGGTGTGCTGGAAGTGGAGCAGGACGGGTGAACCGAGCGGGATCGGCACCAGGGCGAGACCGGCCAGCAGTCCCTCGGCGGGGAAGAGGTCGCGGCCGAGGCCGTCGCAGTCGGCGCAGCCGCGGATGTGCCGGGCGATGCGCTTGCGCCAGACCGAGTTCGGGGTGCCGTCGAAGCCGGCGGTGAGCTCGGTCAGTTCGGGGCAGCGGGGGTAGGCGCTGAGGGCGCGGACGACCACGCGGCCTGCCTCGAGCTGCTTCTTCATCCGCTGGACGCGGACCGCGGTGTGCTGCGGGCTCAGGTCGAGGGCCTCGGCGAGCTCGCCGCGGGTCAGGTCGCCCGCGGCTTCCAGCCACCACAGGGCGAGCAGTTCGCGGTCGTCGGGGTCGAGCCAGCGGGTCGCTTCGGCGACCTCGCGGCGCTGGCCGGAGAGGCCGAGCCGCAGGATGGTGAGGTCGGTGAAGTCGGCCGTGGGGTCGGCGACCTCCCAGGTCTCGTCCAGTCCGCCGACGGCCTGCTGCTGACCGGCGGCGTAGCGGCGGCGCACCTGGTTCATGGTGATGGCGACCAGCCAGGAGCGGAACGAGTCCGGGTCGCGGAGCCCGTCCAGGCCGTCCAGCGCACGGATCATGGTTTCCTGCGCGACGTCGTCCACGTCGGCGTGGCCGCCGAGGGCGCGGCCGGCCACGTTGTAGACGAGCGGCAGCCAGGTGGCGACCAGCGCCTCCTGGGCCTGCCGGTCGCCGGCCTGCGCCGCGAGCACCAGGGTGCTCCCGGTCCTGTTCTGCACATCAGCGTTCATGGTCCGCACTCCGCATTGCCGTGTTTCCGTCCGCCGCTGCCTCCTCGGAGACCTGTGGGGAGTGATCAGATAACAACAATGTGCGCGGAATCGGAAAATCGGCCCGGATCGGCGGCCGTATCAGGCCGGGGCGGAGGCTGGATCGGCGACCGGATCGAGTCGGGAAGGGCGTGCCCGAACGGCTCGGGCCGAGGGCCGGTCAGGCCGGGGCGGCGAACACCTGGGTCCACCACGGGCCGCCGGAGCCGGTCCGCACACCCACGCCGAGCTGCTTGAACGCGCAGTTCAGGATGTTGGCGCGGTGGCCGGGGCTGTTCATCCAGGCGTCCATCACGGCGGCCGGGTCCTTCTGGCCCCGGGCGATGTTCTCGCCCCAGGTGCTCCAGCGGTAGCCGCTGGCCTCGATCCGGTGGTCGGCGTGGTAACCCTCGGGGCTCGCGTGGTCGAAGTAGTTGCGGTCGGCCATGTCGTCGCTGTGCGACTGGGCCGCGGTGGCCAGCCGGGGGTCGGAGGTGACCGGCCCACAGCCGGCCTTGGCGCGCTCGGCGTTGACCAGGTCCACGACCGCTTGGGCATCCGAGGGGGCCGCGCCGCCGCCGACCGGGGCTGCCGGCGCGGTGGCGGTCCGCTTGGCGGCGGTCGGCGCGGCGGTGGTCCGGGTCGCGCTCGCGGTCGCCTTGGCGGCGGAGGCGGAGGCGGTGGGGGTCGGGGTGGCGGTGGCCGAAGCCGTCGGGGTGGCCGGGGCGGTGGCGGGCGGCGTGTCCGGGGCGCTCGGGGTGGCCGCCGGGTCGGTCGCGGCCGGGCCGGCCGGCGGCACCGGGGCGGCCGGGTCCGCTCCCCCGGCGCCGGGGACCTGGATGCCCTCGTGCGTGCCGATCTCGGCGGCGATCAGCGCGTCGGCGGCCATCGCCTGGCCGACGGCGTCCCGATCGGTCTGCTTGCCGCCGTACGCGGCATACCCCGCACCGGCCAGCGCGGCGATCAGCCCGGTACCGGCCACGGCCGCGACCACAGCGGTGACCGGCACGAACCCGCCGCGCCGCCGGCGACGGCCCTGACCGGCCTGCCGTTCGGCGGCCCGCCGCGCGGCCCGGCCACCGGACCGGCCGTGGGCGCCGCCCGCGCCGCCGTCGCCACCGGTCGCCGGGCGAATGGTCGTCCTGTCGTCGCTGTTCACGTGGTCACGCTTTCTGTTCCGGGTCGGCCGGTCGGGTGCCGACACCTGGGAGACCTCCCGGCAGCGCGCCGATAACAGAAAGTCCGAACGAATGTCCGGCGGCCCGGTCGCGGCCTCAGCGCATCAGAGCTCGGCGCATCAGAGCTCGGCGCATCAGGCCTCAGCGGGGCGGGCCCCAGCGCAGCGGGGCTCAGCGCATCCTCAGCGCAGCGCGGCGTCCGGGGCCATGTCGTAGGTGAGGAACGGGGTCCGAGTGGCGACCTGGTCGTACTTGCTGCGGGCCCGGTAGTTGGTCTCGGCGGTGATCCAGCGGACGGTGTTCCAGCCGCGCTCGGCGGCGATCTCCCGCAACCGGGCCAGCAGCAGGTCCACCGCCCCGCCGCCCCGCACGTCCGGAGCGACGAAGAGGTCGTCCAGGAAGCAGCCGACAGCCCCGTGCAGCGGCCGCGCGAACGGCCGGTAGTGGGCGAGCCCGACCGGCGTCCCGTCCCCGTCCCGCACCAGCAGCCCCTCCACCTCGTGGTCCTTGTCGGTGAGCCAGGACCACACCAGCTCGGCCTTCTCCTCCGGGCACGGCACGCGGTAGAACTCGCAGTACCCGCGGAAGAGCTCACGCCAGGCGGCGAACTCGCCGGGCTCGGGTGCGCCCACGCTCCAGCGGGCGGTGGGGGTGTCGCTCATCTCGGTCTCCTCGGGGTCACGGCGCGGTGCGGGCCCCCAGCATGACGCCCCGTCGCCCCGCCACCGATCTCCATCCCGGCCAAGATCGGCAACCTCACACTCCACTCCGTCACTTGGGAAACCGGACAGCGCCGATCCGGCCCCGGGGGGGGTGCCGCCACCCGCCGGGGGCCGCGATGGCGGGTGCACCGAGGAGGGTGCTCAGTGAATGGTCAGTGCCTGGCCGACCTGCCGGAACCCCGCGCCGATGCGGTCGGCGAATCCGGGCGAGGCGGCGCTGACGCTGCCGTTCGCCTCCCCCGAGGAGAGGTTGTGCGTTCCCTGGAGGGTCAGGTTCTCCGTCGGCGCCCCGGCCAGGTCGACGAAGAAGAGGGACAGCGTCAGCATGGCGACGTGCAGCGTGTCGGTCCCACCGGTCACGACCCGCTTGCTGCTCGCGTAGTCCGCGACCCGGCTCCCCGCCCGGAGGACCTCACCCCCTTCGAACTGCCACTGCCCGGCGGCGTCGTCCACGGTCACCAGGCTGCGCTGGTCCAGTGTCAGGTCGAGGGCCGGTGCCGGCTGCGATGTGCTGCCGTCAGACGTGCTGCCCTCAGAGGTGCTGCCGACGGCGGCGGGGTCCGCCACCCAGCCGGTCACCGTGCGGACGTACCGCTTCGGCGGGTCAGCGGCCAGGTCCCAGGCGAAGTCGTGCGGAGGGGTGGGCGGCTGGGTGTCCTCGAGCGCTCCCTGGCTGGCGTTGGGCACGCCGCTGCACAGGAGGATCCGGCGGCCACGGGGGGCCTGGATCCAGAGGCCGTCGTAGGCCACCACCTGGTCGGCGCCGAGCGAGTCCTGGGGCATGGTGAACCCGAGCGAGATCAGGCTCGGGAGGGACGCACGGGTGAACGCCCAGCGCCGCACGCCCTTTCCGACGTCCCGGAGGATGCCGAATTCGTGGGCGTCACCGGTGTCGCCCCTGGCCTGCCAGAACATCGGCCGGATGCCGTCGTACGCCATGACGACTTCGAGCTGCTCCTCGAAGCCGGGCTCGTTGATTCCCGGGGTCCCGTCCGATTTCAGGCCCGAATGGGCGCGGAAGGTGACGTGCGCGGTCTCCGGTGCCGACAGCAGCTGACCGTAGTTCAGGCCGTTCGTGGGGCTCGGGGCCGGGAAGCCGATCTTCGCGAGGGTCGCGGGATCTCCCGTGACGGTGACCGTCCCCGTCACGTGCCCCCGCCAGCCCTCGACGGTCAGGGAGTTGTCGAACCCGTACCCGGTGGCGACCCGGGGCAGCGCGAGGTCCGCGAACGCGGCGTTGATCCGCTCGGCCACCTGGCGGGGCGTGAACGCACCGGCGGCGAAGGCGACGGTCCGTGCGACCCCGTCGACCGTCACCACGATCTGCTCCCCGGCCGCGAAGTTCGCCGTCCCGCCGGGGAACGGGGCTCCCTCATGCCGGGCGGGGACGCCGTTGATCTGCCGGAAGGGGGCACCGGTGACGCCCAGCGCCTTCGCCACCTGCGCCGGGAGCCCGGCGACGTTGAACCCGCCGCCCACCACCGTGACGCCCGGTCCGAGCTGGGGCGGGAGGTGGGATTCGCACCGGCAGTTCAGCAGGACGGACTGGTTGGTGTCCATGTAGTAGGGCGGCTCGGAGAACCCGCCGTCGACGTAGCAGTCGACGTAGCCGTTGCCGGCCAGACTGGAGTCGTAGATGCCCGCTTCGCAGCTCAGCGTCACGATGTGTTCGAAGTGGCTCGCCTGCGCGTCCTGGCCGTGGGCGTACGTCGCCCAGAAGCAGTCCTCGGCGAAGATCCGGGAGACGTAGGAGTCGTTCGTGGCGAAGGCGGTGATGTGGTCCGGCTCCGCGGGGTGGTTCGTGCGCCCGTCGAGGTCGATGCCGCGTTCCCAGTTCAGCAGGTACAGGCTCTCGGCCCAGATCCGGTTCTCCGCGTGGATGCCGCGCCGCGCGAAGCGCTCCGAAGCCGGGCCGCTCGCGCGGGTACGGATCAGGGCCAGGCCCTCGAAGTGGGCGTTGGCCGAGGAGGGCGCCACCACGACGAATCCGTCCTGGTCGGGCGGGAACAGCAGGGTCGTGACGCTGCCCGGCACATTGACGCCGCCCTCGTCGACGGCGGTGCGCACCATCCCGCCGTCCCCCCGGAAGTGGACCGGGGTGGTGACCTCGATGGGAGCCTGGTCGATCCGGTACCGGCCGACCGGGATCTCGACGATTCCGCCGCGTTTGCCGAGTGCGTCGATCGCCTTCCGGAAGGCGGTCGTGGAGTCCGTCGTGCCGGTCGCGTCGGCTCCGTGGGCAAGGACGTTCTCACTCATGTCGATCCGACCAATCCGACCGCTCTTCGGGAAGTCGTCCTCTCTTCATCGTCACACCGGAGTACCGCACCTGCAGCTCTGCTGAGGCGCGGGCCCCCGGGGGCGCGGATGCTGGGGTGGAGGAGGTGGTGTGGTGGCGGGGTTGCGGCGGTTGGCGTCGGTGTCGCGGGCGGTGGCGGCGGAGCCGGGGCGGCGGGCGAAGACGGGGCTGTTGGCCGGGTGCCTGCGGGAGTTGGGGCCGGTGGAGGCGCCGGCGGCGGTGGCCTTGCTGTCCGGGGAGTCGCAGCGGCTGCGCACGGGGGTCGGGCCGGCGGCTCTCCGGGGGCTGCCGGAGCCGGCCGGGGAGGCCTCGCTCGGGGTGCGGGAGGTGGAGCGGGAGCTGGAGCGGATCGCCGGGGTGCACGGGGCCGGGGCGCAGGCGGAGCGGCGGCGGTTGTTGCACGGGCTGTTCGCGCGGGCGACCGAGGTGGAGCAGGGGTTCCTGCGGGCGGTGCTGGTCGGGGACCTGCGGCAGGGGGCGCTGGACGCGGTGGTCGGGGACGCCGTGGCGCAGGCGGCGGGGGTCCCGGCGGCGGCGGTGCGGCGGGCGCTGATGTTCCGGGGTTCGGCCCGCGCGGTGGCGGAGGCGGCGCTGACCGGCGGGGAAGCCGCGCTGGCGGCGTTCCGGCTGGAGGTGGGACGGGCGGTGCGGCCGATGCTGGCCGCCTCCGCGCCGGACGTGGCATCGGCGCTGGAGCGCACCGGTGCGGCCGCGCTGGAGTGGAAGCTGGACGGGATCCGGGTGCAGGTGCACCGGGACGGCGACGAGGTCGCGGTGTTCACCCGGAGCCTGGACGACATCACCGCGCGCGTCCCCGAGGTGGCGGAGGCCGCGCTCGCGCTGCCGCTGCGCTCGGCGGTGCTGGACGGCGAGGCGATCGCGCTCGGTCCGGACGGGCGGCCGCGTCCGTTCCAGGAGACCGCCGCGCGTACCGCGGCTCGGCGGGATCCGGAGCGGCTGCGCGCCGAGGTCCCGCTCAGCGTCTACTTCTTCGACCTGCTGCACCGGGACGGTGAGGACCTGGTGGACCGGCCGGGCCGGGAGCGCTGGGCGGCGCTGGCCGGAGCGGCGCCGCCGGACCTGCGGGTGGCGCGTACCGAGACCGGGGACCGCGACCGGGCGCTGGCCTTCTTCCGGGACACGTTGGCCCTCGGCCACGAGGGCGTGCTGGTCAAGGATCCGGCGGCCCCGTACGCGGCCGGGCGGCGCGGAATCGGCTGGATCAAGGTGAAGCCTCGACACACCCTCGATCTGGTCGTGCTGGCCGCCGAGTGGGGCAGCGGGCGGCGGCGCGGGTTCCTCAGCAACCTGCACCTGGGCGCCCGGGCGGCGGGCGAGCCGGGGCTCGGCCCGTGGGTGATGCTCGGCAAGACCTTCAAGGGCCTCACCGACGAGACGCTCGCCTGGCAGACCGAGGAACTGCTCGCCCGGGAGACCGAGCGGGACGCCTGGACGGTGCGGGTCCGTCCGGAGCTGGTGGTCGAGATCGCCTTCGACGGCCTGCAGCGCAGCCCCCGCTACCCGGCCGGCCTCGCCCTGCGGTTCGCCCGGGTGGTGCGCTACCGGCCGGACAAGGGCGCCGCCGAGGCCGACACCGTCGCGACCGTGCGGGAGATCGCCGCAGCCGAGGGCCTGTCGTCCTGAGCTCGCCGTCGGGGCGGCGGGACCCGCCGCCTGTCGGGGTCGCGTCCATTCAAACCTGCCGCACCGCGCCGGCCCTCCGGCGGAAGCCGAATCGGCCATTCTCGACGATCCCGCACCGCACCCTCCGTGGACGGAGCAGCGGCGGTTAGGTTGGCAATGACAACGAGAGGCAGCCGCCGGCAGCCGGCGGCGTACTGGCGAAAGGTGCCCGACCATGCAGGTGAACGTCGACCGGGACCGCTGCTGCAGCTCCGGGATGTGCGTCACGACCGTGCCCGCGGTGTTCGACCAGGACGACCAGGACAGCCTGGTGAGACTTCGTCAGACCACCTTCCGGCCCGATCAGTTCGCCGATCTGCGACTGGCCGCCCAGCTCTGCCCGGGCGGGGCGATCACCGTCACCGAGGACGAGCCCGCCGAGCTCGACGGCTGACAACTTCCTTGGCAACAACGGCTCCTGACGCAACGCCAGTCATCACCATCCCCCACCGGAGAACACCGCGACGCAAGGAGACCCCACCTTGACGAGCACACCACCCACCACCGCCGTCCCGATGCCGGCACCGCACTCCGCCGGCTGCCCGTTCGGCCCGCCGCCCGCGTACACCGAGGCCGCCGCCACCGCCGCCGTCACCCGCGCCGACCTGCCCGAGGGCGAGTCCTGCTGGCTGGCCACCGGCTACGCGGAAGTCCGCACCATCCTGTCCGACCGCCGGTTCAGCGCGGACGTGCGTCACCCGAACTTCCCGCTGCTGCTGCCCGGCCGCCGGGAGATCATCGCCGAGAACCCGAACTTCCTGCGGCTGGACGACCCCGAGCACGCCCGGCTGCGCCGGATGGTCACCGGGGACTTCCTGGTCAAGCGGGTCGAGGCGATGCGCCCCGCCGTCCAGCAGATCGTCGACGAGGCGCTGGACCGGATGACCCAGGGGCGCACCGAGGCCGACCTGGTCACCGGCTTCGCCCTGCCGGTCCCCTCGCTGGTGATCTGCCTGCTGCTCGGAGTCCCGTACGAGGACCGCGAGTTCTTCCAGAGCGTCAGCCGGACACTGCTCAGCAACACCAGCACGCTGGAAAAGCTCTCCGAGGCCCGGGACGAGCTGCTGGACTACCTGAGCGGGCTGGCGGCCCGCAAGCGGGAGCAGCCGGAGGACGACATCCTCAGCCGGCTCGCCGTCCGGGACGACCTGACCCCGCGCGACGTCGCCGGCACCGGCATCCTGCTGCTGATCGCCGGGCACGAGACCACCGCGAACATGATCTCGCTCTCCACCGCCCTGCTCCTGGACCGGCCCGACCACGTCGCCAGGCTGGCCGACCCGGCGGCGGTGCCCGGCGCGGTGGAGGAACTGCTGCGCCACCTCACCATCGTGCACACCGGGTTGCCCCGGGTGGCCCTGGAGGACGTGGAGCTCGGCGGTGCGACGATCAAGGCCGGGGACGGCGTGATCGCGATGCTCTCCACTGCCAACCGGGACGAGACGGTGTTCGGCGGCGCCGACGGCACGCCCGCCGACGAGCTGGACCTGGACCGGGACGCCCGACGGCACCTGGCCTTCGGCTTCGGCGTGCACCAGTGCCTCGGCCAGCCGCTGGCCCGCGCCGAGCTGCAGATCGCCCTGGCCACCCTGTTCCGGCGGCTGCCCGGGCTGCGGCTGGCCATCCCCCGCGACGAGCTGGCCTTCCGTACCGACTCGTTCATCTACGGCATGCGGTCACTGCCCGTGACCTGGTGACCTCACGGTGACGCCGCCCGGTCGGGGCCCGGAGGCCGGAAACGTCGGGTCCGGGATCGGAAACGTCGGGCCGGGCCGGAAATGTCGGGATCCGGGCGCGGAATCACGGATCGCCGGTCACCCGGCTGGCCCCTGCGCCGGGGCGGAGGCAGGCTGGAAGGGCGAAAGAGACACCCGGCCCAGCCGCGCCTCCGGCCCGGCGCCCCCGGACCGGCCGAGGAGACGGAGCCCGCGATGACCGACATGAGCGAACGGTCCGAGGTGAGCACCGACCGCGACGAGGACGTCCGCGCCGCCGACCCCGAGGAGGGCATCACCTCGATGCAGAACCTGCACGCGCAGGACACCTCGCAGGCGGAAGGCGACGCCATGCTGGACGAATCCGGCCGGCTCGACTGACCGTCCGCCGTACCGACTCGACCGCCCGGTGGAACCGGGCGGTCGCCACGACCGCAGGTGTCGCTGCCCGGGCGGCGACCCACCGGCAGGGGAGGATAGGCGCATGACCGAACACGACCAAGGCAATCGGCAGGCCCGGCCGCCCGCGGACCCGCGCGCGTCGTGGGCGACCTGGACCACCCAATCGATCATCAGCGGCCCCGGCGGGGTCACCACCACCGAGGTCGGACCGATCTCCGGCGACCTCACCGTGCACACCACCTGGGTGGACGGCGAGGCGCGGCTGACCGTCCAGTACACCGGCGCGCTGGACTGGTACACGGTGTCCGGCAGTCCGGTGCCGGCGGCCGACGAGATCACCGCGCGGGCGATCCACCAGGCGATGGTGAACGGCGTCAAGGCGGGCCGGGGCGCGGGTGCCCCGCCGCCGCCGACCCCGTAGCGGAGCCCCGAGGTGCCGGGGCACAGGAGCCCTACGGGGCCTCCTCGCCCTCCGGCACCGTCGTACCCCGCACCGCCGGCGCGGCCGCGGCCCAGTAGGCGCGGCCCGCCGACGGGCGGGCGCGCAGGTCCGCCCGCACCTCGTCGGCCAGCCGGCGGGTGTCGCTCCGGTTCATCGTCGCGCCGATGCCCGCGCCGACCAGCAGCGGGATCAGCGAGGGCAGGTGGCGCAGCGAACTGCGGGTGAGCCGGCGGCGCACCTGCTGGCGCACCTCCGCGCCGATCGCCAGCGCGGCGAAGCCGGCCGGCCGGACCAGCAGCGTCGCGTCGATCCCGCGGCGGTTGGCCCAGGCGCCGAGGTACGCCCCGGCCCGCTGGCCGGCACTGCCCTGCGCCGGGGCGCCGTAGACCTCGTGCAGTTCGGCGATCAGCTTGATCTCCACGGCCGCGACCGCGAGCGTCTCGGCCGCGATCTCCACCGGCATCGCGGGCGGCACCGGCATCATCGCCGCCGCGCCGACCCCCGCGCCGAGCGCGCCGGAGGCCCGGACGGCGCCGGTGACCAGCAGATCGGCCAACTGCTCGGGGAAGGCCGCGCCCGGGTGCTGCGCCCGCAGGGTGGCGAGGTCGCGCACCGGGATCCGGGGGGCGGCCCGCAGCAGCTGCTCGGTGAGCGCCTTGCCGCCGTACACCGCCCCCCGCGCCACTCCCTGAGCGGCCCGCCCACCGCTGCCGAGCAGCCGGGAGGCGTGCACCACCACGGCCCGGCCGCGGCTGCGCTGCTTCGCCGCGTACGCGGCCTCCGGACCTTTGCCGACGGGCTGCTCGGCCTCCTCGACCAGTTCGGCGAGCTGCTCGGCCAGGTCCGGCTCGGGGGTGGACCGGGAGCGGCCCGGTCTGCGGAAGACTGCCATGGGGATCCACTACCCCCACGGGTCGGGGGCTACGCGGTGACCGCCGCCGACTCGGTGACCTCCACCCCGCGCCAGAACGCCACCCGGCCGCGCACGTGCTCGGCCTCGGGCTTCGGGTCGGCGTAGAACCAGGCGGCGTCGGGGTTGGTCCGCCCCTCCACGTCCAGGGTGTAGTAGCCGGCGGTGCCCTTCCAGCCGCACACCGTGGTGGTCCCGGAGGGCCGCAGGTACTCGGTGCGGACCGACTCGGCCGGGAAGTAGTGGTTGCCCTCGACGAGGACGGTGTCCTCGCTCTCGGCGATGACGATGCCCTGCCAACTCGCTGTGGTCATGCGGTGATTGTGCCCGAGCGGCGATCGCCTCCGCCAGCGGTCCGGCGGGACCGGGCGGACCGCCGGCCGAGGCGGACGGCCAAGGCGGCTGTCAGGGCGGCGGTCAAGGCGGACCGGGTGGTCAGGGCAGCGGGTGCGCGTGGACCGGCAGGTGCGGGGACTGGTGGCCGCCGCTGGCGAGCATCCGGACCTCGCCGGAGTCGCTGATCTCGGCCCGCACGATGCCGCTCTCGTCCTCGTACACCGGATGGCCGCCCGGGCCGGTCGCGCTGGTGCGGGTGACCACGACGACGTCCTGCGGGGCCTGGGTACCGGGGGTGCCGGGGAAGGTGAGGGCGTAACGCTTGGCGGGGTTCATCACCGGTTCCTGCTCCTACTCCCTGTACGCGGATACTCCCTGCCCGAGGGCGCCGGAACTACCCGACGACCTCGGCGGCCGGGGCGTGCGAGCCACGGACCTCCAGCTCGCCGAGGAGCCGGGCAGTGGCCTCCGCGACCGCGTCCACGGCCCGGTCGAAGGCCTCCCGGTTGTGCGCCGCCGGGGCGCGGAAACCGGAGACCTTCCGGACGTACTGCAGTGCGGCGGCGCGGAAGTCGTCCTCGTCGGCGTCGGGCGTCACTGGCGGTCGCAGCGTCTTGATGTTGCGGCACATGCCCCCAGTCTCGCGCGCGCACGCCCTACTGGCGACCCCCATTCGTCATATACGCCTCACGAGGGCGTCATCCGACCGGATTAGGATGCCGGACGAACGAATTCATCCGCCGCGTGCTCCCCCGGTCCTCGGCATCACCCCGGAGTCACCCCCTTGCCTCTCGCGCTGCTCGCGCTGGCCGTCACCGCGTTCGCCATCGGCACCACCGAATTCGCCGCCATGGGGCTGCTCCCCCAGGTCGCCGACAGCCTCCACGTCTCCATCCCGCAGGCGGGCTGGCTGATCTCGGCGTACGCACTGGGGGTGGTGATCGGCGCACCACTGCTCACCGCGCTGGCCGCCGGACGGCCGCGCAAGGCGGTGCTGGTGGCACTGGCCGGGCTCTTCGCCACCGGCAACCTGCTGTGCGCGCTCGCACCGGACTTCTGGACCCTGGCCGCCGCACGGCTGGTCACCGGACTGCCGCACGGGGCCTTCTTCGGGGCGGGCGCGGTGGCCGCGGCCGAGCTGGTGGCGCCCGACCGGCGGGCCCGAGCGGTGGCCGTGATGTTCTCCGGGCTGACCGTCGCCAACATCGTCGGCGTGCCCGCCGCGACCCTCCTCGGGCAGCACCTGGGCTGGCGGGCGACCATGATCGTGGTCATGCTGATCGCCGCAGCCGGGACGCTCGCCATCGCCAAGCTGGTGCCCGCGCTGCCCTCCCCCGGCCAGTCCGGGCTCCGGCACGAGCTGCGGGCCTTCCGCAGCGGGCAGCTGTGGCTGGCGCTGGCCACCGTCGTGTTCGGCTGCGGCGGCTTCTTCGCGTGCTACAGCTACATCGCGCCGCTGCTCACCGAGGTCTCCGGGTACGCCACCGGCTCGGTGACCCTGGTGCTGGCGCTGTTCGGCGTCGGGATGACGATCGGCAACGTGCTCGGCGGGTTCGCCGCCGACCGGGCCCTGCGGCCGACCGTCTGCGCGGCCTTCGTCCTGCTCTCCGCGACCCTGGCCCTGTTCGCGGTGACCGCGCACGCCCGGTGGTCGGCGGCCGTGACGGTGGTGCTGATCGGGCTGTTCGGCTTCGCGATCGTGCCGGCGGTGCAGACCCTGGTGCTGCAGAAGGCGCGCACCGCGCCGACGCTCGCCTCGGCGACTGTACCGAAAGGGACCTCTCAAAACCACGATGGTGGCGCCCACATCGGCCGCCCGTCTAACAGCGTAGCTCGGTAGCGTCGGCGTCGATCAGCGCCCGGCGTTTTACGACAAGGGCTGCGTGTTCGCTCGCTGTCGGGTGACACCGCCGGTCGATCCCGAAAGCCTGAACACTGCGGCCTACCTGAGGAGTCCACCCCGCCGACGCATTTCTCACGCCGTCGGCGGAGATGTGATCCCTCCGGTCAGCTCCAAGGTGCCGCTTCGTAGGCCGGCAGGTCGCTGACATAGTCTTCCAGTAGGGCGAGCAGGAGCTGGTTCAGCTGGCTCGTCAGCAGCGCATCCTCGGCCTCGACGATGTTGTATCGGATACTCCGCAGCGACTTTATGAGCACGATGGGTAGCAAGGGTAATCGGTCATCCAGATGAAAGGTCTTCGGCTTGTTGGTCTCGTTGTACCTGGCATCGGCCGCCAACTCGTTGGCACGTTGCAGACGAGCAGCAAACCGGCAGATGTGATTAATTGCCCGCTGCCTGGTCCAGGCGTCATATTCTCCGGGCTGACCGAAGGCGTAGTACAGGCGTGAGCGCCCACTGTCGCTCTGCGCCTTGGCGATAAGCGTGGCCGCAACCGCTTGAAACGTCTCCGCACCAAACAACATGACACTCATCAGGCCGTCCCCCGGCGGATGTGCAGCAGCAGATACCGCCAATCGTGGAACTCATCCCCACAGCTCTGACAGCAGTAGGCAGTATATGGGACATAACAGCGTTCACTAATGTCGCGTAGGTCGCCACTGCCATCTTCCCGAGCAGGCACCATGGCCTCGATGTACACGCGGGCGTCGTTCAGGGTGCAGAGACAATCACACTGGCAATCGGGGCAGAACCGCCGCTCTCCTATCTCATCAAGACAGCCTTGATGCAGGCATCCGCCACGCTCTTGCTCGGCTACGTTGATCTGATTCATTCGAACCTCCTTTGAATTACTGGCGAGCCAGCAGGACACAGGCCAGCACGAAGAGCACCACCACGGGAACAACGTGGTTCATCACCCGGAACCACCCGCGCCCAGCAAGGGCCTTCTCCAGCCGGTATCGGCGTAGCCCGTACGGCATCTGCCGGCCCGTGCGCCGCTGGCCAACTCGCTGCAGCCTGCGCAGCCGCTCCTGCTTGCGCTGTAGCTCTGGCTCATAGGGGACGAGGTCGACAATTTCACCGGTCACGGTGTTCACGTACCGCATGGCGCGGGTCTCCTGCTAACTACTCATCCGATACGAGCCAGCCGGAGCCGCCGTCACGGTGGAGCGCCCACACCGAGAGCGCAGCGGCAGGGAGGACGAACGACCTTGATGGCATAGGCGACGACTGGCTAACGATCGGTGAGTAGTTAGCAGGAGACCCGCAGGGTCTGTCCGCGGCAAACTTGCCCGTTTCCGCAGGTCAGATCTCTGACTCCCCTGCCCGATGCGTAGGCCGAGGCGTAGGCCGACGCGTAGTCGAGCCGGCGGGCCAAGGTCGACCAGCCCGTCACCGATACGCCGCGGACCCCCCTCACCCGGCAGCAGTTCGCCCAGGGCAAGGCCAGTGCCGAAGCTGGCGGTCGAGCGGGTCACGGTGGTCCCCGACGGCCAGCCGGGCAGCAGACCTGGCGGGGATTCTGGTTCGACCCGGAGTTCGTCGATATCCAGTGGAGCACTAATACCGGCGGGGTTTCCAAACGGAATTGAAACCAACCACTCGAAATTCGCCGGAATTCCGCACGGGTATTGCAATTTTCAGATATCTGTTGTATAATGCAACCATTCCGGCCGAGCCCCTGCCTCGCGGCAGAGGTGCGGCCTGGAGACACCAGGCCTCAATTAGCCGGAGGCCTGGCTATGTGCAACACCAATGACACCTTCACAGGCACATACGACATTACATCGGATATCAGCCTTGACGACTTCTTCGAGGCAATGCGCTCCGGGTCTCGATTCAGCCCCGTTGGCGTCAAGCTAACCACCTCCGAAGATCTGGTACGTGGCAACGGATTCTCGGGCACCCTGTTTGAAATTCAGGTCGTACCGACACTCCTGAAGACCGTTCTGATCGAGGAGTTCAACGTCTACGAGTACGAATTCGAGGGCTGGCTCCTCGGCGACTGCCTCGTATACGCACGAGGGCCGGGAGCCTCGATTGGGCTTCCGGCCCTCGTGCCATATGGCTTCCCAGACAGTACAAGCCGAGGACGACGGAATGAGGCAACAGCCTGATCTGGAGCGGCCTGGCATCGCCGCCGCAGTAGTGGCTCAAGACGGCCGAGTACTGATGGTCCAGCACCGCATCCAGGGAGGCGAGCTGTCCTGGCAGTTCCCGGCTGGCGAGGTTGAGCCGGGCGAGGCGGCCAAGGAAGCTGTCGTTTGTGAGACTGCCGAGGAGGTTGGGCCTGACAGTCAACGCCACCAAGCTCCTGGGCGAGCGCATCCACCCGAAGACTGGCCGGCGGATGTCCTACACCGCCTGCGGGTGGCGAGCGGTGCGGCCACGATTGTCGACATCGAGGAGTTGGCCGAGCTGGCGTGGATCACTCACGACCAGATCGCCGAGTATGTGCCGTACGGCTGTACGAGCCGGTGCGGGATTACATGGACGACACCCTGGTCGATCCAAGCGACTGACCATGCCTCCACAGCGGATTACGTGATCCTCATAGTCTCTAAATCACTTCCAGCCGACCACGAGATGCGTCGCAAGCACGTCCGTGATGAACCAGAGGACCACGCCTGCGACCACCGTCGCGAGAATGACACCGCGAGCAGTCGCGATGTCGAACCACTTCCTCAGCAACGCCGAGAGGCTCACCTCAGACTCTTGCCGCTGGGGCAGCTGAGTTGTCATGCGTTCTTCCGCCATTCGCTGTCACGTGTCAGGTAGGCCATGGCGGGGAGGCCCCGCAGCAAGCTGATCAGGAGCCGGAACCGCTTCCATCGGCCGGTCGTGTCCAGGAGGTAGCAAAGGTGCTCCTCTTGCCAGTCTCGCCGTGCTTCTGTTGGTAGCACCCGCGAGAGAAGGCCGAGAACAGGCGACGCAAACGGTGCCGGCATCGGCTCGTCACCGAGGAGAGGGAGCGGCCCTGCCGAGTGGGAGTATTCGCCTACGGGAAGCCTTGTCCGCGTGTCTCCCCAAGGGTGGTCATCATCGTCGTGTTCAGGCTCGACGGAAACCTCGCTGGGCGTGATCGCTATGGCGCTCTGGGGCCTGCTCTCGCCTGGGTCACGTCCTGACGGTAGTCCGCCACTGGCGCTCCGCTTGGCGCGGCTGCCGTGGGCATCTAGCGCTGTTCGCCTCGTGCGCATCAGCGACCACCTGCCAGGCCGGGGCGACCAGCCGGACTGCGGCCATAGAGAGGACGTCTCTCGGAGGCTTCGGCGAGCGCTTGCGGAGCGAGCTCACGCCCTCGCGGCGTGAGCCGGTAGTAGCGCCGACGCGGTCTACCTTCAGCTTCCGCCAGTGCGTCTTCCTCCCAGTACCGCTCCACCCACTCGGCCTTCACCAGGCGTTCCAGCAGCGGGAAGAGGGTGCCGGTCGGCATGCCGGTCAGCTCAGCCAGCTCCAGACCGTAGAGGCCCTCAGTGATCGCACTGGGTCGCCGTGTGCCGTCGGACATCCGCCCCAGCAGCGCGCGCAACGCTGACTGGGTGTTCACCGTCATTCGTGGTGAGTTCACGGGCAGGAATCTACATAGCTCGGATGTTGTCCGCAACCACTTTCTACATAGATCGGTTCATGGATGTCGGGGCGTCAACTAGCTGGCATGATCCTGTTGTTAGGGACGATCAGATGGAGTAGCCGAGATCGCGTCGCACTCTCGACGCCTGCGCGTGGCGTGTCGCCGCGAGTACCAGGGCTCTCCAGGCCGCACAAGGTTGAGGGACCGGATCTTGTGGGGCGTCCGGGTCGGCACCGGCAGCATGGACCCATCGAACTCGAAGCGCCGATGTTGGCCTCGTCGCGTCCGGAAGCGTCACGGTGGAGGGCTCCCAACCCCAGAAGGACGATCACGCTGTTCATATGCCTGTCCTTGCCGTGAGAGCCGAGTCGGCGCATCTTGAGGCTGCTGACCGCAGGTCCGGACGGTGCGTCGGTAGTGATCCATCCGGGCGTAGGCTCTCGCCTGATGGCAGCCGCCAAGAGAGGTAGAGATGGGCCAGAAGATCATCCGGTTCTCGGACCTGACCGGCACGCACGTGGAGAACGACGACGACCTGGTGCGCATCGTGGTTCGCCAGCACCCCGACCTGGAAGACGGCCCGGTCGAGATCGAGGCGCTCAGCAGCGAGCTGACCGCGGTGGAGGAACTGGCGCTTGACCTGGTGACGGTTGAGCTCCACTACCCGGACGCCGACGAAGCTGAGACGGTGGTCATGGAGGCCACGGCGTTCAACCAACTGGCCTCAGCCACCCCGATGGCCGAGGTGCTGCGCGGCGCCAAGCGGGTGGCTCGCACCATTCCCAGCCCGGCAGCGCCGGTCAGTGCCAAGGAGCGGGTTAACTACGCCAGCCTGGAGCACGCCGGCAAGCCTCACAAGGGCCGAACCACCGACGCCGAGAAGCAGCTCGTCCAGCAGCACCTGGACGTGATCAACGAGCAGCTGGCCGCCGCCGGCATCCGCACGATCGACCTGAACAATCCGGACCACGTCGCCCGGTACGGCCTGGAGGCGCTGGCCCTGCTTGCTCCTACAGGTTGAACGTCGCCACTACCGGTGAGTGGTCCGACGGCTTGTCGTGCGGTGCGGCTGGCCGGGCCGCCACTACGCTCGGCAGCTTCTCAACGCCGATGGAGACCTTCTGGAACTTGGCCAGCAGCGAGTGGCTGATCAGGATGTGGTCGATGAGCTCGGGCTGGCCCTCGAAGATGCGGGAGAAGCCGCCCTGCTCCAGGATCTTCGGGGCCAGGTTCCACAATCGCTTGGCGTCGCCCTGGTCGGGGTGGTCGAAGCCACCGGTGCCCATCTGCGAGCCGGGCGGGCCGTAGAGGATCTGGGTAGTGGCGGCCTGCCACTCGTCGTTGAGGTCGCCCAGCACGATGACGTCGTGGTTCCGGCCGTCGCCCTGAAGTAGGTCGTCGGCCAGGGCGCGCATGGTGACGGCCTGTCTGGCCGTGCCGGGAGCCACGGGCGGCCTTGCCGTCCACGGCCACCGAGTCCGCGCCGCCGGGATCGGCGCCGGTCAGGTCGGCCAGGCCACCGGGGCAGACCAGGTTGACGACCCGTCGGATCGTGGCGGCACTCGGTGCGATTCGCACCCTCAGATTCCGTGCTTGCGTCGCACACCGCCTTACGGCCCTACGGCTCAGAACTCGCGTGAATAGGCGGCGCCGGCTGCCTTGCAGGTTCGCGTGATCATGGGGCCATGGCCTCTGGGTGATCTTCCGAGAGGACCGGTGGCCCGCGAGACGCCGGCAGTGCAGGCTCAGAGCAGTACCAAAGCCGCGGCTGTGCCCAGATCATCGCGTACTCCGTTCGCATACCCGGCGCGCGACGCCGGAAAAGCGCCCCTCTTTGGATCCGGTCGCGCCTCTTGCACTCCCGTGCTCCGGCTCATGCCCGCACATGCGCAACCCGCGAGGAGGCTGGATCATCTAACGTCTTGAGCGAACCGCGATCTCAACTCCAGGGTGGGAATCATGAGACCAGGCCACAAGATCGCACTGCTCGTTGCGATCATCGGCGCCCTGGGTACCATCATCGCCGCGGGGCTGGGGCTCTTCCATGCTGGAGGCGTAACCCAGAAGTCCGGCGGCGACAGCTTTATTTGCAATCATTCGGAATGCACTAAGTGAGATCACTCGCCCTGAAACAGGTTTCGGCTGTTCTCGCCACGCTGGCGAGCCTTGCCGCATGCTCTGGAACTGACCAGCGAGCGGGGAATAATACATTCATCTGTAGCGGTGAGTCCACGTGCATTGATAGTGGACAGCACACACCAGGGGCTGCCCAGCCGGCAGGATCCTCCGGCGATAGTGCGCCAGCAGACCCGTGCTTTGCTGTGGAGGGTCCACCAAGTTTGATCGTGGCCCCCGTTCAACTAATTGGTCCATACTTTGTTACCGGCAAATGCACCAAAGTGAAGCTACTTCTCAAAGCCACAGAATCTGGGGCCGACGTCCAGGGCCACGCCTGCTTTGAAACGCCCGACGGGTCCACAACTCGTTCCTGCACGCCTTGGGAGGGCCTTTCCAGGGACTGGGTCACCCTGGCGACGGGCCTAAAGTATGCCGACCGATACAGGCTGGAGTTCAAGACCACCCGCTCAGAGAAGATCGACTACATTGTTGCTTCCTGAGCCAACCCCCATGGCCCCTGCAATGTGAGGCTGCTTTTAGCCGAAGATCGCGCGCGGCAGAGTAAGCCTCGTAGAGGGACACCACAATTTCAGCGGCTTCTCTGGCTTGCCGGCCTCTTCCTTGACGATCTTTTCTTAAACCTGCAAACTATCGGTAGCTAAATAGGTACCGACATGCAGGAACGCGCCGATCCCAAGGCCATGGCCGACTTTTGCAACACGCTCCCGGATCTGCTTGTGCACGTGAGTGGCTGCACGGTCAAACGCGGGCAGCGGATCGCCAAAGACATCAAGACCCGAGCTGAAGCGTTTGCGGCTCAATCTCGCGATCATCAGGAGCTTCTCGCAGCGCCATTCCTGGAGGAGGCGTACTTCCATGAACCGGATAATGCCCCGGCTCGCCTTAAAGCAGCAGTGACGGTAGTGGTTCGCAACAGCCTGCTGGAAGATCTCCATGTGCAGCGCCAGCTCAATGCTGGGGGCATCGAGGACATCACGACCTACGCCACAGGCCCGCTATCCCATCTCATCGGCCATCGTCATGGTAGTCCGGCCGCCACATACGACCATAGCCTCTTTGATGACCTGGATAGCCGCTACCCGCGCGCCTGGGCAGTGCTGCACCAACTCGCTCGCCCCTTTGGCGAAGGCGGCAAGTTTAACTACCAGCTGCCGGCGGGAACCCGTCCAGCCCTACCTGGGCCGATTGAGCAAATCGCGGTCTGGCGTTCCCAGGACGGCCGAGGCGTCCTTCTGAGTGCTATTGACCGACGCTTCGACCAGGACGCGCTCGCTCGCATGACCGCGGCCGCAGCCGGCAAGTTACCGCTGCTGGTGGTGTCCTCGCTTAGCCGGTTTTCGCGAGATGAAGGAAAGCTACTCCGCATGCTGGACTTCTACCTGGCGTATGGCACAAGCATCCTGACGAGCAACTACCTGATTACACCCAGGCCGCCTGGATTCGTTCAGGCGAGCCAATTCGACCTTCAAGTCGCAACCACGAGGCTTTGAGTGATCCCACTGGACTCAGCGGCGAGCATCTGAAGGTGGCGCAAGGCGCCTACCACCAGTTGAGTGGGATTCACGGGGCCGATAAACGGGCGTAGAATGTAATGTATTAACGAGGCCCCGCCCGATGAAGCAGCCCTCTATACATGAACTACGCCGAAAGGCTGATGCGGCTCATGAAGCGGCCGTAGCCCTGGTTCGCCGCTCCACGACAGCGCAAGGCCTGCCGGATAAAATCACCGATCAGGCGACGCTGCGCGAAGCAGCCCGACTCATCAAAGGCCGCGGCTGACGCTAGACCTTCCAGATAATCTCGATCCGGCTGGTGTCGAAAATCCACCGCTTGCAGCGATACTTTCCGCCGGCTTTTTTCACGATCACCTTGTCGATGACTAGCCCAATGATCTGGCGACGCCAACCGAGGTCTGACCTATTGTTCCAAGCCTCTCGGAGCGTCACGCCAATTGGCACTGCGACGAGCGAACGCTTGGCACTCAGCTTCTCGACTTGCTGCGCCACACCACGCATGCTGGCCTCAGCAGCTTCCTTGGCCAGCATGAACTGGGCCCGACTGAGACCGTCGGGATTGTCGCCGTAGTAGTCCGCGATCAGGGAGTCTAGTCGCTGCCGTTTCGCCTGGTGCTCAGCGAGCGCCTCACCCAGCCCGTCGGCAGTGTCCGCCGTCTCCGCCAGCGCCCGGGCAAAATCCTCGCTGTCGAAGCGATACAGCATCGCCTCGGTGACGAAGTCTTCCAACGGTTCCGCTAGACGGGGTATATGGCCGCACGCTCGCTGCGATCCGGCGTTATCAAACTTCTTGCACTGATAGCGAGGCTTAGGAGCATCGCCTCCGGGGTCACGCTTCCGCTTCCCATACATCCTTTTGCCGCATTCGCCGCAGACGGCGAAGCCACTTAGCAGATACTTGTACGGAGCGCCCCGGCTACGGATGAGGCGTTGGTACGCCTCCAGGGCAATCTGGAGCTCTTCCCACTCCTCTGGAGTGACGAATCCGTCCCAGCAAGCTTTGTACAGCGCGTCATGATGCTGTCGCTTCCCCATATAGCGAGGCCAGCTCAGCATCCTGACCAAGATCTGACGCTCCCACCGTCTGCCCATGACGGTCGGGATCTCACGGGCGTTGAGGTCGGTCACAATTGACCGCAGTGACTCACCCTGGATGACCCGTCGACGCCCTTCCAGCCAGATCGCTCGCTCATGCGGGATATGTGTGATGCCGTCCGACTTGAACCCATACGCCCGGCAGCCGCCGTTCGGCAGCCCCTTGCGAGCCTGGGCAGCCTTCTTGCTGCGGACTCGGTCCGAGATGTTGTCGCTCTCGCCGGCCGCCGTATTCACAGCGTCGCGGATGGCCTTGCGACCGACGCTGGTGCGCAGGTCGTAGTAGCCGCCCCGGGTGGTGATGATGGTGTGGAGGCTGGTCTTGTTCGACCAAACGAGGTCGATGAGGGTTTCAGCTTCAAGTGGCTTGCGAAACAGACGAGTTACCTCGACGCACAGGATGACGTCGACCCCGCTGGCGCGCACCAGCGCCATGAGCTTGTCGAAGCCCTCCCGTGCCTCGCTGCTGTAGGACGAGGCCGAGACATCGTTGTCGTTGAAGCTGGCGACGTGAAGCCAATCCGGCCTCCCCATGCGGAACGTCGCGCACTCGTCCAACTGGATGGCGACGTTCTCGCCACGAAGCTGTGGATCTTTGGCGTCGTCGTCCGACAGCCGCGCGTAGTCAGCGACCCGTTGGAGAGCCTGTTGTACTGCCAGAATTGGGACAGTTGGCATAATTACATGCCTCATTATGTCCGAATTGTACCATTCGACAGATCCCTTTGCCAGCAGTCGCCTCGGCGACCGTGCAGGGCGCCTTCAACCTGGCCAACGCGCAAGGCGCCTGGCTCGGCGGGCTGGCGCTGGACGCCGGGCTCGGCTGGACCTCGCCGACCCTGGTCGGCGCGGGCCTGGCCGCCTCGGGCGCGCTGGTCGCGGTACTCGCCTGGGCGGCCGACCGGCCTCGGCCGGCGCCCGTCGTCGCGGAACCGGCCGCCGCCGCCACCGCCCCTGCCGCTGGTGCCGGTGCCGGTGCTGCTACCGCGATGACCGGCGCCTGACGGACCTCTACAGGACCTCGATCTCCCGGTGGGCCCCGGCGAGCAGCCGGTAGCCCTCGCCGTTGGCCTTGATGCCCGTCCGCTCCTCCTCGCTCAGCTCCCGGCGGACCTTCGCCGGGACGCCCGCGACCAGCGAGCCCGGCGGGACGACCATGCCCTGCGGCACGACCGCGCCGGCCGCGACCAGCGAACCGGCCCCGATCCGGGCGCCGTTCAGCACGGTGGCGTTCATGCCCACCAGGACGTCGTCCTCGACCGTGCAGCCGTGCAGCACCGCGTTGTGGCCGACCGAGATCCGCTCGCCGACCACCAACGGGAAGCCGGGGTCGGCGTGCAGCGTGCAGTTGTCCTGGATGTTGCTGCCCGCGCCGACACGGATCGACTCGGCGTCGCCGCGCAGCACCGCGCCGTACCAGACGCTCGCGCCGGCGGCGACGGTCACGTCCCCGACCACGACGGCGTTCGGCGCGACGAAGGCGCCCGGGTCGACGGCGGGCACCTTGCCCCCGACTGCGGCGATCAGCGGCTCTGCCATGTCTCGTCCTCCTGGTGGCGGTGGGCCGTGGTGTCGCCGGTCAGCCTAGGAGGTCGGTCACGGTGCCATGCGGGCGAGCCCGGGTGCGGGAACGGCCGTGCCGGGCCGGGGGCCGCACAGGGCGGTCGTGATCACCCTGTTCCAGGCGGCGTTGGCGGTGTCCTGGTCCGGGATGTCGTAGATGGTGGTGCTCCCGGCGAACTGGCGCTTCCCGTCCGCAGAGCCGAGCATCATCGTGACGTAGCTGGGGAAGCCGCCGGCGTGGCCCCAGAAGGTGCCACAGGGGGTGTCCAGCCTCTGCAGGCCGAGACCGTAGGACCGGCCCTCGCCGTGGGCGGTGGTCTGCTGCATGGCGGCGAGTTCGGCCGGGTGCAGCAGGCGGCCGCCGAGCAGGGCCGCGAGGAAGGTGGTCAGGTCGGCGGTGGTGGAGATGCCGGCGCCGGACGATCCCGCCATCGTCGGGTTGAGCAGGGTGACGTCGACCGGGCCGGTGTCCGCCTTGTGGTAGCCGTGGGCGTGGGGAGCGGGGATGACGGGCGAGTCGCCTGGCATCAGGGTGCCGGTGAGGCCGAGCGGGCGGATGATCCTGCGGGTCACCTCCTCGTTCCAGCTGCGGCCGGTGAGCTTCTCGATGATCATGCCGATCAGGACGTAGTTGGTGTTGGAGTACTGCCAGTCCGCGCCGGGCGGGAAGGCGGGCGGGTACCGGCCGGCGATGTCGACGAGGTCCCGGAGGGCGTAGTGCGTGAAGCGTCCGCCGTCGAGCCACTCCGGCCGCCGGTAGTCGAAGGCCGGGTCCTGGGTGTAGTCGGCGACGCCGCTGGTGTGGTTGAGCAGCTGCCGGACGGTGATCGCGGTGCTGTTCGGGACGATGCCCGGCAGGAGGCACTCCAGCCGGTCGTCGAGGTCCAGCCGGTGCTCGCCGACGAGTTGCAGCAGCGTGGTGGCGACGAAGGTCTTGGTGGCGCTGCCGATCCGGAAGGCGCCGCGGGGGTCGGCGGGTTCGCCGGTGGCGAGTTCGGCGACGCCGGTGGCGTTGCGCCAGACCAGCCGGCCGTCCTCGCGGACGGCGGCGAGGGCGGAGGTCGAGTAGCCGGTGTCGGTCATCCCGGCGAGGGCGGCGTCGGCGGCCGCCCAGTCGGCGTGTCGCCCGGGGGTGTCCACGGCGCCGGGGCGGGTGGCGGCGGTGTGCCGGCCGCCGCACCCGGCGGCGACCGGACCGGTGGCGGGCCGGGCGACGGCGGCCGGGGCGAGCGCGGCGAGCAGGCCCGCGCCGACGGCCGCGACGACGACGGTGCGCAGGGCCGGACGGTGGCGGCCCGTCGTCGGAGCGGTCTGGGCGACTGTCGGGGCGGCGGTCATGCCGGCCTCCCTGGTCTGGGTCGTGGAGGTGTTCAACCGGGCTTCTGCCCGGGGCTCCTGACACCCTGCCAGGCATCCGGTCGGCCGTCGTCGCGCCGCAGGACGGAGTCCGACCCGGAACGAACCCGGAACGGACCCGGAGCCGTACCCCGAGACGGCTCGGGGTACGGCTCCGGGGTTGAGTCAGGTAGGGCCGGTCAGGCGGGGCCGCTCAGGCGACCGGGGCGTGCTTGCGCAGGACCTCGATGAAGGCCCGCAGCCAGGCCGGGTGGTCGGGCCAGGCGCGGGCCGAGACGACCAGGCCGTCCACCACGGCCTCGCCCTCGACGAACTCGGCGCCCGCGGCCTTGATGTCCGGGGCCAGCGCCGGGTAGGCCGAGGTGCGGCGGCCCTCCAGGACCCCGGCGGCGGCACTGATCAGCGGGCCGTGGCAGATCTGCGCGACGGGCTTGTCCCCGGTGAAGAAGTGCCGGGCGATCCGCTGCACGTCGGGGTCGTTGCGCAGGTATTCGGGGGCGCGGCCGCCCGGGATGACCAGAGCCACGTAGTCGGCCGGGTCGACGTCGGCGAGGGCGATGTCGGCGGGCCAGCTGTAGCCGGGCTTCTCGGTGTAGGTGTCGTAGCCCTCGACGAAGTCGTGCACCACGAACTGCAGGCGCTTCTTGGTCGGGGCCGCGATGTCGACCTGGTAGCCCTCCTCGCGCAGCCGCTGGTACGGGTAGAACACCTCCAGCGATTCGGCGGCGTCCCCGGTGACGAGCAGGATCTTCGATGTCATCGCCGACATCCCTTCATGTGATCGGTCGTCAGGTCTCGTGCGGGCTCCGATCGGTGGCGGCCGGCCGGGCCCGGTCCAACGTGCCGCACCCGTCACGTCGTTGGCAACAGGACGCACCGGGCGTACGACGGCGCATCCGGAGGTGCGCGCGCCGATTGCGGAGACTGCGCGCCGGGCGACCGCCCGGCTGCGGCGCCCGGCGATGCGCGGCCTAGAATCCTGCTGCCCACGACCGACCTTCGCCGGAGGAACCCATGCCGGAACGCACCACCTACCTCGTCCTCGCCGGCTACCAGAATTCGGGCCCCGAGCACTGGCAGACCCACTGGGAGGCCGCCGAGCCGGAGTCCTTCCGCCGGGTCGAGCAGGCGGACTGGGAACAGCCGGAGCGGGCGGACTGGGTGGCCCGGGTGGACGCGGCGGTGGCGGCGGCAGCCGCCGAGGGCCCGGTGGTGCTGGTCGCCCACAGCCTGGGCTGCGTCACCGCGGCCCGCTGGGTGGCCACCGCGCCCGCCGAGCGGACCGCGGCCGTCCGGGGCGCGCTGCTGGTCGCCCCGGCCGACGTCGACGCCGCGGAGGTGCCGGAGCTGGTGGGCTTCCGGCCGGTGGCGCTGGAGCCGTTCCCGTTCCCGACCGTGGTGGTCTCCTCGACCGACGACCCGTGGGTCTCCCCCGAGCGGGCCCGTGCCTTCGCCGCGGCCTGGGGCGCCCGGTACGTCGAGCCGGGCGCGTACGGGCACCTCAACTCCGCCTCCGGACTGGGCGATTGGCCGGAGGGCCGCACACTGCTCGCCGAGCTGTGACACCGTGAACGGGGGGACGATGGACAAGCGGACGTCCCGGACCAGGCGCGTCCTGGTCCGGCTGCTGGCGGCCGGCGGGCTGGCCGCCGTACTGCTGTACACCGAGGGGCAGTGGGAGAGCCGCTCGGGCGGCCGGATGCTGGTCGCCGACCTGCTCAACCGGCCCGAACTGCTGCTCGGCGCGGCGCTGGCCACGCTGATCGCGGCCGCCTGGCTGGGCGACCTGCGCGGCGCCGCCCTGCGGACGGCCACCCGGGCGGTCACGGTGACCGCCGGCGTGGTGTTCCTGCTCGGCGTGCTGGCCGCGCACAAGGTGTCGGCGGCCGAGACCCGCAGCCGGGACGCCGCCCCGGCGGGGGCGGAGCAGGCGCTGGTGGTGGTGCACCGCTCGTACGCCACCGGGCCGACGCCGGGCGAGCACTGGCAGGTGTTCCTGGAGTCCGGCGAGGGCTGGACGGCGCGGCGCTGGTCACTGGCCGACATCGGCGGGGGCCCGGACGACGCCCGGCTGGTGGAGGCGAGCTGGACCGGGCGGGAGCAGATCACCGTGGTGACGGACTCCTACCGGCGGGTGTTCAACCTCGACGAGGACAGCGGCGAGCCGGTCGAGGCCCGGTAGGCCCGAGGCATGCCAGAACGGCTCACCCGAGCCCCAGGGCGTGGGCGGCGAGCGCCAGCAGCGCGGCGTTGCCGGCCGCGCCCAGGGCGGTGGCGGAGAGGAAGCGGGCCGCGGTGCCGTCCGGGAACGGGTTGACGGTCATCGCGAGCAGGAAGCCCGGCATCGTCCAGACCACCGCCGTCCACTGCCGCACCGCCTTGGCGGCGCCGGGGCCGGTCGCGGCGCGCCGTTCGTGCGCGGCCGCGAGGCCGATCACCAGGGAGCCGGCCAGGTAGCCGATCGAGGGGCAGAAGACGGCGGGGACGCCGAGGATGCTGTGCGGCATGGCGCCATCGTCCGCCGACGCGGCGCGGCCCCGCATGAGTACGGGTACTCAGGCGGGGCCGGCCGGTGCGGACCGGGCTTCGGCTACTGGTCCTCGGGGTCCGGCGGGGTGGACGGCGCGGAGCGGCCGGTCGGGTTGGCGCCGCGCGGCTTGGCCTGGCCGCCGTTGTTCCCGTTGTTGCCGTTGTTCCCGTTGTTGCCGTTGTTCCCGTTGTTGCCGTTGTTCCCGTTGGCCCCCGGGCTGCCGGTGGCCGGGGCGCCGGTGCAGGTGACCGGGTTCGGCGAGCCGCTGGGGGTGCTGCAGCCGGTGTCGCGCTTGGGCGGGTCCGGGATGTAGACGGTGGTGAACCGCTGCTCCGGCATGTTCCGGACCGCGTCGCTCATCGCCTGCTGCCAGATCGGCCCCGGGCCGGTCGCGCCGAACACCTCGGCCTGGTACTTGCCGCCGATCCGGATGTTGCGCATCGGCACCTTGGTGCCCGGGCTGCCCAGCCAGACCGAGCCGGCCAGGTTGCCCGTGTAGCCGGTGAACCAGGCCGACTTCTTCTCGTCCGTGGTACCGGTCTTGCCGGCGATCTGGCGGCCGTCGTCCAGGCCCAGGTCCCGGGCGGTGCCGCCCTTCTCGGTGACCCCGAGCAGCACGCTGTTGACCACGTCGGCGGTGTCCTCCGACATCACCTGGGTGCACTGGGCCGACGGCACCGGCACGTCCTTGCCGTCGACCGTGGTGATCCGGTTGATCGCCATCGGCGCGCAGTGGCTGCCCCGGGCGGCGAAGGTCGCGTACACGTTGGCCATGGTCAGCGGGCTGACCTCCTGGGTGCCGAGGCCGAGCGCGGGCACCTCCTGCAGCGGCGAGCCGTCCGCCTTGCCCGCCACGCCCAGCTTGTTGGCCATCTGCTTGACCGCGCAGAGGCCGATCTCCTGCTCCATCTGCACGAAGTAGGTGTTGACCGAGAGCGCCATGGCCTGCTTGAGCTCGTACGGGCCCTGCTCGGAGGCGCTCTCGTTGGGGATCGTCCCCTCCTTCTTGCCCTTGCTGAGGTTCTTCCAGGTGCCGTCGCAGGTCTTCATCGTCGGCCAGTCCATCCGGTTCGGCGCGTCGTACCGCTGGGTCGACGACAGTCCGGCCTCCAGGGCGGCGGCGGCCACGATCGGCTTGAAGTTGGAGCCGGGCTGGAAGCCGATGCCACCGCCCATCGCCGCGTCCACGTTGTAGTTGACGACGGTCTCGTTCTTCTCCTTGGCCAGGCCGTACGGGCGGGTCTGCGCCATCGCCAGGATCTTGCCGGTGCCGGGCTCGACCATCGTCATCGCGGCCGAGACCGGGTCGGTGACGTACACCTTGGTGGAGACGGCGTTCTGGGCGGCGGCCTGCTTCTCCGGGTCCAGGGTGGTGTAGATGTTGAGGCCGCCGGTGTCCCACAGCTTCGTGCGCTCGGCCGCGCTCTTGCCGAACGCCGGGTCCTGCTTGACGACGTGGCGCACGTAGTCGCAGAAGAAGCCCATGCCGGCCTTGGCGGTGATGCAACCGTTCTGCGGGTCCTTGTAGGTGAGGCCCAGCGGGGCGGCCTTCGCCTCCTTGGCCTGGTCCGCGGTGATGTGCTTGTTCTCCACCATCTTGTCGATGACGGTGTCGCGGCGCTTCTGGGCGGCCACCGGGTGCAGCTTCGGGTCGTACTGGGTGGGGTTCTGCACGAGCCCGGCGAGCATCGCCGCCTCGGGGAGGCTCAGGTCCTTGGCGTCCTTGCTGAAGTAGCGCTGCGCGGCGGCCTGGATGCCGTACGCCTGGTGGCCGTAGAAGGTGATGTTCAGGTAGTTGGTGAGGATCTGTTCCTTGCTCAGGTCCTCCTCCAGCTTGATGGCGTACCGGAGTTCCTGGATCTTGCGGCCGAGCGTCTTGCGCTGCGCCTCGCGCACCGCCTCCGGATCGTCCCCGGCCTTCTCCACGTTGACGTTCTTCACGTACTGCTGGGTCAGCGTGGAGGCGCCCTGGACGGTGGCGCCGCTCTCGGCGTTCTTGGTGACGGCCCGCAGGACGCCCTTGAGGTCCACCGCGCCGTGCTCGTAGAACCGGGCGTCCTCGATGTCCACCTGGGCCTGGCGGATCAGCGGGGACATCTGGTCGGCGGTGAGGACGGTGCGGTCGCGTTCGTAGACCTTGGCGATCAGACCGCCGTTGGCGTCGAAGATCTGGGTGGCCTGGGTGAGCGGCGGCGTCTTGAAGTCGTCGGGGATGCTCTCGAAGCCCTCGGCGCCGCTCTTCGCCCCGAGCCCGACCGCGCCGGCCGCCGGGAGGATCAGGCCTGCCAGCAGCACCCCGCCGAGGACGCTGGCGCCGAGGAACTTGGCCGCGTGGCGCAGGATCCCGATCGGGGTCTCACGGCGCCTCGGGCGCGGCACCCAGGTGTCGCCCGGGTCCGGGGAAGATATGCGGCGGCTCTTCGGTGACATAGATCGAACATTAAGGCCGTGAACACCCCGCGTGGGCGGGGTGTCGGCGAGGGATTGTCACAAAATCGCGACAGATTCGACTCATTCACGAGAGTCGAACGGACGTGCACGCAGGGACAAGGGCCGTTCGTCCACGGCCTGTTGGCCCCGCGTGCCACCCGGCGGGCTCGGACCGCGCCCGGCTCCCGCTCAGCAATTCCCCGGCCCGCGCCCGGCTTTCCGGTACCCGGCCCGCACCGGTCCCACGCTCACTCCGGGCACGCCCACTCCGCCCGCGCTCACTCCGCCGGGCAGAAGACGTCCTCGGCCGGGCGGCGGCCCGTCACCAGGTAGTCCGTCACCACCGCGTCGCCGCAGGCGTTCCCGTGGGCCACGTACGTCTCGTGGCCGCCCGAGTCCACCGCCACCATCCGGGCCCGCTGCCCGAACGCGGCGCGCAGCTTGAGCGCGCCGGTGTACGGGCTGTAGGGGTCGCGCAGGTTCTGGGCCAGCAGGACGTTCGCCGGGCCGCGGTCGGTCACCTTCACCGGCGGCTCGGCGGGCGCGGACGGCCAGAAGGCGCAGGGCGTCACGTTCGCCGGCATGCCCGCGGTGAGCGGACGGGCGGCACGCTCGGCGGCGACGTCCTTCACGTACGCGGCCGGGTCGGTGGGCCAGTTGACGTCGTTGCACAGCGTGCCGACCGAGACGGCGATGGTGTTCTGCATGACCTGCTCCGGCGGCGTCATCGGGGCGGGCAACGGGCGGCGACCGAGACCGGCCAGCATCAGCCGGGCCAGGTGCGGGAAGGCGGCGTCCGCGGACAGGCTCTGCATCATGGTCTCGCGCAGCACGTTTCCGTTCAGCTCGGCCGGCTCGGCCCCGGGCCAGGGCAGCGGAGCGCGGTCCAGGCGGGCGGCGAGGTCGAGGAAGAGCGGGCGGACCTCCTCGGGGGTGTCCGCGACCCGGTCCGGATTGCCGGGCGACGCCGCCCACTTGGCGAAGTCCGGGAAGCGGTCCTCGGCACCCTGGCCGAAGGCGGCGAGCCAGCCGCGCTCCACCCGGGTCGGGTTCGGGTCGTCGTTGCTGTCCAGCACGATCCGGTCGGTCCGCTGCGGGAACATGGTGGCGTAGACGGCACCCGCGTAGGTGCCGTACGAGACGCCCCAGGCGGAGAGCTTGCGCTCGCCGAGGGCCCCGCGGATGGCGTCGATGTCGCGGGCCTCGTTCGCGCTGGAGATGCTGCGCAGTACCGGGCCGCCGTTGCTGGCGCAGGCCTCGGCGAGGCGGCGCGCGTAGCCGACGTTGCCGTCGATCGAGCCGTCGGCGGCGGGCCAGGAGCGCAGCTTGACCATCGTCAGGTCGGAGCGGTCCAGGTCGCAGCTGACCGGGGTGGAGCGGCCGACGCCGCGCGGGTCGAAACCGACCAGGTCGAAGCGGTCCAGGACGGACTGCGGGAGGCGCTTGGCCGCGCTGCTCGGAACGTCCAGGCCGGAGCCGCCCGGTCCGCCGGGGATGGTCAGCAGGACACCGTGGCGCTGGCCCGGCCGGGCAGCGGGGATGCGGGAGATCGCGAGGGTGATCTGCTCGCCGTACGGGTCGCGGTAGTCCAGCGGGACGGTGACGGTGGCGCACCGCTGGCGCGGGTCCGCGTCGCCCTGGCAGGTGGTCCAGGTGAGGCGGTCCTTCCCGGCGTTCGGGGCGTCGGCGGAGGCGGGCAGGGCGGTCAGCGCGGTGACGGCGAGTGCGGCGGCCGCGGTCGCGGCGGCGGTGACGGTGATCGTGTTCTTCGGCATGCCCAAGAGTCTGCTGCGGCACCGCACTTGGCCCCATCCGGGCAGCGGGCCGGTCGGGGGTAGGGGAAACCCCCGTCCACCGGGTGGAGGCCGCAACCGGGTGCGGCCTCCGACGCCGGGGACCGGCGGATGGTGAGGGTGCCTCAGAGAGGATTCCGGCGGGCCGGCAGCGGGATGCGTCAGAGGGTGTGTCAGAGACCGAGCAGGGCCGGGTCGGCGGCGAGGGCGCGCAGCGGTTCGCGCGGGTCGGCGACCAGCCTGCGCCCGGCCAGGTCGAGGATGCCGCCGACGCCGGTGATCTCGGCGGCCAGCACGCCGTCCTCGCGGATCAGGCGCTGCACCACCTGGAAGGTCTTGCCGTCCCGCCAGGTAAACGAGCAGCTCACGTCCACCGAGTCGCCCGCGCGCAGCTCCCGCAGGTACTTGACCGTGGTCTCCAGGACGACCGGGCCGACGCCCTTGGCGACCAGGTCGGCCTGGCGGATCCCGGCCGCCTGGAGGTACTCCCAGCGGGCGTGCTCGGCGTACTGGAGGTAGACGGCCTGGTTGAGGTGGCCCTGGGTGTCGGTCTCGTACCCGCGGACGGTGATGCGGGTGGTGAAGTCCTGATCGGTCATGCCCGCACGCTACTCCTGGCAGCAGGGGTGCCACCTCGTGTCTTCCGTCACCCCGGACACGTCAATCGGGACCCGTCAATCCGGACCCGTCAGTCCGGCAGGGTCGCCGCCAGCGGTGCCAGGGCGTCCGGCCGTTGGTCGACGGGCAGGTGCTCGACCGGGTGGAAGCCGCAGCCGAGGGCGGTCGCGCCGCCGTCGCACGTCCGGTCGTCACCGACCATCAGCACGTCGGCCGGGGCCAGGCCGAGCCGGGCGCAGGCGGTCTCGAAGATCATCGGGTCGGGCTTCTGGGCGCCGATCTCGTAGGACAGGACGTACGTGTCGACCAGCTCGTCCAGCCCGTGGGCGCGGAAGACCGGGCGCAGGTCCCAGCCGATGTTGCTCACCACGGCGACCGGGACGCCCCGGCGGCGCAGCTCGCGCAGCACGGGGGCGGCGTCCGGGTAGGGGCGCCAGCTCGCGGGCGCCATGTGGGTCTCGTACAGGGCGTCCGCGTCGAGGCCGGCGGGCGGTTCGGCCGCGCGGGTCAGCGCGGTGTACGCGGCGCGGTGCAGCTCGGGGGTCAAGTCGCGGGTGTCCCATGCCTCCTGGACCTCCGGCGGGATCCGGCGCGGCGGCACACCCCCGGGTAGCGCCCCGAACTCCTCCAGCCGGTCCACCAGTTCGGCCTGCTCACGGGCGGGCAGGTCGAGGCCGGTGGCGGCGGTGAAGGCCGCCAGCCACTCGGCGGTGGAGACGACCCGGAAGAGGGTGCCGGAGAAGTCGAACATCACGCCTTTGGTCATGGCGTCGAGCCTAGCTGCGTGTTCGACGCGGCGAGGGGTCGTGAGGACTCAGCGCAGGGTGAGGATGCGCGGGCCGTCCTCGGTGATGGCGACGGTGTGCTCGATGTGGGCGGCGCGCGTGCCGTCGGTGGTGCGCAGGGTCCAGCCGTCCGGGTCGGTGTCGTAGTCGTCCCGGCCGCCGGCGATCAGCATCGGCTCGATGGCCAGCACCAGGCCCGGCCGCAACGGGTAACCCCGGCCCGGGCGGCCGACGTTGGACACATGCGGGTCCTCGTGCATGCGGCGGCCGATGCCGTGCCCGCCGAAGCCCTCCGGCGTGCCGAACCGTCCGCCTCGGATGACGCGGCCGATGGCGTGGGAGATGTCGCCGGTCCGGTTGCCGACCACGGCGGCGGCGATGCCGGCGTCCAGGGCGCGCCGGGTGGCGTCGATCAGCGCGGTGTCCTCGGGGCGGGCGGTGCCGACGGTGAAGCTGACGGCGGAGTCGCCGGCCCAACCGTCCAGCACCGCACCGCAGTCGATGCTCACCAGGTCGCCGTCGCACAGCCGGTAGCCGTTCGGGATGCCGTGCACGACGGCGTCGTTGACGGAGGCGCAGATGACGGCGGGGAACGGGACGGGCGCGAAGGACGGACGGTAGCCGAGGAACGGCGAACTCGCCCCGGCCGCGTTCAGTACGCCCCGTGCGACCTCGTCCAGCTCCAGCAGGCTGACGCCGACTGCCGCCGTCTCCCGCACGGCGGCCAGCGCGTCCGCCACCACCCGCCCGGCCTCGCGCATCGCCTCGAGGGCGGCGTCCGACTTGATTTCGACCATGGTGAACCACTCCCCTGGATCCAATTCTTATACCGGTATTTGTATCACGGTCGATGGTGGACGAGCATCCACCCGGCACGTGCCGCGAGGAAGCCGGCGGCGGGGCGGGGCGGCGGCCGCAGACGGCCTGCCAGGGAATATGTGGCGATCGGGTGGCTCGCGATCCGCTAGTGTTCGGCCGCGCAATCCGATGATCTGACCATGAGGAACCCACGTGACGACCCCGCCGACCGCCCCCGTCGACGAGACCCCCCAGCCTGCCGAGCCGCTCCCCCAGCAGCCCGAGGGCGCCGAACTCCCCGCCCCGGCCGAGCTCCCCGCCCCCGCCGAGCCCTCGCGGCTCCGCCGGATCACCCGCCGCGTGGGAGGCCCGCTCCTCCTGGTCGCGCTGATCACGGGCGGCCTGATCGTCGCCAACTTCGCCAGCAAGTCCGAGCCGGAAGCCGCCCAGGCCGGGGACTGCGTGCACGACATCGGCCACGGTTCCAAGCCGAAGATGGAGCTCGTGACCTGCACCAAGCCCACCGCCGACTACAAGGTCACCAAGGTCGTCCACGACGGTGGCGCCCAGGCCGCGTGCGACTCCGAGGCGGATGACGTCTTCGGCTCCTACTCCGAGGAGCGCAACACCACCGTCGTCATCCTCTGCCTGGCCCTGAACCGCGACCGGCCGGGCGGCCCGGCCGACCTCCCCAACTGGCCCGCCGACTCCACCGCGCCGAAGCCCTAGGGTCCGTCTTCGAGCCCCCGTCGTCCGGCCACGGGCCTGAGTCCGAGCCACAGGCCCTAGACTCTGGGGCATGGTGAGGACTCCGCTGACCCCGTGGGAGCACGCGCGTGGGGAGCGCTTCGGGGCGCTGCTGCGCGAAGCGCGTGGTGAGCGCAGCATGGTCGAGGTGGCGGCGGTGGCCGGTGTCTCGGCGGAAACGCTGCGCAAGATCGAGACGGGGCGGGCGCCGACCCCGTCGTTCTTCACCATCGCGGCGCTGGCCTTCGCGCTCGACCTGTCGCTCGACGAGCTCGCCTCCGCCTGCGCGGTGCCGGCGGACGGCGAGCACGGCGAGGCGCTCTCGGCATGACGGACGACGGCCCGCCCGGCGCGTGGTGCGCGGGGCGGGCCGTCGTCCTGGCCGTGGCCTTGGTGCTGGTTCAGCCGACCGAGCTGTTGTAGCTCTCGATCGCCGGCTGCAGCTCCTTGGCCGCGTCGGCCAGCGCCTGCTGGGCCGACTTGCTGCCCGAGATGGCCTGCTCGATCGCGGTCTCCACGCCCTTGCGGGCCTGCGGCATCACGCCGAGCAGGCAGCCGGCGGTGGCCGGGGTGGGCTTGGTGGTCTTCAGCTGGTCGATCGCGGTCTGGAACTGCGGGTACTTGGCCACCCACTCCTTGTCCTTGGGGTCGTCCAGGGACTTCGTGTTGACCGGGAAGTAGCCGGTGCCGGTGTGCCAGACGGCCTGCTGCTCGGGAGCCGTCACGAACTTCTCGAACTCCCAGGCGGCGCGCTTCTCGGCGTCCGAGTGGCCGGGGCCGCTGATCCACAGCGAGGCGCCGCCGATCGCCGGGCCGCCCTGGTCGGCGGCGGTGACCTTCGGGAAGGCCGCGGTGCCGACGCCGAACTTCGCCGCCTCGGTGTAGCCGCGCAGCACGCCGGTGGACTCCAGGTGCATCGCGACGGTGCCGGCCTTGAAGGCGGCCTGGGCGTCGTCGGTGGTGCGGCCGGTGTTGGCCGCGTAGCCGCCCTTGACCAGGTCGGCCCACCACTGGACGATCCGGGCGCCCTGCGCGGAGTCGAACACGACCTTGCCGGCCTTGTTGCTGCGGCCGTTGTCGTTGTCGCAGTACATGGAGCCGGACTCGGCCAGCAGCTGCTCGACGAACCAGCCGTAGATGGCGGCGCCGAAACCGTAGCGGACGGTCTTGCCGTCGGCGTCCTTCTTGGTCAGCTTCTTCGCCAGCTCGCCCAGCTCGTTGAGGTCCTTGGGCGGCTGGGCCGGGTCGAGGCCGGCCTCCTTGAAGGCGTCGGTGTTCAGGTAGAGCAGCGGCATCGAGGAGTTGAACGGCATCGACTGGAGCTTGCCGCCGACCGAGTAGTAGTTGCGGATGTTGGCGTCCAGGTCGTCCAGCGCGTAGCCGTCCTTGTCGGCGAAGGCCTGGGCGGGGACGGTCTGCTTGGAGTCGATCATGAACCGGGTGCCGATGTCGTAGACCTGCACCAGGGCGGGCGTGCCCTTCTGCTGCACCGAGGCCTTGTACTTGGTGACCAGCTCGTCGTACTTGCCCTGGAACTGCGCCTTGACCTCGATCTTGCCCTGGTGCGCGGCGTTGAACTGGTCGACCAGCCCGGTGAGCACCTCGGCGTTCTTGCCGGTCATCGAGTGCCAGAACTCGACGCTGGTGACGCCGGAGGCCTGGTCGAGGGCCTGGGCGCCGGGCGCGGCGGCGTCGTTGGAGCCGCCGGAGCCGGAGCCACCGGAGGAACTGCAGGCGGTCAGGGACAGGCCGGCCACCAGCAGGGCCGCGAGCGCGCGTGCACTCTTCTTCACGAGGGTTCTCTCTCTGGTAGGAGGGGGCGCACGTCGACAGGACGGACGCGGGCAGGACGGACGCGGGCGGGACGGACGCGGGCAGGACGGACGTGCGCGGGACGGAGGGTCAGCGCACCGCGCCCGCGGTGAGGCCGCGGACGATGAAGCGCTGGCCGAAGACCACCAGGGCGAGGGTGGGCAGCAGGGAGAGCACGACGCCGGCCAGGATCAGCCCGGGGTCGGCCATCTCGGAGTCGCGCAGCGAGGTGAGGCCGATCTGCAGGGTCTGCATGTTCGCCGTGCGGGTGATGATCAGCGGCCAGAAGTACTGGTTCCAGGCGGAGAGGAAGACGTAGATCGACAGCGCCGCGAGCGCGGGCTTGTTGAGCGGGACGACGATCCGCCACAGGAACCGCCAGTGGCCGGCGCCGTCGATCCGGGCGGCGTCGCGCAGTTCGCCGGGCAGCTGGCGGAAGGCCTGGCGCAGCATGAAGGTGCCGAAGCCGGAGGCCAGGAAGGGTAGCACCAGGCCGAAGTAGGTGTTGCCGAGACCCCAGCCGGACAGCGTCAGGTAGTTGGGGATGATGATGGCCTCCCACGGGACCATCAGCGTCGCCAGGAACACCCCGAACACCGCGGCCCGGGCCTTCAGCGGCAGGAAGACGAAGGCGTACGCGGCCAGGATCGAGGTGAACAGCTGGGCGAGGGTGATGGCGGTGGCCACGATCGCCGAGTTGGCGTACTGGCGGGCCAGCGGGATCGCGTCCACGGCGCCGGAGAAGTTCCGTCCGGTGACCGAGTGCGGTACCAGCGCGGGCGGGTACGAGGAGAGTTCGGACGGGCCCATGAAGGCGCCGGCGATCGCGTAGTACACCGGGAAGGCCACGGTGACGACGGCGACGGCGAGCAGTAGGTAGACCGCGGCGCGGCCGAGCAGGTCGCGCGGGGAGCGCCCGGCGAGGGGGCGGGTGCGCGGGCGGGGCGCCTTCGACGCCTCGGGCGCCTCGGCTCCGGTGGCGATGGTGGTCATGCGTAGTGCACCTTCCGCTCCAGGACGCCGAACTGGACGGCCGTGCAGGCGAGGACGACCACGAGCAGCACCACGGCCTGGGCGCTCGCGGTGCCGAAGTCGCTGGAGCCGTAGGCGAAGGCCTTCTCGTAGACGGAGTAGACGAGGGTCCGGGTGGAGCCGTCCGGCCCGCCCTTGGTGAGGATGTGGATCTGGCCGAAGCTCTGCAGCGCGTGGACGGTGGAGACCACGGTCAGGAAGAACAGGTTCGGGCCGAGCATCGGGATGGTGATCGAGCGGGCCAGCCGCAGGCCCGACGCGCCGTCGATGCGGGCCGCCTCCACGATCTCGCCCGGGATCGAGCCGATGCCGGCGGACAGCACCAGCACGTTGTAGCCGAGGTTCATCCAGACCGTGGTGACGGCCACCGACACCAGCGCGTACCGGGAGTCGGTCAGCCAGCCGATCGGGCCGAGGCCGACGTGCGAGAGCAGGCCGTTGAGCACCCCGCTGGCCGGGTTGAAGAACACCGCGAAGACCACCGACGCGCTGGCCACCGAGAAGGCGAAGGGCAGCGCGAAGGCGGAGCGCAGCAGTCGCACGCCCCGGATCCGGTTCTCCAGGAGCAGCACCAGCGCCAGCGCGCCGAGCACCCCGGGCACCACGGTGAGCACGGTGAACAGCCCCGTGGTGACGAGGGTGCGGCGGAAGTCCGCCGAGGTCAGCAGGTCGGTGTAGTGCTTCGTCCCGACGAAGCGGGAGGGCGCGCCGAAGAGGTCGTTGGCGTGCCCGCTCAGGTAGATCGTCCGTCCCAGCGGGTAGCCGATGAAGAGGACGAAGACCACCAGGGAGGGCAGCAGGAAGGCCCAGGCGAGCCCGTGTTCTCCCCAGCGGCTTCGGCGGCCCACCCGGGGCGCGGTGTGCGGTGCGGTCGGCATGCGGTGCGCGTCCGCCTTTCGTGATGTCGGTTCCGGCCGAAACCGTGTCTTGCCCACACGACGCGGCGGGAACCTCGTGGTGATCAACGGGTGTCACCCGGATTACGCGTTCGCGTCAGATTCGGCCGGTCGTGCCCGGACGGGCTCCCGGACGGCGGTTGAGCGGTTCACCGCGTTGTCGGAGGGGTGTCGTACGGTGCGCGGGTGGACGAAACGGAATTCGACATACGGGCCGCAATGGCCGAAAGTTTGCGCTGCCGCGCGGGCTCCTGGGCACTCGTCAGGGGCTTCGCCGCGTACTGGGGCGAGCCACTCGGGCCGGACGACGGCTTCTCGGACGCCGAACTCGACGCCGCCGAACAGCGGCTGGGCCTGCGGCTGCCGACGGCGCTGCGCGAGGCGTACCGGCTGTTCGGCCGGCGGGCGGACCTGACCAGCAACCAGGACGTGCTGCTGACGCCGGACGAACTGTTCGTACTCGATGGGGCGCTGGTCTACCGGGCGGAGAACCAGGGCTGCGCGCACTGGGGCGTGCTGCTGACCGACCTCGAGCGGGAGGACGTCGAGCGGGAGGGCGTCGGCCACGAGCGGGAGGGCGTCGAGCAGGAGGGCGTCGGCCACGAGCAGGAGGGCGCCGACCGCGACAGCCTCGACCACAAGGACCCGCCGACGGTGATCCGGCCGGACCTCGCCGACAAGTCGGCGGAGCGGTGGGAGCCCTGGGAGGAGCGCTTCTCGACGGCGGCCGCGGTGATGGCGATGACGGAGAAGCTACTGGAGGACCACGAGCTGACCGACGTCATCGAGTCGGAGGACGAACTTCCCGCCGGTTTCCGCGAGTTGCCCGCACTCGGCCGGAACTGCCGCTGGTACCAGGGGCCGGACGTGCTGGTCGGGGTGGTCGAGGACGCCTGGATGACGGCCCGGGCACGCACCCCGCAGGCGCTGGAGGCGCTGTACGAGGCGGTGCCCGGGGACTGGCTGGGCGAGTAGGCCCGGCGGCGGTCAGGCGGTGGCGCCGCCGTCCAGCACCAGGTCGGCGCCGACGGTGTAGCCCGCCTCGGGCGAGGCGAGGTAGAGCACGGCGGCGGCGATCTCCTCGACCGCGCCGGCCCGGCCGAGCGGGACCTGGGCCTTCATCCGCTCACCCTTGTCGGCGGCGCTCTCGCCGGGGCGGGAGGACATGGGGGTGTCCACCGGGCCGGGGCTCACCAGGTTGATCCGCACGCCCTCGGCGATGTGGTCGAGGGCGGCGGCGCGGGTCAGTGCGGTGACGGCGGCCTTGCTGGCGGCGTAGGCGCCGATGCCGGCGATCCGCCGGTGGGCACCGACATTGGAGGAGACGTTGACGATCGCGCCGCCGCCGTGGGCCCGCAGGTGGCCGATCTGGTGCTGCATCGCGAGCAGCGTGCCGGTGACGTTGATGTCGATCACCCGCTGCCACTCGGCCTCGTCGATGTCGGCGACCGGGCCGAGGGCGCCGAGCACCCCGGCGTTGTTGACGGCGACGTCCAGCCCGCCGAACCGCTCGACCGTCTCGCGGACCAGCCGAGCGGCGTCCTCACTGTTCGTCACGTCGCCGGTCAGCGCGACCGCCTTGCCGCCGGCTTGCTCGATCAGCTCGACGGTCTCGGCGAGCGGGCCCGCGGAGCGGCCGGCGACCGCGACCCGGGCGCCCTCCTGGGCGAAGGCGAGCGCGATGGCCCGTCCGATGCCGCTGCCGCCACCGGTGACGAGGACGGACTTGTCGGCGAAACGCGTGGTCATGAGGTGAACTCCTTGATCCGAGTGGTGCGTTCTGACGCGGTGCTGGTTCGTTCCGGTGCGGTGGTGCTTGGCTCCGGTGCGGTGGTGCTTGGCTCCGGCGCGCTGGTGCTTGGCTCCGGCGCGGTGGTGCTTGGTTCCGGTCCGGTGGTGATGCGATCCGGTGCGGTGGTGCTTGGTTCCGGCGCGCTGGTGGTTCGGGACAGGGCGGCGACCGCGACGGCGGTGAGTGCCAGCCCGGCGGCGGCCGCCGCGAAGGCCGTGGCGTATCCGCCGACGACGCTCGCGCGGGTGGCGGCGAGCGCCATCAGGGCGGCCAACCCGGCGGTGGGGCCGAGCTCCATGGCCGTGTTGTACACGCCCGCGGCCAGGCCGGTCCGCTCGGGGGCCACCCCGCCGGTGGCGAGGACGGCCGCTCCGGCGAAGGCCGCGGCGGCTCCGGCGGGCAGCAGGAGCAGTCCGGGCAGCAGCCCGAGGGTGTACCCGCTGCCGGGAGCGAGGCCCGCGAGCAGGGCGAGTCCGGCACCCGCCACGGCGAGCCCGCCGGCGGTGACCGACGCCGGGCCGTACCGGACGGTCAGCGGGCCGGCCAGGCGGCCGGACAGCAGCAGGGCGGCCGCGTACGGCAGGAAGGCCGCGGAGGTGGCGGCGGCGCTCCAGCCGCGCTGCTGCTGGAGGTAAAGCGAGAGCAGGACGAAGGTCAGCGTGGTGCCGGCGGCGGTCACCATGACGGCGGCGAGCGCGACGGCGCGGCGCCGGTCGGCCAGGAAACCGGGCGGCAGCAGCGGGTCGGCGGTGCGGCGTTCGGCGGCGGCGAAGGCGAGCAGCAGGGCGAGTCCGGCGAGCAGTGGCCCGTACACCTCGGGGTCGGCCCAGCCGCGCTCGGTGGACGCGACCAGGGCGTAGCTCGCCGCGCAGACACCGGCGGTGGCGAGGGCCGCGCCGCGCAGGTCCAGGGCCGGGCGGCGCCCGGCGGGGGTGGCGGCGGGCAGCGTGCCGGAGCGGGCGAGTCCGGTGAGGGCGACCAGGACGGGCACCGCGAACAGCCAGCGCCAGGAGACCGCGGCGGCGACCGCGCCGGACAGCACACTGCCGACGGTGGCGCCGAGCACCGACAGGCCGCCCCAGGTGGCCATCGCCCGTCGGTAGGCGGCGGGTTCGGGGTGGAGCACGCGGACCACCGCGACCGCCGCCGGGGCGGTGAGGGCCGCGCCGGCGCCCTGGACGAGGCGGCTCGCGAGCAGGACGGGGTAGCCGGGCGCGAGGGCGCAGGCGATCGAGGTGGCGCCGAGCAGGAGCAGGCCCGCTCGGAGGATCCGGCGCCCGCCGTGACGGTCGGCCAGCCGACCGCCGAGGAGGAGCAGGGAGCTGAAGGTGAGCCCGTAGGAGGCGCTGAGCAGCAGCACTCCGGACGGGCCGAGCCCGAACTCCCGGGCCACCAGTGGCAGCGGAACGGTGAGGATCGTGATCGTGAAGATCAGCACCGCCTGTACGACGCCCAGCAGTGCGAATCCGAACCGACCCGCCGTAGCGGCACTCATGAGAACCCCCTTTCTCTATAAAGACCGTTCGGTCCAGATTATGGACAGCAGGGGACGCGACCGGTCAGGCCTCGGCCGCCGGTCGTCAGTCGCCGGCCGTCACCTCGGGTCCAGCAGCGTGAGCGCCTGCTCGGCGGCGTCCCCCACCCGGGCCGCGCCGTCGGCGGTCTTGCCCATCACCCGCATGCCCTGCATCAGCACCATCAGCATCCGGGCGAGCGCCCGGGGCTCCCGCCCAGCGGGCAGTTCGCCCTGCGCCTCGGCCCGCACCAGGGCGGCGGTCAGCACCGTCTCCAGGTGGGCGAGGCTGGCTCCCACCCGGCGGGCCGCCGAGGGGTCGTGCGGGGCGAGTTCGACGGCGGTGTTGATGACGAAGCAGCCGCGCTCCCGCCGGCCCCCGGCCGACTCCGCCGCGTACCGCCGCACCAGCGCCCGGACGGCCGGCAGCACCGGACCGGGCTGGGACAGCTCCGCCAGCAGCACCGGGTCGGTCTGCTCGGCGTACCGCTCCAGCGCCCGCAGGTAGAGCTCGTGCTTACTGCCGAAGGTGGCGTAGATGCTGGCTCGGGCGATGCCGAGGCGCTCGACCAGGTCGGCCATCGAGGTGGCCTCGTAGCCGCGCTGCCAGAACAGCTCGAGGGCCGCCTGCAGTACCGCGTCCGGGTCGAATTCCTTCGTTCTGGCCATGTCGCACACCCTAGCCAGTTCAAGAATGATCGGTCAAGAAAAGCCGAGCTCCGACCCGCGCCGAACATCTGACAGGGCATTGCCAAGTGGACTAGACCAAGGCTAGCCTTACCGCCCCATCCCTCCTCCCCACAGGAGGCGTTCCGGCATGTCCGCACACTTCCCCACCACCCCCCGCCAGGCCGCCGAGGCCGCCAGACCCGTGGTGCTGACGGCCTTTCGGATCGTCGTCGGCCTGCTCTTCGCCTGCCACGGCGCCGCCTCGCTCTTCGGCGTCCTGGGCGGCGCCAAGGGCGGCGGCACCCTCCCGCTCGGCCAGTGGCCCGGCTGGTGGGCTGCCCTGATCCAACTCGTCGGCGGCGCCCTGGTCCTGCTCGGCGCCGGCACCCGGTCGGCCGCCCTGCTCTGCTCCGGCTCCATGGCCTACGCCTACTTCACCGTCCACCAGGAACACGCGCTGCTGCCGCTGCAGAACGGGGGCGAGGCCTCGGTCATGTTCTGCTGGGCGTTCCTCACCATCGCCGTGCTCGGCTCCGGCCCGTACGCCCTGGACCGCGCCCTGACCCGCCGCTCCGCCGCCGGCGCACCGGCCGAACCGGCCCCGGCCGAAGCCCCGAGCACCACGACCTGAGCCCAGCCCCGACGGTGCGGAAGTCACCCGCACGGGAGGACGACCGCCCCTGGTCCCGAGCCGCACAACCCCCCGGCGGCCGCGGCTGCTTTCGGCCGGCCGCGGCCCCGGCCGGCCGAGACGGCGCACCGATCAGGCGGGCCCGCTTGCTCCCCCCGTGTCGGCGAGTGCGGCCACGGCGCGGTCAATGGCCTTCTCCACCCCTATCCGCCCCTTGCCCGCGTCGCCGAGCCGCCGCGTCATCAGGCGGACCAGCCCGTGGTGGAACAGGGCCGGGCCGCAGGCCGTCCAACGGCCCCGGACCTCGGGACTGAGCATGAACGCCAGCACGTCGTCGGGCTCGGCCGGGACGAAGCGGAACTCGCTGTGCTCCCACTTGTCGTCGATGCCCCTGCTCCACCGGTCGCGCAGCTGCTCCTCGCTGAGATCCGGCAGCACGGCCAGGAAGAACGCGGCCCACTGGTGCAGCTCGGTGTCCATCGCGAAGGAGAGCAGCTCCAGCTCGCAGCGGTCGTCCTCGTGGACGGCCAGCTCCTCACGCAGGGCACGGCGGGCGGCACCGAAGAGGTCGGGCACCCCGTCCTTGAGGTCGTGCCGCCCGGACAGCCCCTCGTTGGCCGAGGAGTTCCAGTTCCCGGCGTTCATGCCGACGGTCGCGCTGCGCCGGGAGAACAGCATCTTCTGGTCGCGGCCCGTCACGACGGCCACATTGGCGCCGAAGCTGGCGGAGAGGAAGCCGTTGACGAGGATGGGGTCCTGGCCGTCCAGGTAGTGCTCCCGCAGCGTCCTTCCCGCGCCCTCGCCGTCCTCCAGGGCCCGATCCAGCTGCTGGGCGGCGAGGAAGGTGAAGTAGTCGGCCGACGAGAACCTGATCTCCACGATCGGGTCCTCGCGGTCGTCGCTGCGGGTGACGGCCACCGTCTCCACCGCGAACAGCGGATGGTTCCAGCGCCGGTCACGGCCCGCCACCGCACGGGTGCGCTGCTCGTCCTCGATCTCCTGGCGCCAGCGCCGCACCTCCTCCGGCACGAACACGGGATCGTCGGCCTCGTAGTAGATCCTGAGGTTCCGCTCGCTGATGGGCCGGGTGCCGTCCCCTTCGTAGACGTAACAGGTGGTGCGCAGTGGCCCGATACGGAAGTGCTCCCGGTCGTGCAAGGGTTCCCCCATCCGTCAATCCGCTTCTGATACATGACAGTTGCACACCGGTGTGACGAGCGGCAACATGATCTGCCACGGACGGGGGAGGTCGAGTGGGGATGGGCGGGGACCACGGCGAGGCCGTTGTGGTGTGCCTGGACACCTACGATCACCACCCGCACTTCGACCTGCCCGGCGCCCGCAAGCACGCCGAGGAGTTCCGCTCACTGGCGCGTCGGCTGGGCTTCACGACCGACGCCCCGCCCGTCACGGGCACGAGGCACGAGGTCCTTCAGGGGCTGCGCCGCTTCGCGGCCTCGCCCGCCAGGCGGAAGATCCTCTACTGGATCGGTCACGGGATCAAGAAGGGCCGGAGCAGGGCGGTCGTCCTGCCCTGCCGGGACCTCGATCCGGACCAGTACGACGGCAGCCTGACCACCGAGGACATGGCCGAACTGCTCAGACAGGCGAGCGGCGACATCCTGGTGGTCCTCGACACCTGCCACGCCTCGGACGCCGCCCGCGAGGTGCACGCGGGCTTCTTCGACCGAGAGGACGACCACCTCGGCCCGCGGCCGGCCGCCAAGGGCTCACCCGACTTCCGCGGGGTGGGCGTCCTCGGCACGGTGCACGGCGACCAGCGGGCGCAGCTCGGCGCCTGGCTGAACGCGTTCCGCCGCGTCTGCGACGATCCCCGCTTCGAGTTCCGCGAGCGGCTGCTGTGGACGCCGTACGCCCAGGCACTGCACGCGTCCGAGGTGGTCGAGGCAGTCAGCAGTGTGCTCGCCGACGAGTTGGTGTTCCCGCAGTTCCACGGCGGCAGCAGGCTCGTCGGCCTGATCGTCAACCCGTACTACGACGCGCTCGCCCGGCCGTTGTCCACGGCTGCCCGGTCGCGTCGGCAGGAGCTGCTCGACGCCCACGTGCAGACGATGCTGCGCAGCCGCTTCACCGGGCTGCTCGTGGAGGACGACGCCGGCTTCTTCACCGGACGGCGGAACTACCTCGGCCGCCTCGTCGACTGGATCGGTTCATCCGGCCGCAACGGCGCGCTGATCGTCACCGGGGGCCCGGGCAGCGGCAAGTCGGCTCTACTCGCCCAGCTGGCCCTGATGACCATCGCGAACACCCCGCAGTTCAGAGGGCTTTCGCCGATCCGCCGACGGGCGATGCTCAGCGCCATCGACGCCGGCATCCAGTGCCGCGGCCGCAGCGCCCTCGAATGCGCGCGTGAGCTGGCCGAGGGCCTGCAACTCGAGGAACCCGGGGACGGCTGGCCGGATCTGCGGGCGCTGATGGACGCCCTGCTGACGAAGTGCCGTGACGCCGCGTCGACGACCTTCCTGGTCGACGGGCTCGACGAGACCGACCCGGCCCACCTGGACTCGCTCATCGTCGAGGTCCTGATCCCGCTCTCCCACGAGCCGACCGTCCGCGTCCTGATCGGCACGCGACCCCTGCCCGAAGGGGGTGCCGCCGCGCTCCTGGACGGCGCACTCAGGTTCGACCTCGACCGCGCGCCGGACCGGGACGACGACATCCTCGGCTATGTGCGCGCCCGCCTCGGCGGCCCGGAAGGGCTGTACCGCGACGCCGAGGGGACACTCGACGCGGTGTGCCGCGCCCTGGGGCACCGGAGCGCGGGCACCTTCCTGGTGGCGAAGCTGCACTGCTCCGCCCTGCTGCGGCTGAACCGGGCGGTGGGACCGGAGGACGAGGAGTTCCGGCAGGTGCTGGCCTCGGGACTGGACGAGGCCCTGGACCACGAGATCCGGGCGCTGGACACGGCCGCACCGGGCGCAACCTGCGCCGCCGGCTGGGCTCTTGGACTCCTGATCCCGCTGGCGCTCTCCTTCGGAGCCGGTCTGCCGGAGGACGACAGGATCTGGCTCCTGGCGGCCCGGGCACTGGCCGAGGCGCGAGGAGAGAGCCATCACTACGAGGCCCACGACATCGTCGCGATGCGCAAGTTCGGCGGCGCGCACATCGTGGCGCACGGTGAGGCCGGCCAGCCGGTCTTCCGGCTGAACCACGAGGCGCTCGTCAGCCACGTGCTGCGCGCCGCCGGCCTCCCGGACGCCGAGACGCACGCCACGATGGCCGCGGTGCTCCACCAGGTCCACCACGAGCTGTACCGAGGCCGCGGCGCCACCAACTCCTACATCGCGCGGTACGCGGCCGCGCACGCCGCCCGGGCCGGTCGGCTGGCCGGTCTCCTCCAGGACGCCGAACTGCTCGTCCGGCTCGATCCCGAGCGGCTCGTGGCCCAACTCGACCAGCCCGGCGCGGCCGCCTCGGCGGAGGTGGACCTGTACCGGCCGATCGCCGAGGACCTGGCGCGCAGGTCGCCGGACGAACGCGCCGCCCTGCTGCAGGCGGAGGCCCTGCGTCAGCAGCCGGAACTCATGCCCTGGGCGCGTTCCGCCGCACACCTGCACTGGACGGACGAGTGGACCACCGCTGAGCGGTCCGCCCCCGAACGCAGCCTGGGCCTGCCGTTCGGAGACGTCCTCGTCGTGTCGGCAAGCCCGGACGGAGGACTCTACGCCGCCGCCGAACGCCTGTGGCACTGGAGCACCCTCGGTGGTCGGCCCGACCTCGTACGGGGCCACGTACCCGCCGCACTCGGCGCGGCGACCCCTCGGCTGACGGCACTGGCCGCTCCCTCCCACGAATGCGGGATCGCAGCGGTGGCGGCAGCCGCCGAACGCGTCCTGGTCTGGCCGCGGCGCGGGCCGGGACTCGTCCACATGCTCGGCTGGGCGGCGCCCATCAGCGCCGTCGCCGTGGGGATCGTGGCCGGCCGGGAGATCGTCGCGGCCGCTTTCGGCACCCATGTGGCCGTCTGGGACTGGCGGGAAGGCCGGCTTCGGCATCTCGGGTTCTGGCGGAGCCAAGTAAGCGAGGTGTACGCCACGGCCGTCACCACCGTCGGGGGCTCGCCCTGCCTGTTGGTCGGCGGCGAGCGGGGGGTGGTCGCCCTGGATCCGTGGGTCGGCGTGGGGCGCGGCGCGTTCGGCTCCGACGCCGGCCGGGTGGAATGCCTCGCCGTCACCACGGCGGGCGACCGTCCCTGGGTGGCCGCGGTCACCACGTCGAGCCCGCAGGTTCGCGTGTGGCGGCTCGACGAGGAGGGCCGGCAGCTGCGGGCGGAGTCCGTCTTCAGCGCCCGTCTCCGGCACCCCTCGGGAGCGACCGCCGCCCTGACCGACTCCACGAACCCGCTGCTCTTCGCGGTGGACGGCGGGCGGATCCGCCAGTGGGACGTGGCAGCCCGCCGTGAGCTCGCCCCGCTGACCGGACTCCGGTCGCGGCCGACCTCCGTCACGGTACTGCGCGGCGAGCGCGGCCGGGTGGCCGTGGCCGACGGGAGCCGGGTACGGGTGTGGGAGCACGGGCCCGCCGCGGACGCGGGCTCCCCGAGCGGCCGCACGGGGCTGCCCGCACCGGGCCTGGAGCACGCCGGGGCCCTGGTGTGCACCGCTCCCGGCGAGGGTGCCGTGGTCGTCGCCGCCCGGGGAGCCGTGCGGGTGTGGGACCTGCGGGGGCGGGTCGTCCACGACGAGTCGGAGCTCGCCGCCTACAAGGCCGTGGATCTGCGCGCTGACACCTCGGGTGCGTTGTGGCTGGCGGCAGCCGGGCGGAGCACGGCGCACGGGCCCACCGTCGTGGTCCGCCGGCTCGGGGCCGGCGCGGCGACCGCCCTGCCCGTCGCGCCCGGTGAGGACGGCACGGTGAGGGCCGTGACTCTGGCCGCCCGCCGGGCCGTCCGGGTGTTCGCCGCCGACAACCGCCATGTCCGGCGCTGGGACGTACGGTCCGCCACGGCCCTGCCGCCCCTGCACGTGCCCAACGACATGGTGCGCAGCCTCTCCTTCGTCGAGTCGCCGCTGGGCCGCTCCTTCCTGATCGCCGGTGCGGGCGACACCGTGTGGTTGTGGGACGGGGAGGAGCCCGGCACCCCGGTGCCGCTGAGGCCGTCGGACCGTGCACCCGTCCGCGCCCTGTCCGGCACGCACGACGACAACGGGCGCAGGCATGTCGCCGTGGCGACGGACAAGGGTGTCTTCGTCGCACAGCCGGCGGCACTGGAGGCGGCGCGCGGCGCCGTGGAACTGCGCCCGTTGAGCACGACGGTGACGGCGGTGCGTTCCCTGGTCTGCCGGAGCCTGCCGGGCAACCGCGTGGTGGTCCTGGCCGCCGACGCCTCGCACGTGCTGCACCTGTGGGACGTGCACGCGGATCGGCCCGCGCCGGGCGTACCCGATCGCGGCTTCGCCGTCTACCAGGTGATGGCACAGGCCGCGCCGGGGGGATCCGAGCTCGTCGTGGCGTCCGTGGGCCTGGAACGCATGGACGTCCTGACGGTGTCCCCGCCCGGCGGCGCCGTTCCGGCCTGAACGTCGGCACCGACAGCGAACCGGCGAAGTGAAGGAGGATCAGCAGGTGGCACACGATCTTGTGGTGTTCGTCCCCGGGGTGATGGGAAGCGTTCTGCGCGACGGAGACGGTCGCGACGTGTGGAACCTGTCGTTCGGCGTCGGCGGCAGACTGGCCCTGGGCGCCGAACGGTTCTTCGAACGTCTGACACTGCCTCCCGGACTGGGCGACGAGGCGCCCGACGGGCCGTACGCCTTGACGCCCGCCGGCCTGTTGCGGGAACCGCGCATCTACCCGGGGCTGCTGCCCCACGTGGCGTACCGGGAGCTGGCCCGGCACCTGGGGGAGCTGGCCGAGGGGCGGGTCGCCGTGTTCCCCTACGACTGGCGGCTGTCCAACCGGCACTCCGCGGCCCTGCTGAAGGAGTTCACCGGCCGCGAACTCGCGCGGTGGCGCGAGGAACGACGGGCGGCGGGCGACGAGGAGGAACCCCGCGTGGTCTTCGTCTGCCATTCCATGGGGGGCCTGGTCACCCGCTACTACCTCGAGGTACTGGGCGGGCGGGAGACCGCCCGGTCACTGGTGACCATCGGAACGCCGTACTCGGGTGCGGTGAAAGCCGTACGGATCCTCACCGGGACCCTGTCCGGCAGGAAGCTCCTCGGGATCGGGACCAGGCTGCGCGAAGCCCTCGTGACAGCTGCCCGCACCATGCCGTCCGTCCACCAACTCCTGCCCACCTACCAGTGCGTGACGGACCACGCCTCGGGGACGCGGCTGAACGCGGTGCCCCTTCCCGACCTCGACAGCGCCATAGTCGACGACGCCTTCGCCTTCCGCCGCGAGCTGGACGAGGCGGTGCGCCGGAACGCCGCGGCCGACCTGATGGCGGGCCGCCCCGCCGCGTACCGGGTGTTCGCCTCGGGTGGCAAGGGGGAGCCGACCGACGTCGCGCTCGGCGTGAGCGGGGGGACCGTCACCTACGCGGACCGCTTCGGGGACCAGGACCGCTGGCAGGGGGACGGCACCGTGCCGTGCCTGTCGGCCACGCCACCCGAGTGGGAGGACGCCGCCCGGGTCGACTGGTTCCGTCTCGGGCACACGGCCCTGCCCAATGACGCCATGCTCCACCGCCAGCTGTACGACCGATACGAAGCGCTGGACCACCGCCCGTACCAGACACTCGGCACCGGGTTCGGCATCGACGTCCCGGAGGCTGTGGCCGCCGGCACCCCGCTGCCGGTGACCGCGGTGTCCGAGGACCCCGGCCTCCTCCTGGAGGCCCGCCTCGTCTCGGCGGCCGGCGGGGAGACCGTCGAGCGGCGGCGGCTGCGCCCCGACGGCGACGGCGGCTACAGTGCCACCTTCTCGCCCCCGCCGGGCGTGTGGACGGTGGAGGCGAAGGCCGCGCAGGCCACTGGCATCCCCGTGCAGCGGGAAGCAGTGCTGGTCCTGGACTGAGGCCGCTCCCGCGTGGTGCCCGGCGCCGGCCGGAGCCGGTCGCCGAACGGGGCACGCGCTAACCCTCGGCGAGGTGGCGTTCCACGGAGGCGACCTTGGCGGTGAGGCCGTCGGTGACCCCGGCCCGGTCGTCGATCTTGATGACCGTGCTCACCCGGTTGCTGTGGGCCTTCACCGCCTCGATCGCCTCCCGGATCACCGGCATCACCTCGTCCCACTCGCCCTCGATGCTGGTGAACATCGCGTCCGTCCGGTTCGGGAGCCCGCTCGCGCGGACCACCCGGACGGCGGCGGCGACCGCCTCCCCCACGTCCTCGCCGATCCCCAGCGGGGTCACCGAAAAGGCTGCGATCACGGCTCTGCGCTCCTTGTGTCGACGGCACTGGTCGCCGGTTCGGACCCTCCCGAACCGGCGACCAGGCTAGCCGGACAGCCCGTCAGGCCACCGAAGGCAGCGGCGGTTCGACGGCCAGCGGTGCGGTGGAGCGGGCCCGGTGCTGGGCGGCCCAGGAGGTGAGGGCGACCGTGCAGGCGTGGTCCAGGTGGCGCAGCCCGGACCAGTCCAGCTCGACCGGCCGGTCGTCCGGCAGCCGTTCCAGGGTGTCCAGCAGCCGGGGCAGCCGCAGGAAGGTGGCGTTGCCGCTCAGCCGGACCCGGTGCAGCGCCTGGCCGCTCGGCAGCACCAGTTCCTCCACCGCGATCTGCAGGTGGGAGGTCTGCCAGGCGGACTTGACCACCGCCAGGCCGATGCCGATCAGCACCCCCTCGAACAGGTCGGTGGCGATGATCGAGACCGCCGTCACCACGAGCACCAGCGCCTCGCCCCGGTGGCCGCGCCAGAGCGCGACGATCCGGCGCAGCGGCACGAGCTTGGCGCCGGCGTGGACGAGCACGGCGGCGAGCGCGGTGAGCGGGACGAGCCCGAGCGCACCGGGCAGCAGCGCGGTGAACAGCAGCAGCCAGCAGCCGTGCAGGAAACGGGAGGCCTTGGTCTTGGCGCCGGCCTGGACATTGGTGGCGCTGCGGACGATCACCGCGGTCATCGGCAGCGCGCCGAGCAGGCCGCAGACGGTGTTGCCGACGCCCTGGGCGGTGAGTTCGCGGTCGTAGTCGGTGCGCGGGCCGTGGTGCATCCGGTCGACGGCGGCGGCGCTGAACAGCGTCTCGGCGGAGGCGATCAGGGTGAAGGCGACGACCGTGCCGATGCCGGCGGTGCCGGCCAGCGCGCCCAGGGAGTCACGGTCGGGCAGCCGGACGACGTCGAGCAGGCCGGCCACCCGGATCCGGGCGACCGGCAGGTCGGCGGCGGCGGTGACGGCGGCGGCGAGGCCGACGGCGGCCAGCGGCGCGGGGACGGCGCGGGCGACCCGCTCCGGCAGGTACCTCCAGCCGACCAGCACCAGCAGGGTGCCGAGGCCGAGGGCGACCGCGCTCGGTTCGGCCGCGGCGGTGATGACGTCCTTCAGCAGGCCGGGCAGTCCGGCGATCTTCTCCGGTCCGGTGGCGGGGGAGCGGCGGTCGGCGAGCGCGTAGAGCTGGCCGAACACCAGGGTCAGTCCGATGCCGGCCAGCATGCCGTGCACCACCGAGGCGGACATCGCCCGGAACCAGCGGCCGAGCCGCAGGGCGCCCATCGCCAGCTGGAGCAGGCCGGTGCCGAGCACCAGCAGGCCGAGGGCGCCGGTGCCGTACTGCCGGACGGCGTCGGCGACCAGGACGGTCAGCCCGGCGGCGGGCCCGCTGACCTGGAGGCTGCTGCCGGGCAGGGCGCCGACCACCAGGCCGCCGACGATGCCGGTGACCAGGCCGAGCTCGGCCGGGACGCCGGAGGCGACGGCCACTCCGACGCAGAGCGGGAGGGCGACCAGGAACACCACCAGCGAGGCGGGCAGGTCCCGGCGCCAGGGCACGGCGCGCAGCGCGGCGATCGAGAGCCGGGTCCGGCCCGGCGGGGCGTTCTTCCGGGGGCGGCCCGGCGGGCTCTCGCTCCGGTGCGGCGGTCGGTTCACCCGGTCACCGCCGGGGGTCGGGCAGGGGTACAGCAGCGCATGGGGACGTTCCTTCCGCGCGCCCGCCGCTGCGGGCACGCCGGTTGCCGTGCGGGAGAAAGGTGCCGTGCGGGAGAAAGGTGCCGTGCGGGAGCAGGTCTCAGCAGAAGAAGGCCGCAGCGGTTGGTCGCAGCGGGAGACGAGGGAAGGCGGGAGAGGAAGGGCGGAGGACCACGGTGCGGCCGGGGGGTGCGTCCCTCGCTCGGGTGCGGCGGACCGGGCGCGCTGGTCCTGGACGGGGCCGCCGGCGGACTTCCCCCGCTCCCCGGCGCTCCCGAACCCCCCTGCCGCGGCCTCAGTTGGACGTCACGGGCCCGGCGTGCCACCGACGGTACCCAGGGGGTCGGGGCGGACCCACCTCGGTCACCGCCCCTTCACGTGAGCTGCACACCGGGCACGCTTTCCCGCGCGGAACGATCGCTTCCCTCCGTACGCCCGCACGATCGTCGCCCGTTCGTACGGAATCTTCCTGGTCGACCCGCCAATTCCCCTCGGGCGCGGACTGACACATTCTGTTGAAGCCCCCTTGACGCCCCGACGAGGCCCGCCCTACCTTGTTTCCACATACAGAAACCGCTCTTCCGTATGGTGGAATTCAGGAGATGAGCCCTCCGAGCCACTGCGGGCCGACGCAGGAGAAACCCGATGCCTCGTATGACAGCCGCCCGCGCGGCCGTGGAGATCCTCAAGCTCGAAGGCGTTGAGGTCGCGTTCGGCGTGCCCGGTGCCGCCATCAACCCGTTCTACGCCGCCCTCCAGGCCTCCGGCGGGATCCGGCACACGCTCGCCCGGCACGTCGAGGGCGCCTCCCACATGGCCGAGGGCTACACCCGTGCCAAGGCCGGCAACATCGGAGTCTGCATCGGCACCTCCGGCCCGGCCGGCACCGACATGATCACCGGCCTGTACTCGGCGATCGCCGACTCCATCCCGATCCTGTGCATCACCGGCCAGGCGCCCGTCGCCCGGCTGCACAAGGAGGACTTCCAGGCCGTCGACATCGCCTCGATCGCCAAGCCGGTCACCAAGGCCGCGACCACCGTGCTGGAGGCCGCGCAGGTCCCCGGCATGTTCCAGCAGGCCTTCCACCTGATGCGCTCCGGGCGCCCCGGCCCGGTCCTGATCGACCTGCCGATCGACGTCCAGCTGACCGAGATCGACTTCGACCCCGAGGCCTACCAACCGCTCCCGGTCTACAAGCCGACCGCCAACCGCATCCAGATCGAGAAGGCCATCGCGCTGCTCCAGGAGTCGGAGCGCCCGCTGATCGTGGCCGGCGGCGGCGTCATCAACGCCGACGCCTCCGCGCTGCTGCTGGAGTTCGCCGAACTCACCGGCGTCCCGGTGATCCCGACCCTGATGGGCTGGGGCATCGTCCCGGACGACCACGAGCTGAACGCCGGCATGGTCGGCCTGCAGACCTCGCACCGCTACGGCAACGAGAACTTCCTCGCCTCCGACTTCGTCCTCGGCATCGGCAACCGCTGGGCCAACCGCCACACCGGCGGCCTGGACGTCTACACCGCGGGCCGCAAGTTCGTCCACGTCGACGTCGAGCCCACCCAGATCGGCAAGATCTTCGCCCCGGACCTCGGCATCGCCTCCGACGCCAAGGCCGCGCTGGAGCTCTTCGTCCAGGTCGCCGAGGAGCTCAAGGCCGCCGGGCAGCTCAAGGACCGCGGCGCGTGGGCCGCCTCCACCCAGGAGCGCAAGGCCACGCTGCAGCGCCGCACCCACTTCGACAACGTGCCGCTCAAGCCGCAGCGCGTCTACGAGGAGATGAACCGGGCCTTCGGGCCGGAGACCCGCTACGTCACCACCATCGGCCTCTCCCAGATCGCCGGCGCGCAGATGCTGCACGTCTACAAGCCGCGGCACTGGATCAACTGCGGCCAGGCCGGCCCGCTCGGCTGGACCATCCCGGCCGCGCTGGGCGTCGCCACCGCCGACCCCGAGGGCCAGGTCGTCGCGCTCTCCGGCGACTACGACTTCCAGTTCATGATCGAGGAGCTGGCGGTCGGCGCCCAGCACCGGATCCCGTACGTCCACGTGCTGGTCAACAACTCCTACCTGGGCCTGATCCGCCAGGCGCAGCGCAACTTCGACATCGACTTCCAGGTCAAGCTGGAGTTCGAGAACATCAACGCGCCGGAGCTGGGCGTCTACGGCGTGGACCACGTCAAGGTCGCCGAGGGCCTGGGCTGCAAGGCGATCCGGGTCACCGAGCCGGAGGGCCTGCTGCCCGCGTTCGAGGAGGCCAAGAAGCTGGCCGCCGAGTTCCGCGTCCCGGTCGTGGTCGAGGCGATCCTGGAGCGGGTCACCAACATCTCGATGAGCGGCAGCGACATCGACAAGGTCAACGAGTTCGAGGAGCTCGCCACCCTCCCGGAGCACGCGCCGACGGCCGTCAAGCCGCTCGCGCTCTGACGTAGCGCTCCGACCTGTCGCGAGGGGGCGTACGAGCCGCTCCGTACGCCCCCTCGCGCCCGGAACACCGGCGGCGCCGGCACGGTTGACCCGTCCGGGGCCGCTACCGTGTGCCCGGGCGCGAATCCGCTGCCGACCTGCCGAAAGGACCACCACCGTGAGCCTGTACGACATCCCGCTGCGCACCCTCGCCGGCGAGCCCACCTCGCTGGCCGACCACAAGGGCAAGGCCCTGCTGATCGTCAACGTGGCGTCCAAGTGCGGCCTGACCCCGCAGTACGCCGGGCTGGAGCGCCTCCAGGAGCGCTACGCCGCGCGCGGCTTCACCGTGCTGGGCTTCCCCTGCAACCAGTTCGCCGGGCAGGAGCCGGGCAGCGCCGAGGAGATCCAGACCTTCTGCTCCACCACGTACGGCGTGAGCTTCCCGCTGTTCGAGAAGATCGACGTCAACGGCGAGGACCGGCACCCGCTGTACCAGCAGCTCACCCAGGTCGCCGACGCCGAGGGCCAGGCCGGGGACGTCTCCTGGAACTTCGAGAAGTTCCTGATCTCCCCGGACGGCACCGTGGCCGCCCGGATCCGGCCGCGGGTCGAGCCGGAGGCGGCGGAGCTCATCGCCGCCCTCGAGGCCGTCCTCCCCGCCTGACCACCCACCCGCCGAAGGCCCGGGGCAACCGCCCCGGGCCTTCGGCGTCCCCGCACACCTGCCGGACGTGCCCCGGGCAGGTCCGGCGTTGACGGTGCCGGCCCCTGGCAGGGGCGGCGGCCGGGCCCTGGCGGATGATGGGGGCGAGGGTGGCGCGGCGGATGTGAGGGCGGTAGCGGTGACGACAGGGGAATCCATGAAATCGGGAGCGGAATTCCGGTCCGCGGACGGGGGTGCGGAGGCCGCGATGGCCGGCGCCCGGCCCGAGGTCGGGAGTGTCGGGGAGGCACCGCGCCGGGGCGCGCGGCGGCGGGGGACGGCCGGGCGGCTGGGCGTCCTCGTGCTCGTGCTCGTGGTGCTGTGCCTTCCGCCGTGGTGGACGCTGTTCGCCGCCGGCGCAGGCTGGCCGCTCCCGGTGTTCGTCGGCGGCACAGTCGTCCTCGCCGCCTGGATGGTCGCCTTCCCCTTCCTGATGATCGCGGGCCACGGGGCGCGGCAGTCCGACCGGGCCGCGCGGGTCGCCGACACCAGCCTCGGGGTGGTCTGGGTGCTGTTCACCTGGTCGGCCCTGGGCGGTCTGGCGGACCTCGTGCTGGGCGGTCTCGACGTCGGCGGCGCCGACCGGGCCAGAGCCGTGGCCGTGGCCGTGGCGGTGGTCTCCGCGGGGCTGCTGGGCTGGGGGCACTACGAGGCGATGCGCGTGCCCCGGGTGAAGCGGCTGGACGTCCACCTCCCGCGGCTCGGCGCCGGTCTGGACGGGACGCGGGTCGTGGTGCTGGCCGACACCCACTACGGGCCGATCGACCGGTCGGACTGGTCGGCACGGGTCACCGAGGTGGTCAACGGGCTCGACGCGGACGTCGTGGTCCACGCCGGCGACATTGCCGACGGCACGCCCGCCCGGCGCCGGCAGCAGTCCGCGCCGCTGGGGGCGGTCCGGTCGCGGCTGGCCAGGGTCTACGTCACGGGGAACCACGAGTACGGCAGCGAGGCCCAGGGCTGGCTGGATCGCATGGCGGACCTGGGCTGGGAGCCGCTGCACAACCGTCACGTCGTGGTGGAACGGGGCGGGGACACCCTCGTGCTCGCCGGGGTCGACGACGTGACCGCGGCGTCCTCCGGCCTGGCCGGGCACCGCGCGAACCTGCTCGGCGCGCTGGCGGGGGCCGACCCGGACCGGCCGGTCCTGCTCGTCGCCCACCAGCCCAAGTACGTCCCGCAGGCGGCGGCCGCCGGGATCGACCTGCAGGTCTCCGGGCACACCCACGGCGGCCAGATCTGGCCGTTCAACCTCCTCGTCCGGATCGACCAGCCGGTGGTGCACGGCCTGAGCCGGCACGGGGAGCGGACCCAGCTGTACACCAGCCGCGGCACCGGCTTCTGGGGGCCGCCCTTCCGGGTCTTCGCCCCGAGCGAGATCACCCTGCTCACCCTGCGCTCGGGCGGCCCGTCGACCACCGGATGACGTACCGGGCCCCGCGCCCCGGGCCCCAGGTCATGGCAGCAACAGCGTGGTGCCCGGGGGGAGTTCGCCGCTGCCGGCGGCGGTGTGCAGGTGGGCGAGGAGGGTGGCGCGCAGTGCGGTGGCGGCGCGGGTGGGGGGCACCTCGTAGCCGTGGGCGACGGCGATGGTGCGGCCCAGGCCCGGCCCGGCGAACGGGGTGACCGCCAGGCCGGAGCGGGCCGCGACCATGCCGGGGACGACGGCGGGCCCGAGCCCGGCGCGGACGAAGCCGAGCACCGCGTCCATCTCGCCGCCCTCCACCGCGAACTCCGGTTCGAAGCCGGCCGCCCGGCAGGCCGCCAGGGTCGTCTCCCGCAGGTCGTAGCCCTCCCGGAACATCACCAGCGGCCACCCCCGCAGCTCGGTCACCCGGACCTTGCGGCGGGGGCGCGGCTCGGCGGAGACCAGCACCAGCTCCTCGTGCAGCAGCTCGGTGACGGCCAGGGCGGGCGTCTGCTCCCCGCTGGTCGGGGTGATGATCAGCGCGAGGTCCAGCTCCCCCGCCGCCAGCGAGCGGACCAGGTCGCGCGAGCCGCCCTCGCGGACCACCAGCGCCACGCCCGGGTGGCGGTCCCGGAACACCCGCAGCACGTCCGGCACCAGACTGGTGCACAGGCTCGGCGGCGCGCCCAGCCGGACCCGGCCGCGGCGCAGCTGCACCGTCTCCTGGACGGCCAGCCGGGCGCTCTCGGTGTCCGCGAGGATGCGCCGGGCCAGTGGCAGCAGGGCGTCCCCGGCGTCGGTCAGTGCGATGTTGCCCCGGGTGCGGTGGAACAGCTCGGCACCCAACTCCCGTTCCAGCGCCCGGATCTGTTGCGAGAGGGACGGCTGTGCCACATGCGCGGCATCGGCCGCCCGGGTGAAGTGGCGGGTCTCGGCGACGGCCAGGAAGTAGCGGAGTTGTTGGAGCTGCACCCGGCCAGGATAGGCCGCGTCGATAGTCGGTGCCTATCGTCATGAGCCGCGTCATGTCTTGGACGTACCCTCGCGGCCGTCCCTACCGTGGCAGCCATGACAACCGCGACTCGGACGGCCCGGCATCCGTCCACCCTGGCGACGCTCTGGCGGTCGACCGTCGGCAAGAAGGCGGTCATGGCCGTCACCGGACTGGTCATGCTGCTGTACCTGGTCGCGCACATGCTGGGCAACCTCAAGGTGTTCTTCGGCCCGGACGACATCAACGGCTACGCGGCCTGGCTGCGCACCATCGGCCGGCCGTTCCTGGGCCACGCGTGGTTCCTGTGGATCGCCCGGCTCGCCCTGCTGGCCTCCGTCGTGCTGCACGGCGTCTCCGCGTACCAGCTCAGCCGGCGCGACCTCGCCGCCCGGCCGAGCAAGTACGCGCACAAGCGCCGCCGGGCGAGCTACGCGACCCGGACCATGCGCTGGGGCGGGGTGATCCTGGCACTGTTCATCGTCTGGCACATCCTCGACCTGACCACGCTGACCGTGAACCCGGCCGCCGAGGAGGGCCACCCGTACCAGAACATCGTGGCCTCGTTCGGCACCTGGTACTCCTGCCTGATCTACGTCGTCGCGATGCTGGCCCTCGGCCTGCACATCCGGCACGGCTTCTGGAGCGCCGCGCAGACCCTCGGCGCCAACAACACCCGCCGGGACCGGGCCCTCAAGCTGACCGCCAACGGCCTGGCGCTCGTGCTAACCGCCGGCTTCCTGTCCGTCCCCGTGGCCGTGATGACCGGAGTGGTGAAGTGAACAGCCCTGAAGTGAGCAGCGGCGGAGTGAGCAGTGCTGACGTGAGCAGTGCTGACGTCAGCTACCTGGACTACACGCTCGGCGAGCCGGTCGCCGACACCAAGGCCCCCGCCGGGCCGATCGAACAGCGCTGGGACCAGCGGCGGTTCGACGCCAAGCTGGTCAACCCGGCGAACCGGCGCAAGCACACCGTGATCGTGGTCGGCACCGGCCTGGCCGGCGGCGCGGCCGGCGCGACCCTGGCCGAACAGGGCTACCACGTCGTCCAGTTCTGCTTCCAGGACTCCCCCCGGCGCGCCCACTCGATCGCCGCCCAGGGCGGCATCAACGCGGCCAAGAACTACCGCAACGACGGCGACTCGGTCCGCCGGCTGTTCTACGACACCGTCAAGGGCGGCGACTTCCGCGCCCGCGAGTCCAATGTGCACCGGCTCGCCCAGGTGTCGGTGGAGATCATCGACCAGTGCGTGGCCCAGGGCGTGCCCTTCGCCCGCGAGTACGGCGGCCTGCTGGACACCCGCTCCTTCGGCGGCGTCCAGGTCTCCCGCACCTTCTACGCCCGCGGCCAGACCGGCCAGCAGCTGCTGCTCGGCGCCTACCAGGCGCTCTCCCGGCAGATCGCCGCCGGGAACGTGGAGCTCCACCCGCGCACCGAGATGCTGGACCTGCTGGTCGTCGACGGCCGGGCCCGCGGCATCGTCGCCCGCGACCTGGTCACCGGCGAGATCCGCTCCCACACCGCGGACGCCGTCGTCCTCGCCAGCGGCGGCTACGGCAACGTCTTCTACCTCTCGACCAACGCCAAGAACTCCAACGCCACCGCGATCTGGCGGGCGCACCGGCGCGGCGCCTACTTCGCCAATCCGTGCTTCACCCAGATCCACCCCACCTGCATTCCGCGCTCCGGCGACCACCAGTCCAAGCTGACCCTGATGAGCGAGTCGCTGCGCAACGACGGCCGGATCTGGGTGCCCAAGGCCCAGGGCGACACCCGGCCGCCGGCCGAGATCCCGGAGGAGGAGCGGGACTACTACCTGGAGCGGATCTACCCGTCCTTCGGCAACCTGGTGCCGCGCGACATCGCCTCCCGGGCCGCCAAGAACGTCTGCGACGAGGGCCGCGGCGTCGGCCCCGGCGGCCAGGGCGTCTACCTGGACTTCGCCGACGCGATCCGCCGGATGGGCCGGGACGCCGTCGAGGCCAGGTACGGCAACCTCTTCGAGATGTACGAGCGGATCACCGCCGAGGACCCGTACCGGGTGCCGATGCGGATCTACCCGGCGATCCACTACACGATGGGCGGCCTCTGGGTCGACTACGACCTGCAGACCACCGTCCCGGGCCTGTTCGCGATCGGCGAGGCCAACTTCTCCGACCACGGCGCCAACCGGCTCGGCGCCAGCGCCCTGATGCAGGGCCTCGCCGACGGCTACTTCGTGCTGCCGCCCACCCTCAACGACTACCTGGCCCGCCACCCGCTGCCCGCCGTACCCGCCGACCACCCGGTGCTCACCGAGACCGAGGCCGAGGTCGAGGACCGCCTCCACCTGATCCTCGCCGTCGACGGCGACCGCACCCCGGACTCCTTCCACCGCGAACTCGGCGAACTGCTCTGGGACGAGTGCGGCATGGCCCGCGACGCGGCCGGGCTGAAGCGGGCGCTGGAGCGGATCCCGCGGCTGCGCGAGGAGTTCTGGCGCCGGATCAAGGTGCCCGGCACCGGGCAGGAGCTCAACCAGTCGCTGGAGAAGGCCAACCGGCTCGTCGACTACTTCGAGCTGGCCGAGCTGATGTGCCTGGACGCCCTGCACCGCGCCGAGTCCTGCGGCGGCCACTTCCGCACCGAGAGCCAGACCCCCGACGGCGAGGCCGCCCGGCGCGACGAGGAGTTCACCTACGCCGCCGCCTGGGAGTTCACCGGCACCGGCGCGGCGCCCGTCCTCCACCGCGAGGCCCTCGAGTTCGACCACGTCCACCCCACCCAGCGGAGCTACGCATGAACCTCACCCTGCGCATCTGGCGCCAGGCGGGCCCGGACGCACCCGGGTCGATGACCACCTACCGGGTCAGCGGGATCAGCCCGGACATGTCCTTCCTGGAGATGCTCGACACCCTCAACGAGGAGCTGATCACCCGCGGCGACCAGCCGGTCGCCTTCGACCACGACTGCCGCGAGGGCATCTGCGGCGCCTGCGGCATGGTCATCAACGGCCAGGCGCACGGCCCCGAGCGGACCACCACCTGCCAGCTGCACATGCGGCACTTCCAGGACGGCGACACCATCGACGTCGAGCCCTGGCGGGCGGCGGCCTTCCCGGTCGTCAAGGACCTGGTCGTGGACCGCTCGGCCTTCGACCGGATCATCGGCTCCGGCGGCTACATCACCGCCCCCACCGGCAGCGCGCCCGAGGCGCACGCCACGCCCGTCCCCAAGGACGCCGCCGACACCGCCTTCGAGCACGCCGAGTGCATCGGCTGCGGCGCCTGCGTGGCGGCCTGCCCGAACGGCTCGGCGATGCTCTTCACCTCCGCCAAGGTCGTCCACCTCAACGTCCTCCCGCAGGGCGCGCCGGAACGGGCGTCCCGGGTGCGGAACATGGTCGCGGCCATGGACGCCGAGGGCTTCGGCGGCTGCACCAACACCGGCGAGTGCGCCACCGCCTGCCCCAAGGGCATCCCGCTGCCCAGCATCGCGGCGATGAACCGGGAGTTCCTGCGGGCCGCCCGCGGCTGACACGCCCCCGGCACTCCCCCACATGCGGTCGGGCCCACCGACCGTCGGCCCCTCGCGCTGGTGCTCGCGCGAGGGGCCGGCCCCGTCCCGGCAGGGCGTGCGGCGCCAGTTCGCGCTCCCCGTACGGGTGGTGGATCGTCCCGAGCGGTGCTCCCGGGCGGAAAATCGCGCTACGGTGGTGCTCCGCCAGGGAGGGACGGCATATGCCCGAGGTTCAGTCCTGTTCCGGCTGCGGCGGGTCCGGGGGGACCCAGAAGACCGAGGCAACGGTCGAACTGGACGAGGAAGGAAGCATGGTGCCCAGGGTCCACGAGTTCTGGTCGCCCTGTGGTCGGTGCCACGGATCCGGGACGGTGATCGTCGGATGAGGTTGGTCTTCGAGTGCGTCGAGTGCGGTGGGCACTACCTGCCGCCCGAGAGCATGGTGTACCCGGACGGGCCGGCCTCGCCCGTCTGGTGCGCCCACTGCCAGCGCGCCCAGCACGAGGCCGGTGTCCGGGAGGACCCGCTGCTCGCCCGCGTCGCCCTGGCCGCCGCCCGGGCCGCGCTCGCCCGGCGGGCCGCCGAGGCCGCCGACCCGGGCACGCGCCACGACGTCCGCCCGTCCCGGCCCCCGCTGTCCCGCCGGGCCCGCTCGGGACCGGGCGGGGTGCGCAGCAAGCTCCAGTAACGGACCGGCCTCCGGGGCTCGGAGACAGCCTGCGGGAAGGAGTTCGCCTGGCCTGCGGCGACCGGGCCGGGAAGGCGTATGGCCGTCGGCGCGTCAGCGGCCGGGGTCCGCGCCCGTCCGAGCGGCTGCCTCCTGGGCGGTCCGGTTGAAGGCGTGGATGCGAGCGGTCGTGTCGATCGTGTTCGAGTCGAGCCAGGTGGGTACCCACTCCAGGGGTGGCGCATCGCTGAGGGGAACGTAGACGATGTCGGAACGGGCGTAGTAGAGGGCTGCCTGGGCGCCCACCACGAAGGCGCCGTGGCCGGCGCCGATCAGGGCCAGGGCCTCCTGGAACGTCTCGAAGTCCGGGCCGGTCTCGACGGGTTGGCCGCCCGGGGTCCGCAGGGGCGTGCGCGCCGTGCGCCAGTAGTCGGGGACGCTCTTGGCCACCTGGAGGAGCCTGACGTGTACGAGGTCCTCCATCGAGACGGTGGCACGGCGGGCCAGCGGGTGGCCGGAGGGGACGGCCAGCATCCGGGATTCGGAGAACAGGACCGGACCGTTGGTCATCCCGGGCTCCTGGTGGGGCAGGGAGACGATGAGCAGGTCCACGTCCCCGTCGCGCAGCCGGGGGAACCCGTCGACGATCTGTAGCTCTCTGGGTACTGCCCGGGCGCCGGGGTGGCGCTGGGCGTACAGTTCCGCGGCCTGGACCATGAGTTGTCCCGCGGCGGCACCGACGAAACCGACCCTCAGCACGCTCTGAATGCCTTGCGCGGCGTTGATCGCCTTCACCACCCCGGCCGTGATCTGCTGGTAGGCCGGAAGGAGATCGTCGTGGAGTTGCTGTCCGGCCGGGGTGAGGCGGACATAGCGGCTGGTGCGTTCGAACAGCGGCGTGCCGATCTGACGCTCCAGCTTCTTGATGCTCTGGCTGATCCGGCCGGTGGTCAGATGCAGGCGTTCGGCGGTGCGCCCGAAGTGCAGTTCCTGAGCCAGCGCCAGGAAAGCTTCCAGTTCCACCCGTTCCAGCACCGCTTCTCCTCGGTTGTTGAACCAGCCTAAACAAACGTTCCAGTATGACGCCTTGTCGGCGGCTCCGTCACCTTGCAGGGTTGGTACGAATCACGTTTCAAGGGAGCCGCATGAACACCGAGAAGCTGCACGCCGAGATCCGCGCCCTGACCGACCGCGCCGAGATCGCCGACCTCTTCGACCGCTACCTCCGGTCGCTCGACGACCGACACTTCGACGAGGCATGGGCCGAGTCCTTCTTCACCGAGCAGGCCAGCACCGAGACCCCGGCCGGGTACGTCCGGGGGCGGGACGCCATCCTGGGCAACGTCCGTGCCGCCCTCGACCTCTTCGACCGCACCGTGCACTTCGGTTCCAACTACGTCATCGAGGTGGCCGACGACCGGGCCACCCTGCGCGGAAACCAGCTCAGCACCCACGTACTCGCCGCCGGCCAGAGCCTCTTCCTGTCCGGCGGACGCACCGTCAACGAGCTGGTCCGTACGGCCGACGGCTGGCGGCTCACGCGAGCCGACCTGCACATCACCTGGACCCAGGGCAACCCGCCGGTCCTGCCGCCCGAGCTCATCCAGGGCCGTTCCTGACCGCCTTGACGTCAAGTCAACTTCATGTTTGAGGCTCTACGCATGCCAAACGAAACCGCCTCCCGCCGTCTCCCCGTCCCCGTCGCTCCGCACCCCGCCGCCGACGCCGACGCCCTCCCGCTGTCCGGTGCCGTGCTCGACGGGATCGCCGGGCGGCTCGCCGCCGCCACGGTGGTCGGCATCGGAGAGTCCACCCGCTTCTCCCGCGAGACCTTCGGGGTGCGGGACCAGCTGTTCCGCCGGCTGGTCCGGCACCACGGCTTCCGCGCGCTGGCCGTCCAGGACAACGTGGGTGCCGCCGCCGCCCTCGACGGGTACGTGCTCGGTGGGGAGGGCACGGCCGCGGCCGCGCTGGCCGGCGCCTGGAAGCCGTGGCGCACCGCCGAGATGGTCACCGCCCTGGAGTGGATCCGGGCGTTCAACCGGGACCACGCGGACGATCCGGTCCGGATCTTCGGCGTCAAGCCGGTCCAGGCTGCGCCCGCCGACTACGACGCCGTCCTGGCACATGTGCGCGCGTCGGCGCCGGAGAGGCTCGCCCGGGTGGCGGCCCACCTGGACCCCATCCGCACCGCCCACGAGACCGAGGAGCACGTGCAGCGCGCGCGGGGAGTCCACCCGGGCCGGCCGTTCACCGAACACGCCCGCGACGCACTCGCGTTGGTCGAACCCCTCCCCGGTGCCGACGACGCGGTCGCGAGGATGCGGCTGATCGTGTCCTTCCACGAGCACAGCGTGGCCGGGCGTGGCAGCTACGCGGGCGAGGCCGAGGCGTGGTCCGAGGTCGTCGCCGACTCCCTGGGCCGGACCGGTCTGCGCACCGTCTACTGGGACGGCATCGCGCACACGTCGGCGACCGGGACGGTGCTCGGTCTGGCACCCGACCGTGGTCCGCAGACCACCGTCGGCAGCCTGCTGCGCAAGCGCTACGGCGCGCAGTACGTCTCCGTGGCGATCGGCTTCCATCACGGCGACCTCGGCGTGGCCGTCGTCCCGGACCCGGCCGCGGACCTGGTCGACGCGAAGCTCGGCGAGACGGACCTGCCCGCCCGCTGGTTGGATCTGCGTCACGAGGACGTACGCCGCCAGTGGGACGGACCGGCGAAAGCCCGGGTCATCAGCGGCGTCTACACCCCGGACAACGACGCCGCCGAATACCTGGCCGTCGCCTCGCTGGCCGAAGCCTTCGACGTCATCATCCACATCCGCCGGGTCTCCCCGGTACGACGCCTGCCCTGACCACCCCCGGGTTCGATGAACCCGGCCTCGGCGACGTCCTGTTCCGGATCGCGCCGGCGGGCTCGCCCGCCGGCGCGATCGTCCCGACCGTTCCGCTCGACGGACGGATGATCGGTCGCGGGCGCGGCCACGCGGCGGTTCACGCCCACCACCGGCACGTGAACGCGACGCGCGGTGCAGCGCGGGTCGGAGTCGTATCAGTAGGTCTTGAGCTCGATGGCGTTGGCCGCCCGCTGGATCGGTTCCAGGACCTTGGCCATCATGCGGTCCTTGCCCGGCAGGTGCTGGAGGAGCGAGAGCATGGCCATCGAGAACCGGACCTGACCCCGGGTCCGCATGACCATGTGCTTGATGTTGGCCGGGCCGAGCTTCTGGTTGGCCTCGGCGAAGCCGCGCATCTGGTGTTCGTACGAGGTGAAGCCCCCGATGTCGCCCTTGGCGTCGGCCAGTTCACCCGCCAGGACGTAGGCCCCCACCAGGGCAAGGCTCGTCCCCTGCCCGGAGGCAGGGGAGGCGCAGTAGGCCGCGTCCCCGACCAGTGCCACCCGGCCGTTGGACCAGCTGTCCATACGGACCTGGGTGAGCGAGTCGAAGTAGAAGTCGGGCGTCGTGGGCAGTGCGTCGAGGAACCGGGGGACCTCCCAGCCCTCGTCGGCGTACGCCTCGCGAAGGAGCTCCTTCTGGCCGTCGGTGTCGCGGCGGTCGTATGTCAGGGTGTCCGCGGCCCAGAGGAACATCGCCTTGGCGCCGGCGTCCCGGGCGGTGGTGTACGTCAGTGCCGTGCGCCCGGGACCGACATAGGTGAGCTCCCAGCGGTCCAGGTCGAGATGGTTGGGCACACTGAAGATGGCGACCCCGTACCCCATGTCCTGGAGGAACTGCTCCTCCGGGCCGAAGGCGAGGGCTCGGGTGGCGGAGTGCAGGCCGTCCGCGCCGACGACGAGGTCGAAGGTGCGGGTCTCTCCACTCTCGAAGGTCACCTCGACACCCTCGGTGCCGTCCACCAGGCGGGCGATGGAGTCGTCGAAGCGGTACTCGACGTCGTCCTTGGTCAGGTCGTGCAGGATGCGGGTGAGGTCCCCGCGCATGATCTCGGCATCGCCGCTCACCCGGCCGCCGTGGCTGTCGGCGTCCATGCTCTTGACCCGCTTGCCCTTGGCATTGACGATCGAGGCCCCCAGCACGTCGGTCCTGTTGCGCCGGACCTCCTCCAGGATCCCCATCCTCTCGACCACGTCCAGGGCGGCCCCACGAATGTCGATCTTGTACCCGCCGGGGCGGATCCCGGGCGCACGCTCGACCACGGTCGGGGTGAAGCCGTGATCGCGAAGCCAGTAGGCGAGCGTGGTCCCGGCGACACCGGCTCCCGAAATCAGGACGTTCTGGCTCTCCATCGCGTTGCCCCCGTTGATCTTGAGATGTGGCGGGCTTCACTGTAGAGAAGATCACGCGGCCCGTACAGGAATCCGCCACTCCCGGTCGAAGCCGCCATCGGCCGGACGACGCCGCAGGCCCTTCCGGTCCTGCCGTGATGGAGGCCTTCCGGGTCCGCGGTGTCCGTGTGGTCAGCTCTTTCGTGTGGTCCAGAGCGCCGTGGCGGTGAGGGCGGTGAGAGCCGCCCCGGTCGCCAGGACACCGCTGATGGCCGTCTGGTTGGCGACGGCCCCGCCGAACAGCGCGCCGAGCGCGATGGCCAGGTTGAACACGGAGGTGTTCAGGGCGGTGGCCGCCTCGGTCGAGTCGGGCGCCGCCTTGAGGATCCACGTCTGGACACTGACCGGAACTCCGCCGAAGACCAGGCCCCAGCCGATCAGCAGGACCACGCCGCCGCCGGGGGTGCGGCCGGCGAGGGGGAAGGCCGCCAGGATCAGGGTCAGCAGGGCGCCGATGGTGATGACGGTCGCCCGGACGTTGCGCCCCGCGGCCGCGCCGGCCAGGAAGTTGCCGACGATACCCGCGGCGCCGAAGCCGAGCAGGAGGGGTGCGACCATCGCCTCGTCGATGCCGGACACCTGCTGCAGGATCGGGCTGACGAAGGTGAAGGCGGCGAAGTGGCCGCTCACCAGAACGAACGTGGCGATGACACCCGCGCGCACGACGGGGTTGCGGAACTGCTCCGGCAACGTGCGCAGCCGAACGGCCTGCTCGGCGGGCATCGGGGGCAACAGCAGGAACAGGGCGCCCAGGACGAGCATGCCGAGCCCTCCCACGGCCACGAACGCCACCCGCCAGTCGGCGAGCCCGCCGATCAGTGTCCCGGCGGGCACCCCGAGGACGTTGGCGGCCGTCGCTCCGCCGAACACCACGGAGACGGCCCGGTGGACCGACCGCTCCGGAACCAGGCGTACCGCGATGCCCGTGGCCAGCGCCCAGAAGCCGCCGATGCTGACGCCGACGAGGAAACGCGAGGCCAGCAGGACAGCGAAGTCGGGGGCCAGCGCCGACAGTCCGTTGGCCGCCACCATGAAGCCGATCAGCCAGAGCAGGACGATCCGCCGGTCCAGGCGCCCGATCGCCACCGGGAGCAGCGGTGCGGTGGCGGAGGCGACCAGGCCGGGGACCGTCACCATCAGACCCGCCGTCCCCGGGGAGACATCGAGTGCCCCGCCGATGAAGGGGAGCAGTCCCACGGGTAGCGACTCGACGGTCACCAGCACGAACGTGCCGACCGCGACGGACACGACGGCGAGCCACCGCCTGAGCGGGACGGGCTCGGCGGTGACGGGCGGTGCGGATGCGGCGATTGTCATGGTTGTACTCCCCCTGGACAGGACTCGGTCTGCGGGCAGGGTCTCGGGATCGATGACCCTGGTGTTCTGGGCGGCGGCGCTGCGCCAGCGGCCGTCGTCCTCGGCCGGCACGTACGGCGGGGCGCCCGGGACGGCCTCGGAGCGCAGGTTGCCACCGGCTCGGCAGCCGAAGGGAACGACCGGACGAGCGGGACCTGCGTGCATGACCACCCTGCTGTCCAGGAGCAACATCAACAAGGCAGGATGGCGGAACGCTTGTTTAGGCAGGCTCAACGGGCGCGTCGGATCGGCCTTCCCGCGAAGGGAAGACGGACCTGGCCCTGGTCAGCCTGGGGCCCGGGGCGTGGTTCGGGCGGGAAGGCCGATCGGTCCGATGAACCCGGCGTCGACCTGGACGCGTTTCCCTACGCAACCAGGCTGGTCAGGAGCGGTCCGCCCGACTCAGAACAGCGCCTCCTGGGTGTCCGGCTCCGGCGGGCGGACCCGCTCCCGCAGGGCCAGGCCCTCGGACGGGCGGCCGGAGACGGGCGTGAGCGTCCAGCCGGTGAGGCGGCGGGTGTCCAGCAGCAGCGGGCCGGAGCCGTCCGCCTGGTCGAGGAACAGGTGTTTGCCGATCGGCGGCCGGAGCCGGCCCGTGACCACCGCGCCGTCGGCCAGTCCGGCGATCTCCCGGTAGGCCTCCGGGGCGCCGCCCGCCAGGCCGTAGCGCTCCACGTGGTCCACCACCGGAGGGTCGGCGAGCAGCTCCACGGCGTGGCCGTCCAGCAGCCGGTGCGCCTGGGCGCGGGCCTCGGTGAGCACCGTACGGCGGTGCGCGGCGTCGCCGTGCGACCACCAGTGGTCGGCCTTCAGCCGGGACTTGTACCGCTCGCGGGCCAGGCCCGAGGCGGCGACGGTGAGTTCGGCGCGGCGCACCGCGGGCAGGCCGCCGCGGGCGGTGAACGCGTAGGCCAGCGCGCCCTGTTCGAGCAGCCGGCTGTCGCCGCGCTGCTCGGCGGTCAGGCCGACCTTCAGCAGGCCCTCGCCGAACCAGGCGAGGTAGAGCAGGTAGGTGCGGCCGTCGTCGAGGATCTGGTCCCGCGCCAGGGCGAGGCCGCGGTCCACGCTCTGGCAGGCCGGGCACTGCGTCGCGCCGCCGTCCGGATCGATCACCGAGTGGTGCGGGCAGGGCGTGCGCTCCGTCGCCCCGACCAGCCAGGCCCCGGTGCAGCGCCGCGGGCCGCCGAGCAGCCAGCCGACCTCCGTACCCGGCGCCACCGCACGCTCGTGCACCTGGGCGCCGCGCACGGCGCCGAGCACGGCGTGGCCGTCCTTCCAGCTCAGGCCGGTGGAGACCCAGCCCCCGGGGCGCTCCGGGTGCTGCGGTGCGGGGATCGTCACGGGCGTCCCTCCCTGTTGGTGCTCGACCAGGTGAGGCTACCTGCCGCCACCGACAACGGTGATTCAGCTCCCCGCCCGCCCGGGGATGTGAATCCGTGGCCGACGGCCCGAGGCGCTGCTAGCGTCGGGGCGTGATCGAATCCCCCACTCCGGACGACCTCGCCCTCGCCCTCCGGCTCGCCGTCGACGCCCTGCGCGGCGCGCCGGCCGACGCCGACTGGTCGCGCCCGGCCGGCACGCTCGGCTGGAGCTGCTGGGAGACCGTCGAGCACCTCGCCGACGACCTCCTCGCGTACGCCGCGCAGCTCGGCCCGGCGCGGCCGCCGCGCGACCGGTACGTCCCCTTCGTGGCGACCCGCCGCGCGCCGGGCGGCCCGAACAACTTCGTCCGCGCCGAACCGGACAGCGGGGTGGACGGACTGCTCGAAGTCCTGGAGGCCAGTGGCGGGTTGATGGTCGCCGTCGCCCGCGCCGCCCCGCCGCAGGCCCGCGCCCACCACCCGTGGGGGCTCGCCGATCCGACCGGCTTCGTGGCCATGAGCCTGGTCGAGACCCTGGTCCACCTCCACGACGTCGCCCAGGGCCTCGGACTCCCCTGGACCCCGCCCGCCGACCTCTGCGAACGCACCCTCGCCCGGCTCTTCCCCGACGTCTCGATCACCGACGCCCCCTGGCCCGCCCTCCTCTGGGCCACCGGCCGCACCTCCTTCCCGGGCCGCCCGCAGCGCACCGAGTGGCGCTGGTACGCCGCCCCGGCGGAGTGAGGCGGCCCGGCGCACCGGCAGGACCGCCGGGCTCACGCCCGACGGCGGCGGGGCGGCGGGGCGGGGGCCGATGAGGCGTCAGGGCCCGGCGCGCACGGGGCCGGGCGTCGGCGGGGAGCCTCGCAGGTCGCGGGGGCTTGGCCGGGTGGGGTGTCCACGTTCTATTGTGGCGGGCGCGGTCGGCGGCGTGGCCGGGAGGCGACGTCACGCGGCCGGGCCCGAGGGTCGGTGCGAGGCGAATGGGGTGGACGGTGTCGGGGCGGCGGAGCAGCGGTGTGCTGGCGATCTGGGCGGAGGCGCAGCGGCAGCAGCAGCGCCGGGAGGAGGCCCGGTGGCGCGCCGAGGCGGCGGAGGAGCGTCGGCGGGAGCGGGAGCAGCGCGAGGCGCAGCGGGCGGCCGCCCGGGACGAGCGGGAGGCGCAGCGCGCGTACCAGCAGTCGCGGGAGGCGGAGGTCGCCCGGCGGACGGCCGAACTGGACGCCCGGGTCGAGGAGTTGAAGGGGTTGCTGGCTTCCGGGCTGGCCGCGCCGGCGTTCGGTCCGCAGGCGCTGCTGGCGCCGAGCGCGGTGCCGCCGTTCGATCCGGGGCCGCTGGGTGAGCCGGTGGAGCTGCCGGACCAGGCGTCCGCCGCCTATTTCGTGCCGCCGCCGGATCCGGTGCAGGCGCGCAATCCGGGGGTGCGGCGCCAGTACGAGCAGTACCTCGCCCAGGCCCGGGCCCGGTTCGAGCAGGACTGGTACGCGGCGCAGGCGCGGGAGGCGGACCGGCAGCGCCGGCTGAGGGCGTTCCACGGGGAGTACCTGGCCTGGGCGGAGCAGTTCCGCCGCCAGGAGGAGGAGCGGGGCGCGCGGACCGAGGAGTTGCTGCGGCGGCTGCGGGCGGGTGAGCCGGAGGCGGTGCAGGAGTACTTCACGGCGGGCCTGTACGCCTCGGCGGCCTGGCCGGAGGGCTTCCCGCACCGGCTGGTGGCGGCCTTCGACGGGGCGGGCCGGCAGCTGGTGGTGAACTGGGAGCTGCCGGGCTCGGACGTGGTGCCGGCGGCCGCCCGGGTGCGGTACGTGAAGTCGGACGACCGCGAGGCCGAGGTGGCCCGCCCGGCGACGGAGCGCAAGGCGCTGTACCGGCAGGTCCTGGCGCAGTCGGCGCTGCGGGTGGTGGCGGAGGTGTTCCGGGCGGACCGGGACGGGCTGCTGGACTCGGTGGTGCTGAACGGTTTCGTCCTCGGCATCGACCCGGCGACCGGCCGGGAGGCCGAGCGTTTCGTGTCGACGCTGACCGCGACCCGGGCCGGGTTCGCCGGGCTGGCACTGGACCGGGTGGACGCGGTGGAGTGCTTCCAGGCTCTGGGCGGCCGACTGTCGGCGCGCCCGGAGCGGCTGGACGAGGTGCGGCCGGACCGGCGGCCGGAGACGGTCGGCGGGATCCTGGCCGGGCACGGCGGCGAGGACGAGCCGGACCTGTTCGCGATGGATCCGCTGGACTTCGAGGACCTGATCGCCGAGCTGTTCCGGCTGCGCGGTTTCCGGGTGATGACCACGGCCCGCAGCGGCGACGTCGGGGTGGACGTGGTCGCCGAGGACCTGGACCCGGTGACCGGCGGCAAGATCGTGATCCAGGCGAAGCGCTACAAGAAGACCGTCCCGCCGACGGCCGTGCGCGACCTGGAGTCCACGGTCCGCCACCACGGCGCGATCAAGGGCATCCTGGTCACCACGGCGGGCTTCGGCCGCGGCTCGTACAGCTACATCGAGGGCAAGCCGCTGACCCTGGTGAGCGGCCCGGAGCTGGTCGAGCTGCTGGCCGAGCAGGGCCTGCGCGGCCGGCTCGGCGGGGGCACCTCGGCCGCCGCGGGCGCTGCGGGCGTCAAGCCGGCGGAGGCCGAGCCGGCCGGGCGGGAGAGCGCGCTCACGGTGAGCTGGCAGAGCCGGACGGCCGCCGGGGACGCGGTGGAGCTGGACGTCACCGTCTTCCTGTGTGCCGGCGGCCGGGTGCTGAGCGACGAGCACTTCGTGTTCTTCAACAGTCCGCAGGATCCGGACGGCGCCGTCCGTCTGCACCCCACCCGTTCGGTGCCGGGCGAGCCGACCCGGGCGGCCCGGCTGACCCTGGACCTGCACCGGCTGCCGGCCGCGGTCGACGAGGTGGTGGTCGCCGTCTCCACCGAGGAGGAGGAGCCCCCGGCCCTGCCGCTCGGGTACGTGCACGGGCTGGCCGTCGCCGCCGCGTACGGGCCGGGCGCCGCCGGTCCGGCCGACTGGGCGGGCACCACCGGTGGGGTGCCGGACAGCGCGATGCTGCTGGGCGCCTTCCGACGGGCGGGCGGCGGCTGGGAGTTCAACCCGTCGGGCCGGTCGGTGACGAACGGTCTGGCCGGGTTGGCGACGGCCTTCGGCGTGGCGGTCGAATAGGGGAAGGTGGCACCCCTCAGGGATCACGTCATACCTGAGGAGGAGAGTTCCCCCGCCACCCCGCCGGGTCGGCGGGGGCCGACCGTCCCGTCGGCATACACATCGCAGAAGAACACCTTGGGAGGATGGATACGAGTCAGATTTTCCGCTTTTCCGTCCCCAGGAGTGAGTCCACGTGACGTTCCCCGCAACCGCCGTCCGTACCGGCCTGGCGGCCGCCCGCGCCACCGGCCTGAACAAGGTCTACGGGGAGGGGGAGACCCGCGTCGTCGCCCTCGACGACGTCAGCGTGACCTTCCCCCAGGGCGAGTTCACCGCCATCATGGGCCCCTCCGGCTCCGGCAAGTCCACCCTCATGCACTGCATGGCAGGCCTCGACACCGTCAGCTCCGGCTCCTCCACCATCGGCGACACCGAACTCGTGGGCCTCAAGGACAAGCAGCTCACCCAGCTGCGCCGCGACCACATCGGCTTCATCTTCCAGGCCTTCAACCTCCTCCCGACGCTGACCGCCCTGGAGAACATCACCCTCCCCATGGACATCGCCGGCCGCAAGGTCGACAAGCCCTGGCTCGACCGCGTCGTCGACACCGTCGGCCTCTCCGGCCGCCTCAGCCACCGCCCCTCCCAGCTCTCCGGCGGCCAGCAGCAACGCGTCGCCTGCGCCCGCGCCCTCGCCGGCAAGCCCGACATCATCTTCGCCGACGAACCCACCGGCAACCTCGACTCCCGCTCCGGCGCCGAGATCCTCACCTTCCTGCGCAACTCCGTCCGCGAACTCGGCCAGACCGTCGTCATGGTCACCCACGACCCCGTCGCCGCCTCCTACGCCGACCGCGTCGTCTTCCTCGCCGACGGCCGCATCGTCGACGAACTCCACACCCCCACCGCCGACACCGTCCTGGACCGCATGCGCCGCTTCGACGCCAAGGGCCGCACCAGCTAGGGGCCACACCAGCTGACACCGCGACAACCCGAAGCCCCGAAGCCACCCGTCCCAACGAGCATCCCAGGACTGACAACCCCTCATGTTCCGCACCGCATTGCGCAATGTGCTGGCCCACAAGGGCCGACTGCTGATGACGACACTCGCCGTCATGCTCGGCACCGCCTTCGTGGCCGGCACGCTCGTCTTCACCGACACGCTCGGCAGCGCGCTCAGGTCCCAGAACTCCAAGAGCTACACCGACATCGCCGTCACGGTCAGCGACCGGGAGGCGGTCGGCCGCGGCTACGACCACGGCGGCAAGGCCGGCACCGGCCCCACCCTCACCGAGGACACCCGCAAGGCCGTCGCCGCGCTGCCCGGCGTGGCCGAGGCCCGCGGCGTGATCAGCGGCTTCGCCGGCATCGCCGACAAGAAGGGCGCGCTGATCGGCAACGGCTTCTCCACCACCGGCACCAACTACGTGCCGGGCGCCGACGGCACCGACCCGCGCTACCCGCTGGTCGAGGGACGCGGCCCGAAGAACGCCACCGAGATCGCGCTCGACGCCAAGACCGCCGAGAAGGGCTCCTACAAGGTCGGCGACACGGTGCGGGTGGCCGTCAACGGCCCGGTGATGGAACTCAAGCTCACCGGCACCCTGCGCACCAACGACCCGCGCGTGACGGCCGGCGGCTCGCTGGCCGCCTTCGACAGCGCCACCGCCCAGCAGCTCTACCTGACCCCGGGCCGCTTCGGCGAGCTGGACGTCAAGGCCAAGCCGGGCACCGACGACTCCGCGCTGCTCACCGCCGTCAAGCAGGCCGTCCCGCACGGCGACACCATCGAGGCCAGGACCGGCCGCGAACTGGCCGACGAGCAGGACCGGATGATCCAACAGGGCACCAAGGGCATGAGCACCGCCCTGCTGGTCTTCGCGGGCATCGCGCTCTTCGTCGGCATCTTCATCATCGCCAACACCTTCACCATGCTGGTCGCCCAGCGCACCAAGGAACTGGCCCTGCTCCGCGCCATCGGCGCCAGCCGCAAGCAGATCACCCGCTCCGTCAAGATCGAGGCGGGCCTGGTCGGCCTGACCGCCTCGGTGGCCGGTCTGGCCGTCGGCATCGGGATCGCCGCCGGACTCCGGGCGCTGCTGAACGGCCCGCTGGAGGCCAACCTGCCGGACGGTCCGCTGGTGATCGCCCCGGGCACGGTCATCGCCGCGATCGCGGTCGGTGTCCTGGTCACCCTGCTCGCCGCGTGGCTGCCGGCCCGCCGCGCCTCCCGGATCGCGCCGGTGGCGGCGATGAGCTCGGCCGAGCAGCCCGCCACCCAGAAGAGCCTGGTGGTCCGCAACACCATCGGCCTGGTCCTCGCCCTGGCCGGCGCGGCCGGCCTGGCGGCGGGTGCGGCGAGCAAGGAGGTCAAGCTGGTCGGCGCCGGCGCGGGCGCGCTGCTGATCGGCGTGTTCGTGCTGACCCCGCTGCTGTCCCGGCCGCTGATCGCACTGTTCGCCCCGCTGCTGCGCGGGCTGTACGGCACCCCGGGCCGGCTGGCCAAGGAGAACGCGATCCGCAACCCGCGCCGCACCGCCGCCACCGCCTCGGCGCTGACCATCGGCGTCACCCTGATCACCGCGCTGACCGTGGTCGGCGCCTCGGTGAACAAGGCCGTCGACAGGGCGACCGCGAGCGACCTCAAGGCCGACTTCACGGTCACCATGCAGAACTACTCGATGCTCTCCCCCGAGGTCGCCACCCAGATCGCCAAGGTGCCCGGCGTCAGCGCGATGAGCGTGGACCGCACCGTCCCGGTGACGATCGGCGCGACCGGAGCGGCCGGCACCGCCGTCCCCGGGACCGCGGACGGCGCCGACACCGAGTGGCTGACGAGCGTGGACGCCGCCGGCATCGACCAGCTGGCGACCATCAAGGTCAAGGAGGGCGACGCGGACGCCCTCAAGCAGGGCAAGCTGCTGGTGAGCGCCGGTTCCTCCGGGAACAGCCGCTACAAGGTCGGCGACACCCTCGCCGTCACCTACCCGGACGGCACCAAGGCCTCGCTGACCGTCGGCGCCGTGCAGGAGCCCAACAGCGCCCTGGCCGGGATCGTCGCCCCCGACGCCGTGGTCGGGCCGCACGCCGCGCCCGGCACCGGTCCGAACAAGGTCCTGGTCAAGGGCACCGACGGCCCGACCGCGAAGCTGAAGCAGGCGCTGCGCGACGCCACCGGCGGCAACCCGCTGATCGCCGTCAAGGGCGAGAAGGACATCAAGGCGGAGAACCGCCAGATCGTCACCGACATCCTGAACATGATGTACGGGCTGCTCGGGATGTCCGTGGTCATCGCGGTGCTCGGTGTGGTCAACACCATGGCGATGTCCGTGTTCGAGCGCCGCCGGGAGATCGGCATGCTGCGGGCGATCGGCCTGGACCGGCTCGGCATCCGCCGGATGGTCCGGCTGGAGTCGCTGCTGATCGCCCTGTTCGGCGGACTGGTCGGCGTCGCCCTCGGCATCGTGGTCGCCTGGGCGGGCCTGCGCACCCTCGCGGACACCTTCAAGGGCCTGACCACCGAGGTCCCGCCGGTGCAGATCCTCTGCTTCCTGCTGGCGGCCGCCGTGGTCGGCCTGCTGGCCGCGCTCTGGCCGGCCCACAAGGCCGCGAAGCTGGACATCCTGGACGCCATCAAGAGCGAATAGCCCGGGCGGCGCACCGACAGGAGCCCCCCGGGGCGGTCCGAACGGACCGCCCCGGGGGGCTCCTTCGCGTCGTCACGTCATCACGTCATCACCTGGTCGCCTCATCGCGTCATCGCGTCGTCACGTGATCGCGTCGTCATGTGATCGCGTCACGGCCCGGCGAACACCACGCCCTGGTTGGAGGGTTGCAGCGAGCCGGTGGTGAGCCCGGCCGCGGAGACCAGCAGTTGGACGACCGGCTTGCCGTCCAGGCCGATCACCTCGGTGGTCAGCGGCTTGGTCTCGTCCGGCGGGGTGAGCTGCAGACCGGCGACCACGTGGCAGCTCGGGTCGGCCTTGTCGCAGGAGTTCCACTTGAGGCCCGCGAAGGCGCTCGTCTTCGGCTTCAGGGTGGCCGCGGTCGGCGGTCCGGGGTGCGCCTCCCGCTTGACCGCGATCGTGTCCGCGCTGTTGTCGGGCCGCAGTCCGCCGTATCCCGGGTAGCCGAACAGGGTGCAGCTCCGGCTGCCCTTGTTGGTGAGGATCAGCATCGCCGAACCGGCGTCCTGGAGCTGGACGGTGGCTTCGAGTTCGTCGGCCTTGCACCGCGCGCCGGCCGACTGGGTCACCATCGGCCCGGTCGGTGTCGCCCCGGGGACGGTCACCTTGCCGGCGCTCGTCGGCGCGGCGGGCGTCGTCGCGGTGACGGTCACCGTCGGCGCCGGCTGCGCCCCCGTCCCGGCGTCGTCGTTGCACGCGGTCAGCAGCACGGCGGCGGCGAGCGCCGTCACACCGGCGGCCGCGAGCCTGGCAGGCCTACGAACGGTCATGTTCCCCCCACGGGTACGCGATCGGCACTTCCACCCCCAGCACGCCGCCCACGACCGAACCGGTTCCGGCTGTGACGGACTCATGACGAAACCGCCCCGCCCGGCGGGTGCCGGGCGGGGCGGTGAGGTGTGGTGGGGTGGGGCGCGACCTGCCTGGTCAGGCGGCCGGCTTGGCGGCGGCGGGCTTGGCGGGCTCGCTCTTGCTGCCGCTGCCGCCGCCGAGGACGTTGAAGAAGACGGCCAGCGTCGGGATCAGGTAGAGGAGCCAGACGACCAGCTGCAGCACCGTCGGGTCGGGCTGGAAGTTGAACACGCCCTTCAGCAGGGTGCCGTACCAGCTGTCCTTGGGGATGGTGCTGGAGATGTCGAAGGCCGTGCTGTGCAGGCCGGGCAGCCAGCCGGCCTCCTGCAGGTCGTGCACGCCGTACGCGAGGACGCCGGCCGCGACCACGACCAGCATCGCGCCGGTCCAGGTGAAGAACCTGGCCAGGTTGATCTTCAGCGCGCCGCGGTAGAACAGCCAGCCGAGCACCACCGAGGTGAGCAGGCCGAGCGCGGCGCCGATCAGCGGGTTCCAGCCGTCGCCGGTGGCCTGCACGGCCGACCAGATGAACAGCGCGGTCTCCAGGCCCTCACGGCCGACGGCCAGGAAGGAGGTGACGACCAGGGCCGTGGTGCCCATCGCGATCGCCGCGTCCAGCTTGCCGTGCAGCTCGGTCTTCAGGTGTCGCGCGGTGCGCCGCATCCAGAACACCATCCAGGTCACCAGGCCGACCGAGATGATCGACAGCGAGCCGCCGAGCGCCTCCTGGGCCTCGAAGGTGAGCTGCGAGGAGCCGAACTGCAGCACCGCGCCGAAGGCCATCGAGAGCACCACGGCGGCGGAGACGCCGAGCCAGACCGGGGGCAGTTTGTCCCGGCGGTCGGTCTTGACCAGGTAGGCGATCAGGATGCAGACGACGAGGCTGGCTTCGAGGCCTTCGCGCAGGCCGATCAGGTAGTTGCCGAACACGCGGGCTCCTGGGGTGTCGAGGTGGTACTGGGGAACGCGGTCGGGGTGTCAGCCGAACAGGGCCTGGCCCCACCACTCCCCCGGCTTGCGCACGCCCGCCGGGCAGGCGAAGTGGGCGGAGCCGACGTGCTGGATGTACTCGTTGAGCTTGTCGCTCGCCGCCAGGCGGGTCTGCAGCGGCACGAAGGCCTTGCGGGTGTCGCGCTGGTAGGCGAGGAAGAACAGACCGGCGTCCAGACGGCCGAGGCCGTCGGTGCCGTCGGTGAAGGAGAAGCCGCGGCGCAGGATCATCAGGCCGTTGTTGGCGTCCGGGTGGGCGAGCGCGACGTGGGAGTCGGCGGGCATCGCCTTGAGGTCGGGTGCGTCGTGCTCCTTGGCCTTGCCGTACGGGGCGCCCTCACCCTTGGTGCGGCCGAAGACGTCCTCCTGCTCCTTGAGCGAGGTGCGGTCCCAGGTCTCGATGTGCATCCGGATCCGCCGGGCGACCAGGTAGGAGCCGCCGGTCATCCACTCGGGGCCGTCGCCGGGGGCGGCCCAGACGTGGTCGGCGAGCTTCGCGGTGTCGGTGCCCGCGATGTTGTGGGTGCCGTCCTTGAAGCCCATCAGGTTGCGCGGGGTCTGCGCGTCCGGGGTGGTGGAGGAGGTCTTGCCGAAGCCGAGCTGGGACCAGCGGATGTTGACGGTGCCCATGCCGATGCGGGCCAGGTTGCGGATCGCGTGCACGGCGACCTGCGGGTCGTCGGCGCAGGCCTGGACGCAGATGTCGCCGCCGCTGCGGGTGGGGTCGAGCTTGTCGCCCTTGAAGTTCGGCAGGTCGATCAGGCCCTCGGGGCGCTTGGCCTGCAGGCCGAAGCGGTCCACACCGTCCTTCTCGAACAGGCTCGGGCCGAAGCCGATGGTGAGGGTGAGCCGGGAGGCGGGCAGGCCGAGGGCCTCGCCGGTGTCGTCCGGGGGCGCCTCGGGCAGGCCGGTGGCGGCGCCGGTGCCGACCTCGCGGCCGCCGGTCATGGCGGCGGCGGCCTTGGTCCACTCCTTGAGCAGCTTGACCAGGGACTCCCGGGTGGCCTTCTCGGAGATGTCGAAGGCGGCGAAGTGCAGCCGGTCCTGGACCGGGGTGGCGATGCCGGACTGGTGCTCGCCGTAGAACGGCACCTCGGCGCCGGCCGGGGCGGCGGCCACCGGGGCGGGGTCGTCCTGACGGGTGGCCGCGGCGACCGAGCCGACGGCGGCGGCACCGAGCGCGACGCCCGCGCCGGCCCAGCCGATGACGGCGCGCCGGCTGACCGCGCCCTTGGTCGCGGTGGCGTCGGTGGTGGCGTCGGTGGTGGCCGGCGTCCCGTTCTGCTGCTCGTTCTCGGCGTCCATCGGCGGGCGGGCCCTTCTCGGTACTGATCTGCTCGGCGTGCTGTGCGGTGCTGAACTGCTGTGGGGTGCTGAACTGCTGTGCGTTGAACTGCTGTGCGTTGAACTGCTGTGCGCGGACTCACGGATGCCGTGGCGGCCGGTCGGGCCGCCACGGCGTCGGTGGGGTGGGTGCTTCCGGTGGCGGGTCGCCGGTTACTTGACGACCACGGCGGCGGCCAGCTTCGACAGCGGCTCGCCCAGCGAGTTGACCGCGTCGGAGAAGGTCTTGCGCTCGGCCTCGGTGACCTTGTCGTAGGAGGTGAAGGTGCCGTCGGCCTGCTTGTACTTGGCGAGCAGGGCGTTGATGGCGGCGAACTCGGAGTCCAGGGTCTTGGCCAGCTCCGGGTCCTTCTCGGAGGCGACCGGCTTCAGCAGCTCGTAGGCCTTCTGCGCGCCCTCGACGTTGGCCTGGAAGTCGGCCAGGTCGGTGTGGCTGTAGCGGTCCTCCTCGCCGGTGATCTTGTTGGTGGCGACCTCGTCCAGCAGTTCCTTGGCGCCGTTGGCCATGCTGGTCGCGGTGATCTCGGCCGCGGGGATCTTCTTCTGCCAGTCCTTGAGGTCGTTGACGAGCTGGTCGGCCAGCTTCTTCTCGTCGTCGCCGATCTTGGCGTCGGCCCAGAGCGACTTCTCCAGCTTGTGCCAGCCGGTCCACTGCTGGCCGGCCTCGACCTTGTCCTCGCGGGTGTCGGTCTTGGGGTCGACGTCGCCGAAGCTCTCGGCGACCGGCTCGGTGCGCTCCCAGCCGGTGCGCGAGGCCGCGTACAGCGACTTGGCCTTCTCCGGGTCGCCGGCCTTGATGGCGGCGGCGAAGGCCTCGACGGCCGGGATGGTGGCGTCGGCCTGCTCCTGGGCGTACGTGCGGTAGGCGTCGACGGCGGCGGCCAGGCGCGGGTCGGCGGGCGCGGCGCTGCCGCTGTCACCGGTCACGGTGATCTTCTGGCGGATGCCGTCGCCGACCATTCCGGGCTTGCAGGCGACCTCGTACGAGCCGGCCTTGATCTCGGCGTTGATGCTGGCCTTGGTGCCCGGGCCGATGTTCTCGCGCTCGGTGATGATCTTGTCGCCGTCGCCGTAGACGTAGACCTCGGTGGTCTTGGAACCCTTGTTGCTGATGTCCAGGACGACGTGGCCGGCCGGGAAGGTGGTCTTGGAGACCTCGCAGGCGCTGTCGCTCGCGTTCACCTTGACCGCGTCGGAGGAGCCCGCCTTGTCGTCGCTCTTGGACGAACAGCCGGCCAGGGTTGCGGTCGCCACGGCGAGGGAGAGCAACGCTGCTGCGGTGGAACGGCGACGGGCGGACATGCGGGCTCCAACGGAAAAGGGCATGGGAGTGCCAAGGCAGTGCGGTGGTCGGCGGGGCGGGCCCCGTCGTTAGCTAAGGCATACCTTACGTAAGGATGTCCGAACGTCTACACCCACCCCCCTGAACCGTTACCTTCCCGGTGTGCGGCGCGCGGCGGCCCGGGCGGTCCAGCGGCCCTCGTGGCGGCTGATCCGGATCGGGTGGCCGAAGGTCGTGCTGATCAGCTCGGTCGTCATCACCTCGTCCACCGGCCCGGCGGCCACGCACTCGCCCCCGCGCAGCAGCAGGGCGTGGGTGGTGCTCTCCGGCAGCTCCTCCAGGTGGTGGGTGACCAGCACGCTGGCCAGGTCCGGGTGCTGGTGGCGCAGCAGGTCCAGGCTGTCGAGCAGCAGTTCGCGGGCGGTGAGGTCCAGCCCGGTGGCGGGTTCGTCGAGTAGCAGCAGGCGGGGGCTGGGCATCAGGGCGCGGGCGATCAGGGCCCGGCCGCGCTCGCCCTGGGAGAGGGTGGTCCACGGGGCCTCGGCCATCGCGCGCATGCCGAGCGTCTCGATCAGCCGCTCGGCCCGCTCGAGCACATCCGGAGCCGGCTTGCGGTGCGGCTCGGGCTCGATGGTGTTGGTGTGCCCGGTCAGGACCACCTCGCGGACGGTCAGCGGCGAGCGCAGCGGGTGGCGCGGGTTGACGTGCCCGAGGTGGGCGCGCAGCTCGCGGATGTCGACCCGGCCGAGCCGGCGGCCGAGCACGTCGACCTCGCCGCGGGTGGGGTGGGAGACCGCGCCGAGCAGGGCGAGCAGGGTGGACTTGCCCGCCCCGTTGGGGCCGAGCAGCGCCCAGTGCTCGCCGGGGCGGATCTCCAGGCTGATCCCGCGCAGCAGGTGGCGGCCGTCGCGCACGACGTCCACGTCCCGGGTGCGCAGCAGCGGGCCGTCGAACGAGGGGGTGGGGGAACTCACGGTGGGGGACTCCGATCGCGGCGCCGGGCAGGGTGCGGGCGGGGCGCCGCACCGGACGGTCCGGCGCCGCCCGTCCGCGTGCAGAGTACAACTGTCGGCCGGGGCGGGGTCGGTCCGTCCGACGGGTGGACGTGCCAGAACTCTGTTGCCCGAAGGGAGTTGGGAGGAGGATCGTGCCTTCGAGGGGACGTCTCGAAGGCACGCGGGGACCAGGGACGCGGGGACGCGGGACGCGGGGACGAGGGGGACGCGGGATGGGCGTGGATACCGGGCGGGCCGACACCCTGCACGGGCTGGTCGAGGAGCAGGCCCGCCGGGCGCCGGCCGCGGTGGCCGTGCGCTGCGGCGAGCGCGAACTGACGTACGGGCAGCTCGACGAGCGGGCGGACCGGCTGGCCGCCCTGCTGGCCGAGCGCGGACTGGCTCCGGGCGGCCGGGCGGCGGTCGCGCTGGGCCGGGGCACCGAGGTGTACGTGGCGCTACTGGCCGTGCTGAAGGCCGGCGCCGCGTACGTGCCGCTGGAGCCGAGCGCGCCCGACGCACTGCTGCGGCACGTCCTCACCGACGCCGCGCCGGACCTGGTGGTGACGGAGGAGGCGCACCGGGTCCGGCTGGCGGACGCGGGCGGCGCGCAACTGGTCTGTGTGGACTCGGCGGCGCGCCCGAAGGCGCCGTTCGCGCCGCCCCTGGTCGCGCCGGAGGACCTCGCCTGCGTCTTCTACACCTCCGGCTCCACCGGCCTGCCCCTGGGGACGCCGGTCGAGCACCGCAACCTGCTGGCCGCCCACGAGGGTTGGCGCACGGTGTACGGGCTGACCGCCGAGGACCGGATCCTGCAGACGGCGAGCCTGGAGTTCGACGTCTTCACCGCCGACTGGGTCCGCGCGCTCTGCACCGGCGCCACCCTGGTCGTCGCCCCGTATAACCTCACCCTGGACCGCACCGCCGACCTCGTCCTGCTGCCCGAGCTGGTGGCCGCCGAGCGGATCACCGTACTGGAGCTGAACGTCCGCACCGCGCGCCGGCTGGCCGCCCTGCTGACGCAGCGCGGCGGCGCCCGGACCGGCGGCACCGGGACCGGCGGCACCCCGGCCGAGGGCGCGCTGCCCGGGGTTCGGCTGCTCACCGTGGGCGCCGAGAAGTGGTACCTGGACGAGCAGTTGGGCCTGCAGCGCCTGCTCGGCCAGGGGACCAGGGTGCTGAACGTCTACGGGCTGGCCGAGGCCACCGTGGACAGCACGTACTTCGACGCGCAGGGCACGGCCGCCGCCGACGGCGCCGAGCGGGTCTCGCTGGTCGGCCGCCCCTTCCCCGGCACCCGGGTGTACGTGCTGGGCCCGGACGGCACCCCGGTGCCGCAGGGGCGGCTCGGCGAGATCGCCGTCGCCGGCAGCGGCCTGACCCGCGGCTACCTCAACCGCCCTGTGGACACCGTCCGCCGCTTCGTGCGGGCGGACTTCGACCCGGACGGGCGGGTGCTGCTGACCGGCGACCTCGGGGTGCTGCGGGCGGACGGCGTGCTGGAGTTCACCGCCCGGGCCGCGACCGTGGTCGGGCCGCTCGGCGCGCAGCGGGCGACCACGGTGCTGGAGCGGGTCCGGGCGGCGGCCCGGGCCGAGGCGGCGCTGCGCGGGCACCCGGCGGTCCGGGAGGCGACCGTCGTCGAGGTGGAGCCCGCGCCGGGGCAGCGGCTGCTGGTCGGCTACGCGGTGACCGCGCCGGGAGTGGACGGCGGGGACGGCTGGTCGCTCTCGCAGTACCTGCGCAGGGAACTCGACGGCCGGTCGGCGCCCGCCGCCGTCGTCCCGCTGTCCGAGCTGCCGCGCACCCGGGCGGGCAAGTTGGACCGCGCCGCCCTGCCGCTGCCGGCCGTGCCGGCGTACACCGCCGCCCGCTCGGGCCCGGCCGGGTCCCGCTGGACCGGGTCCCACACGGCGGGGGCCCACCCGGCCGGGTCGCGGAAGGCCGGGTCCCGCCCGACCGGCTCCCGGAAGGGCGGTGGCAAGGCCGGGGGCGGGGGCGGCTCGGGGAGCGACTCGGGCTGCTCCGCCGTGGCGCTGACGGTGTTCGGGGCGCTCTTCGCCTGGGTCACCACCAACATCTTCTACCCGGGCTCCACGGACCTCTCGGCGGTGCCCTCCGACTACCACCTCGGGTTCGAGCTGCTCTACCTGTGCGAGAACCTGTCCTTCGGCGCCGGGATGGCCTTCCTGTTCCTCGGCCTCCCGGCGGTGCTGCGACAGGGCCGCTCGGTGCGGCTGTCCGTGCTCACCCACCTGTCGGTGTTCTGGCTGCTCGCCTCCTGGTGGCCGCAGGACAACCTCTACCGGCTCACCGCCGCCACGGACTGGCCGCGCGAGACCACGATGATCTTCGTCTTCAACGTCCCGCTGATGCTGGCGGCGGCCGTCGTGGTGACCTTCCTACTGACCAAACCACGTACTGCCACCAAGAGCTGACGAAGCATCAGAGAAGTGCCTCGAACATCCCGGCCAGCCCGTCGTTCGCGGCGGCGACCAGTGCCTCGGCCGCGTCCAGCGCCTCGGCGTCCCGCCCGGCGAGGGCGAGGCCGACGACGGGCTCCGGCTCGTGGCAGGCCGTCGGGATCAGCGGTAGCAGCGTCACGCCGAGCCGGGCGCAGCGGGGCCGCAGCCGCTCCAGGTGGTCGTGCAGCGCCGCCGGGGCCAGCCGGGCGCCGAGCGGCATCCCGTCGAGGGTGCGGACCAGGTGGCCCGGGCCGCGCACCCCGTCGAGGCGGGCGCGCAGCACGAAGGCGGCGGCCGGGCCGGTGAGCCGCAGGTTGATCTCGGTGGGGGCGAGCCGGCGCTGCCGGTCGGTGACGAAGTCGACGTCGTACCAGCCTCGGTAGCCCTCGGCGGCCAGCCGCTCCCCCACCGCCAGGGCGAACCGGCGGGCCGTCCCGGCGGCGTCGCGCGGCACCGTGCCGGGGCCGACGGTCACGCCCTGATACTGGGTGCCGGCCACGTCCATGACGCCCGTGCCGACCGGGTGGACGGTGCCGTCCGGGCCGACCAGCGCGTCGTAGGTGAGGTCGCGCAGCCGGGCGGCCGGGCCCGGATCCACGTACTCCTCCAGCAGCAACTCGCCCTCGGGCGGCAGGATCTCGGCCCGGACCAGCCGCCGCAGCAGCGCCCCGCCGCCGCCCGCGGCGAACAGGTCGGCGGGCTCGACCACGACGGTGCCGTAGCCGCCGACGCCGTACGGGCTCTTCAGGACGGTGGTCAGACCCCGGACGGCGCGGACGGTCAGCCGGCGGGCGGCCCGGCGCCGGCCCGCCGAGCGCTCCTGGTCCGGCAGGCGGATCCCGGGGTGCCCGGGGGCGAGGGCGGCGAACAGGTCGTGCGCGGCGGCCTTGGACTCGTAGCGTCGGACGGCGGCCAGCTCGGGCCCTTCGCCCTGCGCGGCGGTCCGGCCCCAACGCACCACCGGGCGGCCGGAGTCGGCGATCCGCGCGGCCAGGGCGGGGCGGGCGGCGAGCGCCTCGGCGACCGTGCGGTCCGGCGCGACGCCACTGTGCACCTCGACCGGGCCCCAGGCCAACTCCCGGGCCAGCCAGTCGGTCCACTCCGGGGCGACCTCGGCGGGCAGTACCAGCAGCGCCGGTTCGGGGCTGTAGCAGACGGCCAGGCAGGCGTAGTGGTGCGCCTGCCGCAGCCGGCGCAGGCGCTGCGCCGCGTCCATGCCGGGGGCGAAGAACTGCGCGTTGAAGTCCGCGACGTCGCCCACGTGGACCGCCGCCCGCCCACCGGTCCAGGCCCCCACCCATCCGTCCATGGACGCAGAGCCTAGGGCTTTCACGGGCCGCGCCACAGGTAGTCGATCGTCACGACCGCACCATGGAGGACTTGTTAATTCCTGATCACTTTTGACTGTCCAAGGACACAACTTGGCAAAGTTATGACCTTTCCCCTAGCTGGACCTGACTGATCGCCGTCAATCTCTGACCCAGCTCCTTTCCCTGCAGCTAACCCCCACTGGAGTCAGAGTGACCCCCACGTCCTCCTTCCGCCGTGCCCGCGTGGCCGGAGCCGTCGCGATCGTCGCCGCCCTCGCCGGCGCGACCATCCCCGCCGCCACGGCCTCCGCCGCGCCCAACCCGCGCGAGGCCGCGATATCCCAGGCCCGCGTCAACGTGGCCCACAACGCCTCGGTGTTCGGCTTCGGCGCCGACCAGGACCTCGTGCTCAAGGACGTCGTGCTCGACGCCGACGGCACCTCGCACGTCCGCTTCGACCGCACCTACCAGGGCCTGCCCGTGGTCGGCGGCGACCTGGTCGTCCACCAGGACGCCAAGGGCAAGCTCAAGGACACCTCCCGCGCGGCCGCCCACGACGCCGCCGTGAAGTCGACCGTCCCCAAGGTGCCCGCCCAGTCCGGCGCCGCCGACGCGCTCTCCGCCGCCCCCGGCGTCCAGGACGCCGTCAGCACCCCCGAGCTGGTCGTCTGGGCCGCCGACGGCACGCCCCGCCTCGCCTGGCGCACCACCGTCGAGGGCACCGGCGAGCACGGCCAGCCGGCCGGCCGGGTCGTCGTCACCGACGCCACCACCGGCGAGCAGATCGAGGCCTACGACGCCGAGCACCAGGCGTCCGGCACCGGCAACTCCGAGTACACCGGCACGGTCACCATCGACACCACCCCGGTCAGCGGGGGCTACACCCTGACCGACCCGGTCCGCGGCACCGTCACCAAGGACGCCCACAACCTCGCCGCGAGCTCGATCAAGGCCTCCTCGGGCACCGCGTTCACCAGCGCCACCAACATCTGGGGCGACGGGAAGAAGTTCTCCACCGACCGCTCCACCGCGGCCGTCGACGCCCACGCCAACACCGCCTGGACGTACGACTACTACAAGAACACCTTCGGCCGGAACGGCATCAAGAACGACGGCAAGGGCGCCACCGTCTTCGTCCACGTCGGCACCAACTGGGACAACGCCCAGTGGTCCGACACCTGCTTCTGCATGATGACCGGCGACGGCGACGGCAGCCACGACCCCGAGCAGGTCGACCTCGACACCATGGGCCACGAGATGACCCACGGCGTCACCAGCGCCACCGCCAACCTGCGCTACAGCGGCGAGTCCGGCGGCCTCAACGAGTCCACCAGCGACATCTTCGGCACGATGGTGGAGTGGTACGCCAACAACAAGGTCGACACCCCCGACTACCTGTTCAGCGACCAGTCCACCCCGCCGTGGCTGCGCCGCTTCGACAAGCCCTCGCTGGACGGCCGCTCGGCCGACTGCTGGAGCAGCTCGGTCGGCAAGCTCGACGTGCACAACTCCTCGGGTGTCGGCAACCACTGGTTCTACCTGGCCAGCGAGGGCAGCGGCAGCAAGACCATCAACGGCTACACCTACAACAGCCCCACCTGCAACGGCTCCACGGTGACCGGCATCGGCAACCAGAAGGTCGCCAAGATCTGGTACCGCGCACTGACCGTCTACATGACCTCCACCACCAACTACAAGGGCGCCCGCGCCGCCTCGCTCAGCGCGGCCAAGGACCTCTACGGCGCGACCAGCACCGAGTACAAGGCCGTCGCGGCGGCGTGGAGCGGCGTCAACGTCAACTAGCTTGTCAGGCCTAGTGGTTGAACCCCACGTGGCAGTGGTCGTGGTGGGTGTCGTCGGTGAAGAACCGATTGCCGGCACCCGGGATCGCCACCGGGCCGCCCACGTTGTACGAACCGGCGGCGGCCGCGTCCCGCATGAAGGACTCGATCAGCTGCCGGGGCGTGGCCGGGTCCACCACGGCCATGCCGTCGATCCGCCAGACGTCGAAGGCCCGGCCCAGCGGATGGTCGCTGGGCCGGGTCGTCCCGAAGACGTCCGACGGATGGCCGGTCCGCACCACGCTCACCGACAGCGTGTACGGGCCGGCCATCCGCAGCATCGCCTCCGGCACGCTGTCGTGGACGGTGCCGCTGCGCAGGTCCGCCGCCGCCTCCGGCGGCAGCTCGATCCTCGGCTCGGCCAGCACCCGGGCCACCGCCGACGGCGGTGCGTCGGCCGCCGGGCCCGCCACCCCCGGATGCAGCTCGGTCACCGTCCAGCGCGGCGCGGCCCGGCTCAGCCGCACGTCCACCGTCGTGCCGCCCCCGACCACCGAACCGTCCGGGCCCCGGGTCCACTGACGGCACACCACCAGCACACTCGCCGAATCGGCGAGGATCCCGCCGTACTGGGCGACGATCACCTCCAGGCTCGCCTCCGACGCCGCCGGCGCCAGCGGCCCCGCCTGGTCGGCCAGCGCGGGCGGCAAACCCAGCGCCGCCACCCTGGCCCGGGCCGCCTCCACCCCCTGCCCGCCGGGCGGCCAGGCACCGAGCGCCGCCACCAGCTCGACGGCCCGGCGCTTCACGTCGGGCTGGATCTCGGACGGGCCGGGCTGCCAGAGCGGCGGCTGGGGCAGCTGCGTGGGCGTCGGGGTGGGCGTGAGCGTCGGTGTGGGCGTGGGCATCGGGGTGGGCGTGGGTGTCACGGTCGGTGTTCCCGGCGTCATCGTGCTCGAACTCGGCCCCGCCGACTGCGGCTTGCCCTCGCTCGTACACCCCGCCACACCCAGCACCGCCGCCGCCGCGCCCGCCCGCAGCACTCCGCGCCGGCCCGTGCCCCGGCCGGCGTCTCCGCCCGTCATACGGTCAGTCATGCCGTCAGTATGCGACCCGGGGCGCCGCGACCGGCGGAGGCGTCAGCCCAGCCGGCCCCGGCCCCGGCCTCGGCCTCGGCCTCGGGAACGGCTGTCACACGGCGGCGGGCTGCGGGAGTCGGGTCCTCGCGCCGACAGCGAGGACCAGGCCGAGCAGACAGCCCGCCACCAGGCCGGCGCCGTGGTTGTTCCGCATCGCGCACAGGAACAGTCCCGCCGCGGGGATGAGCAGCACCGGCCAGTTGGCCTTGAGCCCGGGGCCCCGGAGGTCCCCGCGCAGCAGGCAGGTGACGGCGAGGGCCCCCAGCAGGCCGCAGACGGCCACCGAGTCGCCGCCGCCGCGCGGCGACCAGCCGGACAGGCTCACCACGTGGGCGAGGACGCCGCTGACGAGGAAGACCGCCGCCGTCCGCCACCAGCCGAGCACCGACTCGGCGACGGCGCCGATCACGAGCAGGGCCGGCAGGTTGATCGCGATCTGCATCAGGCCGGAGGACTGCACCAGCAGCGCGGTGCCGGCCCGCCACCACTGCCCGTCGGACAGCGCATCCGGCTGCCGCATCAGATCGTCGATCACGGACGGCACCGCGTACTGGACCACGGCCATCACCGCCATGACGGCGAACAGCGCGGCGGTGACCCAGGGACGACGTGCGAGGGCGGCGCGGACGACGGCGAGCACGTCGCCCGGGCCGCCGGCCTGCGCCGTGGTCGCGTCGGTGGGCGCACCCGTGGATGCGCCCGTGGATGCGCCCGTCAAGCCCGCTGGGGATCCCGCCAGCACCAACGTCCGCAGCCCCGCGCCGATCACCACGGCAGCGCTCGCGTACAACCCGATCTCGTGCGGCGTCATCGCCGAACCCCCGTTGTCGAACAAGACCCGGGCGGTTCTGCCCGGTCACCCGGCCATCATCTCGACCGGGCCGGGTCCGGCGCCAGCTCGGACGATCATGGATCGGGCATGACAGCTGTCACAGCCGGAACCGGCAGCCGTCCGCGACCTGACCTACGGACGCGCCGGGGGCCGCAGGGCGTAGCCGTCCGCGGTCCGCTCGATCCAGGACGGCTCGCCGAGCTTCGCCCTCAGGACGGCCATCGGGTACCTCAGCTCCTGGGGGTGGAACGGTGCGTTGTAGACCTCCCACATGATCACGCGCGACTCGTGCACGCCCTCGCCCAGCGCGATCAGGCCGCGCAGCAGCTTGGTGTCAGCACGGGTGAGCTGCGCCGCGCGGCCGTCCACGGTGGCGATCCGGGTGTCCAGGTCGAGGACGAGGCGGCCGTCGAAGGCGGTCAGCGAGCCCTGCGGTTGCGGCGCCGAATTCTGCCGGTCGCGGAGCAGGTCCGACAGGCTCCCGCCGTCGGCCGGGGCGCTGCCCTCCGGGCGGGCGCTGCTGTCCGGGCGGGCACTGCCCTCCGCGTTCTCGCCGTCCACGCCCGGCAGCCTAACCGGCGGCGCCCGAGGCCGACCAGGCCGCGTTCCAACCGGCCAGTTCGGCCGGGCGGTTGGTGATGATGCCGTCCACCCCGGCGTCCGCGAGGGCCTTCCAGCGGGCGGGCCGGTCGACCGTCCAGACGTTGACGGCGACCCCGGCGGCGTGCAGGTCCGTGACCACGCCGGGGCGGGCGGAGAGCGCGTCGTCCGAGGGGTTGTAGGCGGCCAGGCGGAGGTCGTGCGCGGTGGCGACCGGGTCGGCGTCCAGGGTGGCGCGGAGCAGGCCGAGCGGCAGTTCGGGGGCCAGCTCGCGGGTGTAGCGGAGGGCGTCCACCTCGAAGCTCTGGACGAGGACGCGGTCGGTCATGCCGTGGTCGCGCACCTCCTGCACGATCCGGGCGACTTCGTCGCGGGTGTGCGGCCCCTTGATCTCCAGCAGCAGCCGGCCGCCCCGGGTGTGCAGGTCCTCCAGCTGGGCGGCGAGGGTCGGCAGGCGGGTGCCCGCGTACGCCGGGGCGAACCAGGAGCCGGCGTCCAGCGTGTCGAGCTGGGCGGCGGTCAGGTCGCGGACGCGGCCGGTGCCGTCGGTGGTGCGGTCCACGGTGTCGTCGTGCAGCACGTACGGGACGCCGTCCTTGCTGGGCTGGACGTCGTCCTCGATCCACTCGGCGCCGGCCCGGCGGGCGACCTCGTCGGACACCAGGGTGTTCTCGGGCGCGGCGGAGGAGGCGCCGCGGTGGGCGTACACGGTCGGCGGCGCACCGGCCGGGCGCAGCCGGGCGTCGGACGCCGGGGCGGCCGACCGCGGTGCGGACTGCGGGGCAGGTGCCCCGGTGAGCGCGACGGCGCCGCAGGCGGCCCCGAGCAGCGTGGTGACGAGGACGGTCCGACGGCGGTGGCGGTGCCGGGGGTGCCGAATGGGTGTCATGCTCCCGCACGCTACGGGCGTCCGGCGGATCCGGCCCGACGACACCGGAATCCGGGGTGACATTACGGTAGGCGGAGGAACGGATGATCACCCCTGCGCCAGTGGCGCGAGCAGCGCCTCCGCCGAGGCCGTCCGCGCGTACAGCACCGACCGTCCGGCCCGGTGGGCGCTGACCAGGCGGGCGTCCCGCAGGGCCGTCAGGTACTGGGACACGGCCGACGGCGACAGCCCGGTGCGCCGGGCGAGTTCGGTCGTGGACGCCGGGGCCGCCAGCTCCGTCAGCAGCCGGGTGCGGGAGCGGCCCAGGACGGCGGCCAGCGCCTCGGTGCCGGCCGCCGGGGCGGACGCCCACAGGGCGCCGATCCCGCGCGCCGGGTAGGCGAGTTGCAGCGGGTCCGGCGGGGCGAGCCGGGTGTAGAGCGCCGGGCCGGTGAACGCGGACGGGACCAGCAGCAGCCCGGCCCCGGCCGTCCGGCCCGACAGTGGGCGGGAGCGGTGGCGCAGCCGCAGGGTGTCCTCCGTCCAGCGGAGTTCGGTGTGCAGGTCGTTCAGGACCCGGGCCGCGCCGTGCTCGGCGGCCTGCCGGGCCCGGTGCAGCACGTCGGCGTCCAGGACGGCCCGGATCCGCGCCCAGTACGGGGCGAGCGCGAGCTCCCAGTACGCCTCGACCGCCTCGGTGAGCCGGCCCAGCCCGCCCGCCGGGTCGCCGTACAGGGCGCGCAGCCGGGGGCCGAGCCGGCCCCGGCCGTCCCGCAGCCGGTCGAGGTCGCGGCGCAGCCGCTCGGCCGGGGTGGCCCGGATCGCGGCCAGTTCCTCCGCCAGGGTGGGGGCGGGCCCGGCGGGGGCCGGGTTGATGAAGTCCGGCACGTACCCGGCGGGCGGGACGAGTTCGGCGAGCAGCGCGTACGCCGGGCCGAGCGCCGCCAGCCGGGGGCGCACCTGCTCCACCCAGGGCCGGTGGACCGGGTGGGCGAGCCCCGAGCGCAGCAGCCGCAGGCTCGGGCCGACCTCCCACATCGGGGAGACCGCGAAGCGCATCCGTGCCAGGTCGCCCGCCGTGAACAGCAGCTCGGCCGCCAAGCGCCCACCCCCGTGGATTCAGACATGTTCGAATCTTTGGCGGTCAGGCTAGTGCATTGGCGATCATGACAGGCATGACCTCGGAGACCACCGTGAACACCACCGTGAACACCGCCCTGAGCACCGCCCTGAACACCCCCGTGTCCGCCGCCGCCTCCGGCACCTGGACCCTCGGCGACCGCGCCGTCCACCGCATCGGCTTCGGCACGATGCGCCTGCCGCAGACCGGCCCCGCACTGGTGCCGCACGCCGTGCCGCGCGACCGCGAGCAGGCCCTGCGGGTGCTGCGCCGCGCGGTCGAACTCGGCGTCAACCACATCGACACCGCCGCCTTCTACTTCTCCTCGCTGCGCTCCGCCAACGAGCTGATCAACCGGGCGCTCGCGCCGTACGGCGACGACCTGGTGATCGCCAGCAAGGTCGGCCCGGCCCGCGGCCTCGACGGCCAGTGGGCGGAGCACGCCCGCACCCCCGAGCGGCTGCGCGCCCAGGTCGAACAGAACCTGCGCGAACTCGGCCGCGACCACCTCGACCTGGTCAACCTGCGGATCCTCGGCACCGACTCCGTCGCCGAACGCTTCGGCGCGCTGGCCGAGTTGCGCCAGGCCGGGCTGATCCGCCACCTCGGCCTGTCCAACGTCCACCCGCACCAGCTCGCCGAGGCGCAGACCATCGCGCCCGTGTCCTGCGTGCAGAACCCGTACGGCATCGGCGCCTCGCCCGCGCAGGACGAACTGCTGCGGCTCTGCGGCGAGCAGGGCATCGCCTTCGTCCCCTTCTACGCCATCGCCGGCGCGGGCCGGGAGGGCGGCGCGGGGGCGGCCGAGCCCGCCCACGTACGGGCGGTGGCCGAGGCGCGCGGGGTGAGCACGGCGCAGGTGCGCCTGGCCTGGACGCTGCACCGCGGCCCGCACGTCCTGGCCATCCCGGGCACCGGCGACGAGGCGCACCTGGAGGACAACATCGCCGCCGGGGCGCTGCGACTGTCGGCGGAGGATCTCGCCCTGCTGGACGAGGCCCACACGGACGCCCACACGGACGCCCACACCGGCTGAGCCGGAACCGGGCGGGGCCCGGTTCGCGTCGCTCCGGGACGACCCGACGTTGTCGACTTGACGCTCAGCCCTGTCGACCGGACGTCGATCCCTGTTGAGGAGTCCCGGAGCATGACCGACGCCACCGCCACCCGCTACCTCTACCTGGCCCGTCACGGCGAGGCCACGCCCGACGAGAGCGGGCTCACCGATGCCGGGCGCCGGCAGGCCGTCATGCTGGGCCGGCGGCTGGCGGGCCGGCCGATCTCGGCGGTGCACCACGGCCCGCTGCCCCGGGCCGCGCAGACCGCGCGGCTGGTCGCGGAGCAGCTGGACGGCGTGACGCCGGTGGTGTGCGAGGAGGCCGGCGACTTCGTCCCGTACGTTCCGGAGCGGGCGGAACTGCCCGAGGACAGCGCCGATTTCCTGCTGGAGTTCCTCTCGCACGCCACCCCTGAGGAGTGCGAGCGCGGTGCGGCGCTGGCGCCACGGGCGGTCGAGCGGTTCACCGGGCCGGCGGCGGGCGGCGAGGAGCGGCACGAGCTGGTCGTCACCCACGCCTTCCTGGTCGGCTGGCTGGTCCGGCACGCCCTGGACGCCCCGGCCTGGCGCTGGCTCGGCCTCAACGCCGCCAACGCGGCGCTGACCGTACTGCGGTTCACCCCCGGCCGCCCGTCCGCCGTCCTGCTGCTGAACGACCAGGGCCACCTGCCCGAGGAGCTGCGCTGGACCGGCTTCCCGCCCGCACTGCGCTGCTGACAGCGCCCCTGAGGTCTCGTCAACCCGCCGTCGACAGAATATGCAGACCGGTCTACTATCGCCGCATGGGAGTCAAGGGCGAGGAGACCCGGGCCCGGCTGATCGCCGGCACCAGGGACCTGATCGAGGCACAGGGCTACTTCGGCACCGGCCTCAACCGGATCGTGGCCGCCACCGGCGCGCCGCGCGGCTCCCTCTACTTCCACTTCCCCGGCGGCAAGGACCAGTTGGTGGCGGCCGCGCTCACCGAGGCCGGCCAGGAGGTCGAGGCGCTGCTCACCGCACTCGCCGCCGAGGGCGCCGACACCGCCGTCCTCGCCGAACGGCTCGTCGAGGCCTTCGCCGAACGCCTCGCACAGTCCGACTACACCAGCGGCTGCCCGATCGCGACCGTCGCCCTGGAGACGGCGGGCACCAACGAGCCGCTGCGGACCGTCTGCGCCGAGGTGTACGCGCGGTGGCAGCAGGTCCTGACCGGCCGACTGGAGGCCGAAGGCTACGGCCCGACCGAGGCCGAGACCGCCGCCGGCCAGACGCTCGCCCTCCTGGAGGGAGCGGTCCTGCTCGCCTCCGTCCGGCGCAGCCGCGAACCGCTGGACCACGCCCGGCACGCCGTCCGGCAGCTGCTCGGCAACCGCGACACGTAGGCGAGGGCGCGCCGCCGTTCGTGCGGCGCCTCCGCACGCCGTCGCATCCTCGCGCGTCCCCGCACGTCCAAAAAATATGCAGACCGGTCTACTGAATACCTGAACCCTGGAGCGCCCTATGACGTCCGTCCCGCCGCCCCGCACACTCGTCCTCGGCGCCACCGGCTTCCTCGGCCGCTGGCTGGTCCTCGAACTCCTCGCCCGCGGCGAACCCGTGGCCGCCACCGTCCGCGACACCGGCCGCGCCGCCGCCCTCCGCCGCTGGCTGCGCGCACACCGGGCCGACGACTCGGCGCTCACCACCGTCACCGCCGACCTCACCCGCCCCGGGCTCGGCCTCTCCCCCGAGGACGACGCCCGGCTCGCCGACATCCGCGACGTCCACAACCTCGCCGCCCGCTACGACTTCGGCCTCACCCGCGCCCAGGCCGAACCCGCCAACGTCCACGGCGCCCTGCACGCGCTGCGGTGGTCCGCCACCCGCCCCCGGCTGCGCCGCCTGGTCCACCTCTCCGGCTACCGCGTCGGCCGCGACCCCGACCCCCGGTACCCGCTCCCGGAGCGCGCCACCGCCGCGCTCTACACCCGCCTCGGCGCGTACGAGGCCTCCAAGCAGCTCGGCGACGCCGCCGTCCGCGTCACCGCGCCCCACCTCGGCGTACCGCTCACCACCGTCAACCCGAGCAGCGTCATCGGCCACTCCCGGACCGGCGAAGCCGGCCAGTACCTCGGCCTGGCCCAGCTGGTCCGCCAACTCCACCGCGGCCGCCTCCCCCTGCTGCCCGGCACCCGACGCACCTTCCTGCCCGTCGTCACCGTGGACCACCTGGCGCGCTTCCTGGTCGCCGTCCCCGACCACGACCGCGTCCCCGTCCAGGCCCACACCGTCCTCGACGCCACAACCCCCTTCCTCCCCGACCTGATCACCCTGCTCGCCACCCACCTCGGCGTCCGCCCACCCCGCGCCCTGATCCCCGTCCCCCTCGTCCGCCGCCTCCCCCGCACCCTCACCGGCGCCGACCCGGAAACCCTCACCTTCCTCTCCGAGGACCGGTACGACACCACCTCCGCCGACCGCCTCACCACCGCAGCGGGCCTCGCCCACCCACCCCTCGCCCCCGCCCTGACCACCTGGGCGACCCGCCTCGTCGAGGAGGACTTCGGCGCACGGTAAAGCGGCACGGGAAGTCGGACAGGCCGACTTCCCGCGCAGGCCGCCACCGCAGGTCCCGGCCGGTCGTAGGTCCGTCAGTCGAAACGGGGACCGTACGCCTGAAGGACGATCGGTCGGATCTCGCCCTCGGCCAGGTCCAGGGTGCCGAATCCCCGCATCTTCACCTCGCGGCCCGTCACCATCCTGGTGAGGTACCCGTGCGAGAGGGGGGCAGGCTCAGGGGGGGCCGTCCTCGGCCACGATCCGACCGAGCCAGTCGACCACGGCATCGACCTTCTCCGGCGGTACACCGAGGGCTGCCGCACAGCGCCGCAGGTCCGGCAGGGCGACCTGGTCCGCCCCTTCGGCCCGCTTCGGGTCCGAAGCCGGGGTCTCCGTGTGGACCATGTTGTTCGCGATCTGCGTCTGGACGGCGAGTTGCTCGGCCGCTTCCCCGTACCCCGCCGTACCGGCCAGGTCGTCGTTCACTGCGCCTCCCGGACGATCACGGCGCCTTCCGGACAAGCACCGCGTCTCCGGCGGCGGCCGCGCCGGCGAAGAAGTCGCGCAGTTCGCGCAGGTCGTGGACGACCCTGGCGGCCACGGATTCGGACCAGGGGGTCGGGTAGCCGAGGTGCGCGGCCGTGCGGGCGAGCACGGTGCCCTGTTGGCGGACGAGTTCGCCGAGGGCGAGTCCGGCGGCGGCCAGCCGGTCGTACCGGACGTCGCGGTCCTGGGGTACGAGGTCGCCGAGTTCTTCCGGGGAACAGGTGTCCACGGCCTGGCCGGGCAGGCGGCGCCAGAAGTGATCCACACTCACCCGCTCAGCCTAACGAAGTCCCGACGACCGGGTGGGGACGGTTCAGGCCTCGCCGGGGTGCCAGGCGGGCCATTCCCAGGGACGGTCGGCCCAGTGGACGCGTTGGGGGTCACGCGCGTCGAGGTCCGGGAAGAGCTGGTGGATGCGCGGTTCGAACTCCTCCGGCGCGAGCGGTTCCCAGCCGTGGCCCTCGAAGTGGACGAGGCGGTAGCGGCTGTCGGTCCGGAACTCGGCCACCTCGACCAGGGGTGCGGTCGTGCTGTTGGTCTCCATGACCCCAAGCATGTGGCGCGGTGGCAATCAACGCCCGTTCAGACCCCTCTTCCGGGTCATGTCCCGGCGTCGGCGCGCTCGTTGAGCACGGGAAGGTACGACGGGGGCCGACGGGGGGCCGCTGGAAGGACGAACACATGACTGGGCAGCCCACCGGAGGGCAGTGGCAGTGGCCGCAGAACGCGTGGCAGCCCCCTCCCGTCCCCACGCTTCCCCCGCCGCCGGTGCCCGCTCCCGCCCCGCCGAGGCGCCGCTCGCGCAAGGCGTGGGCGGCCGCGGCGGTCGGGACGGGTGCGGTGCTGGCCTCGGTCCTGGTGATGTGCGGGCCGGGATCGGGCGACGACGTGCGGATGGTGGCGTTGCCGTCGGCCTCGCCCTCCGCCACGGCCCCGGGCTCGCACCTGCCGCCGGTGTCCCCGCCGCCTGCCACGCCCGCGCCTTCTCCGCTGCCGGCCCCGGTCCCGGGGGGCGGTGCGACGGGCATGATGGGCACAACGGGCACGGCGACGGCGGCGACGGCGACGGCGACGGCGACGGCGACGGCGACGGCGGCCGATCCGGGGGCGGCGGACGCCCAGCACGGGTCGGCGAGCCCGCACCCGAAGACCGGCCGCAGCCCGCACGCCACCGCCCCGGCCCGGGGTACGTCGGGCGCGCCCGCCCCGACGGTTCCGGGGTCGGGCGCGTCGGTGCCGGGCGTCGGACCGGGCACCATCTGTGACCAGGCCGAACGCGTCGGCCGCTGGCCGGCCGGCTCGGAGCAGGCCCGCCTCTGCCGAGGGGTCTACGGCTGAGCGGCCGGAACACCGGGTACCGCTGCCGCACCAGGCACCCCCGATACACCTGAAACCCCCAGCAGCCCCTTGTCCAGCCGCGGCGCCAGTACCCGCGCCAGCGTGTCGGTGATGTGCCCGGTGTCCCGGTACAGCACCACGCCCTCCAGGACCGCCGGGCAGGAGGTCCCGGTGCCGGGGCAGAGCAGTGGGCCGAGGTCGAGGGCCCGGACGCCGTACCGGGCGGCGAGCCCGCCGTCGAGCAGCGGGTCGGGTTCGAAGGCGGTGTCGCGCGGGAACGAGCAGGCGTCCGAGCGCCCGTCGGAGGCGGCGAGGCAGGTCGGGATGTCCTTGCCGGGCATCGGGGTGTCGCCGAGGTAGGCGAGCGGGGCGCCGAGCGCGGTGAGGCGGTCGAGGGTACGGGTCCAGCCTTCGGTGCGTTCCTCCTGGTTGCCGTAGCGGTTGAGGCCGGCCATCAGGACGAGGCGCGGCTTGGGTCCGGAGGTGAGCCGGGTGAGGGTGTTCTCGCGCCAGCGGTCGCATTCGTCGAAGGTGCGACCGAGCACGTTGTTGCGCACGGTGAGGGTGGCCAGTGGGCAGCCGGGTTTGACGAGGACTTCCAGCGCCCAGTGCCGCTGATCGGCCAGGGCGAGGGCGGCGGAGATCCACTGGCCGGCGTGTGAGTCGCCGAGCAGCACGATCCGGTCGGGGCTGTTGTCGGCGCCGAAGAGGCAGCGCGGGCTGGTGTCGGCGTTGAGCGGGATCTCGCAGCCCTTGCCGGGTGGGAAGTCCTCCCGGGCGCGGGCCAGCGAGGGGGTCAGGGTGAGGACCCGGGTGCCGGGGGCGAGCAGGCCGGGCCCGTCGGCGGCTCCGGCGGGGGCGGCGGTGGGCCCGGTGGTGGCGGCTCCGAGGGCGCGGACGGTGCCGCCGCCGAGGGTGAGCGCGGCGATCAGGGGGATGACGAGGGCGCTCGCGCCGACCGCGAGTCCGCGTCGGGGTGCCGGGCTGCTGCCGTAGCGCAGTGGCTGTTCGACCAGGTGCAGGGTGAGCCAGGCGGGGAGCGCACTGGCGGCGGTGAGCGCGGCCAGGGTGGTCCAGGGCAGCGCGCCGTACCGGGCCTGGGCGATGGTCAGCACCGGCCAGTGCCAGAGGTACCAGGCGTAGGAGAGGCGTCCGGCGGCGCGCAGCGGGCGGGTGGCGAGCAGCCGTCCGGCGTCGACGGCGCGGGGCGAGCCGTGTCCGGCGAGCAGGACGGCGGCGGTACCGAGGACGGGCAGGAGTGCGGCGGAGCCGGGGAACGGCGTACTGCGGTCGTACAGGAGGACCGGCGCGACGACGGCCGCCAGGCCGGCCCAGCCGAGCAGTCGGAGCGACCACCGCACCGGGCGCCGCGCGGTGCGGGAGGCGAGCGCCCCGCCGGCGAGGGCCGCGCAGGCGCCCGCCGCGAACTCCCAGAGCCGGCTGCCGGTGGAGAAGTAGGCGAGCGGCGCCGAGGTCTGTGTCCAGCGCAGGCACAGCACCAGCGAGGTGCCGCCGACGGCGACGGTGGCGAGGGTGATGGCGACGGTGCGGCGCCGCCCGTGCAGGTAGCGGGCGAGGCCGAGCAGCAGGACGCCCCAGAGCAGGTAGAACTGGTTCTCCACACCGAGGGACCAGAAGTGCTGCAGCGGGCTGGGGTCGCGTTCGGCGGCCAGGTAGTCGGTCTGCCGGCCGACGAAGCTCCAGTTGGCGAACTGGCCGGCGGCGGCGATCAGGTCGCGGGCGAGGTCGGTGCCGCGCAGCGGGTCGAGCAGGGCGCCGCCGGCGGCGGCGGTGGCGACCAGGACGGTGGCGGCGGCGGGCAGGATGCGCCGGGCGCGGCGGGCGGCGAAGTCCCACAGGCCGAGCGGGCGGCTGGTCAGCAGGCCGGTGATGAGGAAGCCGGAGATGACGAAGAAGATGTCGACGCCGACGTAGCCGCCGGTCAGGCCGGGGACGGCGGCGTGGAAGCCGAGGACGGAGAGCACGGCGATGCCGCGCAGCCCCTCGATGTCGGGGCGGAAGGCGGTGCGCCGGCGGGATTGCCCGCTCTCGGCGACGGTGGCGCCCTTCGGGACGGCGACCTCCCGGTCCACCCGGACGAGGTCGGGCAGCAGGTCGGAGGAGGCGACGGCGGATGATGACGAGGCGGACGGTGGGACGGCCGTGGACACGGCGGCGCTCCTTGCAGGGCTGGCAGCGGTGGTCGGGGCCGCCGGGCCGTTGGGGCGGCCGGGCGGAGTCCGCGCCGGTGGGGCGACGCGCAAGGAAACTCAGGGGGTGGAGCAGTGAATTGACGGAGTCTCAGAAGATCAGAAGATCAGCGGATCGACCCAGCCCGACGCCAGCAGCCCACAGAGCAGCAGCACGGCGGTGACGGCGACGGCCTCGGCGCGTCCGAACCCGAGCTCGGAGCGGCTGCGTGCGGGGGCGACGACCTCGCCGACGGTGGCACCCTTGCCACCGTTCGCTCCGCCCGCCACCTTCGCACCGTTCAGGAGCGGCCACAGGGACCGGATCAGCGGGATCATGGTGTACGCGGTGAGCGCGAGCAGGGCGGTGAGCGCCCAGTACGGCCGCCAGCCGTGCAGCAGCGCGGCCCGGACCAGTCCGGCGGCGCCGGCAAGGACGACGAACCCGAGCCAGCCGACCCCGATCCGGGCGACCGCGCGGGCGAGTGAACTGCCGCCCGACACGGCGCCGGTGGGCACCCAGTCGGCGGAGCGGCGGCGCAGCGCGTGGGCGATGGCGACCACGTGGCAGAGCCCGCCGAGGAGTTGGACCCGGGTGACCTCGAAGCGCCAGCGGGTGCGGGACATCGCGGGCAGCAGCACGAGGGCGACCCAGATCGGCGGCAGGAAGGGGAGCACCTGCCAGGGTTCGATCTCCTCGGGCCGGAAGAACAGCATGATCAGGGCGGGCAGCGGCACGGCGAAGACGTTCACCGCGCTGGTGAGGTAGCCGAGGATGCCGTTCCAGAAGCAGAGCCGGGCGGAGCGGGAGAGCGGTCCGCGGCGGAAGTCCGGGTCGCGGACGAGGGCCAGGGAGCCGAGGCACCAGCGGTACTGCTGGCTGATGAAGGCGGGCAGGCCGGTGGGCGACATGCCCTTGGCGACCAGCGCGGGCACGTAGCGGGTGGCCCAGCCGGCGCGGGCGAGGGCGAGGCCGGTGTAGAGGTCCTCGCTGTGGTCGATCTCGGCGAAGCCGCCGATCCGCTGCAGGGCGGCGCGGCGGTAGAGGGCGTTGGTGCCGCAGCAGACGGTGCCGTCCTGCGCGTCCCGGGAGGGCTGGATCCAGCGGTAGAAGATCTCCTGGGTGGCTCCCGCGGCGCGTTCGAGCCAGGACATGTTCGCGTCCGTGTCGAAGCACTGCGGGCTCTGCACGATGCCGACCCCGGGGTTGTCGAGGTAGGGCACCAGGTGGTGCAGGAAGTCGGGGCGGGGGCAGAAGTCGGCGTCCAGGACGGCGATGATCTCGCCGGTGCCCTCGGCCAGGCCGTGGTTGAGGTTGCCGGCCTTCTTGAAGCGGCCGCGGTCGGGGCGGGCGCGGTACTGGAAGCCGTAGGACTCGGCGAGTTCGCGCACCTCGGGGCGGTCCGCGTCGTCGAGGACCAGGACGGTCAGCTCGCCGGGCCACCGGACGGCGGCGGTGTGCCGGTAGGCGTTGTCGAGGACGGCCGACGGTTCGCCGGCGGTGGGCAGCAGCAGGTCCACGCTCGGGTGGCGGGCGGGCTGCCAGGCGCGCAGCAGCAGGTCGTGCGAGTCGCGGGTGAAGCGGCGGGCTCGCTGGCCGTCGGTGAGCGAGAGCAGCCAGGTGACCGCGTTGAGCACGGTGAGCAGCAGGAACGGCCAGAGCAGCGGCTTGCTGAGGGCGAACAGGCCGAGCGTGGCGGTGGCTCCCGCGTAGGAGAGGGTGGCGCAGAGCAGCACCCAGCGGCGCTGCGGGCCGAAGTACCAGTAGAGCTCCTCGTCGTCGGGCGGGTCGGGCAGGCGCGGGTCGGGGTCCGCGGGTGTCCGGCGCGGACCGGCGTCGGGTGCGGGCATGGCGGTGCCATGGAGTACGGGCATGCGGAAATGGCCCCCCTGGGCATCGGACGGAACGTGGCCGTTCGACCTCAGCCTCTCACATTGGCCTAGACCAATCATGAACGAGGTATGACATCTCCGCATCGCCCCTGCTCAGTGACTTGACGCCGCATCACCTGCGGAATCCGGTCGACGCGCCTGAACCGAACCCCGAGGACGGCCCGTTGACCAGGCCGCGAGCGCGGCCCCGCGTCAGGCAGTCTTCAGCTCCTTGACCAGGTGCTCGAACCGCAGGTCCGGCCGCAGCGGGATGCCGAAGCGCTCGTCGCCGTACGGGAACGGGCTGAACTCCCCGGTCCGGCGGAAGCCGCGCCGCTCGTACCAGGCGATCAGCTCGGCGCGCTGCTCGATCACCGTCATCTCCATCGCGCCGACGCCCCACTCCTCGCCGGCCAGCCGCTCGGCCTCGGCCAGCACGGCCCGGCCGACCCCGCCGCCCTGCTGGCCGGGGCGCACCGAGAACATCCCGAAGTACGCCCGGTCGCCGCGCCGCTCCAGCTGGCAGCAGGCGAGCAGCTCGCCGTCACGCTCGGCCAGCAGCACCAGCCCCTCGGGGTGGCCGACGGCCTCGGCGACGGCCTCGGGGTTGGTCCGCCGCCCGGCCAGCAGATCGGCCTCGGTGGTCCACCCGGCCCGGCTGGAGTCGCCCCGGTAGGCGGATTCGACCAGCTCCACGAGGGCCGGGACGTCGGCGGGCGTGGCGGCCCTGAAAGCGGGCTCCCCGACGGGCCGGGCGGTGTCGGTGGCGGTCTCGGTCATGGCTGGTCCCTTCCTCCGTACTGGGGTGCCGCCCGTGCCGGCCGGCCCGCGGGCATCGTGTCACAGCGTGCGGGCCGCCCCCGGGCCCGGGATCGGCAGAACCGGCAACGTGCGTTGCCGGGGATGGCGATCCGGCACCTGTGACGCCGGTTCAGAAATGTGTTCCAAGATGCCTGGCGGCACTGGCGGGGACATGGCTACTCTGCGGTACGGCCGCGCCAACACCCGGCCGCACCGGGCCATTTGGGCCATCCCGCACCGGATCAGAGGAGTGCTCATGCCTCGCTCTTCCCGCTCCGCCCGCACCACTGGCACCGCCCACACTGCCCGCACCACCGGCACCACCGGCACCACCGGCACCACCGGCACCACCCCCCGCCGCCGGCTGCCCGCGGTGGCCGCGCTCGCCGCCGCCACCGCCCTGGTCGCGGGCGTGGCCGCCCCGGCGTACGCGGCCGAGCCCGCCCCGGTCGCCCCCGTCGTCGAGGGCCACCCCGCCTTCCACCCGGACCGCGACTTCGCCGGCTCCACCGTCGCCGCCCACGAGGGCCGCGGCGCCACCGCGCCGCTCGCCTCCCTCGCCGTCACGCAGACCCCCGGGCTGGACGTCGCCAGCTACCAGGGCAACGTCAACTGGTCCTCGGTCGCCGCCAACGGCGCCAAGTTCGCCTACGTCAAGGCCACCGAGGGCACCGGCTACACCAACCCGTATTTCGCCCAGCAGTACAACGGCTCCTACAACGCCGGCCTGATCCGCGGCGCCTACCACTTCGCGCTGCCGAACTCCTCCTCCGGCGCCACCCAGGCCGCCTACTTCGTGAACCACGGCGGCGGCTGGTCCGCCGACGGCAGGACCCTGCCGCCCGCCCTGGACATCGAGTACAACCCCTACGGCGCCACCTGCTACGGCCTCGGCCAGAGCGCCATGGTCAGCTGGATCCGCGACTTCAGCAACACCGTGCACTCCCGCACCGGCCGCTACCCCACCATCTACACCACCACCAACTGGTGGACCCAGTGCACCGGCAACTACGGCGGCTTCGGCGCCACCAACCCGCTCTGGGTAGCCCGCTACGCCTCCACCGTCGGCACCCTGCCGAACGGCTGGGGCTACCAGACCTTCTGGCAGTTCGCGGACTCCGGCACCTTCCCCGGTGACCAGAACTACTTCAACGGCGCGGCCGACCGCCTCCGGGCCCTCGCCCTGGGCTGAGGCACCCGTGCCGGTGCGGGGCGCCGCAGCGCGCCCCGCACCGGCCGGAGTCGAGCCGAAGAGCCACCGGGCCCAAGCGGCCACCGGACCGAGGAGGTCACCGGACCGAGGAGGTCACAGGGCCTTGAGGCCGTCCAGGAGCTGCCGGCCGCCGGGGCTGCCGAGGCCGGTGCACGGGTCCCAGCCGGGCCCGGAGGCGTACGCGCCGTTGCTGCCCCGGGTGACGTCCCGCAGGACCTTCGTCGCGAACTTCGCGTACAGCAGCGGGTTGAGGAAGCCGACCTGCGCGGAACCGGGCAGGGCCTGGTTGACCCGGGCGAGCAGGGCGGACCACATCGGGGCGGCGGCGCTGGTGCCGCCGGTCTGGTGGAAGTTCACACCGTCCACGCTCGGGACGACCACACCGGTCTCCGGGTCGGCGAGGGCGGCCACGTCCGGGACCCCGCGTCCCCGCCGGTGCAGCGGGTTGACCGAGGGCGGCACGTTGACGTGGTCCTGGTACGGCGGCACCGGGAAGATCGCGCTGACGCCGCCGCCCGTACGTCGGCCCGGACCGTCGTCCCAGACGGTCTCGCTGGCGACCTGCCCCTGGCGCACCACCAGCCGGGTGCCGCCGACGGCGAGGACGTGCGGGTCGGAGGAGGGGTAGTCGGCGTGGGCGCGCTCGTCGTCGGCCTGGTCGCGGGAGCCGTCGTCGCCCGAGGCGCAGCAGATGCTGATGTTCCTCTCCGCCGCGCTCGCGAAGGCCCGGTCGATCCGGTCGACCGCGCCGGCGGTGAACAGGCTTGCGGCGACCAGCTCGGGGTTGCCGTAGCTGCAGGAGATCACCGTGGGCCGGTTGTCGGTGTCGTTGACGATCCGGGTGATCACGTCGACCCAGCCGCGCTCGGTGAACTTCGTGAAGTACACGACGATCTTCGCCTTGGGGGCGAGAGCGCCCACCACCGCGAGGTCGAGCATGATCTCGCCGGTGGTGTCCGGCGTGTCGAAGTCGGCGTCCTGGCCCGGATCGTTGCCGGGGCTTCCGACGTTCGGGATCACCACGTCGGTGATGTCCGGCATCGGCTGGTGCAGGACGTCGACGAAGTAGTTCCGCAGGGCGTCGAGCGAGTAGCCCCCGGAGGGGACGCCCGGCGCGGTGTCCCCGTTGAAGGCGAGTACGGCGATGCACTGCCCGGTCCCGTCGGTGCCCTCGGGGTAGGCGTACGGGGCCTGCAGAGCCGGCGGGAGGAAGGCGCCCGGCCGGACCACCGGGGCGGCGTGGGCCACCGGGGTCGCCTCGGCGGTCCGGCGGATCAGCAGGCGGGAGCCGATCGGCCGGTCGTCCAGGCCGAACACTCCGGTGACGATGCCCTGCAGCTGGGCGGGCACGTAGACCTGGCCCTCCCGGCCGCGGTAGACCCGGGGCTTGCCCTGGGCGTCCTGGAAGCGGTAGCGGGCGAGGGTGACCCGGAAGGCGTCGGCGATGTCCTCGGTGGTGCCGGTCAGGTCGACGCTGCGGGCCAGCGGGTCCTCGTCGGAGAGGGCGAGGCGGTGCTCGGCGGCGAACGCCTCGAGCGTCTTGCGGTCGGTGTCGCTCCACCGGTGGGTGGCGGCGTACTCGTCGTCGGTGGGCACCGTGCGACGGGTCGGCGGTTGGAGCGCCAGCTCGTACACGTCCGGGCGCGGGGGCGCGCCGGGGTCGCGTCGCAGGTAGACGGTGACGGTGAGGGGGGTTCGTGGGTCGGCCGGTCCGATGACCCGCGCTCCGCCGAGCGGAACGCGGGAGCTGTCCGGCAGCGCCACGTAGTGGGTGCTCGACATGATCGCTCCAGCGGTCGGGGTCAGCGCCGGGAGCTCGCGACGGTGGGTCGTGCGCTTTCGACTGTCCGTATACGGCACACGTTTATGTCGTACACGTACAGCGTCCCGCCGGTCCCGCGCGGCGTCAACCCGCGTGGCGTCGAGCGCACCGCCCCCGGCCGGGACCGGGGGCGGTGCGGGCGATCGGCGGATGGGCGCTGCCGCTCAGCCGTCGATGCGGTGCTGGCTCCAGAAGGAGGTCAGGTCCACGGTGGTGGCGGCCTGCGCCGCGGCCTTGAACTCCGCGGTGGTGGACACGCCGTACCAGTGCGACTGCGCGTAGTTGCGCAGCAGCGTGGTCATCGCGCTGTCGCCGATCGTCCGGCGCAGGTCGTGCAGGGCGCACTTGCCGTAGTCGTAGACGACCGTGGCGTAGCGGGAGGAGTTGGCGTCCCAGTAGGCCATCGAGTTGGTGATCTTCTCCGCCGACGAGGCCCAGGAGACGCTGTTCCAGCAGCCGTTGCCGGTCTTTCCGAGGGCGAGGTCGGTGGCGTAGTCGGTGAAGGCCTCGTCCAGCCAGGGCCCGTTGTACTCGTCGTCGCCGACGATGCCGTACCACCACTGGTGGCCGATCTCGTGGGTGAGCGCCGTGGTGCTGACCAGGTCGAGGACGAAGCCCGGGTACTCCATGCCGCCGAACCAGAAGCTGTTGTCGATCACCGCGTCCAGTTCGCCGTACGGGTAGGCGCCGAAGCGCTGGGCGTGGGCGTCGACGGCCGAGGTCGCGGTGGAGAGCATCGACTTGGCGTCCGCGCTGCTGATCCCCGCCACCGAGTAGACGTTGACCTTGATCCCGGCCGCCGAGGTGCCGGAGATCCTGGTGAACGGCCCGGCGCCCCAGGCGAAGTCGCGCACCTTGCTCGCGGTCGCCTTGGTGACGGTCCGGCCGGCCGCGCCGGGGGTGTCCACCGAGGTGCCGGTCGCGGGCACCAGCAGGCTCGTCGGGTGGTCCAGGGTGACTGTGAAGTCGGAGGCCACCGAGTAGAAGGACTCACCGTTGTTGGTGTACGGGTCGAGGTGCCAGCCGGCCGCGTCCCGGATCGCCAGCACGGGCAGGGCGTTGCCGAGGAAGTTGTACGCGCCGTCGTGGCCGAAGCGGTCCGCGCCGCTCGGCACGGTGATGCCGAGGTCGAAGCCGACGGTGCCGCTCTGGCCCTGCGCGAGCGGCGCCGGCAGGGTGATCTTGAGCGCCGTGCAGTTCACCGTGAGCGGGGAGGGCGTGCCGCCGGTCACGTTGGTCACCGTGATCGGGGTGCTGGGGCAGCTGCCGTGGGCGTTGTCCCAGAGCCGCAGGTACACCTCGGTCAGCGGGGTGGGCGAGGCGTTGGTGAAGCTCACGCTCTCGTGCCCGGTCCAACTGCCGCCGGAGGCGTCACTGGTGAGGCTGACGGTGTAGCCGGGCGCGGCCGGGGTGCGGGTCGGGTCGCCGGGCTGGGGTGGGGTGGTACCGCCGGAGGCGTCCAGGGTGACATCGTCCAGCACGAAGCTGGTCTGCAGGCTGGAGTCCTCGACCCCGGTGAAGGAGAGCGTCCCGGTCTGGCCCGCGAGGGCGGAGACGTCGACGGTCTTGTGCACGTACCCGCTCTGGGCGTCCAGGTTGGAGTAGGTGGCCAGGGTGGTGGAGCCCAGCTTGACGGACAGTTTGTCGTAGGCGGTGCTGGTGGTCGTCTCGGCGGTGTCGATGTGCAGCCAGAACCCGAGCGTCGCGGTGCCGCACCCGGCGGGGAGGGTGACGGACTGCGAGAGCGTGTCGGTGTGGGTGGAGCCGTAGCCGTCGAGCCAGGCGTAGGAGCCGCCGGAGTGCGCGCTCTGGCCGCTGTCGGCGGTGATCGCGCCGCTCGGTGCCGTCCAGGGCGAACTGCCGGACTCGAAACCGCCGTTGGCCACCACCTGGGCGGGTGTGCAGTCGGCGGCGCTCGCCACATTGGGGGTGGCGAGCGCCGTGAGGCCGGCCGCCGCGAACAGGGCGGCGCCGGTCAGGGCATGCAGGAGTCTTCTCATCGGAACCTCTCATGGGGGAGCGGGCCGGGAGGAGCAGCGTGACAGCAAACGCGTGCCGTTGAAAGGCTCATGACACCAGGTGAGACGGGAACGGGCCCCGACCAGGCCCGGAGCGAGACCGGTGCCGAACCCCGAGCGGGACCCCGAGCGGGACCGCCGCGGGCTCGGCACCAGCCCAGCACCGGCTCAGCACGGACTCAGCACCGGCTCAGCGCGGGTCGACCAGCTCCGGGGCGAAGACCGTGCCGAGCGGCTCCGGACCGATGTACTGCTGGCAGTTGCAGGGCCGCGCCTCGTACTGCAGCGGGCGGCGATCCGCGTCCCAGGCGGTCGGGGCCTCGACGACCTCGTGGCAGCGGCCCTGCTTGTCGTGCTTGGCCAGGTGGTGGGTGCAGCCGCAGACCGGCTCCGGCGGCCGGTTCCCCGCCTCAAGGGCCGCGTGCTGCCGCTCGGTGGCGGCGAGCAGCTCCATCTTGCGCTCGTGCCGCACCTTCAGTGCCTTCCGGGCGTCCTTGACGATCCATCCGCTGCCGTACAGGACGGCGGGCAGCACCCACCACAAGTTGAAGACCTGGTCCATTGACTCTCCCCCGATCGGGCCGGTTCCGGCCGCTGATCATACTGCTGACCAGGGCTTACCGCCCCCGCCGGAAGGGCCGCCTCAGCGGATGACCGGCAGCACCGGCTGCACGCTGCGCCCGGTCGCCGCCTCGATGAAGGCCACCGGGTCGGCGACCTCCGCCAGCAGGGCACGGGTCGCGCGCAGGGCCGCGTCGGCGGGCGGCGGGCCGCCGACGGCCGCGATCAGGTCGAGCAGGTGAACGGTCGCCTCCATCAACGCCACCTCGCCGAGCGCGCCGACCGTCACGCTGCCGAGCAGCGGGTGCGCCACCGTCGCGCTCGGCGGCAGGTCGTCGAGCGCGGCCAGGGCGGCCGGGCCCTCGACCCCGAACCGGGCGAGCAGCAGCGCGGGTTCGGTCTGCCCGGCCGCCTGCTTCGCCGCGTCGGCGATCTGCCCGGCGGCGGTGTGCGCGAGGCCACCGGGCCGGTTGTAGGCGCGCAGGATCCCGGCGCCGGTGGTGATCTCGGCCGGCCCGTCGAGGACGGCCGTGCGCAGCCCGGTGAACATCTCCGGCACCGGCGCCGTGTGTGTGTACAGCTCCCGGACGGTCCACTCGGGCAGCCGGGTCGGCCGGTCCCAGTCCTCGGCGCTCAGGGCCGCGCCGCGCTCCGCCCAGGAGGCCCAGGCCTCCGCCAACATCGCGCGCACCGGGTCGTTCTGACTGATCATCGGTTCTCCTCGGGGCAGTGGCTGCGAAACAGGGGCCGGGGACGGCCCCACGCTACCCGGCACCCCCGAAAACCACTTGCCGCCCCCGGGCCCCGGCCACCACGATCGGCGCATGACCGACTCCGCCGCCCGCCCGCTGTCCGTGACCGCCGCCGCCCGCCCGGCCGTGGTCCGACAGCAGCCCGGCCGCCCCCGGAGGCCCGACGCCGCACGCGCGTGAGGGCCGCGCTGGTCGCGGGCCTGCTCGCCGGGTACGGCGTCGCCGTCCCGGTGGGGGCTGTCGGGGCCTACCTGGTCGCGCTCACCGCACGGACCTCGCTGCGCACCGGCGCCTGCGCCGCCCTCGGCGTGGCCGCTGCGGACGGGCTGTACGCGCTCCTCGCGGCGGCCGGGGGCGGCGGTCTCGCACCGCTGCTGGAACCGGTCGCCCGGCCGCTGCGGATCGGCTCCGCCCTGGTCCTGCTGGCCCTGGCCGCCCGGACGACCCACACCGCGCTCCGTCACCGTACCGGGGCAGCCGCGACGCCCGAGCCGGCGCCGCCCGCCCCCGCCCGGGCCTTCCTCACCCTGCTCGGGATCACCCTGCTGAACCCGCTGACCGTGCTCTACTTCGCCGCCCTGGTCCTCGGCGGCGGGGGCCGGGACGACGCGACCTCCGGCACCCTCGCCCGGGCGGTGTTCGTGGCCGCCGCGTTCGCCGCCTCGGCGAGCTGGCAGCTGCTGCTCGCCTCGGGCGGCGCACTGCTGGGCCGTGCGCTGACCGGTCCGCGCGGCCGACTACTCACCGCACTCGGCTCCTCCGCCCTGGTGGCCTGGCTCGCGGTCCGGCTGCTGGTCGGCTGACCAGCGGAATCGCCGGAGCGGCGGAGCGGCGGAGCAGCACCCGTTACGCCCGATTCATACCTTGTATCCTGGTTCTGTATCCGCTGAGTGACATCCGCTGCAGAGGGATCCGCTGAGCGACATCCGCTGATTGACATCCGCCGCGGAGAGATCCGCCGAGAGAGATCCGCCGCAGAGCCCCCGCCGGTCCGCCCGACCGGCCCGGGCACGGCCGACGACGTTGGCACCGACCCCGAGGAGCGCGGACATGGTTGAGCGGAACGACACCGAGAAGCGGGGGCGGCTGAGCCGCCCGCTGGTGCTCGACGCCGCCGTGGCCCTGGTCGACCGCGAGGGCCTGGCCGCGCTGACCATGCGCCGGCTGGCCACCGAACTGGGCGTCGAGTCGATGGCCCTGTACCGCTACACGCCGGGCAAGGAGGCCCTGCTCGACGGCCTGATCGAGGCCTACTTCACCGAGGTCAACGCCCGGCTGCGGACCAGCGCCGCGAGCGGCCCGCGCGAGCCCGAGCGGCACCGGCCCGAGCGGCGTCGGCCCGAGCAGCGCCTGGCCGTGTGGCGGCTGGAACTGCGCCGGATCGCCCGGTCCTTCGCCGCCGCGGCGCACGCCCACCCCGAGATCCTGCCGCTGGTCGCGACCCGCCCGCTGGCCGTCCCGATGGCGCGGCGGCCCGCGCCGGTGCTCGAACTCACCGAGCACATCCTCGCCGTGCTCGGGCGGGCCGGCTTCGACGACGCGACCGCGCTGACCGTCTACCGCGCCTTCGTGGCCTGGAACCTCGGCTGCCTGCTGGTGGACAAGCGCCAGGTGGTCGACAACCCGGAGGAGCCGGACCCTGCCCTGCGGCTCGGCCTGCACCGGCTGCCCGCCGCCGAGTACCCGCGGCTGCGCGCCCTGGTGCCCCGCTTCGCCGACTTCGACGACGAGGGCGAGATGCTCAGCGGCCTGGACAGCCTGCTGGACGGGATGCCGCAGCCACCCCTTGACGCGTTCTACGGCGGCGACGCATCCTGAGGATACGAGGTACACGTCGGACATATCCGCTCATATCGGCGCCGTCGGGCGGGCCGCCAGAGACCGCTCCGGCCACGCTTCGACGGCGCCCGGAAGAAGTCCCCCATGTCCGCCGTTCCGAACGAACCACTCCACGATGACATCCTGCGCCTGCGCGTCACCGCCAGGGACCCGGAGACCCTGCGCGCGCTGCTCCGCGACACCCGACCCGACACCGGTGGACGCCCGCACGTCGAGGCGGACGGCCGCGTCGGCATCGACGTCTACGCCACGGCCGACCAGGTCCCGGCCCTCGAACGCGAGGGCATCACGGTCACCCGGACCGGCAACGCCAGCGAGGCCGGGCGCGCCGCCCAGGCCGAGGTCGGCAGCGGCGACCGGTTCGCCCCCGCCGACGCCGTCCCGCGCGGCCTGGCCGCCAAGCTCGCCGGCTGACCCGGGAGGCCCGCCATGCCGTACCTGAACGTCACCGAGGTCGAATCCGCCGTGACCAGCCTGGCCACCGCCTACCCCGGGCTCACCCAGCTCATCACCCTGCCCGACCAAACCTACGAGAACCGCACCGCCCACGCCCTGAAGATCGGCGGCCCCGCCCCCTTCCCCAAGCCGTGCCTGATGATGATCGGCGGTGTCCACGCCCGCGAATGGGGCAGCTGCGAGATCCTCATCCACCTCGCCGCCGACCTGCTGGAGGCCCAGCGGGACGGCACCGGCCTCGGCTACGGCGACACCGCCTTCACCGCCGACCAGGTGCAGGCCCTGCTCCGGCGCCTCGACCTGGTGCTCTTCCCGCTGGTCAACCCCGACGGCCGGCACTACAGCCAGACCGTCAAGTCGATGTGGCGCAAGAACCGCAACCCGGCCAACGCCGGCATCAACCCGCGCCCGGCCTGCATCGGCGTCGACATCAACCGCAACTACGACTTCCTCTTCGACTTCGCCACCGCCTTCGACCCGAACGCCAACCCCCAGGTGTCGGCCGACCCCTGCGACCCGATGGTCTACGCCGGCCCGACCGCGTTCTCCGAGCCGGAGACCCGCAACGTCCGCTGGCTGCTCGAGCAGTTCCCGCGGACCAGGTGGTTCGTCGACGTGCACAGCTACTCGCAGGACATGCTCTACAACTGGGGCGACGACGACAACCAGTCGATCGACCCCGACATGAACTTCCGCAACTCCCAGTACGACCACAAGCGCGGACTGCCCGACGACGACGCGTACGCGGAGTACATCCCCAAGACCGACCTCGACAGCGCCGTGCTGCTCGCCGACGGGTTCTGCCATGGCGTCCAGGGCGTGCGCGGCCTGACGTACAAGGCGATCACCGGCTTCCACCTGTACCCGACCAGCGGCACCAGTGACGACTACGTCTACTCCCGCCACTTCGTCGAACCCGACCGGGGCAAGGTGCTCGGCTTCACCGTCGAGTGGGGCACCGAGTTCCACCCGCCGTGGGCGGAGATGGAAAAGATCGTCCTCGACGTGGACGCCGGGCTGCTGCAGTTCTGCCTGGCCGCGACCTGAACGACCCCGAGCCGGACGACCCCCAACGACCCCAAGCCACAGTGCCCGACAGCAGGGCGCCCGCCACGACCGACCGTGGCGGGCGCCTTGGGTGTGCGTGCTCAGGCGGCCCGGTGGAAGAAGAACGGGTCGATGGACGGCGGGACGCGGGACACGCCGTCGAGGTTGAGCAGTTGGTGGGTGGTGAAGTTGGCGTTGCGCAGGTACGTCACGCCGACCGGGAAGTTGGCGAGGTCCGGCGTGTTGTTGCCGGCGAAGATTCCGTAGAAGTCCTTTCCGACCGTGACCATCCGGATGTAGTCACCGAGGTACGGCAGCTGAGCGCCCGCTGACGGGACGTCGCCGGGAGCCTGGTGCAGCACGTGGCTGTCCACGGTCTTGAAGCCGTCGTCGGTCAACTCCAGCACCGTCGACCACTGGTTGTGGGCCAGTTCCTGGTGGACCAGCCCGACCAGGCCGTCGGAGTTCACCGCCAACGACGGGTTCTTGCCGTTGATGATGTCCTTGCGCGGCGCGGTCCAGGTCTGTCCCCGGTCCGCCGAGTGGCGGACGTGCAGGACGTAGTCGGTGGGGGCGTTTCCGCCGACGTTGTCGCAGAAGGCGACCCACACGCTGTTGGAGTCCGTGGGATCGACCGCGATGGACAGGTCCGCGCCGGTGCGCTCCTGGCCCAGCGTCCGCAGTTGCGAGTTGAACCGGACCTTCCGGCCGGTGACCACCCGCTGGCCCATCTCGCCGTCGACCGAGTCCAGCAGGTCCTCGAACGGGTTCGGTCCGATGCCACCCTTGTCGTCGCGGGTCACCACGACGTCGAAGGTGAAGATGTCCCCCGGGCTGGTGCCGGTCACGCTCTGGAACGCGATGTACACCGTGCCGTCCGGGTGCGTGGCGATCCGGACCGGCGGCCCGTCGAAGAGCGTACCGGGGCGCCGGTCGAGCCGGACCGGCGCGAACCCGGCCGGGCGCGGCCCGGTACCCGCGTCGCTGGACACGTCCACCGTGGCGGACCCGGCCGGCTGGGAGGCGTCGTTGTTGCCGACGTACACCCGGTCGGTGCTGTGGTTGTTCACCGCGACGGTGGTGGCGACCACCCAGGGCTGGTCCTCGTCGGTCCGGTCGACGAGCACGGACATCGGGGTGGCCGCGGTGATTCTCGGCGCGCGCAGGATCTGCATGTCGCCGGTCACGCCGTTGAGGATGCCCGTGTAGAGCTTGCCGCCCTGCGAGCCGAAGCCGACGCTGATGTCCCCGGTGCCGAGGTCCCCGTTGCCCGGGACGACGCTGTTCAGCACCCAGGTGTTCCCACCGTCGGCCGAGACGTAGACCGGGGCGAGCGGACCGCCCATCGGGTCGGGGGTGAAGGCGGTCGCGACCATCTCGTTCGGGTTCTCCGGGTTGACCGCGAGGCTGGGTTCACTGTCCAGGAGCCGGTCGCCGCTCAGCGCCTTGGGGGTGATGTTGACGACCTTGATGGTGGGCATGTCGGCTCACCTTCCTTCCCGCAGTACGGCGAGCTTCTGCGCCGGCTGGCGGTCGTCGCGGTCGAGCAGCCGGAACGGCGCCTCCGCGGCCAGTTCGCTGCCCTTCTCCGTCGCGTGCAGGAGCCACAGGGCCTCCTGCCCGGCTTCCGGCTTGGGCACATCGCGCCAGCGGACGTCCACACTGCTCGGGTAGAGGACGGTGGTCCGCCCGGGGGAGAGCTCGCCGCGATGGACGATCGAGACGTCGAGGGCGGCACGCCACCAGTGCGGCGCGTGCTCGGAGTAGGCCTCCTTTCCGAGGTCCTCCAGCCCGACCACCCTGGCGACCACCACGGCGTCGGCCACGGCGGCGTGCGCGACGATGTCCTCGTTCCGGATCCTGCGCTGCACCGACGAGAACGGCATCTCGTCGGCGGTGGTCGCGGCGAGCGCGATGTGGGACTGGACGGCCGCTGCGGGCAGCCGGCCGATCTCGGTGACACCCAGGCCTTCGCCGTAGACCAGGCCCTGGGTGAAGAACGCGGCCGTGTCACCGACCTTGAGCAGATCGGCGTCGGGCGCCAGTTGGACGGTGACCTCGCTGCCCGCGAGCTGCCGGAAGGCGTCGGGCGCGTGCAGCACCTCGTCCACCTTCACCACCGCCGTCCGTTCGTTGCGGTCCTCGACCGGAACGGCCGCCAGGGACGTACCGCCGACCCTGGTCACGGTGCCGCGGAAACTGAGCGGGGCCTGCCGGACGAGTGCGGTCAGCTGGTCGTGCTCGGCAGTCGATGTTGCGTCAGTCATGACGATCTCCCTCCCCCCTCATCGCGCGGCGCGGACCGAGGAAGGGTGCGCCCGGCGCCACTCGATCCGCGCGCCGAGCAGGCAGGCGGCGGTGACGGCGGCCGCGAGCGCGACCACGAGCCACTCCGCCGCGCCGCTGCCGGCGTCCGGGTCGATGCCGAGGAGCGTCTCGATCCACTGCGGCCACACCAGGGTGAGCAGGAACAACAGTCCGGACAGCCCGCCGAGGGCCGTCTCCAGCCAGAAGCGGGGCCGGACCGGATTCGATTGTCGGAAGGGCATCACTGCGCCTCCCCTTCTCCAACCGCCCGGGCCGCGCCGCGACGCAGTGCGCGCCGTTCCCGTGCCGCCGCACCGTGGCGGCGGCACGGGCCGGCCGGGCCGGCCCGGGTCGGGGGTCGCTCCCCTCGGCGCCGCCGGTCGGGGGCGCGGTCGCCGTGGGAGATGGGTTGCTTCGATCCGCAGTGTCGGGCTGCGGTGGGAGTGCGTCGGGGAGGGCTCGCGGTGTGACGCTGCGTGCCGCTCCCAGCGCTGTACGCCTACGAGGCACACGTACTTCGTATACGAGTCTGCGCGCCGCGCCCGGCCAGGTCAAGGGCGGGGCGGGGCGGGGCGGGGCGGGGCGGGGTCGGGCAGTCGGCGGACGGGGCTCGGGTCAGATCCGGGCGCCGAGCATCCGCAGCACCAACTCACCGTAGCGGCGGCCGAGTTCCTCGGGCGTCTCGGTCGAGCGGTCGGTGTACCAGCGGGAGACGTCGATGCCCAGCGAGGTGACCGCGCGGGCCGCCGTCCGCACCTCCGAGACCTGGAACTCGCCGGCCGCCGCGCCCGCCTCGATCAGTGCGCTGACCTCGCGCTCGATGTCCAGCCGCAGTGCGGCGACCACCGCGTAGGCGTCCTCGGGCAGCGCGTGCAGCTCGTAGTTGACCACGCGGCCGACCGTCCGGGCCCGGGCGTGCCAGGCGGTGAACTGCTCGACCAGTCGCCGCATCCGCACCGCCGGGCCGCCCTCGCCGACCACCGCGTCCCGGACCAGGGCCAGCGTGGCGGCGTGCCCGGCCTGGCTGATCTCGGCCAGCAGCGCGGCCTTCGACTGGTAGTGGATGTACAGCGCGGCCGGGCTCATCCCGGCGGCGGTGGCGATGTCCCGGGTGGTGGTGGCGTGGAAGCCGCGCTCCGCGAACGACTCGACGGCCGCCTGGAGCAGCCGGTACGCCGCTTCGGGGCGGGTATCGGCGCCGGGCAGGGTCGGCCAGAGGTCGGCCATCGGGGTGCTGGTCATGGCGTCATCCTCCCAGAGAACCCACACGGGGACTCGCACAAACTTTCCCACCGGCCGGGTCGGCGGGCTGTTGACAGGCTCCCGCACCGACACCATGCTGAGCAAGCGCTTAGTCAGCGATGGTAAGCCGGATCCTCGCACGAAAGGCAGGACGCTCCGTGGTGCACTCCTTCAAGGGCCGGGTGGCCGTCGTCACCGGATCGAGCCGGGGCATCGGCCTCGGCATCGCGCGCGAACTGGTCGACCGCGGCGCCAAGGTCTGCCTCACCGCCCGCAACCCCGAGCCGCTGGCCGAGGCCGTCCAGGACCTGGGCGGCCCGGAGAACGCCATCGCCGTCGCGGGCAAGGCCGACGACCCGGCCCACCAGGAGGAGGCGATCGCCCGCACCCTGGAGGCCTTCGGCCGACTCGACCACCTGGTCAACAACACCGGCATCAACCCGGTCTACGGGCCGGTCCTGGACACCGACGAGGACGCCGCCGCCAAGATCATCGCCGTCAACGTGCTCGGCCCGCTGGCCTGGACGCGCCGCGCACACGCCGCGTGGATGGGCGAGCACGGCGGCTCGATCGTCAACGTCGCCTCGATCGCCGGCATCCGCGCCTCCGCCGGGATCGGCATGTACGGCGTCAGCAAGGCCGCGCTGATCCGGCTCACCGTCGAACTCGGCGCCGAGCTGGGCCCGCAGGGCATCCGGGTCAACGCCGTCGCACCCGCCGTGGTCAAGACCAGGTTCGCCGAGGCGCTGTACGAGGGCCGCGAGGAGCAGGTCGCCGCCGCCTACCCGCTCGGCCGGCTCGGCGTCCCCGAGGACGTCGCGGGCGCGGTCGCCTTCCTGCTCTCCCCGGACGCCGGCTGGATCACCGGCCAGACCCTGGTCGTCGACGGCGGGGTCACGCTCGGCGGCGGGCTGTGACGGCCGGGGCGTTCCACGACCAGGGCGTCGTGGTCACCGGCGCCGGGCGGGGCATCGGCGCCGCGCTGGCCCGGGCCTTCGCCGCAGCCGGGGCCCGGGTGGTGGTCAACGACCTCGACGCCGAGGCCGCCCATGCCGTCGCCGAGGACTGCGGCGGCACCGCCCTGCCCGGGGACGCCGCCTCCGCCACCGGCCTCGCCACGCTCGTGGACCGGGCCCGCGCGGCCCTCGGCGAGATCGACGTGTGGTGCGCCAACGCGGGCGTCGCCCCCGTCGGCGGGGCCGACGCGCCGGCCGCCGCCTGGGCCAGCGCCTGGGAGGTCAACGTGCTCGCCCACGTCCGGGCCGCCGAACTGCTGCTCCCCGGCTGGCTGGAACGCGGCGAGGGCCGCTTCCTGTCCACCGTCTCCGCCGCCGGGCTGCTCACCATGCTCGGCTCGGCCCCGTACGCCGTCAGCAAGCACGGCGCGCTCGCCTTCGCCGAGTGGCTCTCCGCGACCTACCGCCACCGGGGCGTACGGGTGCACGCGCTCTGCCCGCAGGGCGTGCGCACCGACATGCTCGCCTCCACCGGGGCGGTCGGCGAGGCCCTGCTCGCGCCGACCGCGCTGGACCCCGAGGAGGTCGCCGAGGCGGCCCTGGCCGGGCTGCTGGAGGACCGCTTCCTGATCCTGCCGCACCCCGACGTCGCCGAGTACTACCGGGTCCGGGCCACCGAACCGGACCGCTGGATCGCCGGGATGAACCGGCTCCAGCAGGGACTGGAGAGGAGTGAGGCACTGTGAGGGCCTGGCAGGTGGGAGAGCTCGGTGAGCCGGCCGCGGTGCTGCGGCTCGTCGAGGACGTGCCGCGACCGGTGCCGGGCCCGGGGCAGCTGCTGGTCCGGGTGCGGGCCGCCGCCGTCAACTTCCCGGACGCGCTGATGGTGCGCGGGCAGTACCAGGTGCGCCCGCCGCTGCCGTTCACGCCCGGAGTGGAGCTGTGCGGCGAGGTCGCGGACGGGCCGAGGCAGGGCGAACGGCTGATCGGCAACCCGGTGCTGCCGCACGGCGCCTTCGCCGAGTTCGCGCTGCTGGACGCCGCCGCCGCCTTCCCGGCACCCGAGGCGCTGGACGACGCCGAAGCCTCGGCACTGCACATCGGCTACCAGACCGCGTGGTTCGCCCTGCACCGCCGGGCCCGGCTGCGCTCCGGCGAGACGCTGCTGGTGCACGCGGCGGCCGGCGGCGTCGGCAGCGCGGCCGTCCAGCTCGGCCGGGCCGCCGGGGCCAGGGTGATCGCGGTGGTCGGCGGGCCGTCGAAAGCGGAGGCCGCGCGGGCGCTCGGCGCCGACCTGGTCGTGGACCGGAAGGCCGAGGACTTCGTCACCGCCGTCAAGGAGGCCACCGGCGGGCGCGGCGCCGACGTGGTCTTCGACCCGGTCGGCGGCGACGCCTACACCGGCTCCACCCGGTGCGTCGCCTTCGAGGGCCGGATCGTGGTGGTCGGCTTCGCCGCCGGGCAGATCCCGGCGCCGGGGCTCAACCACGCGCTGGTGAAGAACTACGCGATCCTCGGCCTGCACTGGGGCCTCTACAACACCCACGACCCGCGCGCCGTCCGCGCCGCGCACGACGAGCTCACCAAGCTCGCCGAGCAGGGCACGGTCCGCCCCCTGGTGAGCGCCCGGGTGCCGCTGGCCGGGGCCGCGGACGCCGTCCAGCGGGTCGCCGACGGGCTGAGCACGGGTCGGATCGCCGTCCTGGGCGACTGACCCCGGCCCGCGCGGGCGGAACCGGCTGCCCGGCCGGTAATCCGGCTGCGCGGGCACCACGGCCCTGCCAGGATGCCGGGATGACATCCTTTTCCGCCGCTCGCGACTCATTGGAGGGCCTGGCCCTCGGGGACGGATTCGGGGAGCGCTGGTTCCCCCTCTTCCGGTCGCCCCAGGAGGCGTTCGAGCAGATCCGGGCCCGGCGCACGCCGGAGGAAGGGCCCTGGCACTGGACCGACGACACCGCGATGGCGCTGTCGGTGTACGGGATCCTGACCGCCTTCGACGCGGTCCACCAGGAGCGGCTCGCCCAGGCCTTCGGGGCCTCCTACCGGGCGGACTCGGGCCGCGGCTACGGGCACGGCATGCACCTGCTGCTGCCCAAGCTGGCCGAGGCGCCCGGGAGTTGGCGCACCGAGGCGCGGGAGCTGTTCGACGGCCAGGGCAGCCTCGGCAACGGCGCGGCGATGCGGGTGGCCCCGCTGGGCGCCTGGTTCCACGACGACCTGGACGAGGCGGCGGAGCAGGCGGCGCTGTCCGCCGAGGTCACCCACGCGCATCCGGAGGGCGTCGCCGGGGCGGTGGCCGTCGCCCTGGCGGCAGCCCTCGCCGCGCGCGGCCGCTCCGGGCCCGCTCCCGCCCCCGCCGGCTCCCCCGCACCCGCACCCGCCCGCGCCCTCGCCGGCGCCGAACTGCTCACCGAGGTCGCCGAGCGCACACCGGCCGGCGAGGTCCGCGACGGGCTGCACCGGGCCACCGGGCTGTCCGCCGGCACCGAGCCGTGGCGGGCGGCCGACCTGCTGGGCAATGGGCAGCAGATCCGGGCGGGCGACACCGTCCCCTTCGCGCTGTGGTCCGCCGCGCACCACCTGGACAGCCTGACCGACGCCCTGTGGACCACCGCCGAGGGCCTGGGCGACGTGGACACCACCTGCGCCATCACCGGCGGTGTGGTCGCCGCCCGCACCGGCCTCGCCGACGTACCGCGGGAGTGGCTGGCCTGCCGCGAACCGCTTCCCGACTGGATCGCCAAGGCCGAGGTGGAGGACACTGTCTGACGCTCCATCGGGTCGGAGTCCGGTCCTGGGCCCAGTCGGCCGGGACCGGGCTCCGGGCTGATGCCGCACACCTCGCGCCTCGCTTCTCGCTTCTCGCTCCTCGACGGCGATCCGGAACCGACGGCGATCCGGGACCGGCGGTGTGACGACAGACCGTGACCGCCCGAGCGGCCTCATCGCCCGGCGGCGATGACCTCCAGGGCCGGGCGGGGCGGGCGGCCGAGCAGGGTCGCGAGGTCGCCCGGCTTGCCCGGCCCGGCCAGGAAGCCGTGGGCGATCGCCGAGTAGGTGGCCACCACCATCGGCACCTGGAAGTCCAGCGCGTCCGAGGCCGCCACCGCCGTACGGGCTTCGGCCAGTCGGCCCGGCCGGTACTCGGCGCCGAGCGCCTCGGCCACCTCCGCACCGCCCAACGCCCGCTCCCCCACCAGCTCGTACGCCCGGCCGGTGTGCTCCTCCGGCGCCAGAGCCACGTTCACCGCCGCTTCGGCGAGGTCGGCGCGGGCCACGGCCGCCAGCTTCCCGTCCCCGAGCGGCGCGGTGATCACCCCGTCCGGGTCCGGTGCGGCGACCGCGGCCAGCAACTCCGCGTACAGCCCGTTGCGCAGCACCGTCCAGCGCAGGGATGCCGACTCGCGCAGCCGCCGCTCGGTCCAGCGGTGGGCGAGGGCGAACGGCAGGTGGTCGCCGTCGCCCGACAGGCTGGTGTAGACCACCTGTTCGACGCCCGCCTGCTCCGCCGCCTCGATCGCCGCGCCGTGCCGGGCGATCACCACATCGTCCTCGGCGGCGCCGGCCGAGATCAGCAGCAGGGTCCGTACCCCGGCGAAGGCCTCGGCCAAGGTGTCCGGGCGATCGAAGTCCACCAGCCGGGCGGGTGTGCCGCCCGGCACCTTCTCGGGAGTGCGGGAGCCGGCCACGACCCCTTCCCGTCCGGCGAGGCGCTCCAGCACGAGGGCGCCCAGACCTCCGTTGACACCGGTGACGAGCAGCATGGGTTCCTCCAGGGGTGATCGGCGGTCGGCGACGTGACCATCCTCGATAGCCTGGGCGTTCGGCATAAGGAGGCACTTTCATGTCAGCAGGGCACAGCGCGGTAACCACCCCCCGCCCGGTGGTCTGGTGCGAGGACGGCGTGGACTGCGGGATCCGCGACCTGCTGGACCGTCTGGGCGACAAGTGGTCGGTCCTCACCGTCGTCGAACTCGCCCAGGGCGTACGGCGGTTCCGTGAGCTGCAGCGCGCGCTGCCGGGGATCTCGCAGCGCATGCTGACCCTGACGGTGCGCCGCCTGGAGCGGGACGGCCTGGTGTCACGGACCGTCCACCCGACCGTCCCGCCGCAGGTGGAGTACGAGCTGACGCCGCTCGGCCACAGCCTGACCCACCTGGTCCGGGCGATGGCGGACTGGTCCTACGGCCACCACGACGCGATCGTCGCCTCCCGTCGCGACTGGGACGAGGCCAATCCGGGCTCGGAGATCCGGTAGGACCTGCGCCGGGCCTCGCCCCTCGCGCGCCACGGTGCCGGTCGGCGGGGCCGCCCAGCAGTGCCAATCAGCGGGCCAGGGCCCGGGCCCCGTGCCGTTCCCGTCAGCTGTGGCGGCCTGGTCGGCCGGGTCCGTCGTGTCATCCTCACGGCTGCTGAACGCGATGGGCGACGCACCGGGTTGCCTGCTGAGCGAAAGAATTTTACGGCGGGACGGAACGAGCAGGAACCCGGTGGCGTCCGGGGTGGAAATCGGGAAGGCTCACCCGCATGGTCTCAGTACTGCAGAACGTGGCGATCGACTGTGCGGATGCCTACGAGCTGGCCCGGTTCTGGAGCAGGGTGACCGGCCGGCCGCTGCATCCGGAGGACGAACCGGGTGTTCCGGAGGCTCAGGTGATGCTGGCGGACGGCCCGGTCCTGTACTTCAACCAGGTGCCCGAGGCCAAGACGGTCAAGAACCGGATCCATCTGTGCCTGCGCCCGGAGACCTCGCGTGAGCAGGAGGTGGAGCGGCTGCTGGGCCTCGGCGCCACCTTCGTCAGCGATCACCGGAATCCCGATGGCTCCGGTTGGGCGATCCTCGCCGATCCCGAGGGCAACGAATTCTGCGTTCTGCGCAGCGCGTCCGACCGGGCCGCCACGACGTCCTGACCTTGCTGGGGCCGTGCTGACGTTGCCGGGCCGTCCTGACGTTTCCGCGACCGTCCTGGCCGGCCCGGCTGTCCCGGCTGTCCCGGCCGCCTGACGGGCGGGTCCCCCGCGGACCTCAGCCGGTGACCTCGACCGTGACGTCGTAGGCGCGCTGCTCGGGCGGGCAGTTGAGGGCCTCGCCGCAGCTGGTGCGGGTGGCGGTGAGGTGGGCGCTGCCGGGGGCGTGGGCGGCGAAGGAGGCCGTGACGGTGCCGCAGCCGCCGCCGGGGCGGCAGGAGGGGGACGGGGCGGTGGTCGGGGTGCCGTTCGGGGTGACGACGTCGGGGGCGGAGCTGGCGGCGGCGGACCAGTAGGTGTTGTGGAGCGCGAGCGTGATGGTCGTGCCGACGGCGACCTTCACGGTGGTGTGGTCGGCGTGCTCGTCCACCGTGACGGTCGCCGGGCTCGGGGTGGTCGCGGCGGGGGCGGTCGCCGAGGGGCTCGTCCCGGTGGAGGCGCAGCCGGCCAGGGTGAGCAGGGCGGCGGCCAGGGCCAGGGTGGCGGGTCTTCTCAGGTTCACGGTGGTTCCTTCTGCCGGTGTGCGAGCGGTACCGGTGGGTGAGCGGTGCCGACGGTGTCGATTCGACGCACCGGGGGCCTGATCGGATCCACGATTCCCGATCCCGGTTCCCGATTCCGGATCCCGACCCCGGATCCCGGTTCCCTCCGAACAGACGGACGGACAGACAGGCGGACAGACGGACGGACGGACAGACGGAAAACGGCACCGGGGCGGGCGCTGGGCCCACCCCGGTGCGTTCGGCGCGGTGATCGTCAGGAGACGGTCACGTCGTCGTAGTAGGTGTAGGTCGGGTCACCCGGGTAGTTGTCGTCGTGGTTGCTCAGGGTGAGCGTGTAGGAGTGGCCCGGGGTGACGGTGGCCGTCTTGTTGGTCCAGCTGCCGGTGGTGGTGCAGGTCTTGGCGAGGACCGTGGTGGTCGTGCCGGTGGTGTTGTCCTTCAGGGTGGCGGTGGCCCAGTCGTAGGTGACCGTGTCGTTGCAGGTGTTGCTGTACCAGAAGGACAGCTTGCTGGAGCCGGTCGGCGCGGTGAAGGTCTGGGCGAGCGAGGAGTCACCGGTCGGGTTGGCGGAGCCGACCATGGCGCCGTAGCTGCCGCTGTGGGCGGCGCCGGTGGTGGCGGAGGTGGTGCCGGCGGCGGTCCAGCCGGTCAGGTTGCCGGTCTCGAAGGTGCCGTTGGCGACGGGGTTGCCGCCGCCACCGCTGGTGGACTCGGTCCAGCCGAAGCTGGTGCTGCCGGTGGCGCCGGTGGTGTCGGTGGCGGTGACCGTGACGCTGGAGGTGCCGGCGGCGGTCGGGGTGCCGGAGATCAGGCCGGTCGAGGAGTTGATCGACAGGCCGGCCGGCAGGCCGGTGGCCGAGTAGGTCAGGGTCTGGCCGGAGGCCGAGTCACTGGCGTTGATCTGCAGGCTGGCCGCGGTGCCGACGGTGCCGGTCTGGCTGCCCGGGTTGGTGACGGTGACCGTGTTGCCGTGCGTCAGGATGGCGTGCGAGATCGCGCAGGAGTTGGTGTCGTTGGACCAGCTGGCCTGCTCGGCGTAGCTGCCGAAGGAGCCGAAGGAGATGTTGGCGGCGCCGCCGGTGCTGCCGGGCCGGATCCAGGCGCACTCGTCGGAGTTCTCCTGGCCGTTGTAGCTGCTGCCGGAGACGTGGTTGGTCCAGCCGCCGGCCGGGTTCTGGTCGGACATCATCTCGTGCCACTCGTGGCCGAGGGTCATCGTCCAGCCGTCCAGCGTACCGGGCGAGTTGACGAAGCCGACGCCGCAGTTGGCGCCCGCGTCGATGTTGTACGGCTGGTTGGAGAACGCGATGTCGCCGTAGGGCGAGTTCGCCGCACCGCCGGTGAGGGTGGTGTCGCCGTTCCAGTCGTGCCAGGCGCAGTACCCGGTGCTGGGGTTCTGGTAGTCGTCCGGGTTGGTGCCGTGCGGCGACAGGACGATGTAGTAGGCGTCCCGGTTGGCCGCGGCGGTGGTGTTGCCGAAGTGGCCGGCGGCCTTGACCGCTTCCTGGGCGAGCTGGTTGCCGGTGGCCTGGCTCGGCGAGGCGGCCGCGTTGTCGTACCAGACGCCGGACAGCACGCCGCCGCTCTGGTACGGGATGAAGTTGGCGTTGGACGGGCAGCTGACGGCGCCGGTGGCGACGTTGGGGCCGTCGCACCACTGGGTCAGGTCGGCCGACCAGGTCTCGCCGTTGGTGCCGATGCCCTTGAACATCTGCTGGGTGGCACCGGCCGCGCCGGCCGAGTCGTTGGTGAACTTCGCGTTGCCGTTGGCGTCGGTGCTCTGGGTGCCCCACTGGGTGCCGTAGAAGATCAGGTAGACCTTCGAGTGCCCGCTCTGCACGCCGATGCCGTCGACGCCGCCGCCGTAGGACAGCGTCTGTTGACCGGTGGCCGCGGCCTGGTTGTGGGCGTCCAGCCACTTCTTGTAGTTCTCGTGCTGGGACATGCCCGGCACCGCACCGTGCCGGTACGGGTGGCCGTTCTGCGGGCTCCAGGGGTTGAACTCGTTGCCGGTGCTGCCCTGCGAGCTGGAGATGTCCTGCGCGGAGGCCGGGCCGGCCGCGCCGGCCAGGCCGGCGGCGGCGAGCGCGAGCGACGCTATTCCGGTGAGCGCCGCGTACTTCGCGCGTCCGATTCTGGGGGAGTGACCCATGGGTGAGGGTGCCTCTCTTCTGCCGATCGCCCTGCGGCTAGGGGGAGGCCGCGAACGATCCCTTGTGGGGAAGGGAGCAACGGCGAATTCCGCCGGGAGTCGACTCTGTTCGGGGTCTTTCACCCACTCGGAATTGACTGTCCGTCGACTCGGCGCCGTCTGCTGGGCAGAAGGAAAGCAGTACTGATGAACACTGGTCAACGGCGAAGAGTAAGGACTGATTAAGAAACGCGTCCATGCAGGTAAAGGCGCAGATGGCCGGGGTGGGATGAACGCGGATCAACGCGCGTAGCTCATTCACTGAATGTGGATCGGAATACTGTTCCGCATTCGGCGGATCACCACTTTCCGGCGACTCCGACGATCGGTGAATCAGCGTCAGAAAATCCCGCCGCCGGCCGGTGCACTAACCCTCGTACGCCATCTCCGGGAAGCGCGGCGAAGGGCCCTCCAACAGGTGGTCGTCGTGGTCGCGCAGCCAGCGGTCGAAGAAGGAGGCGACGTACGAGCGGGTGGCGAGTTCGGCGCGGCCCGGGCGGATGTCGCCGACGTCCGAGCGCAGCTGCTCCTTGGTCAGCGCGCCCTGCCGGGCGAGCTGCGGCAGCAGGGACTGGGCATCGGTGTACGAGCCGTGGCGGGAGCCGGTGAGGGTGAGGTCGGCGTGCCAGCCGGTGCTGTGCTGCCACAGGGCGTTCCAGCCGGGCTGCTTGCGGTAGTCCCCGGAGTCGTCACTGCCGGTGCCCATCAGCAGGAAGGGCCGGTCCAGGCCGTCCTCGGCGACGCTGGGCAGGAACACGCCGGTGTGGCCGTCCGGGCCGGGGAAGTGCAGTTGGCCGTCGAGGTTGATCCCGGCGGCGATCCGCGGGTCGTCGTGCATGGCCTGGAGGGCGGTGAAGCCGCCCGCCGAGTGGCCGACCATGCCGATCCGGTCGAGGTCGAGCGACCCGGCCAGACCGGCCGGCAGGCCCTTCCGGGCGCCCAGCCCGGCCAGCTCGTCCAGGACGAAGCGGGTGTCGTCCACTCGGGTGGCGAGGGCCTTGCGCAGCACGGCGCCGATGTCCAGATCCGGCCGGCCGAGCATGCCGGGCAGCACAGAGGAGGCCAACTCCCCTCCGGGGAAGGCGACTTCGGAGGCCTCGTAGGTATGGTCGACGGTGACCACGACGTAGCCGCGCGAGGCGAGGTCCTCGACGAGCGCGGTCCCCCAGGTGCGCGGGTCACCGAGGCCCGGCGAGTACAGCACCACCGGGCGACGGCCGCCGGGCAGCGCCGGGGCGTCCTCGCGGGCGTGGGTGCGGATGCCCGACCAGTCGGTGCGGTCCGGCTCGGTGCCGTAGTTGACCCGGGCGAGGCCCTCGGCGCCGCCGAAGTGCGCCCCGGCGGCGGGCTCCATGTACGGGGCGCGGTCGGCGGGGCCGGCCGGGCGGGACGTCGGGTACCAGAGGCTGATCATCAGCTCGCGTCGGTGCCCGGGCTGCCAGGGGTCCTCGCGGCCGGCGTCGGTCAGGTGCAGCGAGGTCGTCCCGATCGGGTACGGCCCGGTGGGCTCCGGCAGCCATGCCCGCGCCTGCTGCCCGGCGCTCCCGCCCTCCCCCGCCGCCACCGCCGCGGGCGCGCCGACCGTGCCCAGCACCGCCGTCGCCGCCAGCAGAACCGCCGCCAAGGCCCGTCCCCCACTGCCCATGATGTGTCTCCTCGTGCCGATCGATCGAACACGCAGGACACTACGGGCGGAGACGGGCCTCCGCCGTCATACCAGGGAGCCAACCAGCCCCTGAATACCCGGGTATGACACCCCTAAGGGCTACCTCCGGTGCCGCGTCGGCTCCCCGGACGGCAGGTCAGTCCAGCCCGAGCGCCTCGGCGAACTCGACCGCCTCCCGGAGGATCGGCTTCCTGCGGGGGTGACCCGTGCCCGGGGCTGCCGGGCCGCCCCCTCCCCCGCCTAGCGGTACTTCTTCAGCTCCCGGCGGGCCAGCGAGCGCTTGTGCACCTCGTCCGGGCCGTCGGCGAGGCGCAGGGTGCGGTTGCCGGCCCAGAGCTGGGCGAGCGGGGTGTCCTGGCTGACGCCGGCGGCGCCGTGGGCCTGGACGGCCTTGTCCAGGATCCACTCGACGGTGCGCGGCGTGGCGATCTTGATCGCCTGGATCTCGGTGTGCGCGCCCCGGTTGCCGACGGTGTCCATCAGCCAGGCGGTCTTGAGGACGAGGAGCCGCAACTGCTCGATGCGCACGCGTGATTCGGCGATCCAGTCCTGGACCACGCCCTGCTCGGCGAGCGGCTTGCCGAAGGCCACCCGCTCGCTCGCCCGGCGGCACATCAGCTCCAGCGCCCGCTCGGCGATGCCGATGCCGCGCATGCAGTGGTGGATCCGACCCGGGCCGAGCCGGGCCTGGGCGATGGCGAAGCCCGAACCCTCCTCGCCGATCAGGTGGTCGGCCGGGACGCGGACATCCTCGAACAACACCTCGGCGTGGCCGCCGTGGTCGGCGTCGTCGTAGCCGAAGACCGTCATGCCGCGCTTCACCGTCACGCCCGGGGTGTCGCGCGGGACGAGCACCATGCTCTGCTGGCGGTGCGGCTCGGCGGACGGGTCGGTCTTGCCCATCACGATGAACAGCTTGCAGTCCGGGTTCATCGCGCCGGTGATGTACCACTTGCGGCCGTTGATCACGTACTCGTCGCCGTCCCGCTCGATCCGGGTGGCGATGTTGGTGGCGTCCGAGGAGGCCACCTCGGGCTCGGTCATCGCGAAGGCGGAGCGGATCTCGGCGTCCAGCAGCGGCCGCAGCCACCGCTCGCGCTGCGCGGCGCTGCCGAACTGGGCGAGCAGCTCCATGTTGCCGGTGTCGGGGGCCGCGCAGTTGAGCGCGGGCGGCGCCAACTGCGGGCTGCGGCCGGTGATCTCGGCGAGCGGGGCGTACTGCAGGTTGGTGAGGCCGGCACCACGCTCACCCGGCACGCCCTGCTGGTCCACGAAGAAGAGGTTCCACAGGCCCTGCTTGCGGGCCTCGGCCTGCAGCTCGGCCACGACCGGAGGGATCGTCCAGGGGGCGCGGGCCGGGTCGGCGAGCTGGGCGGCGAGGACGGCCTCGGCGGGGTAGACGTGCTCGTCCATGAAGGCGAGCAGCTGGGCCCGGAGTTCGTCGGTCCGGGCGTCGTAGGCGAAGTCCATCGGTCAGTTCTCCTTGAGGGTGCTCAGGCCGTGCCGGGCGAGGATCGGGGCCATCTCGCCCGCGCGCTCGAAACCCGCGCCGAGGGTGCGGCCCTGCTGGAAGCGGAAGTGGATGCCCTCGGCGACGGCGGCGAGCTTGAACGAGGCGAAGGCCACGTACCAGTCCAGGTCGGCGGCCTCGCGGCCGGTCGCCTCGGCGTACCGGGAGACGATCTCGTCGGGCTTCGGGAAGCCGGGGGCGGTCATCGCGGAGGGGATGATGCCGCCGCCGACGCCGGCCAGCTCGGTGTACATCACCAGGAGGCCGATGTCGGTGAGCGGGTCGCCGAGGGTGGACATCTCCCAGTCCAGGACCGCGGCGATGGTGTCATCCTCATCGACCAGCACGTTGTCGAGCCGGTAGTCGCCGTGCACGAGGGCGGGCGCGGGCGAGACGGGCAGCCGCTCGGCGAGCAGGGCGTGCAGCCGGTCCATCTCGGGCAGCTCGCGACTGCGGGAGGCGGCGAGCTGCTTGGACCAGCGGCGCAGCTGGCGCTCCAGGTAGCCGTCCGGGTGGCCGAAGTCCTCCAGCCCCACCTGAGCCGGGTCGATCCGGTGCAGGGTGGCCAGGGTGTCGACCAGCCTCTGCCCCAGCGCATGCACCCGCTGCTCCCCGAGAGCGGCCAACGGGGCGGCGTCCCGGTGCGCGGTGCCGGTGACGTGCTCCATGAGGTACCAGGACGCGCCGAGGACGTCCTCGGTGTGGTCGATCAGCAGCATGCGCGGGACGGGCACCCCGGTGCCCCGCAGGGCCGACATCACCCGGTACTCGCGGCCCATGTCGTGCGCGGTGGCGAGGACGTGCCCGAGCGGCGGCCGCCGCAGTACCCAGCGGGAGGCCCCGTCGGAGAGGACGTACGTGAGGTTGGACCGGCCCCCCTCGATCAGGTCGGCCCGCAGCGGCCCCTGGACAGTCCCGGGCAGCTCACGGTCCAGGTGGACACGGAGACGCGCCAGGTCCAGGCCGGGCGGGTCGACGGGAGTCTCGGGCATCGGGCGGCTCCTCGGATCGGCGGGGATTGACTAAGCGCTTGCTTAGCATTCAACCGAGAGCTGCCCCTGTCAATGCCACAACCCCCCGGGCCACCCGGCCCAGGGGGTCGTCCGCACGGGTGCGACGCGAATCAGAGGCCGCTTTCCGCAGCGTCCAGGGCGTCCAGGGTGGCGGGGTCGAGGGCGATGGCGGGCTCTGCGGAGAGGTGCTCACGCCAGGGCTTGATCTGCACTCGGCGGATACCGAAGTTGAAGGCCCAGCTCTCGTCGGGGACGAGTTCTCCGCCCCGCTCGTACATGACGATGAGAGGCTCGAACGGATCCGGCAGGTCCGGTAGTTGCACTCCCGGAGTGTCCCGCAGGGTTGCCCACCGCACGGCCGCACGGCAGGCGTTCTCGGTCGAGATGCCGCCGACATGCGCCACGAGGAACTCCTCAAGCCGCTCGGCCACCTCGGGGTCCACCTGGATCTCCGGGGCGAGCGCTCCGGCGATGTCGAAGATGGGCCACTTCGGCGGACCGCCCAGCACCTCGGCCCAGAGCGAAGCCCGACGGAGATATTCGACCATCAGCCGGGACATCGAGATCGAATGCGCGTTGTGACCCTCCATGTTGGTCCACGCGATGGCGGTCAGACGGTCCACTACCGCATCAGTGGGATTTGTACTCATTCACACGCCCCCTCCCGCGAAGAGTCGTTCACTCTGCAACGGTCGGGTTCTGGGGGCGGAGGCGGGCCCAGCCCTGGCGTTTCCCTCCACGCACCCGTCGACCTCGATCACTCCCGTGACAAGATCGACGAACGACGCGACAAGGTTTCAGCCTGATCGCGGGATACCGGTCACGTTCGTGACGAAGCGTTCGACAGCGGTCAGATGCCGCCGAACTCGCCTGCGGCAGCGGCGACGACGAAGGACCGCCATACACCGATCGGGAAGACGAGCGCGGGCCCTTCCGGGTCCTTGGAGTCGCGGACAGGAACGACGCCGGGGAAGTCGGGCGAGACCTCGACGCAGGAACCGCCGTTGCCGGAGTGCGACGACTTGAACCAGGAAGCGCGGGACAGGTCTGGCCGGATCATGGGTCAAAGTTCCTCTCGGGCCTTGCGGATCAGGTCAAGGGAAGCAGCTCTGGTCAGCGCTTCCACCTGCAACCGATGGTAGGCCGTTTCCCACTCCCTGACAGTCCTGTCCTCCCGCACGACAAAGCCGTGGTCCGCAGATTCCGTGTAGCCGACCACCGAACGGTCGGCAAACGTCAGCAAGGTGACGAACGCGCGGAACGGGGCATGCTCGGCCATGGCGAACGGAGCCACCTGAAAGATCACATGGGGCTTCATCACCATCTCGACCAGGTGATCGAGCTGGGAACGCATGGTCCCAGCGCCGCCCACCGGGCGCCGGATGCAACTCTCGTCTATCACTGCATGGATGACCGGCGGCTTGGCACGCTTGAGAAGCCCCTGCCGCTTCATGAGGAACTTCACTCGCTCCTCGGCCTGGTCAGGCGTACTACTCCCCCGCTGCACTGCCGCCGCCTCGATCGCGGATGCGTAGGCCTTGGTCTGGAAGAGCCCGGGGACGAGGTTCGGTTCGTAAATCCTGATCTCGGACGCCCGGGCTTCCTGCGCGGCATGCTCGGGGAAGCCCTCCAAGAACCCCTTGCGCCTCATCCCGAGCCACATCAGCTCCAGCGTCTGGCCCGTCCCGAGCGCCTTGTCGGCCGCCCTGACGAAGGCTCGGCTGGTGGATTTGCGGCCTGTTTCCACCGCCGAGATGTAGCTGTCCGAGTAGCCCATGGCTGCGGCCAGGTCTTGCTGGGTCCAGCCCAGTGCCTCGCGCGAGCTGCGAAGCAGGGCGCCGAAGGACTCTCGCGGGGATGACGTTGGATCAAGCTCTCTGCGGTTCAAAGCTCACACCCGATTCCACTTGAGACGCAGGCAAGTTGAACGATTGCCAAGCTTAGCCGACAGTGGGCACACCTGGTAGTCGAGTTACTACGGAGAGGAGTGGACGATGGCCAGTCCCACGTCCTGCAACAACCCCACCCCGCCCTTCCGGGTCGTGATGTACCTGGCGCGGAGCGGTTCCGGCTTCCCCGAGCGCGAGTTGAGCGTGTGTGAGGCCTATGCCGGGCCTTCGACTGGGGCATCGACCTGATCGTGGTGGACGACGAGGTGAACCGGAAGGGGCCGGAGCACCGGCCCATGCTCCGGGGCCGCCTTGCAGCAGGTCCTCGACAGGCAGGCCGGCGCGATCCTCGTCCCCCACAAGGCCGCGATCTCGCCGATCGAGGGCGAGTTCGACGACTTCTCCAAGCGTGTGGAGAAGGCCTCCGGGTTCATCCAGGTGGCGACGCGGCGATGACCGACGGCCCCACCACCCCCACGGAGCTCGAGATCCGCGTGATCGACTCCCGGAGCCCGCACTTCTTCACCCTGGAGTGTTGGGCCCTCTGGGACCAGGTTCGCAACGACTACGTCCGCGTTCCCGGTTCCTCGGACCGGATCCGGCGCTTCTACACTCTCGCGGCTGCCGAGGCGTTCCAGCGGAGTCTCGGACACCGTCCAACGTAGGCCCGCCGCTTGGTGGTTCACCTCGGCAGGCGCAACCTTTCCCGCCCTCTCACACGTCGATCAAGGTGTTCTAATGATCGAACTTCAGGGCGATTTTCGGAGGTACGGTGCGGCTTGCTCGTGGCGCGACCGGTCTGCTGGCGGTGGGGGTCGTCTCGGCTCTCGTCCTGACCACGGGATGCTCCGACACCAGGAGCAGACCCACCGCCACCGGCACCACCCCCTCGAGCCCCGCACCCACCACCCCGAGTGGGGCCCCCTCCGACACCCCCGCTCCCACCCCCACCCCGACCCCGACCCCGGTGCCGACCTGGGACGGCCAGGTCAAGGTGCTGGGTGACGGCTCCACCTCCGACACCGGGCCGCAGCCCAAGCAGCCCGTGCCCGAGAAGCTGAAGCCCGGTGAGAAGCCGCCGCAGTTCGTCGTCTTCTCCTGGGACGGGGCTCTGGAGGGCGACGACCACCAGTTCTCCCACTTCCGCAAGCTGGGCCTGGAGAACAACGCCCAGATGACGTTCTTCCTGAGCGGCATCTACACCCTGCCCAAGTCGAAGCGCACGCTCTACCACCCGCCGCAGCACGACGTCGGCGCCACCGCCATCGACTTCGCCACCGACGGCCATCTCAAGGACACGCTGGAGCAGCTGCGCCTGGCCTGGCAGGACGGCAACGAGATCGGCACCCACTTCAACGGGCACTTCTGCGGCCCCAAGAGCGGTGGCGGCGGGGACTGGTCCACCGACGAGTGGAGGAGCGAGCTCGACCAGGCGGTCTCCTTCGTCACCAACTGGAAGACCAACACCGGCTACAAGGACCTCCCGCCGCTTCCCTTCGACTACACCAAGGAGCTGGTCGGCGGACGTGCCCCCTGCCTGGAGGGCCAGAAGAACCTGCTCCCGGCGGAGAAGGCGGCGGGCTTCCGCTACGACGCCAGCTCGCCCGGCGAGTTCCAGGTCTGGCCCGTCAAGAAGGAGGGCATGTGGAACTTCCCCCTCCAGATGCTGCCCTACCCGGGCACGTCGGCCCAGGTCCTCTCGATGGACTTCAACTTCCTCGCCAACCAGTCCGGGAACACCACCAAGGGCGACCCGAAGAAGTATGACGAGTGGGAGAAGAACACCCGGGACGGCTACCTGGCCGGCTTCGAGCGGGTCTACAACGGCAGCCGGGCGCCGCTCTTCATCGGCAACCACTTCGAGGACTGGAACGGCAGCATCTACATGCAGGCCATCGAGGACGTGATGAAGGGCGTCTGCAAGCGCGAGGAGGTGCGCTGCGTCTCCTTCCGCCAGGTCGCCGACTGGCTGGACGCCCAGGACCCCAAGGTGCTCGACAAACTGCGCCAACTCGACCCCGGGCAGCCGGCCGACTGGTCCCGCCTGGTGAAGTGACCGGCCCCGGGCGGCTGCGGGCTCCGCAGCCGCCCGGCCCGGCCTACCGCCCGCCCGCCGGCCCGCCCGCCGCCTTCATGTACGAGGTCCAGATCCGCGCGGGCAGCGCCGAGTCGGGGGTTTCCGGCGCCGCCCCGCCCAGTCCCTCCAGCGAGAGCAGCTTCATGTCCCGCAGGTCCGCCCGGAACACGGTGACCGCCGTCGACAGCTGCCCGTTGTAGCCGACGATCCACCCCGCCGTCCGGTCCGCCGTCGTGCCGGGCTTCGCGGCCAGGTCCGGGCCGGCCTCCGCCGCCGGCGTGGCGCTCCCGCCGCGGACGGCACCCTTGAGCGCGGCGTCCACCTCGCCCGCCACCGCCGCCGGCAGTGCCCGCGCGACGGCCGGCAGGCGCAGCGCGAGCGGCGCGCCGTTGCGGGTGATCCGGAACACCGAGTACGGGTCCGTCCGGTTCCCGCCGGCGGCGAAGGCGGTGTACGCGTCCGCCGTCCTGATGGCGCTGGGGGTGGAGTTGCCGGCCGCGAAGGCCGGTACCAGTTCGCCCATGCTGCCGGGGAGCAGGCCGAGGTCGGCGGCGGTCTTCTGGACCCGGTCCAGGCCGATGTCCATGCCGAGTTGCATCATCGGCCCGTTGACGGACTGCTCCACGGCACTTCTCAGACTCACCGGGCCCCAGTCGCGCTTGCCGTCGTTGGCGGTCTTCACGATCTTGCCGTCACGTCCCCAGTACGGCCCCTCCGGGGTCATCACGTTCACCCCGTTGTCCCCGTTGTAGGTGGTGGTGGGCGTGATCGGGGTGCGGTTGCCGCCGCGTCCGCGCTGGACGCCCTGGCTGAGCCCGGTGGCGTACACGACCGGGGTGAAGGCCGAACCGATCGGCACCGTCGAGGTGTTGGCGTTGTTGAAGCCCTGTTTCAGGTAGTTCGGGCCGCCGTAGAGCGCGACGATCCTCCCGTCGAGGCCGACCGAGGCGGCACCGACCTTCAGGGCTTTGTCGGCCTCGCGATTGTCGGGGTCGATCCCCTTGGTCGCTTCCTGCACCGCGACGGCCAGCGCGTCGACCCTGGGCTTCTCGAAGGTGGTGAAGATCTGGTGGCCGCCGAGGTCCAGCTGGGCCGGCGTGATGTCGCTGTGGCTCTCCACGTAGGACCGGGCCGTGTCGACGAGGTACCCGACCTGGCCGCCCAGGCCCGCCGACTTCGGCTGGGCCTTGGGCTCGGGGAACACCGTGTACCGGGCGCGCTCGGCGCGGGACAGCTTTCCGACCTCGACCTCCCGGTCCAGGATCCAGGACCACCGTTCCTCGGCCCTCTTCCGGTTCTCCGCGCCGAGCGCCGGGTCGTACTGCCCCGCGCCCTTCAACAGGGCGGCCAGGAAGGCGCCTTCGCTGGGGTCGAGCTGCGAGACGTCCTTGCCGTAGTACGCCGCGGCGGCGCGTTCGATGCCGTAGCTGCCGCGGCCGAACCAGCTGCTGTTCAGGTAGCCGGCCAGGATGTCGTTCTTGCTCATCCGGTCGTCCAGCTTGATCGCGATGACGGCCTCTCTGAGCTTGCGCGCGTAGTCCTGGTGCTGGTTCAGGTAGATGTTCTTGACGTACTGCTGGGTGATGGTCGAGCCGCCCTGGGTGTCGCCGCCCGAGAGCATCGACCAGAACGCGCGGCCGATGCCCTTGACCGAGATCCCGGGATCCGAGTAGAAGGTCTCGTTCTCGGCGGCCAGCACCGCCCACCGCACCGACTCCGGCACCTGTTCCAACGGCACCTCCTGCCGGTTGGTCTCGCCGATGCGGGCCATCTCGGTGCCGTCCGCCCAGAAGTAGACGTTGTTCTGCTGGGTGGCGAAGGAGTTCAGGTCGTCCGGCACCTTCGTGGTCGCGAAGAACCAGGCCAGCCACCCCGTCAGCGGCAAGGCCCCCACCCCGGCCACCAGGAGCAGCTGCCGCCAGGACGGGAGCCAGCGGCGGACCCCGCGCCGCCGCTGGCGCGGATAGTCGAGCCACCGCAACGGCCGCCGTCGCCGGCGTCGCCGCCGTCCGGGCTTCTCCTCCTCGGCCCCGCCACCTCGCTGTGGACGCACAGTCCGCTCTCCGCTTCGCTCATCCGACGGCCCTCTCGAACAGATAGACGAGATGAGGGCGGCATTCCGGCGGCGGGGAAAGGATGTGATCGTCGTCATACTGCGCGCGACGGCGCGTCGGAACCGGACCGGGCCTCCGCCGCAACCGCTCCGGCCGACCGTCAGAATGGCGCCATGAGGTTGATCCACACCGTGATCGGTGCGCTGCTGCTCCTGCTCGTCGTCGGCAGCATCCTGCGCACGCTGGTCGTCCCGCGCGGGCTCTACTCGTCCCTGGTGAACCGGCTCTGGGCGGTGCTGCGGGGCGTGCTGCGGCTCTCCGCCACGCCGTTCGGCGGTTACCGCGCACAGGACCGGGCGCTCACCTGGCTCGCGCCGCTGGTCCTGCTGGGGATGCTCGGGCTGTGGCTCAGCGGGATGCTGGTCGCCTACACGCTGCTGCTGCACGGCACGTCCGACCTCAACTGGTCGACCTCGATCCGCGAGGCCGGCTCCAGCCTCTTCACCCTCGGCTACGCCAGCGGCGAGCGGCTGCAGCTGTCCGCGATCGACTTCATGGCCGCCGCCAGCGGCCCGCTGGTGGTCGCCCTGCAGATCGCCTACCTGCCGACCCTCTACGCCGCCTACCAGCGGCGCGAGACCGAGGTGACCCTGCTGCAGTCCCGGGCCGGCGAACCCGCCTGGGGCCCCGAGCTGCTGGCCCGCCAGTCCCTCGTCGACACCGAGAACGCGCTCCCCCAGCTCTACCGGGACTGGGAGCGCCTCGCCGCCGACATCGGCGAGAGCCACTCCAACTACCCGGTGCTGCTCTCCTTCCGCTCCCCGCAACCGAACCGCAGCTGGGTGGTCGGCCTGATCGCCGTGATGGACGCCGCCGCGCTGCACCTCGCCCTGTGCCCGAGCACGGCCCCCGCCGAGGCCCGGCTGGTGATCCGCGCCGGGTTCACCGCGATGCGCGACATCGCCCGCGCGCTGCGGATCCCCTTCGACCCGGACCCGGACCCGGAGGTCCCGATCCGGCTGACCTACGCCGAGTACCTGGGCGCAGTCGCGATGATCATGGCGGCCGGCTTCCGCCGCGAACGCCCGGTCGAGGACGCCTGGGCGCACTTCCACGGCTGGCGCGTCAACTACGAGGCCGTCGCGTACGAACTGGCCCGCCGCAGCGACGCCGTCCCCGCGCTCTGGACCGGCCCGCGCGACTTCCGCGCGGCCGTCATCCCCCCGGCCCGGCCCACCGACCGCCGCCCGGCCGGGTCCCCGCCGGCCCTGCCGCCGGCCTGACCGGCCCGACCGGCCCGACCGGGCTGACACGCCCGACACGCCCGGCGCGCCTGACCGGCCCGACACGCCCGACACGCCCGACACGCCCGGCGCACGAACGAAGGACGCACTAACGGACGACGCCGGGCGGGGCACCGAAGCGCCCCGCCCGGCGTCACCGAGTCCGCGAGGCCTCAGACCTGCACCAGTCCGCCGACGGCCAGCGAGCGCTCGGCCGCGGCGAGGATCTCCACCACCCGCAGCCCGAAGTCCGCCCCGCACGGATGCGGCTCGCCGGAGGCCGCCGCGGACTGCAGGGCGTCCAGCGCCCGGTGCAGCGCGGCGAGCGGACCCTCACCGCGCTCCGGCAGGTGGGCCACGCCGTGCTCGCCGCGCAGCTCCAGGCCCGTCCCGCCCGCCGCGACCGGCGCCGTCAGACTGAGCGCGAGCGTGCTGGACGCGCCGCCGGCGTGCCGCAGCACCAGGTGCACGGTGTCCAGCGGGCCCGCCACCGCCGTCACCTGCGTCGCGTCGCCGAGCACCGGCAGCAGTACGGACAGCGCGTGCGGGCCGACGTCCCACAGCGAGCCCTTCTCCTTGCGCCACGGCGAGGCCGCGTACGGGCTGGAGCTGCCCGGCGCGAACACCGAGCCGAGCCAGTCCGAGCGGCCGGTGTACCAGCCGCCCAACGCCGCCTGCTCCTCGAGCCACGGGATCTGCGGGCCGCCGAAGCGCACCGTGAAGAACACCACCGAGGCGACCTTGTGCGCGCGGACCGCCTCGGCCACGGCCTCGGCGTCCGGCACGGTCAACGCGACCGGCTTGTCCAGCAGCAGGTGGCAGCCGGCCTCGGCGGCCCGCACCGCGAGGCCCGCCTGCACCGACGGGGGCAGCGCGATGGAGACCGCGTCCACGTCGGCCAGCAGCCGGTCGAGGTCCGCGTACCCGGGCACACCGTGCGCCGCGCCCAGGGTCTCGGCCGCCTCCGGGCGGCGGCCCCAGACACCGGCGAACTCCAGCCCGGGATGCTCCGCCAGCACGGGCGCGTGCACCCGCTCCGCCCAGGGGCCGGTGCCCAGCAGTCCGATCCGCACGATGTCTCCGTTCCTCGGTGGTGCTGAAAAACTCAGCCCTGCACGCGGGCGAGCGTGAAGCCGTCGTAGCCCTTGCTGCCGACCGTCTGCACCGAGGTCGCGGTGACCCTCGGCTCGGCCGCGATCAGCTCGTGCAGGGCCCGGGTGCCGAGCACCGCCGGGTCGGTGCTGTCCGCGTCGGCGACGGCGCCGCCGCGCACCACGTTGTCGACGATGATCAGCGAGCCGGGCCGGGTCAGCTGGAGCGCCCGGCGGAAGTACTCGGGGTTGCTCGGTTTGTCCGCGTCGATGAAGACCAGGTCGAAGGGCTCCACGCCCTGCTCCACCAGCGCCGCGAGCGAGTCGGCGCCCCGGCCCAGCCGTACCTCGGCGACCTTCTCCAGTCCGGCGGCGGCCAGGTTCCCCCGGGCGACCTCGGCGTGCTTCGGGTCGATCTCCAGGGTGATCAGGGTGCCGTCCGCGGGGAGCGCCCGGGCCAGCCAGATCGCGCTGTAGCCGCCGAGCGTGCCGACCTCCAGGATCCGCTTCGCGCCCTGGGTCAGCGCCAGCAGGTGCAGCAGCTTGCCCTGGTTGGGGGCCACCGCGATGTTCGGCAGCCCGGCCGCGTCGGCGGCGGCCGCCGCCGCCTCCAGCGCCGGATCGTGTCCGACCAGCTGCTCGGAGAAGTACGCGTCCACCGCGTCCCAGGTCGGCTGCAACGTCATCGGGCCCTCCGGAGTGCAAGATCGGCAGGTACTCCGCCGATGCTACTCCGAGGGCCCGATGGCTCCGGGACGGCCGTCAGTCCCGTCCCGTGGCGTTCTGCTGGGTTCCGTTCCGTTACTCCGGGACGGCGGTCCTGGCGGCGGCCGCGGTCGCGGCCGCCTCCTCCGCCTCGATCTTGGCGTGCGTCTTCGCGGCCCGACGCTTCATGATCCAGGCCGACAGGCCGCCGATCACGACGGCTGCCGCCAGACCGGCCCAGGAGAAGCGGGACAGCCACGGCTCGATGCTCTTGCCCACCTTGTACACCAGCAGCGTCGTGCCGCCGGCCCAGACGACGCCGCCCAGCACGTTGGCGATCAGGAACTTCCAGTACGGCATCTTCAGCGCGCCTGCCAGCGGACCGGCGAAGATGCGCAGCAGGGCGATGAACCGGCCGAAGAAGACCGCCCACATGCCCCACTTCTGGAACGAGCGCTCCGCGGTGGCCAGGTGAGAGGGCCCGAAGTGCTTGGGGAACTTGCGTCCCAGCTTCTCGAAGAGCGGCTTGCCCCCCTTACGCCCGATCGAGTAGCCGATCGAGTCGCCGATGATCGCACCCGCGATCGCGCAGCCCGCGACGCCCCACGGGCTCACCACGCCCTTGACCGCCATCAGGGACGCCGTGACCAGGGCGATCTCGCCGGGCAGCGGGATGCCCAGCGATTCGATCCCGATGATCAGGCCGACCACGGCGTACACCGCCGTCGGTGGAATGCCCTCGATCCAGGCGTCGATGTGCAAGGCCAGTACCTCCGTGGCAGGACGGGACCGGCCGCGCTCCCCGTGGAGCCGCGGGCCGGTCCCGGCAGTGGTCCGATGGCGGCAACGCCGCCGCTCCCCCTCAGGGCAGCGTAACGTGCCGGGCGGCCTGTCCCCCCGGCCGATAACCCGTGGTTTTCGACGTGCGGCCGCACGCCATGGTTCCAGTCCGACCGGCATTTCTTCAAGATTCGGCAAAGTACCTCTGCCCTCGAGAGCCCTCCGCTGCCTTCGGCTGACGCCGGCCTCGGCCCGCCTCGGTCGGATCATGCGCGGCACCGCGTCGAGCACCAACGCCCGGACCTCCGCCGGACGCAGGTCCTGAGGACTCGGAGTGAAGGCTGGGAGGAACAAGCGGAACAATTTGATTCCGCAAATCGCGGCGCTCATCAAATCGACTCGCGCCCGACGCTCCGGCAAGGCCGCCCCATCGGACCAGTCGACCTCGCCGCTGGTTGATACATCGTCGACCATTGGCCCTGTATCAACCGCAGCGCCTATTCGGAGCCCACCGGAGGAAGCATGACCACGACCCAGAACGGCCCGACCGATGATCAAGTCGTTGCAGCGCCGACTTATCTGGCGGACATTCGTTTCTTCTTCCGGCCTCAGGACCTGGACCACATGGCCACCATCGGAATCGATCTCGGCACCTATGAGGGAGTGAAGAGAAACGCGCTGGCGATTTACGCACAGACCTCTCCGCCGAACTCGCACATGCCCCCGGACGCGGAGGGGAAATGGAGTGCCGAACGCTCGCAGACATTCCGGAACTGGATCCTCAACGGATTCCCCCTCGGTACGGCGACCCCGGTCGAGCCACCACCGCCCGTGACGCCCCCGACCCGGCTCCGCAAGAACATCACGACGTTGAGCGACGCCGAGTTCGAGCTGCTGAAGACGGCGTTCACCGCGGTGATGGCCCGCCCTCCCGAGGCTCCGGACGGCTACTTCGCCATGGCCGGGCAGCACGGCCTCCCGGAGAAATGGTGTTTGCACCACGAAAACCGCTTCAACCCCTGGCACCGCGTTTACCTGCGGGTGTTCGAGGACGCGTTGCGTTCCGTCCCGGGTTGCGCGGAGGTGACACTCCCCTACTGGGACATCGCGACCGACCTGCCGGACCGGCTGCAGCATCCGCCGTTCGACCAGTACGTTCTTCCCGCCGATCCCGGCGCCACCGCCCTGCCGCCCAAGACCGGATTCTTCCCGTACACCACGCAACGCTTCTCGCCCGCCGACATCGCACAGAACGTGAAGGATTTGAGTGTCCTGGATGAAATCGCCACCTCGCTGAAGCAGTCGGTGTGGGGGGCGTCCGATCTGAACGGCTACCAGGACTTCTCGATCCAGGCCCACGACGGTGGCCACGGGTCGATCGGGCCGACGATGGGCAACCAGTGGGTAGCTTCCTTCGACCCGGTGTTCTGGTTCTTCCACTGCAACATCGACCGCCTCTGGCTGAGCTGGCAGACCCGCGTCGGCGCGACCACGCTGGCCGGATTCCGAACCACGCTGGGACAGGACCCCAACTGGCCCACGGATCCGCTCGGCGGCGCGCTGCCACCGTTCACCGCGACCGCCGGCCAGACGATCGAAACCGAGGTCTCGTACGATCGGCTGGAACTCGCCGACCCCGCGGAGGGCGTGTTGGAGAATCTGTCCGGAAACATCGAGGCCGCCCGCACCTTCGCGTTCCGGAGCGCCAACCCTGTTTCGGTGCGGGTCAAGGGGATCGACCGGCTGAACATCCCGGGTTCGTTCATCGTGAGTTTGCTCGCGGACGGTGAGCCGATCGCGAAGCGCTTCTTCTTCCAACCGGACAATCCGCGGAACTGCGAGAATTGCGCGCAGCACGGCCTCGTCAACATCGACTTCCGAATGACACAGGAACAGCTTCTCGACCGGACGCTGTCCGTCCGCATCGACGTTCCCGGGCAACCCGAGGAAATCGGTACGGCCTTCCCGCTCTCCCAGGCAGGAAATCCCACCATCAATGCGCGGCTGCTGGTGCAGGAAGCGTAGCCGCCGGGCCACCGGTACCCGGGCTCGGTGCCGCACGGCGGACGGTGACGGCCGTCGGCATGTTCTACATGCTGGTCGGCATGAGCTGACCGCAGCGCCCTGGGCACCCGGTCCACCGGCATTGATCAGGTGTTCGACGACTGCATGCTGTCCTACGACGGCTTGCAGTCCTAGGACTGCTCGGGCCGCTCGGCGAAGTCCAGGACGGTGACGGACGGACGGCGGGTGGCCAGTGGCGGGATGGTCAGCGCGAGTGGCAGCAGGGCGCCGACCAGCCCGCGTCCGCCGGTCGGCCGGACGTCCCGCACCGCCGCCACCGCCGGACTGGCGGTGCGGAGCTTGTCCCGCTCACCCGCGTCCATCGCCCACGGCATCGGCGGCGGCTGGTAGCCGCGGGCATGCATCTTCCCGTTCAGGGTGAGTCGGCTGAACCAGCGCGGCACGGCGTCCAGCACGAGAGAGCCGCCCGGGAACCGCTCCGCGCAGCCCGCGATCAGGGATCTCACCCGGGCCGGCGGAAGGTACATCAACAAGCCTTGTGCAGTGACCAGTACCTCACGGTTGCGGTCCACCTCGTCGGCCCACCCCAGTTCGGCGGCGTCGGCGGCCAGGTAGCGCTGGCGCGCGCCGGGCGGCAACAGCTCCGAGCGCAGCGCCACCGCCTCCGGCAGGTCCACGCTCAGCCAGCGGGCCCGCCCGTTGTCGACCCGCCAGTACTGGGTCTCCAGGCCCTCCCCCAGGCAGACCACGGTGCCGCGCGGCTCCCGGGCCAGGAAGTCCGCCACCTCACGGTCGAAGCAGGCCGCGCGCAGCGCTTGCAGCTGGCTCACCATCGCGTTCCGGCCGAACCGCTCCGCGAACGGGAAGTCGATCCGGCCGACCAGCTCGACCGCCTTCGGGTCCGGCAGCACGGTGTCCGGCCGCCGCGCCTCCACCGCCCGGTGCCACAGCGTCCACAGCGCCGTCTCCGGCACCGCCTCCAGCTCGGGCCGCTCCGCGCCGCCAGTCATCGCTCGCTCCTTCGACGTGCTCCCCGGATGCCCGCGCGTGTGCCACGCGTACCCCGCGGGTGCCGAACGGGTGCCGCGCGGGTGTCTCGCGCTCGGGCATGAACCCGCCGATTCTGACACCCGGTCCGGACCGCCCCACCCGCCGACGCGCCGCTCGACCGGCGGCAGGAGAAGTCGACGTGGCCGACTTCTCGCGCACCACACCCGGCTCGGCTCAGCCGACGCTGAAGGCACCGTCCGGCGGAGGCGGGGAATCGGTGGCGTCCGCATCCGTGACCGGGGCCGTGCGGCCGACCAGAGCCGCCAGGTCGTCCCCCTCCACCAACCGGGCCGGGAAGATGTCACCCGCGAACAACCGGGCCAGCTCCGCCTCCGGCAGCGGCGCCGTCGACCCGGCCAGCAGCACATTGCCGTACCGCCGCCCGCGCAGCACCGACGCCTCCGCCACCAGGCAGACGTACGGGAACACCGCCCCTACCGTCGCCGCCTGTGCCTTGGCGAACGCCAGCGGCGGGCCGTCCGCCAGGTTGGCCGCGTAGCAGCCGCCCTCGCGCAAGGTGTCCGCCGCCAACCGCAGGAACTCCATCGACGTGAGGTGCGCCGGGGTGCGGGAGCCACGGAAGACGTCGGCGATCACCAGGTCCTGCGAGGCCGCCGGGACGTCGGCGAGGGCCGCCCGGGCATCGCCGACGGTCGCGGTGACGTCCGCGCCGGGCCCCTGCCAGGGCAGCCGTTCGGCGACCAGCTCCAGCAGCGGCCCGTCCACCTCCACCACCCGCTGCCGCGAACCCGGCCGGGTGGCCGCCAGGTAGCGGGGCAGGGTGAGCGCGCCGCCGCCGAGGTGCAGCACGTCCAGCGGCTGCCCGGCGGGGGCCAGCGCGTCCGCGAGGTGGCCGAGGCGCCGGGTGTACTCGAACTCCAGGTGCGTCGGATCGGCGAGATCGACGTACGACTGCGGGGTGCCGTCCAGGGTCAGCAGCCAGCCGCCGTCGCGGTCGATGTCCGGCATGAGCTTGGCGAAGCCGAGGTCGGTCCGCCGCCCCACCGGCACCGGCTCGTCGCGCTCGAAGGTCATGCGCTTTCCCCGGCCGGCCGCACGTCCCCCGGCCGCACGTCCACCGACTGCACGTCCGCCGGCTGCACGTCCGCCGCGTTCACGTCCACCGGCTGCACGTCCAGGTACGCCGCGAGCCAGTGATCCAGCTCGGCGAACACCTGGGTGCGAGCCTTCTCCCCGGAGAGCACCAGGTCGTGCATACCGCCCTCGATCCGGACGATCGTCACGTGCCGGCCGAGCCTCGGCCCCTGTGCGGCGATGTCGTCGGCGCGCAGCACCGCGTCCGCGTGGTGCAGCGCGTTGTGCCACTTCGTGGTGGCGATGGACTTGGTCGAGGCCATCAGCAGCACCGGCACGTCGATGCCCAGCCCGTGCCGCAGCCGCCGGTGCCCCTGGTGGATCGCCGACAGCCAGCCCGCGAACAGCGGGAAGCCCTCGGCGGGCTTGAGCGTGAGGTCGAAGTCCCACTCGCCCCTGTGGTCCTTGTGCAGGCTGTGCGTGTAGTGCGGGTTCAACGTCGACGGCAGCACCCGGGTCGGCGCCAGCCGCCCGATCGCCGTCACCGCCGGCCCGCCGACGCTCCGTACGACCGGTGACGTCGGCATCGACAAAAACGGCGAGTTGAGGAACAGCCCGTCCACCAGGCCCCGCCCGGCCCGACGCCCCGCCCACAGCGCACCGACCAGCCCACCCGTCGAGTGCCCGTTCACCAGCAGCTGCCGGTGCCCGTCCACCTCCCGGATGATCCGCACTGCCTCGTCGATCTCCTCGTCGTACTCCACGAGGTCACGGACGAAGTTCGGCGACTGGTGCGGGCGCAGCGAACGGCCGTACTTGCGCAGGTCGAGCGCGTAGAACGAGAACCCGAGCGCGGTGTAGTGGTCGGCCAGGTTGGTCTGGAAGAAGTAGTCGTTGTACCCGTGGATGTAGAGCACGGCCCGCTGCGCGCCGGGGACCAGCCGACGCACCAGCGTCGCGCACACCGCCCCTTCGGCATCCGGCCGCAGCTCCAGCTCCGCCGCCTCGTAAGGGGCACCCAGGACGTCTTCCCGAAACTCCATCTGCGCCGCACCGATCCTCTGCTCCGCCCGCCGATGTGGCAGGTGACCACCCGTTCCGAGCCAGACGATACCGGCCGGTAGGTGCCCGGCGCTCGGCGGTGGCCGGTCAGTCGGCGGGGGTGTCCGAGGGAGGAGCCGCCGGCGCACAGCAGCGCGTGGCCGACGGCGATGGCCTGGATCGCCCTGCCGATGCCGCCGAGGCCGGTGACGGTGACCGTCGGCGGGCGAGCCTCGATCGTCACCTTCGCGGTATCCGCCTGGACGACCGGGCTGTGGAAGTCGCCTCCCCCGGTCATGCTGTCGTGCACCGGCTCACGGTGCGCTCCGCGCCTCCGTCCCACTCCTCGTACGCCTGCTGTGCGCCGGTGGTCGTGTGGAACGCTTCCCGGACAGGGCAGGCGAGTTGGGGAGTGCATATGGATCCGTCGCTGTACCGGTCGGCCACCGAGGCGATGGCCGCGCCGCCGGAGAAGCTCGCGTACGTCGCCGGGTTCGACCGGTGGGCTCAGCGGCCGGACGCCCTGCTCACGGTGGACACGGATCCGGCATCAGCCGACTACGGGAGGGTGCTGAACTTCGCCGAACTCCCCACCCTGGGCGACGAGTTGCACCATTTCGGCTGGAACGCCTGTTCCAGCGCCCTGGCCCATGCCTGCCACGAGAATCCGGAGCGGCGGTTCCTGCTGCTCCCCGGGCTGCGCTCCTCGCGCCTGCACGTCATGGACACCCGGCCCGACCCCGTCCGGCCGCGCCTGGTGAAGACCGTCGAGGCCGCCGAACTCGCCGCCAAGGCGGGCTACTCGCGCCCGCACACCCTGCACTGCGGCCCGGAGGGGGTGTTCCTGTCGTGCCTGGGCGCCGGTGAGGGCACGGACGGACCGGGCGGGGTGGCGATCCTCGACCACTCCACCTTCGATGTGCTGCGCGCCTGGGAGACGGAGCGCGGGCCGCAGCACTTCGCGTACGACGTCTGGTGGCACCTCGGCACCAATGTGGGGGTGACCAGTGAGTGGGGCAGCCCGTGGATGGTCGAGGACGGGGTGGTGCCGGAGCTGCTGCTGGGCCGCAAGTACGGGCACGCACTGCACTTCTGGGAGCTGGACTCGGGGCGGCACCTGCAGCGGATCGACTTCGGCGACCAGTACCAGATGGTGTTGGAGCTGCGTCCGGCGCACGATCCGCAGGCGGAGTGGGGGTTCGCCGGGGTGGTGGCGAACGTCGAGGACCTCTCCTCCTCGGTCTGGCTCTGGTACCGGAACGGGCCGGCGTTCACCGCGCGCAAGGTGATCGACATCCCCGCCGAACCGGCGAAGGCCGAGGACCTGCCGCGCGCACTGCAGCCGTTCGGCGCGGTGCCGCCGCTGGTCACCGACATCAATCTGTCGGTGGACGACCGCTGGTTGTACGTGTCGGCTTGGGGCACCGGCGAGCTGTTCCAGTTCGACGTCTCGGATCCCTTCCACCCCCGGCTCGCCTCCTCCGTCCGGCTGGGTGGGGTCGTCGCCCGCACCCCGCACCCGGCCGAGCCGGGACGGCCGTTGAGCGGGGCGCCGCAGATGGTGGAGATCAGCCGGGACGGCCGGCGGCTGTATCTCACCAACTCCCTCTACGGCGCCTGGGACGACCAGTTCTACCCGGACGGCATCGAGCCGTGGATGGTCAAGCTGGACGCCGACCCCGAGGCGGGCGGGCTGACCGTCGACGAGCGTTTCTTCCCGCACGGCGCGGATTTCCGGGGCCTGCGCGTTCACCAGACCCATCTCGCGGGCGGCGACGCGTCCTCGGACTCCTACTGCTTCCGCTGAGCGCTCAGCGCTGCAGCGCTGCAGCGCCTGGTCGTACCGGGCCTTGCCAGGAGCCCTTGCCAAGACCCCTGCCGACTACCGGGACTGCTCGGCGGGCGAACCGGCGGGTGAGCCGGTCGTCCGCTCGGACGGGTCGGTCTGGAACTCGGTGGCCACCCAACTGGCCAGCAGGCGCAGCGATTCGGCCGAGGACGAGCCCGGTTCGGCGTGGTAGGTGACCAGTACCTGGTCCGAGTCCCCGGCCGGACGCAGGGTCTCGTACTGCAGGCTGAGCCCGCCGACCACCGCGTGGTGCAGCCGCTTGGTGCCGTGGCCCTTGTCCTGGATGTTGTGGGTGGCCCAGAGGCGGCGGAAGTCCTCGCTCTTGACAGAGAGTTCGCCGATGAGCGAGGCCAGCCGGGGGTCGTCCGGGTCGCGCCCGGCGTCCAGGCGCAGGATGCCGACGACGTCGCTGGCCTTGCCTTCCCAGTCCTGGTAGAGCTCGCGCGCGGCCGGGTCGAGGAAGACGTTCCAGGCCATGTTGCGCTGCTCGGGCGGCATCGCGGCGAAGTCGCCGAGGAGAGCGGTGCCGAGGCGGTTCCAGGCGATGATGTCGAGGCGCCGGCCGAGCACGTACGCGGGAACGCCGTCCATCGCGTCCAGGAGCTGTTGCAGCGCGGGCCGCACCAGCTGTGCCCGGGCGGCGGCCCGGCCGGAGCGGCGGCGGGCGGGCTTGGTGAGCCGGCCGAGGTGGTCGCGCTCGGCGGGGCTGAGCCGCAGCACCCGGGCGATGGCGTCCAGCACGGCGGTGGAGACGTTCTCGCCGTGGCCCTGTTCGAGCCGCGTGTAGTAGGCGGTGCTGACTCCGGCGAGCTGGGCCAGTTCCTCGCGGCGCAGCCCGGGGACCCGACGCCGGGTGGTGGTGTCCCGCAGGCCCACGTCCTCGGGCCGCAGCCGGGCACGGCGGGATCGGAGGAACTCGCTGAGTTCGGTGCGCTGGTCCATGTCTGCAGTATGCGGGCGATCCGGTGCGCCGGGGGGCGGGTGAGGGTGATACTGCCGTGCGTACCTTCCGCGGGCGTACGTCCGGCCCGCCTACGTTCCGCCCGCCTACGTTCCGCTCCCCTACGTCCCGGGTTCGTACGAAGACCTCTGGTCTGGTTGGCCCGATCGCGCCGCAGCAGTCTTGAGGGCATGACGAACGAGACGACGAACACGACGGTCACGACGAGCACGACGAGCACCACGAGCACGACGAACACCCGCACCGTCGCCGCCTACGCGGCGCAGCGGCCCGACGCCCCGCTGGCGAAGACCACCGTCACCCGCCGGGCCGTGGGCGAGCACGACATCGTGATCGACATCAAGTACTCCGGCATCTGCCACTCCGACATCCACCAGGTCCGCGAGGACTGGGGCACCGGCATCTTCCCCATGGTGCCGGGCCACGAGATCGCGGGCGTGGTCAGCGAGGCCGGCCCCGGCGTGACCCGCTGGAAGGTCGGCGACCGGGTCGGCGTCGGCTGCTTCGTCGACTCCTGCCGCGAGTGCGACAACTGCCTCGCCGGCCTCCAGCAGTACTGCACCCGCGAGGGCGGCGTCACCTTCACCTACAACAGCATGGGCACGGACGGCCTGCCGACCTACGGCGGCTACTCCTCGGAGCTGGTGGTGGACGAGGCGTACGCGCTGAGCATCCCCGACAACCTGCCGCTGGACGCCGCGGCGCCGCTGCTGTGCGCGGGCGTCACGCTGTACTCGCCGCTCGCCCACTGGGGCGCGGGCCCGGGCAAGAAGGTCGCGATCGTGGGCCTCGGCGGCCTCGGCCACATGGGCGTCAAGCTCGCCCACGCGATGGGCGCGGAGGTCACCGTGCTCAGCCAGTCGCTGCGCAAGCGCGAGGACGGCCTCAAGCTCGGCGCCGACCACTACCGGGCCACCTCCGACCCGGCGACCTTCAGTGAGCTGGCGGGCAGCTTCGACCTGATCGTCAACACCGTCTCGGCCGACCTCGACCTCAGCGCCTACCTGCTCCTGCTGCGCACCGACGGCACCATGGTGCAGGTCGGCGCGCCGGAGAAGCCGGTCTCGGTCAACGCCCACGCGCTGATCACCGGGCGCCGCTCGCTGGCCGGGTCGATGATCGGCGGGCTGCCGGGGACCCAGGAGATGCTGGACTTCTGCGGTGAGCACGGCATCACCGCCGAGATCGAGCTGATCCGGGCCGACCAGATCAACGAGGCCTACCAGCGGGTGCTGGACGGCGACGTCCGGTTCCGCTTCGTGATCGACGCCTCGACCATCTGATCGACGCCTCGCGACGATCCGACGGAGCTCGCACGAGCCCGTCAGCAGGTGCCCCGCGTCCTGGTGCTCTCCCGTCACCAGGCGCGGGGCACCCGCGTTTCAGACGGAGGCCGTCTTGGCCGCCTGCCGCTCCTCGCGGCGGTCCAGCCGCCGCTGCCGGCCACGGCGCAGCGGCTGGTCGGGCAGCCAGCCGAAGGTGAGGCAGGAGCCCACCACCCCGAGCAGCATCCCGATCAGGAAGCCGCCCAGGTTGGAGGTGACCCAGCTGGCCAGCGAGGCCAGCACGGCGAGGATGGAGTAGAACAGCCGCTGCGCCGGGTTGAACAGGATCAGCAGGCCGCACAGCACCATCACCGCCGGCACCAGGTACCCGGCCAGTCCCTGCATCCCGATGTGCAGGACGACGGGCAGCGGGGCCCGCAGGGTGAACAGGATCTCGGCGCCGCCGAGCAGCACCAGCAGCCCGCCCCAGAACGGTCGCCTGCCCCGCCAGTCGCGCCGCTTGACCGGGCGGGTGGCGGGCTCGCCGGCTGTGGGCTCGGCGTCCGCGGCTGTGGCGGCAGCGGGCTCGGCGGCGGCCGTGGCAGCGGTGCCGGGCGTGGCGGCCGTCCCCTCGGCCGCCACCCCCTCGGCCCGCGCCGCGGTGCCCTCGCCGGCGCCGGCCGGCTCCGGTGCGGACTCCGCCATGCTCAGCAGCCCTGGGAGCTGAAGCTCAGCCGCAGGTTGGGCAGTTTGAACCCGACGGCGGTGCTCGCGTAGTTGTGCTGCTTGAGGTGCGTCAGCAGGACGGTGTCGGCCTGCTGGCCGAAGACACCCGGGTTGCCCTTGCCGACCGGTCCGGCCTTGTCGAAGGTGCTGGCGTCGCCGCCGATCTCGATGTTGGTGAACTCCGCGTCGCCGGACAGCAGATCGGAGTCGGTGGTGAGGTTGGTGGCGGAGACGGGGGTGCCGCCGTCGCCCGCGTGGATCACCAGGTTGATGCCGCCGAGGTCGACGCTCTGGCACAGGTTGGTGATCTGGGCGCTCTTGATCGCCGACACGGCGACCAGGACCTGGCCGCCGGTGGAGCCCGCGTTGGGGCTGTCGGGGATCATCGAGTCCAGCGCGCCGAACTGTGCGAAGCCCTGGCCGTCCAACTTGTCGGCGGTGATGGTGAACGGCATGCCGGAGATGGAGAACTGCGCGGCGAGTACGCCCTGGGCGGTGAGCGCCATCAGGACGCCCCCGGCGGCGATGGCCGGCACGGCCATCAGGACGGTGCGCTTGAGCCGTACCCGGCCTCTTCTCGGGCCGGCCGGCTGTGGGGTCTCGGCCGCCGCGGCGGCGTCCTCGGACATGGCCATGTGTGCTCCCTGTGGGTGGATTGGGTGTGCAGGCACTGGCATGTTGCCCTGGCGCGGACAGCGTTCCGCGGCCCGACCGGATCACCCGCCCCTCGGCAGCGGGGCGGGTCAGGTCGGAGCGCGGTAAGTAACTGGGAAGCTACTGCCGGGTATTGGCCGGGTCAATACGGGTGCACGAAGGATCTTCACCAATCCCGGGCCCGAGCCGCTCGGCGGCCCCCGCCGGGCCGGTCCGCTCGACCGTGCCCGCCACCCCGAGCCGCTCGGCGGCCTCCGCCGGACCGAGGAACGGAGCCAGGCAGAACATGCTCAATACCGGTAGCAGTTCCGGTAGTTGATCGGTCCGGCCGGAGTCGATCCGGCGGTAGAGCGCGCTGTAGACGCCGCCCACCACGGCGTCCACCATCTCGTTCACCGTTACGCCGCCCGGCAGTTGGGGCACCTCGGCGAAGAACGCCCGAAACCTGGTGAGGAGTTGATCCCTCTCGCGCCGCCCCTCCGGGCCGACCGCCTCGATCTCGATCACCGCCATGGTGGCGAACGAGGGTGTCCCGGCGAGCAGTTGGAGCATCGCGCCGAGCGCCTGCCGGATCCCCCGGCACCAGTCGGATTCGGCCGCGAAGGCCGCCGCCATCCGCCGGAGCACCACCCCGGTGCCGTACCGGTGCGCGGCCAGGAAGGCGTCCTCCTTGCCGCTGAACAGCTCGTAGAAGACCGGCCTGGTCACACCCGCCGCGCGGCAGATGTCGCTCACCGTCGCGTGCCGGTAGCCGCGTTCGGCGACGGTCCGGACCAGCCCGTCCAGCAGCCGCTCGCGCTGGGTCGCGGCGACCACGCCCGCGGGCTGCCGGCGCGGGCCGGGCTTGATCGAGCGGGCGGGGTCGCGGCCGGTCCGCGCGCCCGGCAGCAGGACCACGTCGGCACTCCGGAGGTAGTTCCGATCCATCACCAACTCCTGTGTCCTGTATTGACATTGACGCAACACCGGGTTTACAACACTGACAGGTTTCCAACCGGTGGGCGAGCAGGCCCCCACCGGCCGACCTCCAGGGGCTCCCACGGTCCGGGCGAACCGCCCGGACCACCGGACCACGACGGGCGCGGGCCCGCGGCGGTGGCAGCCGCCGACGTGCACCCCCACAGCACCGCACGTCCGCACCGACTCTGCGCAGTGCCGCTGTGTCCCGCACCACCGGACGTCCACATCCGTACATCCACATCCGTACGTCCGTGCAGCGCCGTACACCGATACACCCGTACACGGCTGTACGTCCGCACACCGCCGTACCGCACGAGCGGGCCCGTGGCGCCGGGCCCGCCCGCACCGCGGCCCCGCCGGAGCCCCCGGTACGCCATGCACCTCCCCCGTCGTGCACACCACCACACCCGCACGCCGGGATTCCCCCACCCGTCCCCCGGACGGAGAGAGGTACCCTCATGCGCATCCGTCGCACCCTCGCCACCGCCGCCCTCGCCGCACTCGCCCTCACCGGCGCGGCGGTGGCACCCGCCGAGGCCGCCACCGCCGTACTCACCACCGGCAGTTCGACCGGCCCGGCCGTCGCCGTTGGTGACGTCCTGTCCGCCAACCTGGCCTCCGGCAGCTACGCGACCTTCTACAACGGTGCCACCGGGACGAGCGGCATCAAGTGTGCCGCCTCCTCCTTCTCGGCGACCGTGACCGCCAACCCGGCCGCCCCGGGCAGCGCCGTCGAGCAGCTCAACACCCAGACCTTCGGCTCCTGCACCTCCAACGTCCTCGGTGTCACGGGCGTCAGGAGCATCACCGTCACCAACCTGCCGTTCACCAACACGGTCAGCGACGCCCCCGGCTACCCGGTCAAGCTCACCCCCGGCGCGGCCGGCGCGATGGGCACCACCGTGGTGCTCAGCACCATCCTGGGCAGCATCAGCTGCAACTACCAGAACGCCACCGGAATCAACGGCACCGCCTCGAACACCGGCAGCACCATCGGCTTCTCCGCCCAGCCGTTCACCCTGGTGTCCGGCCCGGGCCTGTGCTTCTCGACGGGCTACTTCAGCGCCACCTACGGCCCGGTCACCGACACCTCCGTCGCCGGCAGCCCGGTCCTCGTCGTCAACTGACGGTCCGCGTCAACTGACGGTCCGCGCCGACTGACGGTCCGCACCGCCGACTGACGGTCCGCGCCGTCGGCTGACGCGCAGCCCCACCCCGACCACGGCGGCGTACGGCACCGGCACCACGCCGTACGCCGCTGGGCCGTGCCCGGGCACACCGGGGCACCGGGGCACCGGGGCACCGGGGCACCGGGGCACCGGGGCACCGGGGCACCGGGCGGGAGACCGAGACAGCGAAGTGACCGGCCGGTAGGGTGTCGCCGCACACGGACGGCGAACCTTGAACAGGGCGGGCACATGGGCAGCGACGGAACGACGGCACGTGGCACGGGCTTCTTCACCTCGGTCGCGGACGCCGCCGAGCAACTCGCCGCCACCGGCTACCTCGCCTCCCCGGCCGTCGCCACCACCGTCTTCCTCGCCGACCGGCTCGGCAAGCCGCTGCTGGTCGAGGGACCGGCCGGGGTCGGCAAGACCGAGCTCGCCAAGGCGGTCGCCGCGATCGGCCGGGCCCGGCTCGTCCGGCTGCAGTGCTACGAGGGCATCGACGAGGCCCGCGCGCTCTACGAGTGGAACCACGCCAAGCAGCTGCTGCGAATCACCGCCGGCCGCGACGAGGGCTGGGAGGAGGCCCGCGGCGACATCTTCGGCGAGGAGTTCCTGCTCACCCGCCCGCTGCTCACCGCCATCCGCGGCGAGGAGCCGACGGTGCTGCTGATCGACGAGATGGACAAGGCCGACGTCGAGGTCGAGGCGCTGCTCCTGGAGGTGCTCAGCGACTTCCAGGTCACCGTCCCCGAGCTCGGCACGATCACCGCCACCCGCCGTCCCTTCGTCCTGCTCACCTCCAACGCCACCCGCGAGCTCTCCGAGGCGCTGCGCCGCCGCTGCCTCTTCCTCCACCTCGACTACCCGGGCGCCGAGTTGGAGCGCCGGATCGTCCGCCTCAAGGTGCCGGGACTGGACGACACCCTGGCCGAGTCGCTGGTACGGATCGTCGGCGCGCTGCGTGCGATGGAGCTGCGCAAGGCACCGTCCGTCGCCGAGACCATCGACTGGGCCCGCACCCTGCTCGCCCTGGGCGCGGACACCCTCGACGAGACGGCCGTCCGGGACACCCTCGGGGTGATCCTCAAGCACCAGGACGACATCCGGAAGGCCGCCCAGAAGCTCACCCTCGCGTGACCGCCGCACCCCAGGGCGCCGGCCCCACCGCGCCCCAGGCCACCGACACCGCCGGCCGCCTCACCGGCCTGGTCCGCGCCCTGCGCGGCCACGGCCTGCGGATCGGCCCGGCCGAGACGGTGGACGCCGCCGCCGTCCTCGACGTCCTCGGTTTCACCGACCGCGAGCAGATGCGGGCCGGCCTGGCCGCCGCCCTGCTGCGCTCCGACGGCCAACGGGTGGTCTTCGACGCCACCTTCGACCTGTTCTTCCCCCTCGGCGTCGGCACCCCCGAAGCCGTCCGCGCCGACCCGCCACCGGTCCCCGAGGACCCCGAGCCGCCACGCTTCGGCCGCCCCGACCCGCTCCGCGACGACCTGCGCGAACGCCTCGCCGCCGCCCTCGCCGCGGACGACCGCGCCGCCCAGGCCCGGCTCGCCGGCGAGGTCGTGGCAGCCTTCGGCCGATACGGCGCCGGCGGCGCACCCGGCACGCCCGGCTCCGACGGCTGGTCCGCCCAGCAGGCGCTCGGCCGGCTGTCCCCCGAGACGCTGCTGGCCCGGATCCTCGCCGCCCTGCGCGGCCGCCCCGGCCCGGCGGACGTCTCCGACCTGGTCCTCGCCGACGAGATCCGCCGCCGCATCCGGGACTTCCGCGCCCAGGTCGCCACCGAGGCCCGCCGTCGGGTCGCCGAACTGCGCGGCCCCGAACGGATCGCCGAGCGCGCCGTCGCCCCCACCGCCGACCGGATCGACTTCCTGTACGCCGGCCGCGACCAGCTCGCCGAACTGCGCCGCACCGTCCACCCGCTGGCCCGCAAGCTCGCCACCCGCCTGGCCGCCCGCCGCCGCCGCGCCGCCCGCGGCCGCATCGACCTGCGCCGCACCCTGCGCCGCTCGCTCACCACCGGTGGCGTACCGCTGCGCCCCGCCTACCGGCTGCGCCGCCCGGCCCGGCCGGAACTGGTGCTGCTCTGCGACGTCTCCGGCTCGGTGGCGGGTTTCGCCGACTTCACCATGCTGCTGGTCCAGGCGATGAGCGAACAGTTCAGCAAGGTCCGGGTGTTCGCCTTCGTCAACCGCACCGCGGAGGTCACCGACCTGCTCAGGAACGGCGACGACCCGGCCCGCCTGGCCGCCCGGATCCTCGCCGAGGCCAAGGTGATGGGCTACCACGGCAACAGCGACTACGGCTCCGCCCTCGGCGACTTCGCCGACCACCACCTGGACGCCGTCGGCCCGCGCACCTGCGTCCTGGTCCTCGGCGACGCCCGCAACAACCACCGCGACCCCAACCTCGACGCCCTCCGCCGGATCGCCGGCCGGGCCCGACGGGTCTTCTGGCTGAACCCCGAACAGCCGTCCCTCTGGCCGACCGGCGACTCCGCCGCCCACGCCTACGCCGGCGTCGTGGAGATGCACTCCTGCCGCAACGCCCGCCGCCTCGGCGAACTGATCGCCCGCCTCCTGCCGGTCTGACCCCCGCCCGGGCCGGACGGGGGTGCCGGCGGGAACGGGCGTCAGTCCAGCGACTTCAGGAAGTCCAGCAGCGCCTCGGTGACCTCGGCCGGGCGCTCCTGCTGCGTCCAGTGCCCGGTCTCCGGGAGCCGGACGTGCCGGTGCAGCCGAGGGGTCACGTGCTGCAGCAGGTACGCCACCACTTCACGCGGCACCATCGCGTTCACCAGGTCCTGCTCACCGGTCACGTACAGCGCGGGCGCCTCGATCCGCCGGCCGGTGAACGCCGCCATCAGCTCGTTGTTCCGGTCGATGTTGCGGTACCAGTTGAGTCCCCCGGTGAAGGCGCGCTCGCCGTGCAGGGCGTAGTCGGCCGCGAAGGCGTCGATGTCCGCCTCGGTGAGCCAGGAGGGCAGCCGCTCCGGCTCCGGAATGGTGTCCAGCAGGCTCCCGCCCTCGGGGGCGACCCACGGCTTCGGTTCCCCGTCCGGGTAGGTGCCGCCGAGGATGCGGCGGAACGAGGCCTTGGGGTCGGCCGCCAGCTCGGCGTCGGCACGGCCGGGTTCCTGGAAGTAGATCTGGTAGAAGCCGTCGCCGAACTTCTCCCGGGAGGCCGCCAGCGGCGTCGGCCCGGACGGCAGCGGCGGCACGCTCAGCCCGGCGACGCCCCGCACCAGGTCCGGGCGCAGCGCCGCGGTGGCCCAGGCGACGGGGGCGCCCCAGTCGTGCCCGACCACCACCGCCCGCTCCGCTCCGAGCGCGCCGATCAGCGCCGTCACGTCGCCGACCAGGTGCAGCAGGCTGTACGCGTCCACGTTCTCGGGCTGCTCGCTGCGGGCGTAGCCGCGCTGGTCGGGCGCCACCACCCGGTAGCCGGCCTCGGCGAGCGGCGCGAACTGGTGCCGCCAGGAGTACCAGCTCTCCGGGAAGCCGTGCAGCAGCAGGACCAGCGGCCCCTCCCCCTGCTCGGCGAGGTGCAGCCGCACCCCGTTCACCTCGACCTCGCTGTGCTTGATCGACTCGTACGACACGAAACTCACCATCCGCTAGGAAACGTCCGTCCGCTTCCGAACCTGCCCCGCCGACCGCCGTCGGAACCCCTCCTCGACCTCTCGTCCGCCCCGGGACACAAGCAGCCGAGGCCGCCCCGGAATCCGGGACGGCCTCGGCCTCATCGTGAAGCGGTGGAGTGGCTGAGCGTCAGTTCACCGTGTAGCTGTACGGGATCGCCGCGAGCACCGCACCGGTGGTGTTCAGGACGTTGTTGGCGGTGGCCACCCCGGTCGGGCCGGACACCAGGTACAGCACACCCTTGACCGTGCTGCCCTTCGGGCCGGTCGGGGTCAGGGTCACCTGCAGCGAGCCGGTGGCGCCGGGCGCGACGGTCACCGGGCTGGCGGCCTGGGCCGAGGCGTCCACCGAGGCGGCGTACGGGTCACCGGTGCTGGAGGTCAGCGCCGGGTCGAAGGCCTGGGTGTGCGCGGTGGCCGTGATGGTGGAGGTGCCGGTCGGGGCGCCGCCGTTGCCGAACGGGCCGATCTGCTGCACGAAGGTGCTCCAGTTGCCCGGGACGACCGGCTGCTCGGCGGTGCCGTTGTCGGTCACGACCGAGATGGTCGAGCCGTTCTGGGCCTTCTTCAGGTCGCCGAACAGGTCCGGCGAGCCGGTGGTGGCGCTCAGCTCGATCTGCGCCGGCGTCGAGGACGCCGCCACGGCCTTGAGCTGGTCGGTGCCCGGCGGCACCAGGAAGGACGGCACCGTGGAGCTGAGGCTCAGCGGCAGGTTGACGCTCGCCGAGGCGCCCTGCGGCACCAGCGGGACGTCCACCCGGCGGTCCAGGCGGCCGTCGGCGGCGATCTTCTGGGCCGCGACGGTGTTGTTGGTGTAGTTCACCTGGACGGTGACCGGCTTGCCGGCCGCCAGCTTGGTGTGCGCGTCGTTCGGCAGACCGGCCGCGGTGGCCTGGTTCTGGTTGAACGCGACGGTGCCGGTGAAGTCCTGGGCGAGCTGCTGGCCGCTGACCGGGCCGAGCACGTTCAGGACGAACCGCCAGCGGCCGGCGGCCGGGTTGACGGTGGTGGCCGAGACGCCGGCCGAGGTGCCGGTCAGGTTGCCCTGGGCGTCGAACTGGCCGTTGCCCTCGATGTCGATCGGGGTGCCGTTCGGGCTGATCAGCGCGCCCTGCATGAGCAGGTTGGCGTCCTTGCCGACGGTGACGCCGACCCGCAGGTCCTTCTGGCCCTTCGGGACGTCGAAGCCGTAGGTGAAGCTCTGCGTCGGCGAGGCGCTGCGGCCGTTGCCACCGGTGATGGAGCCGGTGAAGGTGCCCTTGCCCTGGTTGACCGGGACGAGGCTGCGCAGCGTGACCGGGACGCTGGTGGTGCTGCCGTTGGAGCTGGAGACGGTGATCGCCTCGCTGGAGTCACCGCTGGTCGCCGGGGTGGTCAGCTGGACCTTGAGGGTCTTGGTCTGACCGGGCTGCAGCTCGGTGGTGCTCGGGCTCACGGCGCCGGCCGGCACCGCGCGCTGGGTGGCGGTGCCCAGCTGGACCGGGCCGGTGAAGCCGGCCTTGCCCGCCGGAGTGTAGAGGATCGCGGTCCACTCGCCGGCCACCGGGTGCGGGACGTCGACCAGGCCGAAGTTCGCCGGGGTGGCGCCGCCCTGCGGACGGGTGTTGGTCTCGAAGCGGCCCGACGGGTCGAGCAGCGTCATGCGGACGACCGGGCCGTTGGTGACCGGGTTGGGCGCACCGTGCCAGGCGATCGAGGCCGCGAGGCGGTCCGCGCCGGCCGGGACGGTGAACTTGACCTGCTTCTGCACCCAGTTCGTACCGTTGGTGGCGTACTTGAAGGTGTCCGTCGAGGACGAGTCCAGCTGGACGGTCTGCTGGTTGCTCGACTGCGGGGCGAAGCTGCGGGTCGCGGCGCTCACCGTCTGGGGCTCGTCACTGGTGTTGGTGACGGACACGTCGGTGCTGTGGGTCGAGCCGGGGGTGCCGGCGATGTCGACCTGGCCGGTGTTGACCACGACGGTGTTGGCGCCGTCGGTGCCGTCCCCGTCGTCGTAGCCGCGGGCGGCCTCGACGGCGGCGCGGACGTTCAGCAGGCCGGCGCCCTGCTCCTCGGCGGGGACGCCGAGGTCGCTGGCGGTGCCGGTGAGGAACTTCTTCACCAGCGCCGGGGTGGGCGAGTCACCGCCGTGGGTGTCGCGGTAGGCCTGGATGACCAGGGCCGCGGCACCGGTGACGAACGGGGCGGCCTGGCTGGTGCCACCGAAGGGCTGGATCGGCGAGGCCTTGCCGTTGAAGCCCGAGCAGTCGGTGTACTTGGTGAGGTCGGGGGTGCAGAGCGCCCAGTCCGACTCACCCGGCGCGACCAGGTCGACGGTGCGGCCGGCCTGGGTGAAGCCACCCGAGGACAGCGCGGAGATACGGCTGTTGTTCCAGGTCTTGTTGGAGAACTGGGAGGCCGCGTAACCGGTCTGCTGGTAGTTCTGGTTGTCGGTGGAGGCGCCGACCGAGATCACGTACGGATCGGTGGACGGCGTACCGACGGTGCCGCTGATGCCGGCGTCACCGGAGGAGACGGCGACGGTGACACCGGCCTTGACGGCCTGCTCGTTGAAGAGCGAGATGGTGTCGTGCGCGCCGCTGTCCGGGGTGACGTTGCCGCCGAAGGACTCGTTGAGCACGTCCACGTGGGCGACCCGCACCGCGTAGTCGATGGACTGCAGGATCGACGAGTTGGACATCAGCTCGCCGCCGGCCTTCAGGGCGACCAGGTCGGCGTCCGGGGCGAGGCCGCGGATGCGGATGTTGCAGCCGGCCGGCAGCGGGTGCGAGGCGTTGACGAACTGCGAGACGTCGTAGGTCTGGCGGCCCTGGGCGATGACCGCCGAGGCGTCACCGAAGGCCTCCGCCGCGCCGGTCGGCGCGTCCCAGCCGTCGCCCGCGAAGTCCTTGTAGTCGACCACGGCGTGCGAGCCGTCGGCCCGGATGAAGTCCGGGTTGTTCGGGTCGAGGCCGTCCGCGATGTAGGCGACCTTGACGCCCTTGCCGGTGGCGAGGTTCTCCACACCGGGCTTGCCGTTGCCGGTGTAGGCCCGGACCGAGTACAGACCCTCGGGCTCCAGCAGGGGCTTGCTGGGGTCGGAGGGGCAGACCGTGTTGGTCGCGTTCTCCTCGGCGCCCTGGCCGTTGCTGCCCGAAACGGCCTGCGGAGCGGCGGCGGCCTTGGGCGCCTTCGCGCCGTCGGCGGCCGCGGAGTCGGCGGCGTCCTTGGTCTGCTTCGCCTTGCCGGCGGCCGCCGGGGCGACCTGGACCTGGGTGTCCGCCACCACGGAGGAGACGGCCGGGTCCGCCTGCAGCTGAGCGCGCAGGGCGGGGCTGACCGTGGCCGAGAAGGCGTTGCCGACCACGAAGCTCTTGATGTTGGTACCGCCGGCCGCCTTGACCTTGTTCAGCAGCGGCGCCTGCGAGGAGGCGGTCTTCTGCTGACGGGCGCCCAGGTGACCGTGGTCGGCCGGGGCGTCCGCTATCTGGTCCTTCAGGATCACGATCACCGGCACCGGGGCCCCGTCCGCGGACGCCGCCTGGGCGTTCTGCGGGTCCGGGGTCGGAGCTGCGTTGGCGCCGGTCCCGAAGCTCAGGACCATGGACGCGGCGGTGACCGTGACGGCAGCTGCTAGCTGGGTTTTCCGCCAGCCGATCATGGACATCCTTTCGTCTGTTTTATGGCTGACGCAATCCAACGCACCTGAACGCGATCACGACAAGGGGGTAAATCCCCATCAGAAAGTAAAGTTGACCATCACTCGGTAAAACTCACGGGCGGAAATCGGGCCGAATCCACATCTTTCAGCCAATCGGCCTCGCCCGGCGCCGGACGCTCCCGCACCCGGGATTCCCGTGGCGAACTCCGGACACTGGCGAAACCTCGCCACCGGGCTGACCACATGTCGACACCGCGACATTCCCTTCCCCGCCGTCCGCTGCCGAAACCAGACCCGGCGCGGCGGGGAGGAGGAACTCGGCACCGGGAACGCCAGGCAGGCCCGGCGCCAGCCCATTCAATTGGTCACTTTTACTGTATAAACAGTTTTCTCCGGAGGCGATAATGTGCGCCGCCAGGAGATTCCGGATGACCGTCCGTCATGGCCGCGCTCGCGAGGCGCGCCGTGGGCGAACGACTCGGCCGCACCACGATGCCGCCCTACACGTACATGCCGGGAAAGGCCGGACGACTCGACCTGACGTACGACCGCGCACTGGCCCGACTCCCGGCCGATCCACCGCCCACGGACGACCGGCACGCGGCCGTCACCGCCGACGCCCGCGCCGCCGGCGGCACCCCGGACGGCCACCGGGAGGCCTTCGCCACCGGCCTCGGCATCCAGCTCGACGGCAGCGCGGCGGGCGTGGGCGGCTCGACGACCCTTCCGTGAAAAGTCGTCATGCGTAAAACCTTCCCCAACTCCTGGCCAATCTGGCATGTTTCCTTCAATTCCTGTGCGCTCCCCCTCGCGCACGGGCCGGATCGGAGGACACGTGTCACCCCTGATATCCCGGCGGCTCGGCCGCCCGGCCGCCGCCCTCGCCGTCGCCTCGGCCATGGCGCTCGCCACCCCCACGGCATTCGCGACCGCCGCCCACACGAGCACCACACCCGCCGTCCCCGGCAGCGCCACGGCCGCCGCCCCGACGGCCGCGCAGGCCCCCACGACCGCCACGGGCACCGCCACCAGCCCCGGCACCGCCGCCGGTTGGGCCGCCGGCACCCGCGCCTACCTGGTGATCAGCGCACCCGCCGACATCGCCGCCGCCAAGAGCGCCGTCGCCGCGAAGGGCGGAACGGTCTTCGCGAGCTACGACACGATCGGCGTCATCGTCGCCCACTCGACCGGCACCGGCTTCGCCGCCGCGCTGCGGACCGTCCCCGGCATCCAGCAGGTGGGCGCGACCCGCACCTCCGACGTGCCGGCCGACGCCTACAACCCGGCCCTGCCGGCCAACCCCGCCCAGTCGGCCACCACGCTCACCGAGTCCAACCGCTGGGACATGACCCAGATCAAGGCCGACCAGGCCTGGAACGTCACCACCGGCTCCCCCTCCGTCAAGGTCGGCGTGCTCGACACCGGCGTGGACGACCAGCACCAGGACCTCGCACCGAACTTCGACGCCGCCGACTCGGTCTCCTGCGCGTACGGCAAGCCCGACACCCGCACCGGCGCCTGGCGCGACGTGGACACCCACGGCACCCACGTCGCCGGCACCATCGCGGCCGCGAAGAACGGCAAGGGCGTCATCGGCGTCGCGCCGGGCGTGAGGATCGCCTCGGTCCGGATCGCCGAGCCGACCAGCACCCTGTTCTACGCCGAGAACACCGTCTGCGGCTTCATCTGGGCCGGCGACCACGGCTTCAAGGTGACCAACAACAGCTACTACACCGACCCGTGGCAGTTCAACTGCCCGAACGACCTCGACCAGGCGGCCGTCATCGAGGGCGTCAAGCGCGCCCAGGAGTACGCCGAGGGCAAGGGTTCGCTGCAGGTCGCGGCGGCCGGCAACGCCGACTACGACCTGGCCGCCAAGACCACCGACACCGCGAGCCCGAACGACTCCACTCCGGTCACCCGGACCATCAGCAACGCCTGCCTCGACATCCCCACCGAACTCCCCGGCGTGGTGACCGTCGCTGCCACGGGCAGCGGCAGCGGCAAGGCCTCCTACTCCAACTTCGGCCGGGGTGTCATCGACGTCGCGGCGCCCGGCGGCGACGGCGCGACCGCCGTCTACTCGACCCTGCCCGGCGGCAAGTACGGCACCAAGAGCGGCACATCGATGGCTTCCCCGCACGTCACCGGGGTGGCCGCGCTGATCGCGAGCACCGACCCGTCGCTCACCCCGGCCGACATCCGGGCCCGTCTGGCCACCCAGGCCGACGACCTGGCCTGCCCCGCCGGGGACAGCCGCTGCACCGGCACCACCGCGAACAACGCCTTCTTCGGCGAGGGCCAGGTCGACGCGCTGAAGGCGGTCGGCGGCACGACCCCGCCCACCGGGAAGTACTTCGAGAACCCTGCCGATGTGGCGATCGCCGACAACACCACGGTGGAGAGCCCGATCGCCGTCACCGGCGTCACCGGCAACGCGCCCGCGGCACTCAAGGTCGGCGTGGACATCAAGCACACCTACCGCGGTGACCTGGTCCTCTCCCTGGTCGCCCCCGACGGCACGGTCTACCTCCTGGAGGACTTCCCGGACAACGACAGCGCCGACAACGTCGCCAAGACCTACACCGTCAACGCCGCCGCGAGCGCGGCGAACGGCACCTGGAAACTCCGGGTGAAGGACGGCGCCTCCGGCGACACCGGCACGATCGACACCTGGAACCTCACCTTCTGACCCACCCTCGGTGCCTCGCCGCCCGCCGCCCGCCGCCCGGCTATCCGCGCCGGGCGGCGGGAATCGCCAGCAGGACGCCGAGCACCAGCAGGGTGGCGTACCCGACGGTCTCGTGGCCGTCGGGCACCAGGAAGCGGACGAAGCCGAACAGCCGGAAGCCCCCGATCCAACCGGACAGCAGGCCGGAGGCGCCGCCGAGGATCAGCACGAAACCGAGGTAGCCGAGCAGGGTCTTCATACCCCCGACCCTAGGAATCCGCCACCGCCCGGACATCCGACTTCCGGCGCGACCGGGCACCACCAAAGTCGTGGGCCGCGGCCACCCGGTCCGGAGCACCGTCCGGAGCTCGGCCCGAAGCACCGGACGGAGCACCGGACGGAGCAGCAGGCACGGCGGCCCGGCGGCGGCCCGGGTACGTTCGCCGTGTGCAGCCCACGCGCATATCGAAGAAGTCACCGTACGTCACCAGGGCCGCGGCCGGTGCCGCCGCCTCGGCCGCCCTGGTACTCGCCGTCGGCGCTCCGGCGGCCCTCGCGGCCTTCGGGCAGGACGCCGCCGGCGCCGCCGGTGTCGTCGGCGGGCAGCGGCTCGGCAGCCCGGACGTCCAGGTCGCGCCGCTCGCCGGGGCGCCCGCGCTGCCGTCCGCGCTGTCCGGCCGGTCCTGGCTGGTCGCGGACGCCGGGACCGGCGAGGTGCTCGCCGCCCGCAACGCCCATCTGCCGCTGCCCCCGGCCAGCACGCTCAAGATGCTGTTCGCGGACACCGTGATGCCCAAGTTCGACCGCTCGCTGGAGCACCTGGTCACCCCGGCCGAGCTGGCCAACCTCGGTGCCGGCAGCAGCCTGGTCGGTGTCAAGGAGAACCTGCCGTACCGGGTCGAGGACCTCTGGCGGGGCGTCTTCCTCAGCTCCGGCAACGACGCCGTCCACGTCCTCGCGCACATGAACGGCGGGCTCCAGCAGACCGTCGCCGAGATGCAGGCCCGCGCCGGGTCACTGCAGGCGAAGGACACCAAGGTGGTCTCCCCCGACGGCTACGACATGGACGGCCAGGTCACCTCCGCCTACGACCTCACCCTCTTCGCCCGCGCCGGGCTGCGCAACGCCGACTTCCGCTCCTACTGCGCCACCCGCACCGCGCACTTCCCCGGCGGGCTGGACAAGGTCACCGGCCAGCGCACCAGCTTCGACATCGCCAACACCGACCGGCTGCTCGGCAAGTACCCGGGCCTGATCGGCGTCAAGAACGGCTACACCACCAACGCGGGCGCCACCTTCACCGGCGCCGCCGAACGGGGCGGCCGGACCCTGCTGGTGACGGTGATGCACCCCGAGGCACAGGGCAAGGTCTACGACGAGGCCGCCAGCCTGCTCGACTGGGGCTTCGCGGCGGCCGGGAAGGTCCAGCCGGTCGGGCAGCTGGTCGAGGACACCGGCGCCCCGGCCTCCTCCCCCGCGTCCCCCGCCTCCCCCGGGGCCCCGGAGGCCGCGGCCGGCTCCCAGCTGCCGCCGTGGTCCCGGGCACCCGTCCTCAGCGGCGACGGCCCCGGCTTCGCCCCCGCCGTCTGGACGGCCGCCGTCCTCGGCACCACCCTCGCCGTCTGGGCCACCGCCCGTACCGCCGCCCGCCGCCGCACCGCGCCCGCCCACACCCCGGCCACCGCCCGCGCCTCCTCCGCTGCCGCCACCACCGCTGCCGCCGCTGTCCCGGTGCACCGCGGCGGCGCGACCGCCGTGGGCGGCGCCACCGGCATCGGAGGCCACGGCCGGCGCCGGCTGACCCGCCGCGCCCGCGCCATGCTGCGCACCGCCCGCACCGCCCGCACCCGCCGGACGCGCTGAGCCCGCCGACCTGCGGCCCGGTCCGCGGCCGGTCCCCTCTAGACTTCCGGCCATGACCACCCCCGACCCCTCCGCCGCGGACCGGCTCGCCCGGATCGTCCAGCTCTCCGCCGGGAGCTACCTGCTCGTCACCACGTACAAGAAGGACGGCACCACCGTGCCGACCCCGGTGTGGGTGGTCCGTGACGGGGAGGCGCTCGGCATCTGGACCGTCGCGGACTCCTGGAAGGTCAAGCGGATCCGCAACCGCGCCGACGTGCTGGTCGGCCCGTGCGACGTCAAGGGCCGGCCGACCGGTGCGCCGTACCCGGCGACCGCCGAGATCCTCGGCCCCGAGCGCACCGCCGCCTACCGCACGCTGCTGCGCCAGAAGTACGGCCTGCTCGGCGTGCTCACCCTGCTCGGCAGCCGGCTGCGGCGCGGCGAGCGCGGCACCGTCGGCATCCGGATCACGCTGGCGGACTGACGACGGGTACGGGTACGGGCCCGTCGGCGCGCCGCCGGGCCTGCCGGGGGTGTCGGGGGTGTCGCCGGTTCGGCCGGGGGCGGTCCGTGGTGGCAGGCTTGGCGGCCATGGGAGAGAACGAGGGCGCGCCGACGCTGCTGGTGGTGGACGGCGCGAACGTGGTCGGGTCGGTGCCCGACGGCTGGTGGCGGGACCGACGGGGTGCCGCCGAACGGCTGCGGGACACGCTGGTCGCCGTCGCCGGACGGGGGCTGCCGGACCGCCCGGGCCCGCTGGAGGTGGTCCTGGTCGTGGAGGGCGCGGCCCGGGGCGTCGCCGGGCTGCCGGAGGTTCGGGTGGTGGAGGCGAGCGGCAGCGGGGACGACCGGATCGTCGAGCTGGTCCGGGCGGCCCGCGCCGACCACCCCGAGCGGGACTGCCTGGTGGTCACCGCCGACCGCGAACTGCGCGCCCGTGTCGGCGCGTTGGGCGCCACGGTGACCGGGCCGCGCAGTGTGCGGCCCTGATGTTCGGCCCTGATGTGCGGCCCTGATCACTCCCAGGGCCAGGCGGCGGCTTGGCCGCGTTCGAGCAGCGGGATGAGTGTGAAGGACGCGTCGCTGAGGCCGCCGAAGGTGTAGCGCCGCGGGCCCGGGGCGGTGTGGCCGGTGGCGTAGCCGGCCAGGTTCCAGGTGTAGACCGGGACGTCCTCGGGGACGGGTTCGAAGACGTCGTACGGCGCCCAGTGGGTCTGCTCGTCGGTCACCACGACCACCCGGTCGTGGTCCCGGTAGCGCGTGCGGACCGCGGCGGCCGTGGAGGTACCGCCCAGGTTGCGGAAGCGCCGCAGGGTCCGCAGCACCGACGGCTCCGGTTCGACCACCAGGCTGCCGCTGCCGAACTGGACCAGGTCGGCCTGTTCGGCCCGCAGGGCGAGCGCGGTGCCGAAGATGGCGGCCGTGTCCGCCCGGTTGAGCTGGGTCCGCGCCGAGGGCAGGTCGAACATCGAGCCTGAGCGGTCCACCAGCACCAGTGTGCGGCCCGGCAACGCGGGCACCCTGGCCAGCGAGTGACCGAGGGCGGTCTCCAGGGCGTCGGCCCAGCGCGGCGAGCGCGTGGCGCGGTGGGCGGCCAGGAAGCGGAACGGGAACTGCCGGGACCGTCGCACCTCCTCCGGGTCGGCGACCCGGCGGGCCACCTCCGCCGCCACCTCGTCGCCCACGCCCGCCTCGTCGAAGTTGCGCAGGTTGCGGACCAGCGCCATCGGCCCCATCGAGGGGATGACGGCCTCCCAGACGGCGGCGTCCAGCGGGCCCCGCAGCCAGCCGGCCAGGGCCTCCCAGGTCATCCCGGCCTCGGCGAGGCGGTCCGCGCCGCCGGGGTCGGTGACCCGTGCGCGGCGGTCGGCCTGCGGAACACCGAGCAGGGCGTGGTGGGCGCCCAGTAGGCCCTCGTCGGCGGGCGGCAGGGCGCGCTCCGGGCGGTGGCGGCGGTCCAGGGCGTAGCGGAACAGCGCGCCCTGCCAGGGCTTGTCCGGGTCGGGCGCGGGGTGGGTGAGCTCCAGGACATCGCCGAAGCGGTAGCGGTGCGACGGGGTGTCGTACTTCAGCAGGGCGCGGCCGGTGTAGAGGCGGCGGACGGCGTCGCCGATGCCGCGGCGCAGCGGCTGGGGCAGCCGGCGGCCGTACCGGGCGGTCCAGTGGGCCAGCAACTCCCCCGGCTCGTCGGGCCGTTGCAGCACGGCGTCGACGGCCTGCCGGGAGTACCCGGCGGCGCCGGCGGCGGTCCGCGCGTGGACGAACTCGGCCGCCCCGACCAGTGCGGCGGTCCGGATCCGGGCCTCGGCGCGCAGCCAGCGCAGCAGGCCGAGGGTCCACAGCGGGTCGCTGACGGCCTGCTCGCGGATCAGGCGGAGGTAGCGTTCGTCGCGCTCGACGGCCGCTTCGTAGAAGCTCTCCTGCCCGAACAGGTGGGAGACGGCGAGGAGGAACAGCTCCGACTTCGGCTCCCGGACGTACCCGGTGCCGCCCTGGTGGTTGATGACCGCCCCGCCCGGGCCGAGCATCCCACTGGGGGCGGCCTTCCTGCGCGAGATCACCGGAGGCGGTGCACACCGCAGGTGCCGGACCTCCGGGATCGGCCACTGGCCGTCGGTGGCGAGCGGGGAGGACACCCCGCGCCTGGTGAGTCCCGGTAGTTCTCGCTGGATCTCGGCCCTGGTGGCGGCCTTGGTCCGTTGGCGGCTGAACCGGGTCATGCAGAAGTCCCCCTGGTGGGTGGTCAGGCTGAGGCGCGGAGGGGTGGAGAGAGGCGGGGATGGCGGGGCTGAGGTGCGGGGCCGAGGTGTGCGGGCGCACGCCGGGACGGCGCCTCCCGGGATCAGAAGTGGCACCGGTGGCACTTGTTTTTGTCAGGAAGTAACCGGGGCCGGGCGCATCGGGAGGCGCCGTCCCGGACGCTACCGGGTCGGGCCCCGGCCCGTCATCCGAATTGTTCGGCTGGTTCGCGCGGGGACTTCGCCGGGGGATTCACCAGAGGATTCGCCAGGGGATTTCGGAGCGTACGGGAACCGATCCAGGGATCCGTCCGACTGCTGTGGGGTGAGTGCGAAATCGCCGGGTGTCCGGCCGTTGAGTGTGCTGGCGGGGTTCGCCCTGCTGCTGGTGGTGGTGTTCGTGGTGGCCTACGGGGTGGGCCGGCAGGTGGGGCCGGTGGCGCCCGGGCTGCGGCCGGGCAGCGGGGGCGGGGCGTCGCCGGGGATGGACGGGCACGGCATGGGCGGGATGCGATGAGCGCCGTCGCGGGGACCGACGCCGACGCCCTGGTGTCCACCGATCTGGCGGTGGGCGGGATGACCTGCGCGGCGTGCGTGGGCCGAGTGGAGAAGCGGCTGGGCCGGATCGACGGCGTGACGGCCGGGGTGAACCTGGCGACCGGGCGGGCCCGGGTCCTGCACCCGGCCGACGTGTCGGCCGCCGACCTCGTGGCGGCCGTCGAACGGGCGGGCTACACCGCCGCGTTGGCGCCGGCCGGGGTCCCGGTCGGGGCGGCGGCGGAGGAGCCGGACGAGCGGTGGCGGCTGCTGGTGACGGCGCTGCTCGCCGTCCCGGTGCTGGTCCTGTCCATGGCGCCCGGGCTGCAGTTCACCGCCTGGCAGTGGGTGTGCTTCGCGCTGGCCGTCCCGGTGGTGACCTGGGGCTCGGCCGCGTTCCACCGCCGCGCCTGGCAGGGGCTGCGGCACGCGGCGGCGACCATGGACACCCTGGTCAGCCTGGGCGTGGTGGCCTCCTTCGGCTGGTCGGCGTACGCACTGGTGTTCGGCGGGGCCGGGGATCCGGGCATGCGGATGCCGTTCTCGCTGACCGCCGACAGCGGCGGCACCGCGCACGTGTACCTGGAGGCGGCGGTCGGGGTGCCGCTGTTCGTACTGGCCGGGCGTCTGCTGGAGGGCCGGGTGCGCCGGCGCAGCGGTTCCGCGCTGCGGGCGCTGGCCGAGCTGGGCGCCAAGCAGGTGTGCCTGCGGCAGGCGGACGGCGAGGAGCGTCTGGTACCGATCGAACTGCTGCTGCCCGGGCAGGAGTTCGTGGTGCGCCCGGGCGAGCGGGTGGCCACCGACGGGGTGGTGGTCGAGGGCGGTTCGGCGCTCGACCTGAGCCTGCTGACCGGGGAGAGCGTGCCGGTCGAGGTCGGCCCCGGGGACCGGGTGGCGGGCGCGACGGTGAACGTCGGCGGCGCGCTGGTGGTCCGCGCCACGGCCGTCGGCGCGGACACCCAGCTGGCCCGGATCACCGCCCTGGTGGCGGACGCCCAGGCCGGGAAGGCGCGGGCGCAGCGGCTGGCGGACGCGGTGGCCGGGGTGTTCGTGCCCTGTGTGCTGACGGTCGCGGCCTCCGTGCTGGGCTTCTGGTTGGGCGCGGGCGCGGCCCCACAGGCCGCGGTGACGGCGGCCGTCGCGGTGCTGGTGGTGGCCTGCCCGTGCGCGCTCGGGCTGGCCACGCCAACGGCGCTGCTGGCGGCGACCGGGCGGGGCGCGGAGCTGGGTGTGCTGGTGCGCGGCCCGGAGGTGCTGGAGAGCCTGCGCCGGGTGGACACCGTGGTGATGGACAAGACCGGGACGCTCACCACCGGCCGGATGGAACTGACCGCGGTGACCACGCTTGAGGGAGCTGCGGCCGAGGGAGCTGCGGCCGAGGGCGCTGCGGCCGAGGGCGCTGCGGCCGAGGGCGCTGGGGCCGACAGCGCCGCGGCCGACAGTGCGGCGGCCCACGGCGGCCCGGCCCACGGCGCCGGCGAGGAGGAGGTGCTGCGGCTGGCCGGCGCGGTCGAGCACCGCTCCGAGCACCCGATCGGCCGGGCCGTCGCGGCGGCGGCCCGGGAACGCTGCGGCGACCTGCCCGCCGTGGACGGCTTCGCGGCCGCCACCGGCCTCGGGGTGTCCGGGACGGTCGGGGGCCGGGCCGTCCGGGTGGTCCGCCCGGACGGCATCGCGCTGCCCCCGGCCCTGGCCGAGGCGGTGGCCCAGGCCGGGAACGCGGGCCGCACCGCCGTCCTGGTCGAGCTGGACGGGCGCCCGGCGGCCGTCCTGACGGTCGGCGACACGCTGCGCTCAGGCAGCTGGCGGGCGCTGCACCGGCTGCGCGGGATGGGCCTGGAGACCGTCCTGCTGACCGGGGACGGCCCCGACGCCGCCCGGGCGGTGGCACAGGAGCTGGGCATCGAGCGGGTGCACGCCTCGGCCTCGCCCGAGCACAAGGCCGAGGTGGTGGCCGAACTGCGCGCCGCCGGACGGACCGTGGCCGTGGTCGGCGACGGCGTCAACGACGCGGTCGCGCTGGCCTCGGCCGACCTCGGGGTGGCACTGGCCTCGGGCAGCGACGCCGCGATCGGCGCGGCCGGACTGACCCTGGTGCGCGGCGACATCGAGGCGGTGGTGGACGCCGTACGGCTGGCCCGGCAGACCCTCGCGACGATCCGGGCCAACCTGCTGTGGGCTTTCGGCTACAACCTGGTGCTGATCCCGCTGGCCGCGGTCGGACTGCTCAACCCGATGCTGGCGGCGGTCGCGATGTCGCTCAGCTCGTTGCTCGTGGTGGGCAACAGCCTGCGGCTGCGCACCTGGGAGCCGGGGCGGGGCGGTTCGGCGCGCGGGATGGGCCTCGACCGCCGGAAGGGGGCCCGGCGATGAGCGCGCGGGAGGGAAGCCCGGCGACGGGCGCGCGGGAGGGAAGCCCGGCGATGACCGCGCGGAAACGGGTCTCGGCGATGAGTGCGCTGGAGCGGCTGAAGGTCGTCGGCCCGCCGGTCGGCGCGGCGGCGCTGGCGCTGGTCCTGCTCACCGGGTGGACGGCGGTGGGCGGGGCCGGCCGGACCCGCCCGGTCGAGGCCGGGCCGGGCTGGGTGCTGCTGCCGACGGCGGGCGCGGCCACGGCCACGTCGGCCTTCTTCACGATCCGCAACCCGGGCGACGTGCCGGACGAACTGACCGGCGCCAGCTGGGAGTTCGGCGGGCGGATCACCCTGAAGCGGCACCTCCACCAGGGCGCGGCGGGCCGCTGGGAACCGGCCCCGGCCCTGCCCGTACCGGGCGGCGGCGAGCTGGCGATGTCCCCGGAGGACGCGGACCTGATGATCGCCGACCCGCCGCCGCTACGGGCCGGCCAGTGGGTGGAGTTCACCCTCGCCTTCCGCCACAGCCCCGAACTACGGCTCAGGGCCCAGGTACTGGCACCGGCTGACCGGCCGCGCAACTAACCGGCGGGCTGCATGCGCCGGCCCCCGGCGGGCGACAGCCGTTCGGCTCTGTCTCCCGCCGGGGGCCGGGAGCCCCGCCGTGGTCGCCTCACTCGTGCGGGACGACCGCCACCGGCGCCTCCGCGTGGTGCAGCACCGCGTGCGCGACCCGGCCGAGCCGGGGGCCGAACTCGGCCGGGCGGTGGCGTCGGCCGACGACGACCAGCGCGGCCCCGGCCGAGGCCTCGACCAGCGCGCGGGCCGCGCCCAGCCGGACGTCCTCGACCACCGCGACGTCCGGGTACTGCTCGCGCAGCCCGGCCAGGGCCAGCGAAAGCAGCTTCGCCTCCAGCGCCTCCAACTGGGCGACCTCACCCTCCGGGACAGCCCCGCCCGCGTAGCCGAACAGCGGCGGCAGGTCCCAGCCGTGCACCGCCCGGACCCGGGCACCGCGCAGGGCGGCCTCGCGGAAGGCGAAGGCCGACACCTCTTCCGCCGGGCTGTGGCCGTCGACGCCGACCACCACCTCCTCCGCCGCCGCCTCCACACCCTCCTGGGCGTCGCGCACCACGACCACCGGCACCGGGCTGCGCCCGGCCGCCGACCTGCTGACCGAACCGAGCAGCAGCCCGGTGAAGCCGCCGAGGCCGCGCGAACCGAGCACCAGCAGGTCGGCGTCCGCGGCGGCGGCCACCAGGCCGTCGACCGGCGCGTCCAACACCGCGTCGGTCTCCACGGCCAGCTCCGGGTGGCGCCCGCGGATCTCCTCGGCCGCCGCGGCCAGGGTCCGCTGGACGGCGTCGGGCAGGTCGTCGGGCTCGGCGTAGGAGGACACCCCGTCGGTCAGCCACGGCCACGCGTACACCAGCCGCAGCGAAGAGCCCCGGCGCACCGCCTCCGCCGCAGCCCAGTGCACGGCGGCCGTGCTCTGCTGCGAACCGTCGACTCCGGCCAGCACGGTCGACGTCGACTCGCTCCGCTCGCTCATGAACGTTCCTCCAGGTGTCGTCAGTCGGCGGTTCGGCACCGGACACGGCGCGCGCTGACGCCTCGTCCGCTCCTCCCCATCCTGGCAGCGGCGCCCGGCCCCACGACAGAGGCCGCAGGGCCCTCGGCCACGGGACGAAAGGCCCGCCCGACGGAGCCTACGACCGACCCCGCCGTGCACCCCGCCGACACCCGGGCACTACCGTGAACGGGACATTCCCGCTGGTCGGACGGCGCCCGCGCCGGGCGGGGGCGGGGGCAGAGGTGGGCCGGTCGACGCAGGGCCGGGTCGGGGCGGGACACGAGGAGGACAGCGGTGGGCGGAGCGGACGGCGGCGCGGCGGGTGGCGGCCCTCGGATGCCCCGGCTGCGCCTGGACGAGCTGCTGGAGGAGCTCCAGTGGCGGATCGACGCGGCGCGCGGCACGCAGAACCGGGTGCACAGCCTGCTCGAGGCGGTGCTCGCGGTCGGCCGCGAGCTGGACCTGGCACAGGCGCTGCACCGGATCGTCGAGGCCGCCGTGGACCTGGTGGACGCCCGGTACGGCGCGCTGGGGGTGATCGGGCCGGACGGGCACTCGCTGTCGCAGTTCCTGACGGTGGGTCTGACCGACGAGGAGATCGCCGAGATCGGCCCGCCGCCCTCGGGCCGGGGCATCCTCGGCGAGCTGATCCGCGAGCCCCAGCCGCTGCGCTGCCCGGTGCTGTCCGACCATCAGGCCTCGGTGGGCTTCCCGTCGAACCACCCGCCGATGCACACCTTCCTGGGGGTGCCGGTGCGGGTGCACGGCGAGGTGTTCGGCAACCTCTACCTGACCGACAAACGCGGCGGGCTGGACTTCGACGAGGACGACGAGGCGGTGATCGCCACCCTGGCGGTCGCGGCCGGGGTGGCGATCGACAACGCCCGGCTGTACGAGGAGGCGCAGCAGCGCCAGCGCTGGCTGCGGGCGAGCACCGAGATCACCCGCAGCCTGCTGTCGGGCGCGCCGCGCCTGGAGGTGGTCGAGCTGATCGCCCGGCGGGCCCGGGAGATCTCCGGCGCCGAGCTGGCGGACGTGTCGGTGGTGCTGGCCGGCCCGCGGGAGCGGGCCGAGGAGCTGACCGTGGAGGTCGCGCTGGGCGGCACCCCGTCGGCGCGGCTGGGGGTGACGGTGCCGGTGGACGGCACGCTGTCCGGCGCCGCGTACGTCTCCGGTTCGCCGGTCACCAGTGACGAGCCGGCCTGCGACGCGCGCTTCCCGGCCGGCCCGGCGGGCCGCTTCGACGGGTTGGGCGCGGCGGTGGCGGTGCCGCTGGGCACCGGCGCCGGGTACGGGCGGGGCGTGCTGCTGCTGGCCCGGGCGCAGGGGCAGCCGGCTTTCGGGCCGGAGGAGACCGGCCCGCTGCTGGGCTTCGCGGACCAGGCCGCGCTCGCTCTGGAGTTGGCCGAACGGCGGCGCGACGCCGAGCAGTTGAACCTGCTGGAGGACCGTGACCGGATCGCCCGGGATCTGCACGACCTGGCGATCCAGCGGCTGTTCGCGACCGGGATGACGCTGCAGAGCGCGGGCCGGCTGATCGAGAGTCCGGCGGCCGCGGACCGGGTCGCCCGGGCGGTGGCGGACCTGGACGAGACCATCAAGATCATCCGCTCGACCATCTTCGGCCTGCGCGCCCACAGCGAGCCCGACCACGGCCTGCGCGCCCGGGCCACCCGGGTGGTCACCGAAGCGCAGGGACCGCTCGGCTTCGCACCCCGACTGAGCATGGAGGGCCTGCTGGACACCGACGTGCCGCAGGAACTGGCCGAGCACGTGGTGGCCGTCCTGGCCGAGGCACTCAGCAACGCCGCCCGGCATGCCCGCGCCTCCCGGGTCGAGGTGACACTGCGCGCCCTCGCCGGGCGGGTGGTGCTGACCGTCACGGACGACGGCGTGGGCGTGCCCGAGGGCGGACGGCGCAGTGGCCTGCGCAACCTCGCCGAGCGCGCCGCCCGGGTCGGCGGGTCCTTCACCGTCGGCCCGGGCGAGGACGGCGGAGCCCGGCTGGTGTGGGAGGCCCCGATCGGGCCGTGAGGCCCCCGTGGGAGGGCCGGAGGGCGGGCGTTCTCCCGCCGGAGCCCCTCCCGGTGCGACCGGCTCCGACGAGAGAAGAACATGACGCCTGGGGAGTTGGCGCTGCGTCCAGCTCCCTGCCACTCAGGCCCCGGCCGGTCAGTCCCCCGTCGGTGTCCAGCGCCTGCCGAGGCCGGCCGCGGCGGTTCCGGCGGCGGCGGCGATGACGGCGGCGAGCAGCGCGGCCGTGCCGAGCAGCACGCCGTAGTCGGTGAGCGACCGGGCGGGGGTGGCGAGCATGGCGGGGGTCTGGATCCGGGGCAGGGCCAGCACCGTGTCCAGGGCGATCGCGAGCAGGACGGCGGTCAGGACCGGCAGGCCCAGCAGGTGCCGGGCGGCGGCCCGGACCAGCGTGCCGTCACCTCCCAGGGGTGTGAGCGGCGCGACCGCGGTGGCGAACTGGAGGACCTCCGCCAGGGCGCCGAACCCGATCGCGAGCAGCAGCACCAGGGCGCCGGCCCCGCCGAGGAAGGTCACCCAGCGGGCCTGGTGGGCGCCGGCCGCGGATTCGTCGCGCTGACCGGGAACGTCGACGTTGGCGGTCACCCCGAGGTGCCGGTACGCGGCGGCCTTCACCGCCGGGACGTCCAGCGGGCTGTCGCTGTCGCGGTCGTGGTCGCCGATGACGGCCAGCCAGAGCGAACCGTCGTCCCGTAGACCGGCGAGCGCCCCGGCGCGCACGGTCACACCGGCCGGCGTGGCGCTCCCCCGGTCGTCCAGCACGGCCTCGCGCAGCCGCCGGTCGAGGCTTCCGGCGGGGACGGTGGCGCTTCCGCCCCCGGCGGGGCAGGGCAGGGCGAGCGCGGTCAGTTCCGCGCAGGGTGCCTGGATCAGCAGGCTGCCGGCCGGGCCGGAGCCGAAGGAGACGGTGTGCGCACCGGGCGGGAGCGCGGCGAGGAAGCGCTGGTCGGGTCGGGCGGCCGCCGAGGCCTGGATGACCGCCGCCCTGCCGACCCCGGCCGCCGCCACCCGGGAGGGGCCGCCGGAGGACATGGTGGTGTAGTCCGTGAGCAGTTGCGCCTCGCCGAGCAGGCCGACGCAGATCAGCAGGGCGCTGGTCAGCCTGGTCACCAGGCCGGGGTTGGCGGCGGCCGTCCGGGCCGCGATCAGCGCGGGGCCGCGGCTGCGGCGGGCAGCGGCCGCCGCGAGCGGGCCCACCGCGCGGGAGACGCCCCAGGAGACGGCCGCGGGCAGCGTGGCGAGCAGTCCGGTGGTGGCCACGATGAACACCTGCGCGCTGAGGTGGCCCCCGTCGAACAGGGGGCCGGCGCACCAGGCGAGCAGGAGGAAGCCGCCGCACATCCCGAGCCCCGGCGCCCGGAGCAGCCCCTCCGTTCCCCGGCCCGGCCTGGCCGCCCCGGTACCGGCGGGCCGCGTCGGACGGCCGGTGCCGGTGGCGCTCCGCGGCCGGACCAGGACGAGGACGGCGCCGACGAGCGCGGTGGCGAGAACGGTGGTCGCGCCGAGCCAGGGCCAGGCCCGCCGTAGGTCCACGGCGGCCAACCGGTAGTGGATCCATGGCAGTTCGACGTCGACGGCCAGGAACGGCAGGAGCAGCACGGTGCCGGCCACGGCACCGGCCGCGACGGGCCGGACCGCCGCCGCGAGCACGGACTTGGCCCGATCACGGCGGCGTGCGCCGAGGACGGTCAGCAGGGCGAGCCGCCGGTCCTGCCGGACGGCGCCCATCCGGGCGGCGGCGACGGCCAGCACCAGGGCGGGCAGCGCGAGCAGGACCGCCATCGCGGCCGCCAGCTCGGCGGCCGGACGGACGATCCGGATGTCGCCGAACGCCGCTTTGGAGCCGTCGCCGTAGCCGGTGATGCCGACCCACCGCTTGGTGGTCGCGGCCATCTCGGGGGTCGGCCGGACGTAGGCGAGCCGCTCTCCGGGGGAGGCCAGGCCCTGCTGCGCGATGGTTCCGGCGACCGTCCCGTAGCGGTGGGTGAAGTCCTCCTCCGGCGGCCCGTCACGCAGGGCCGGGGAGAGCAGCACCTCGCCCGGGGCGGGCCAGTGGGCGACACCGGGGGGCAGGGGTGCGGCGTCGGTCAGCGGGGAGATCAGGACGACGGCGAACTGGCGCCCCCGGTAGGAGTCCCAGTGGCTGGTCCACAGGGCGGTGGAGTGCTCTCCCTCGGCGGCTATCACCGGGTTTCGGGCGTCCGAACGGGTCTCGCGTCCGGTGTAGGCGGCCGTGGTTGCCACGAACGCGCCGCCGGTGAGGACCAGCACCGCCGTGGCGCAGAGCAGCGCGACGAACCGCGTCCACGCGCCCGCGCCCGCCCACTCCCCCGGCCGACCGGTCGGCCGGCCGTCCGGTCGCTCGACCCGAGGGGTGCCGCTCCCGCGCGGCCCGGGCCCGCCGTTCACCGGGCGCCACCGATCAGGGCGGAGTCCTCGACCAGTTTCCCTGCCCGGAGCAGCACGGTCCTGTCGGCGGCTGAGGCCACCGCCGAGTCGTGTGTGACGACCACCAGGGCGCAGCCGCGGCTCCGGGGCAGGTCGAAGAGCAGTCGCGTGATCCGGTCGCGGGCCGGTTCGTCGAGGGATCCGGTGGGCTCGTCGGCGAGCAGCACGGGCGGGGCGCCCATCAGGGCCCGGGCGATGGCGGTCCGCTGGCGTTCGCCGCCGGACAGCGCCGCCGTCGTCACGCCCGCGCGATGGGTCAGGCCCACGTCGGACAGCAGTGCGCGTGCCTCGGCCAAGGCGTCCCGCCGGGACCGGCCGGCCAGCAGACCGGCCAGGGCCACGTTCTCCACCGCTTCCAACTCCGGCAGCAGTTCACCGAACTGGAACACCATGCCGACCCGGTTCCGGCGGAAGGCGGCGAGACGGGCACCGCTCAGCCGGGGAACGTCCTCGCCGGCGACCCTGAGCTCGCCGGCCAACGGCCGGGCCAGGCCGATCATCAGGGCCAGCAGCGAACTCTTGCCGGTACCGGACGGTCCCATCACCGCCACCGATTCGCCTGCCCCGACGGACAGTTCGGCCCCGTCCAGGAGTCGGCGGTCGCCGATGTGGTAGCTGAGCCTGCGGATGACGACCGGCGGTTCGTCAGTCATGTACGGTCCGGGCCTTTCGTAGCCGCTGTGTGTTCACGAATGGTGGAGTTCCGCCTCGGGCGGCGGGGGGGAATTCGGAGTTCAGTGGGCTGGGGGGAGTTGGGGTCCGGCGGGACGGGCAGCGCTACCCGCCCCGCCGGACGTCACCGGAAGGTCACCGGGACACCGCCGGGGGATCCCCGGGACGTCGCCGGGGAATCACCTAGGGGTCGCCCGGGGATCAGTGGTCGTCGGACCACCAGATGCTGCAGTAGTCCTCCGCTGCGGGCATGGACACGCAGGTCTTCATGTCCCAGATGACGCCGCCCGCGCCGCTGTAGCTGGTGGTGCCCTCACCGCTCTTGTTCCACAGCGAGTAGAGCTCGGTGCTCGGGTAGTTGCGGTTGTACCGGGTGTAGACGGGGTTGCCGTCCGCCTTGGTGTCCATCACCGCGGCCATGGCGTTCGGGGCGCCGGCGCCACTGCCGGTCCGCCACGAGTGCGAGCCCGTGGTGTAGCGGTCCATGTCGGCGTGGGCGACGCCCGCGCCACCGGCGACGACGGCAAGGCCGGCCGCCATCAGGCCGATCCGGGAAGCGGTTTGACGGAAGTTCATGACTCTTTCCTCCATGGGTGGTTCGGGCATTCCCCAGGGGCGGTCCTGCCGCGCCCTGCACACATCCGACGGATACCGGCGATCGAATGTGACGGCACGGAAGAGAAATTCGAAAGTTCGGGGAAGTACCACGGGAGGCAATGCATCCGTCACGGACAGCTACGCCAGGCGGCCGATGACGGGCCGGGAGGGCGTCAATGATGTGGACCACCCGTCCGACGGCGCCCCGGGCCGACAGCTCCAGCGCCCGCTTCCGGTCGAGTTCACGGAGAGCGGGCAGGTCATCGGGCCGGCCCTACGAAGAGTGCCGCCCGTCAGCCCCGGCCGCCGCCCAGCGGGGACGGCCGCGCGGCGGCCGCGCGGCGCAGCTCGGTGGCGATCAGGGCCGCCTGCACCCGCCGCTCCACGCCGAGCTTGGCGAGCAGCCGCGAGACGTGGTTCTTCACCGTCTTCTCGGCGAGGTAGAGCCGTTCCCCGATCTGCCGGTTGGTCAGGCCCTCGCCGATCAGCGCCAGCACCTCCTGCTCGCGCACGGTCAGTCCGGGACCGGCGGTGACCGGCTGGGCGGGTTCGGCGTCGCTGCGCAGCCGGTTGAGCAGGCGGGTCGTCGCGCCGGGGTCGAGCATCGAGCGGCCGGAGGCGACGGTGCGGACGGCGGTGACCAGGTCGGTCCCGCTGATCTGCTTCAGCACGTACCCGGCGGCGCCCGCCATCACGGCGTCCAGCAGCGCTTCCTCGTCGTCGAAGGAGGTGAGCATCAGGCAGGCGAGGTCGGGCAACCGGGAGCGCAGCTCGCGGCAGACCGAGACGCCGTCCCCGTCGCCCAGGCGGACGTCCAGCACGGCGACGTCGGGCCGCAGCGCCGGCACCCGGACCAGCGCCTGCTCGGCGGTCGCCGCCTCGCCGACCACCTCCAGGTCCGGCTCGCCGTCCAGCAGGTCGTGCACGCCTCGGCGCACCACCTCGTGGTCGTCCAGCAGGAACACCCGTACGGGTGCCGGGGCCCCGGCACCCTCGGCCTTGGTCGCCATCGCGCGGCTCCACCTTCGTCACCCCCGCCCACTCCCAGCGGGGCCCCGGGGCATCATCGCCCACCGCGGGGCCGGGTCCCAGGGCCGAAGGGCCCCATTGCGTCGGGCTCGGTGGCTCTGCCAACACCTACCCAACACCCGCCCGGGCCCGCCCCCGGCCCCGGGCCCCGCCCGGGACCTCCCGACCGAGACCTCCCGCCCGGGAGCTCCCGGCCACACCCCCATCCGCTCGGGCTGCGCTCGCCCGGCTGCGGAGGCCCGGTCGAGAACCACCGGAACGCCGCCGTCCCGACGTCCCCGGACACCCGGCCGACGAACGCCCCCACACCACCCGCGCCCCGGGTCCCGCCGCCGCCCCGCACCCCGCCCGGCCTGCCGGAACGCCATCCGCACACCCCTACGGAACCACCCACCGATCCCATCCTCGGGCGCCCGAGCTGTGAGGGCGGAGTGCGCGAACCCGCCCGATTCCGTGCCCTTCAGTGCCGATCGACCGTCAAGTAGCCTGCGCGCACCGACGAACCGCCATCGCCGCTTTCGACGGACCGCCATCGCACCGCCCTCGGACCGCCCTCGAAGCGCCTTCGCACCGCCATCGCACCGCCTTCGCACCGCCTTCGCACCGCCTTCGCACCGCCGAACGGTCACGCCCCGCCCTCGCCCCGGAGGTACGCCGATGCCCCTGGCCCAGACCGCCGCCCCCGCCCGGCTGCGCTTCTCCGTCCTCGGCCCGCTCACCGGCGAGGCCGGCGGCCGCCCGCTGGCCCTCGGGCCGCTGAAGCAGCGGCTGGTGCTGGCCGTGCTGCTGAGCCGCGCCAATACGGCCGTGCAGGTCGACCTGCTCACCGACGCGGTCTGGCCCGAGGAGCCGCCGCGCACCGCCCGGAAGAACCTCCAGGTCTACATCTGCACCCTGCGCACCCTGCTCGGCCGTGAGGACGGTCCCGACCGGCTGGTCCACTCGGCCGGCGGCTACCTGCTGCGGGCGGCTGAGCCCGAGCTCGACCTCCTGCGGTTCCGCGCCCTGGCCCGGGCCGGCCGGGCGGCCGCCGACGGCGGTGCGCTGGCCCCGGCCGCCCGGCTGCTGCGTCAGGCCCTCGACCTGTGGCAGGGCGCGCCGCTCGCCGACCTGCGCTCCTCGCCCGCCGTCGAGGCCGAGGCCCGGCGGCTTGAGGCCCGCTGCCTGGGTGTTCACGAGGACTGGGCGGAAACGGAGTTGGAGCTGGGCAACGCCGCCGCCGTCGCCGAGGAGCTGGCCGAGCTCGCCGAGCGCCACCCGCTGCGCGAGCGCCTCCAGGCGGCCCGGATGAACGCGCTGCACCTCTCCGGCCGACAGGCCGAGGCGCTCGCCGTGTACGACACCCACCGTCAGCTGCTCGCCCGCGAGTTGGGCCTGGAACCGAGCCCCGCCCTGACCGCTCGCTACCGGGAGCTGCTCGCCCGTGGCCGGAGCGGGCCCGCTGCGGCCCGTCCGGAGCGCGGCGCCGCCCCGCACGGCGTCCTGCTGCCCGCCGACACCGCCGACTTCACCGGGAGGAGCGTCGAACTGCGGGAGCTGGTCGCCGAGTTGGGCGACGCGAGTGGGCGCGTCACGGTGCTCTCCGGGCCGGCCGGCAGCGGCAAGACTGCGCTCGCCGTGCACGCCGGCCATCTGCTCGCCGACCGTTTCCCGGACGGCCGGCTGCTCGTCCGGCTGCGCACCGGCGACGGCGCCCCGCGCCCGCTGCCCGAGGTGCTCGCCGAACTCGCCACCCTGACGGCCCTCTCCACCCTCTCCACCCGATCCGGCGCCGCCCCCGTGGATCCCGCCCCGGCCGACCCCGGCCAGGCCGCCGCCCTGTGGCGCGCCTCGCTCGCCGGACGCCGGATGCTGCTGATCCTGGACGACGCCCCGGGCGAGTCCGTGGTCCGTGAGCTGCTGCCGGGCCACGGCCCGAGCGCCGTCCTGGTCACCTCCCGCAGCCAGCTCGCCGGCCTGGCCTCGGTGCACCGGATCACCGTCCCGCCGCTGGCCCCCGCCGAGGCCCTGGAGCTGCTCGGCCGCATCGTCGGCACCGGCCGGATCGGCACCGACCGTGCGGCGGCCGCCCGGATCGTGGACGCCTGCGGGCTGCTGCCGCTCGCCGTCCGGGTGGCGGGCACCCGGCTGGCCGTGCTGCGCCACCTCCCGCCGGCCGAGTACGCGGCGCGGCTGGAGGATCCGGCGGGCGCCCTGGACGAGCTGGTCGCCGGGGACGTCACCGTCCGCGCCCGCCTCGACTCCGGCTGGCGTGACCTCACCGACCAGGGCCGGCTCGCCCTCGCCCGGCTCGCCGCCCTGCCGCTGTCCCTGCTCTTCACCCTCCCGGAGGCCGCCGCCGCCCTCGGCCGCCCCGAGCGACTGGCCCTGCGCACCCTGGAGTCGCTCACCGACACCGGGGCGGTCACCTCCCCCGTCGGCGAGGTCACCGCCCACGCCGCCCTCTACGCGCTCCCCCGGCTCACCCACCTGCACGCCCGCGAGCGCGCGGCCGCGCACCTGGACACCACCTCCTGACGCGCCGTCAACATCCTGATCACCCCAGCGTCAGCAGGTCCAGCACGTCCCCGCGCTCCTCCTCCAGCCCCCACAACCCCAGCAGCACGCCCGCCGCCCCCGTGTGCAGGTCCGCCGAGAAGCGCCGCAGCCGCATCCCCGGCACCAGCAGCCCCTCGGGCCGTGCCACCAGGTGCCACTGCAGACGCGCCACCTGCCCGGCCACGGCCTCCGGCGTCCCGCCCAGCCGGTCCAGCGCCAGCGTCAGCCCGGCCCGCCCCCGGAACAGCCCGGGCTCCCGGATGAACCCGGGCGCGCAGACCTTCCGGACGTCCGCCAGGAACGCCTCCCCGCCGGGCAGTTCGGCCGCCTCCAGGTACTCCCGCAGCACCAGGGCGATCCCGCTGCTCCCCCGGTCCAGGTACGCCAGCCGCCGTCCGGCCTCCAGCACCTGCAGCGACCCGTCCGGCACCCGGACGCACTGCGCCGTCGCCCGTTCCAGCGCGAGGCGCGCCGAGTCCAGCAGCCACGGCTCACCGGTGCGGCGGTACAACCGCAGCTGCAGCAGCGCGATTCCCGCCAGCCCGTACAGCAGCCCGGCCGCCGGGGGCGCGTCCAGCCCGTCCACCGTCTCTCCCCGGACCACCGCCGCCAGCTCGCAGGCGTCGGCCAGCGCGTCCGCCGCCTCCCGCCGGCTGTCCAGTGCCTCCGCCAGCCGTAGCCGGGCAAGCGCGGCGCCGGCCCGGCCGCCGAACAGGCCGGCCTGGCGCGCCGGACGGGCCGTGCGCGCCCGGGCGACCAGTTCCTGCGCCGCCTCCGGCCGCCCCACCCGGGCCAGCACGACCGCGACGCCGAGCGGGCCGTCGTACAGCCCGGCCGTGCCCGGCCGCGCTCCGCGCCGGCGCAGAGCGGCGACCAGCCAGTCCGCGTACTCCTGCGGCCAGTCGGCGCCCGCGCGGTGCAGCGCGTACAGCACCCCGGCGGCGCCGTGGGCGACGCCCGTACCGCCGTCGGCGAACCCGGCCACGTCCCCGGGGAAGAGCCGGTCCGGCCGGTCCGGGGTGGCTCCCGCGTGGATGCCCGCGATCAGCTCGCGCCGCGCCGGGGTCCAGGAGGGGCCGTCCAGCAGCTCACGGCCCCGCCGCTCGCTCGCCGACTCCGTGCACGCCGTCAACGCCGTCCGCGCCCCTGCCGCTGCCCCTGCCCCTGTTCCTGTTCCTGGCCGCACCGGCCCCTCCTCCGGCCCGAGTCCGAACCACTCCCGCGCCCGCCGTTCCAGCGCCGCGAGCTTCCCCGGGTCGCGGTCGGCCAGCTCCAGCACCGGCATCAGCAGCATCAGCCAGGTCGCCCACAGCATGAACCGGTCCGCCTCGGCGCCGTCGAGGCCCGGCGGGATCCGCAGCCCGGCCGCGCCCGCCGTCGGCACCCGCCGGTCGTCCAGCTCCGCCGCGTACTCGAAGTCCACCAGCACCACCGAACCGTCCGGCCGGAGCATCACATTGGCCGGGTGCAGGTCCCCGAACCGCACGCCTCGCCCGTGCAGCGCGCCGAGCGCCCTCTCCAGCGCGGCGACCACCCCGCCGACCCAGTGCGCGTACTCGGCGCGCTGCTCGGCCGTGCAGTTCTGGTGCACCAGCGGATAGCGCCGGATCGCCTCGGTGAACAGCTGGACGCCCTCGATGTGCTCCTGCACCAGGAAGATGTGCTCCCACACCGTCCGCACCTCGTGCAGCCGGGGCACGCAGTCCAGCCCGGCCAGCCGTTCCAGCGCCCACTGCTCGCGCCGCAGCCGGGTCGGCGCGTCCGCACCGGCGGCGTCCAGTCCGGCGTACGGGCGGGCCTCGCGCAGCACCACCCGCTCCCCGGTGCCCGGGCGCTCGGCCAGGTAGATCCCGCCGGCGCCGGAGAACTGCAGCACCTCGAGGATCCGGTACGGCAGGTCCCCGGCGGCCGCGTCCCGCGCGGCCAGGTGCGGGCGCAGCAGCTCGGGCGGCTCGACCCACTCCGGCAGCCGGAACACCGGCTCCCGCGAGTCCGGCACCAGTTCCCCGGCGGGGTCGCGCAGCGCGGGCACCGGCCGGCCGGTCTCGTCCTGGCACCACAGTTCGACGAACGCGCCGTAGCGTGCGTACACCGGGGCGGTGCCGATCCGCAGGTCGGTCAGCACGTACGGCCCGGGGCGCCCCTCCAGTTCTTCCGCCAACTCCACTGCCAGCCGCGCGAATTGCTCATCGGATTCCGGGTAGACGGTGATGAACTTGCCGCCGCTGCCGCGCCCGGTGAACTTGCCGTTCGCCACCCGCAACGCCGCCGCGCTGCGTAGGAACTTGAACGCCACCCGGTGCGCCCGGCAGATCCGCGCGACGACGGCCAGTGTGCCCTCTGCGCCGCCCTCCACCGCCGACACGTGCAGCTTCCAGCCCTGCTCCGGCAGCCGGACACCGTCGGGCCGCAGCACCGTCCACAGTCCGCGCTGCTCGCGCCGCCAGCCGTCGGGCGGCTCGCCGAGCCCCAGCGGGTAGCGGCTCGCCCGGTCACGCAGCCGCCCGGGGGTGTCGTAGTACGTCGGGTCGGCGAGGCAGTAAAGCTGGGTCTCGTGGGCGCCGGCCATGGCGCGCCTCCTCTTCCGGTTCCGGGCGGGCCTGGGGACGGGGTCCGGGGATGGGTCAGACGGCAGGGATCGGCACCGGCCCGCGCCGTACCGGCGGCGCCCAGGTGACCACGGCCGCGCAGACCGCGATAGCGATCGCCAGCAGGCCGAAGGTCCGGGTGCCGCCGAGGGAACCGAGCAGGATGCCGCCCACCAGCGGGCCGAACGGCTGGATCAGGGTGGACAGGAAGCCGGCGGCGCTCTGCACCCGGCCGATCCGGTCCGGCGGCGCGGCGAGCAGCATGCCGGAGACGAAGCCGATACTGGCGACGGTGGACAGGCACATGCAGGCCGCGCAGAGCAGCCCGATCAGCAGCGGCACCCTGGTCACGGTCAGCACCCCGGCCGTCAGCGCGGACGCCCAGCAGGCGAGCGCCACCAGGCTGCCGTCGCGCGCCCGGGCGCCGAGCCGGGGGGCGAGCAGCGCACCCGCCAGGGCCCCGGCGGCGGTGCAGGAGACGACCGTGCCGCCGCCGACCCCGGAGTGCCCGCCGTCGGAGGCGACGGCCAGGGTCACGAACATCAGCGCACTGAACGCGAAGTTCATCCCCAGGCCGAAGATCAGCAGCAGGGTCCGCAGGTAGGGCTGCTGCCAGATGAAGGCCAGCCCGGCGGTCAACTCCTGCTTGCTGAACACCGATCCGCTCTTCTCGGCGGGCATCGAGCGGGTCCGCATCAGTGCCACGCAGATCGTGGACAGCAGCAGTCCGATGCCCTCGGCGAGGAACGGCAGCACCGGGTGCCAGGCGAACAGCGCGCCGCCGCCGAGCGGTCCGATCAGCCGGGCCGCGGCGCCGCGGGCCTGCATCCGCGAGGAGGCCTCCCGGGCCTGCTCGCGCGGCACCACGGCGCGCAGCAGGGCGCCGGCGGAGGGCCCGTAGACGCTGGAGATCAGTGCCCCGGCGGCGGCGACCGGCAGGACCAGCACCAGCGGGGCGTGCCCCCGCAGCACGGCGACGACCAGGGCGCTGACCGCGAGCAGGCTGCCGACGTCGCAGATCCGCATCAGCCGGCGCCGCTCGATCCGGTCGGCGAGCACACCGCCGGGCAGCATGGTGAGCAGCAGCGCGCCGACCGAGACGGTGCCGATGGCGCCCGCCCTGGCGGCCGATCCGGTCTCCCGCAGGACCAGCAACGGCAGGGCGATCGATGCGAGTTGGGAGCCGAGCGAGGCCAGCAGGCCGCCGACCCAGAGCAGCCGGAAGTCCCGGTTGCGGGCGAGCGGGGTGGGCTCCATGGCCGTCCTCCGGGGTGGGGGTGGTGGCAGATCGGGCCGGGGCGGCCCCGTGTCGACGGGACCGCCCCGGAAGCCTTGCGCTACGGCCGGCGACCGGTGCCGGTCAGGCAGAGGTCTCGGCGCCGCCGACGTAGCTGATCAGGCTGAAGCAGTTGCCGTCCGAGGACTCGGCGAGGACCTTCATCGACTGCAGGTCCAGGACGTTGGCGGCGTGCGCCTCGACCTCCGGGGTCTCCTCGCCGTTCTCGCCGATGTTCTGGTCGACGTTCTGGTCGATGTTCTCAGCCATGGTCGAACTCCCTTCCACAGGTAAGCCGTTACGGTGGCGACGGGCGGCTGCCCGCCGTGCCGACCACATGGTGGGCGGGGCCGGCTGCGCCCGGCTTCGGAGCCGGTTGGGCACCGGTATGCCCGCAGGTCGGGATGCCGCCGACGACGCCCGCCCCACGCCACGGGGCCCGGCCCGACCCCGCCGAACCCCGCCCCGCCTGCGGCCATACCGGTCGCCAGGCGGTCCCGAACCGGGCCCGAAGCCGCCCCCGCAACCCTGACCCGGCACGCCCGAACACCCGAACACGCCGCACGCCCGAACACCCGATCACCTCGCACGCCGCGAACACCCGCATCGCCCGCGCCCCGTACGCCCCGCACAGCGGAGGACGACCGAAGGACGGCCCCATGCCCTGCCCACTCTGCGCCCAACTCGTCGCCACGAACGACCAGTTCTGCCCCTCCTGCGGCACACCGCGGGCCGCCGCCCTCGACCTGGTCGCCGAGGAGCGCAAGCTGGTCACGGTGGTCTTCTGCGACCTGGTCGACTCCACCGCCCTGTCCGGCGCGCTCGATCCGGAGACGCTGCGCGAGGTGATCCTGCGCTACTTCGAGCGGATGCACCGACAGATCGAGGCGCACGGCGGCACCCTGGAGAAGTTCATCGGCGACGCCGTGATGGCCGTCTTCGGCGTCCCGGTGATCCGCGAGGACGACGCCCACCGGGCGCTGGCCGCCGCGCTCGCCATGCTGGAGGACCTGGAGGATCTCAACACCGAGCTGGACGCCACCCTCGGGGTCCGGCTGGACGTCCGGATCGGCGTCAACACCGGTCAGGTGGTGGCAGGTTCGGACGCCTCGGCGCGTCAGGCGCTGATCTCCGGCGAGACCGTGAACATCGCCGCCCGGCTGCAGACCCAGGCCTCCCCCGGCCAGGTGCTGATCGGCCCGCAGACGCTGCGCGCGGCCGGCCCGGCCGCCCAGGTGGACGAGGTCGGCCCGCTGCGACTCAAGGGCAAGGCCGAGCCGGTCGCCGCCTACCGGCTGGTCGGCCTGGACGAGGACGACCCGGAGCTGCTGCGCCGTTTCGACGTCCCGCTGGTCGGCCGGGAGCGTGAACTGGCCGAGCTGGACGCCGCGTTGGCCCGGGTGGCGGGTGGCTCGAGTGCCGAGCTGCTGCTGGTGGCGGGCGAGGCCGGGATCGGCAAGACACGTCTGGTGCGCGAGTGGCGCGAGCGCGTGGGCCGGCGTACCGCGCGCTGCGGCACCGCCCGCTGCCGCAGTTTCGGCGAGCAGGGCGTACTGGCGCCGCTCGCCGAGGCCGTCCGCACCCTGCTGGACGAGCCGGAGGGCGCCGCTCCGGCCGAGGCGCTGGCCCGGCTGGACGAGGCGACCGCGCCGGGTGTCGGCGCCCGGCAGTCGCTGGAGCTGCTGGCCGCGATCCTGCGCGGACGCACCGTGGAGCGCCCCGCCGTCCTCGTCCTGGACGACTGCCAGTGGGCCGGTCCGGCGCTGCTGGACGCCGCCGAGCGGCTGACCGCCGCGCTCGGTTCGGCCCCCGTGCTGCTGCTGTGCCTGGCCCGCCCCGAGCTCCCGGCCGTCCGGCCGGAGGTGCCGACGCTGCCGGTCGGCGGCCTGTCCTGGGACGAATCCGCGCTGCTGGCCGCACAGTTGACCGAGCTGAGTGCCCACCAGGAGGCGGTGCCCACCCGGCTGCTGGAGCGCGCCGAGGGCAACCCGCTGCACCTGGAGGAGCTGCTGGCCGCCCTCACCGAGGCCGAGGGGCTCACCCTGGTCGACGAACTCCCGCCCGCCGGAAGGGCGTTGCTCAGTGCCCAGATCGACGGGCTGGAGCGCGACGAGCGTGCCACGCTGGACCTCGCCGCCGTGCTCGGCCGCGCCTTCACCGCCGCCGAGCTGGCCGAACTCGCCCACGGCGGCACCGACCAGGACGCTTTCGCCGACCCCGAGGACGATGTCTTCACCGGCCCGATCGACGGCCTGCCGGTCGGCCCGCCGGCCGACGGCGACGACACCCCGCCCCGGCTGCACGCCGCGCTGGCCCGGCTGGCCGAGCGCCGCCTGGTCGAACCGACCGGCACCGGCTACCGGTTCAGCAGCGGCCTGGTCCAGGAGTCGGTCTACCAGTCGATGTCCAAGCGGGCCCGCGCCGAGCGCCACGAGCGCGCCGCCGACCTGCCGGCCGTCCGCTCCGCCGGGGACGCCGCCGTCGGCGGCCACCTGGAACGCGCCCACCGCTACCGGCTGGAACTCGGCCTGTTGGACGCCCGCACCGACACCCTGCGCACCCGCGCGGCCGCCGCCCTCGGCGCCGCCGGGGCGGGCGCCCTGGCCCGCGCCGACCTGCCCGCCGCCACCGACCTGCTGGAGCGGGCCGTCCGGCTGCACTACCCGAACGAGCGCGCCGCCGGCCCCGTCCTGCGCCGCCTCGGCGAGGCCCGCCTCGCACTCGGTCGCGCCGACGAGGCGCTGCCCGTCCTCGCCCAGGTGCGCGACGCGGCCGCCGACCCGCTGGACGCCGCGCACGCCCGGCTCGCCCTGGCCGCCCGGGGCCTGCCGCCCGGCCAGGACCAGCCCGCCGCCACCGCCCGCGCCGTGCTGCCGCTGTTCAGCGACACCGGGGATGACCTCGGCCAGGCCCGCGCCCGGCTGCGGCTGGCCGAGGAGCACCTGCTGGCGGGCCGGCACACCGAGGCCGGGCAGCTGCTGGACCAGGCACTCGACCAGGTCTCCCGCACCGACGCCGAGCTGGACCGGGCCGCCGTGCTGGCCGCGCTGGCCGCCGCGCTGCTGACCGGCCCCGAGCCCGTCCCGAACGCCACCTTCCGACTGCGGGCCCTGCTCGCCGAGCACGGCACCGGCCGACGAACCGTCCGGGTCGCGCTGAACGGCCCGCTGGCCGTCCTGCTGGCCCTGCGCGACCGCCCCGCGGAGGCCGAGCTGCTGCTCGCCGAGGCCAACGGCCTGGCCGGGGAGCTGTCGCTGGCCGAGGCGATGGTCGCGCTGCCCGCGCTGACCGCCCAGGCCGCGGCCGCCACCGGCCAGTCCGGCCAGGCCCTGGACCTGCTGGCCGACGCCGCCGAGATCGCCCGCCGTCAGGGCACCGCCGCCCCGCTGCCGCGCCTCGCCCTCGCCACCGCCCGGGTCCTACTGGACATCGACCGCCCGGCCCAGGCCGCCCGCCACCTGGACGGCGCGGACGCCACCGCCGCACTGGCGCCGGTGCTCGCCATCGAGCTGGACGCGCTGCGCGGCCGGCTCGCCGCCACCCGGGGCGAGGCCCAGCCGGCGCTGGACCTCACCGCGGCCGCCCTGCGCGCCGCCGAGGCCACCGAGTCGCTGCTGCTCCAGGCGCTCACCGCGCTCGACCGCGCGCACGCCCTGCTGCTGCTCGGCCGCTCCGCCGAGGCCGCCGCGGCCGCCGCCACCGCCCGGGACCGGTTCGCCGCCAAGGGCCACCTGCCCGGCGTACGGCGGGCCGAGCGGCTCGGGGGCACCCGGTGAACGGCCCGGCCGGCCTCACCTGGAGCCTGCGCGACCGCGCCCCCGCCGACCTGCCGGTGCTCGCCGACCGCCTCACCGACGACACCGACGACACCATCGGCAGTGACGGCGGCAACGGCGGCAACTCCACCGGCAAGGGCGTGCGGGTCTGTGTGGTCGACTCCGGCGTCGAGCCGGACCACCCGCTGGTCGGCCCGCTGCAGGGCTCCTGGGCAGTCGTCAAGGACCCGGTCACCCGGGAGCTGACCGTCCGCCCGGACACCGCCGGCGACACCTGCGGCCACGGCACCGCCTGCGCCGGCATCATCCGCCGCACCGCCCCGGACTGCGAGCTGTACAGCGTCCGGGTGCTCGGCGAGCGCTTCACCGGCACCGGCGACATGCTGATCGCCGGACTGCGCTGGGCCGTCCGGCAGGGCTTCGACGTCGTCAACCTCAGCCTCTCCACCACCCGGACCCGCTTCCTGGAGGAGCTGCACGCGATCGCCGACGACGCCTTCTTCGCCCGCACCGCGATCGTCGCCTCCGCCCACAACACCCCGGTGGAGAGCTACCCCTGGCGGTTCTCCTCGGTCATCTCGGTGGGCAGCCACCAGGAGGACGACCCGGCCCTGCACCTGTACAACCCGGCGCCGCCGGTCGAGTTCTTCGCCCCCGGCCAGAACGTCCGGGTGCCCTGGCTCGGCGGCGCCACCATCCGCACCACCGGCAACAGCTTCGCCACGCCGTACGTGGCCGGGCTCTGCGCCCGCATCCTGTCCCGGCGGCCGAGGCTGACCACCTTCCAGCTGAAGAGCGCGCTCTACCTCACCGCGGCCAACGTCCAGGTCCCGACCACCCCCACCCCGGAGGCGCCCGATGACCCTCAGCACTGACCCCGCCGTCGATCCGCTGGCCCGCGAGCTGCTGCAGTCGGTGGTGGACGTCGCCCGGGCGATCTTCGGCGCCCAGGCGGGCTCGGTCTGCCTGCTCGACGAGACGGCCGGGGAGCTGGTGTTCCAGGCCGTCTCGGGGCGCGGCGAGGAGTCCCTGGTCGGCCGCCGTTTCCCGGCCGGCCGGGGCATCGCCGGCTGGGTCGCCGCCTCCGGCGAGCCGATGGTGGTCGACGACCTGGGCGCGAACCGCACCTTCGACCGGGACTTCGCCCAGTCCACCGCGTACGTCCCGAATGCCCTGATGGCCGCGCCGCTCACCCACGGCAACCGGGTGCTCGGCGTCCTGGAGGTCCTGGACCCGGCCCCGCAGGCCCGCGCGAGCCTGCCCGAACTGGACCTGCTGGCCATGTTCGCCCGCCAGGCCGCCGCCGCCCTCCGGGTGATCGCCGACCGCGCCCCCGCCCCGCAGCCGGTCCCCGACCGCGCCGCCGCCCTCGGCCTCCTCGCCGACCTGGAGGAACTGCTGCGCCGCTGAGGCGGGTGCGGGCCTCAGCCCCGGGCCGGGGCCAGGCGGAGGATCTCGCCGCGCTCCAGCGCCGCGTACACCGTGCCGTCCGGGGCGACGGCGATGCCGTGCGGCTCGGCGCCCTCGCCCGGGATCGGGCGGCCGTCCAGCCGCCCGTCCGGGGTGAGCACCCCGATCCGTCCCGCGCCCCACTCGGTGAACCAGAGCCGGCCGTCCGGCCCCGCCGCGATGGCGTGCGGCTTGGCGGCCCGGTCGGCCAGCGGGTACTCCGTCACCTCGCCGTCCACGGTGATCCGCCCGACCAGCCCGCCGCCGATGCCGACGTACCAGAGCGCGCCGTCCGCCCCGGCGGTGATCCCGACCGGTGCGGTGCCCCCGGTGGGCAGCCGGTGGACGGTCACCTGCCCGTCCGTACCGACCCTCGCCACCGCGTCCGCCTGGTTGAGCGTGCACCACAGGGTGCCGTCCGGCCCGGCCGTGATCAGCGACGGAAACGCCCCGGCGACCGGCAGCGGGTGCTCCGTCACCTCCCCGTCCGGCGTGATCCGCCCGATCCGGTTCGCGTTCATCTCGGTGAACCACACCGCCCCGTCCGGCCCGGCGGCGATCCCGTACGGTCCGGCGTTCTCGCCCGGCAGCGCGAACGAGCCCGCCGTCCCGTCCCCGTCGATCCGCCCGATCCGGTGGTCCCGCATCCGGCTGAACCACATCGCCCCGTCGGGGCCGGCCGTGATCACCGCCGGCCCGCACCCGGGCGCCCCGAGCCCGTACCGCCGGACCGCCCCGTCCGCCGCCAACCGCCCGATCTCCCCGGCATGCACCAGCGTGAACCAGACGCTCCCGTCCGCCCCCACGGCCACCCCGTACGGCCCGGCCCCCGCTTCGGCCACCTCGAACAGTTCCATCCGCACCCCTCCCGGCACTATCGCGACTGCCGTCGCATTAGTGATGTTCACACAGGGACCGCAGGCCTGGCAACCGGCTTCTCACGCCCCGCCGCCCGCCCGCCCCGGGACGCCGCGCAGGACCGAGATGACACCCGTCGCCGCCGCGCAGACCGGGACGGCGAGCAGGGCGCCGATGATGCCCGCGATGCCGGAGCCGGCCACCACGGCGACCATGATGGTGGCCGGGTGCAGCTCGACGGTCCGGCTCTGGATGACGGGCTGGAGGATGTTGCCCTCGATCATCTGCACGGCGAGCACCACGCCGAGGGCCCACAGGGCCGTGCCGAGGCCCCCGTCGGCGAGGGCGACCAGGACGGCGACCGTGCCGGACAGGAAGGCGCCGACGAAGGGGATGTAGGCCCCCATGAAGACCAGCGCGCCGAGGCCGGGGGCGCCGGGCACGCCGAGGGCGACCAGGCCGATGGTGATGAAGCCCGCGTCGATCAGGGCGATCAGGGTGGTGCCACGCATGAAGCCGGCCATCGCGTCGAAGGCCCGCTCTGCGCAGGCGACCACGGTCTCGGCGCCGGGTCCGGGCAGGTAGGAGCGGATGGCGTCGGCGGTGCGGTGGCCGTCGCGGAGGAAGAAGAAGACCAGGGCGAGCGCCAGCACCCCGCCGGTGATCAGTTGGGTGAGCAGGCCGAGCCCGGAGAGCACACCGTTCGTCAGCGTCGAGACCAGCGAGTTGGTCTCGCCCTTGGCGTTGTTCAGGGCGTGCTGGATCTTCTCCCCGAACGGGCCGAGCCACTCGGCCAGCCGGTGCCCGGCCTGCGGCAGCGAGGTGGCGATCTGCGGGGCACTGTGCACCAGGGAGTTGACCAGCAGCGCGAGGACCCCGCCGACCGCCACGACCAGCACCATGCAGGTCAGCCCGGCGGCGAGGCCCCGACTCACGCCCCGCCCGACCAGCCAGGGCACCACCGGGTAAAGCAGTGAGGCTCCGAGCAGCGCCAGGACGAACGGCACGGTGGCGGCCCGCAGTTCGACCAGCGCGAAGACCACCAGCGAGGCGACCGCGATGAGCAGGATCACCGCCATCGCCCAGGCCGCCGCCTGTCGCAGCGCGGGCGGCAGCATCAGGTAGGGCCTGCGGTGGTCGGGCTGCCTGCCGGGCGGGCGCTCCACGGACACGGCCACCTCCGCCGGGGATCGTCGTTGGGTCCGAACCGACCCAGCTCAGCAGAGAATGTGACGATCTGCCCGTTGTATCGCTATTCGGGGTCCTCGATCAGAACCGCACCGCCCGCGCCCGCGAAGGCCAGCACCCGCTCCGCCTCGGCCTGCGCCGCCTGCCGGTCGGCCCGCCGCAGCGCCACGAACGGCTGCACGACGACCTCCTGCTCACCCGTCAGCCGCCAGGACCCGGCGACCATCCCGTCCACCAGCAGCGTCCCGAGCACGATCCCGTTCTGCGTCATGACCCGCCCCCGGTACTCCTCGGGCAGCACCCGGGTGCGGTCCGCGTGCGACAGCAGCAGATTGTCGAACGGCGCGACCAGCCGCACCGGCGCCGGGGTGTCCGCGTCCGGCCGGGGCGCCTCCGGCAGGTCGTACAGCAGCCGGCCCTGCTCGTCGCGGAAGGTCACCAGCCGCGGCGCGAGCCGTGCCAGCACCGGGGAGAGTCCGGTGCGGCCCGACCACTTCTTCAGGTCGGCCGCGGTGGCCGGGCCGAACGCGGCGAGGTAGCGCAGGACGAGGTCGTCGAGCACGGGCGCCGGGTCGAGCGGGCGGCCGAGCCAGGCTTCGGCGGTGGTGTGCGCGGCCGGGCCGCCGCGCCCCCACAGGCCGCGCGGCGGCACCTGGACGAGCGGCAGCAGGCAGCGGGCCGCCTGGGCGAGCACGGCCGGGTCGCGGTCCGGGCGGGTGGCGGCGAGTAGCGCGCCCAGCTGTTGGAAGGTGCGCGGCTGCTCCTCGACCAGCTCCCGGGCCTCGGCGGCGAGCGCGTCCGGGTCGAGCCCGGCGAGCCCCTTGCCGAAGGTGGTGCGCAGCCCCTGGTCCAGGACGGGCTGGAGCAGCGGGCGCAGCGTCAGGCAGTCGTCGGCGGTGACCAGGTGGATGGTGCCGCGCTGGAGGGCGATCCGGACCACCGACCGCTGTTCGATCAGCGTGCTCAGCGGCTCGGGTGTGAAGCCGTCGAGTCGGGCGAGCAGCCCGAGGTAGGGCGGCTGGGGTGCGGCCTGGGCCTGGAGGCCGGCGAGGTGGTGGACCATCGCGGCGGGTTCCAGGTCGGTGCGGGCGAGCAGGTGCTGACGGGCCAGCAGGGCGCGGCCCAGCTCCCGGGTGCCGAGCACCTGCCCGGGTTCGGTCACCGGCGGCCGTCCAGCACCGAGCGCAGTACGCCGATCCGGTTGGTGGTGATGGAGGCGACCCCGGTGTCCCGCAGTCGGCGCATGGTGCGGCGCAGGTCGGCGGTCCAGGTGGAGACGGCGAGTCCGGCGTCGGTCGCGGCGGCGGCGAACTCGGGGGTGACGAGGCCGAACGGCGGGTTGAGGTAGCGCGGGCGCAGGTCGTCCAGCAGGGTGCGGACGGGCATCCGCGGCTGTTTCCAGGTGAGCGCGATCTCGGCGTCGGGGGTCAGTTCGCGCACCGCGAGCATGGCGGTGACCGGGCCGCAGAAGGCGACCTGCCGTTCGGCGCCGAGTCCGGTGACCACGGACCAGGTGGCGGCGGCCGGCCCGGGGTCGTCCAGGTCGATCAGCAGTCGGCGGCCCTCGGTGGCGGTCACCGCCTTGATCGCCTCGGCGAGCGTGGGGATGGCGAGCCGGCCGTGCCGCAGCTCGTCCAGCTGCTCGGTGGTGACCCGGTCGATCGACCGCGGGTCGTTCCAGAGCCGTTCCAGGGTGCGGTCGTGCAGGAGGACGGGCACCCTGTCGCGGGTGAGCCGGATGTCCACCTCGACGGCGTCGGCGCCGGCGGCCAGCGCGGATTCGATCGAGGGCAGGGTGTTCTCGCGGTGGCGGTACGGGTCGCCGCGGTGGGCGACGGCCAGTACCCGGGGGCTGCGGTCGGTGGTCATCGGATCCTCTCCGCGAGCCAGGGGGTGAGGTTGTGGACGCCGACGTCCTCGCGGTGACTCGGCTCCCCAGGGACAGTGACGATCAGCGTGGTGGACGGCGGGAAGGTGCGCGCCCTGACGTGCACGAGGTCGGTCCAGACCGCGTCCAGGAAGCCCGGGACGCGGTCGCGCTCGACGTCGAAGGCGATGCCCTCGACGGTCACCGTGACCTCGTCGTGGGTGAACAGCCGGACGGCGACACGGGGGCGGCCGTCGTACTCCAGCAGCGCCTCGTGCGGAATCCCGTCGAACTCGCCGCCCGCGCCGCCCGAGCCGCCGGAGCTGCCCGAGCCGACTGGCCCGGGCGGCCCGACCAGGCCGGCGAAGGTCTGGTCGCGGCCGATGTCGTGCCGGGCGCGGACGGTCCGGCCGTGCCGGTCCGCCACGGTCTGGATCGCGAGCACGGCGCTCTGGGTGGTCGGCAGGTGCGGGGGTGGCATCCGGGCCTCTCGGTCGGTTCGACGTTCGGGACTCGTCGGTGGGGCGTCAGCGCCGCTCGATCATCACATTGGTGGACTTGATGACCGCCGTGGCGGGTGCGCCGGGCACCAGGTTCAGCTCCTCCGCCGACTCCCGGCTGATCAGCGACACCACCCGGAACGGCCCGGCCTGGATCTCCACCTGCGCGGCCACGTCGCCGAGCACCACGTGGGTGACGATCCCCGGGAAGCGGTTGCGGGCCGAGGACGGGCGGCCCTCGGCCTCGGCGTTCTCCGGCCGGGCCAGCTCGCGGGCGAAGGCGGCGAGCTCGGCGCCGGGGATGATCCGGTGCCCGTGCTCGTCGCGCGCGGCGGCGAGCCGCCCGGCGTCCACCCAGCGCCGCATGGTGTCGGCGCTGACGCCGAGCAGCGCCGCCGCCTCGCCGATGCGGTACGGGTTCGCCGGCACCTCGGGCTGGCCCATGAGCGACTCCTGACGGTGGTTCGAGGAACAAGGGTCGTGGCGGAACGCGCCCCCGTCCGCCATCCTGCCGTACCGGGTACGGCAACGGGCAAGTCAGGGGCTGCTACCGCTCGACACCAGGGGCCGCTACGGCTCGCCGAAGAGGTCCCGCCGCACCGCGTCCCCGGCGGTCAGCACCGCACCGGCGAGCACCGCGCCGCCACCCGCCGTACCGGCCCGCACCTCGGTACTCAGCGGGGAGAGCCGGGCCAGCCGCCGCTCGACCCGGCCGGCCAGCTCGGCGCCGCCGGCCCGGCCGATCTCCCCGCCGAGCACCACGCAGCCGGGATCGAGCACGACGCACACGCTCGCCGCGCCGAGGGCGATCCGCGCGGCCAGCTCGTCCAGGAAGCGCCCGCCCGCCTCGCCCGCCTGGCCCGTGCCCGCCGTCGGCGCCGCCACCTCTGTCACCGCCGCCACGGCCGCCACCGCTGCCACCGCCGCGCGGACGACGGCCTCGGCGGCGGAGGCGTCCCCGGCCGGGTCGGCGGGCAGCCCGTGGGCGCGGGCCAGGTCGCAGATCGCCGCGCTGCCGACCAGGCCGTGGAAGCCGCCTTCGCAGCTGTCGGCGCTGGGCGGCCCGGCGGTCCCGGGGACGGGCAGGAAGCAGATCTCGCCGGTGCCGCCGGAGAAGCCGCGGCGCAGCCGCCCGTCCAGGATGACGGCGGCGCCGACGCTGTGGCCGAGCCACATCAGCACGAAGGTGTCGCGGTCGCGCGCGGCACCGACCCGGTACTCGGCCCGCCCGGCGAGGTTGACCTCGTTCTCCAGGATCACCTCGGTGCCGGGCAACTCCTCCAGTGCGGCGAGGAGTTCGGCGTGCCAGGTGGGGAGTTTGCCGGTGCTCTGCAGCCGCCCGGTGGCGGGGTCGACAAGTCCGGGGGCGCCGACCGCGACGGTGTGCAGCCGCTCGACGCCGGCGCCGCGCGCGGTCTCCAGCAGGGTGGCGGTGATCGCCGCGGCGGTGTCGGGCCCGCCGTCGCCGTCGACCGGGATCTCGGCGGTGGCGAGGACGTGCCCGGCGAGGTCGGCGACGACCAGGCTGACACCGCCGGACCGGACGTCGAAGGCGGCGATGTGCGCCCGGGAGGCGACCAGTGCGTAGACCCGGGCGTTGGGGCCGCGCCGCTGTTCGCCGCGTTCGCCGACGACCGCCACCAGGCCGGTGCGCTGGAGGCGTTCGAGCAGGTCGGCGACGGTCGGCCGGGAGAGGCCGGTGAGGTCGCGCAGCTCGGTCGCGGTCAGGGGGCCCTGCTCGAGCAGGAGGTTGAGCGCCAGCCGGTCGTTGATCGCCCGGGCAGTGCTCGGCGTGGCCGTACGCGCGGTGGTCATGGCCGCTCATCCTTCCAGAGTGTTTCTATCAGGGTCCCTTCCTGATAGTTTATCGAATCGTCGACCGGCCGGCTGTACCTGCGTTTGACTGTCAGCAAGGCCACCCACAGGGCACTGTCGCGCCCCGCACCGCGCGACCGGGAGGGAACGCCGATGAACCGCACCACCGCACCCCCGCCGGACCCACGGCCGGAACCGCTGGCCGCCCCGCGCCGGGCGCGGGCGAGCATCGCCCTGGTCTTCGGCGTGCACGGCGCCGTCAGCGGCAGCTTCGTCACCCGCATCCCGTGGATCCAGGACCGCCTCGACCTGTCCACCGGACAGCTCGGCCTGGCCCTGGTCATGCCCGCCATCGGCTCCTCCCTCGCCATGCCGCTGGCCGGCCGCTTCGTCCACCGCTACGGCGGCCGGGCGGCGGTGCGCGGCCTGATCGCGCTCTGGTGCCTGGCCCTCGCCCTGCCCGCGCTCGCCCCCTCGCTGCCGGTGCTGTGCGTGGCACTGCTGGCGTACGGGGCCACGGCCGGCATGGCGGACGTCGCGATGAACGCGCAGGGCGTGGAGATCGAGGAGCGGCTCGGCCGCTCGATCATGTCCGGACTGCACGGGATGTGGAGCGCCGGCGGCCTGCTGGCCTCCGGCTTCGGCATCCTCGCCGCCCACCTCGACCTCGACGCCCGGCTGCAGCTGGCCGTCACCGCACTGGTCCTGCTCGCCCTCGCCCAGCCGGTCTGCCGCCGCCTGCCCGACCTGCGGGCGCACGAGGGCGCGGAGGAGCCGCCGAGGTTCGCGCTGCCACCGCGCAGCTCGCTGGTGATCGGGCTGGTCGGCTTCTGCGCGGTCTTCGCCGAGGGCGCCTCGATGGACTGGAGCGGCGTCTACCTGCGGGACGTCACCGGCGCCTCGGCCACTGTCGCCGCCGCCTCGTACACCGCCTTCTCGCTCACCATGGCGGTCAGCCGCCTCGCCGGGGACGCCGCGATCCGCCGCCTCGGCGCCGTCCGCGCCACCCGGATCGGCGGCGCCGTCGCCACCGTCGGCGGCCTGCTGGTGGTCGCCGCCGACAGCCCAGTGCTGGCCATCCCCGGCTTCGCCCTCATCGGCATCGGCATCGCCGTCATCGTCCCGCTCGCCTTCGCCGCCGCCGGCCGGATCGGCACCAACGCCAGCCAGGCCATCGCGGGCGTCGCCACCGTCACCTACACCTCCGGCCTGATCGCCCCCGCCGTCATCGGCACCCTCGCCGAGGCCACCTCGCTGACCGTCTCCTTCGGACTGGTCACTGCCCTCGTCTTCGCCCTGCTGCTGAGCGCCGGGGCGCTGCGCCAGGCCGAACGGCATTCCACCGGCAGAACCGCGACCGCCGTGGAATCGGACATGACGGCGAGTTCCTGAAGGAGTTCCCCGCCCGCACCGCCGACCCCCGGCCGACTGCCCGCACGACTTTCTCCGCCATCCGGGTGCTCCGCACAACCTCCTCGAACTCTCGGCGGTCGAACAGGCCGCCGCGGCCCGGGACTCCCGGCAACGCCTGCCGGGTTTCCTCGCCGGGTCGCGCCGGACCGCACCACCGCCGAACCGCACCACCGGAGGTCGACCGATGTTGTGCCGCACGCGGCTCGTCGCCGCAAGTACCGTCCTCGCCACCGCCGCCGTGGCCTTCACCGCCCCGGCGGCGCCCGCAGCGCCCGCCGCCGCCACCACCGCCACCACCGACTTCGGCCCTGCCGAGATCCGCACCGGCATGTACGCCGGGACGAACGACCTCTGCCTGGAGGTCGCCGACTGGCGCACCGACGACGGCGCCCCGGTCCGGATCTGGACCTGCACCGGCGGCGACAACCAGAAGTGGACCCAGACCGCCAACGGCTGGATCAACCTGCACAGCGGCAAGTGCCTGGAGATCCCCGGCTACAGCACCGCCTGGGGCACCCAGGCCGACCAGTGGACCTGCAACGGCGGCTCCAACCAGCAGTGGAGCGACCCGCCCGCCAGCCACCCCGGCACCCCGCGCCGCATCGTGAACGCCCACAGCGGCCTCGTCCTCGACGTCGCCGGCGGCGCACTGACCGACGGCACCCCGGTGATCCAGTGGGAGTACCTCGCCGGCGCCAACCAGTTCTGGCACTACAACCCCGAGAAGGACCCGTACAGCTGATCCCCCGGCCGGCCGGCGGCCACCGGAGAGCAGCACCACTCGCCCGCCCGTCGTCAGCCTGCCATCGGACACATCCGATGGCAGGCATCCATGGCCACCTCCCAGGCGAACCCGTGACCACGGTTCGCGTCCGGAACCGGTACGTCACCGAATAGGGTTTCGACGCACGTCGTCCCATGACCACGCTCCCAGGGGGAATCCATGACCACGTCGTCACGTGTCCGGCACCGCAGACCCGTCCCGCCCGCCGCAGCCCGCCGCGTGCTCGTTGCCGCCGCCGTCGGGCTCGCCACCGCCGCCGCGACCGTACTCGCCGCCCCGTCGGCCTCGGCGAGCCAGGCCGGGCAGTACCGGATCAGCAACGTCGCCACGGGCAAGTGTCTGGAGGTGGCCGACTGGCGCACCGACGACGGTGCCCCGGTCCGCCAGTGGACCTGCACCGGCGGGGCCAATCAGCAGTGGACGAGCGGACCGGGCTCAACGATCATCAACGTCCACAGCGGCAAGTGCCTGGAGGTCCCCGGGTACAGCACCACCGTGGGCACCCCGATCGACCAGTGGAGCTGTAACGGGGGGTCCAACCAGGGCTGGCGCGACGAGACCCTGGGCACCGGCTTCCCCCACGACTACCCGAACGTGAACAGCGGCCTCTGGCTCGACCTGTACGGCGGGAGTCCGGCGGACGGGACGCCGGTGATCCAGTGGCCGGGCAATAACAGGCCCAACCAGGCCTGGTTCACCAACGGCCCGGTGGCCCGGTAGCCCGCGGCCCCGGTTAGGCTCGGCCGGTGTCCGAGCCCGATGTCATTCCCGCACCCCCCGCCGCGCCGCGTTCGTCCCGGTGGCGGTTGGCGCTGCTGATCGTGCTGCTCGGCGCGGCGGCCGGGTCGCTCCTGCTGTGGAACCCGACGGAGCTGCTGTCCGGGGGGCTGGCGGACCGGATGCCCGGGTACTGGTTCGGGCCGCTGTTCGCCCTGGTGTACGCCGTGGGGACGCTCGCCTTCGTGCCCCGGCCGGCGCTCAACGCGGCGGCCGGGCTGCTCCTCGGCATCCAACAGGGCGTCGCGCTGGCGGTGCTCGGCACCACGCTGGGCGCCGCCCTGGCCTTCGGGCTCGGCCGGAGCCTCGGCCGGGACGCGCTGCGCCCGTACCTGCGCGGGAAGGTACTCGGCGCCCTGGACCGGCGGTTCACCGAGCAGGGGTTCCGCAGCGTGCTGGTGCTGCGGCTGCTGCCCGGCATGCCGTTCCAGGCGGTCAACTACGGCGCCGCCTTCTCCGGGACCCGCGCCCTGCCGTTCGTCCTCGCGACCGCGATCGGCGCGGTGCCGACCACGGCGGTGTACGTGACGGCGGCGGCCAGCTCGGGCAAGCCCGGGTCGGCGGCGTTCCTGCTGTCGGCGGGCCTGATCGCGCTGCTGGGGCTGGGCAGCGTGGCGGGGCTCTGGCGGGCGGCGAGGGCACGGCGCCGGGCGGCGGCCGCCTGAGCGGTCGGCCCGGATGTCGGCCCGCCAGTCGGCCCGGAAGACCTCCCCGGCCGACCTCCCGGTAGACCACCCGACCCGACGTCCGGCCGAACAAATCGTTCGCGCCCCTGCGGCCGCCGGCGCCAGGATGGCCCGCATGACCGGAATGAACCCGCGGGTGGACCCGCCGATGGCCGCCGACGAGGCCGCCACCCTCACCGCCTTCCTCGACTACCACCGCAGCACCCTCGCGCTCAAGTGCGAGGGGCTGAGCGACGACCAGCTGCGCCTGCGCTCCGTCCCGCCGTCCGGCCTCTCGCTGCTCGGCCTGGTCCGGCACATGGCCGAGGTCGAGCGGTACTGGTTCCAGGGGATCCTGCGCGGCGAGGAGGTCGCCACCGGCCACTACTGGACCAAGGCCGACCCGGACGGCGACTTCGACAACGTCGACACCGCCGACGTCGCGGCCGACTTCGCCACCTGGCGCGCCGAGATCGAGGCCGCCCGCCGGGCGGCCGCCGGCCTGCCGCTCGACACGGTCGGCAAGCGGCCGCGCCGCGGCGAGGAAGTGACGCTCCGCTGGATCCTCGCCCACATGGTCGAGGAGTACGCGCGACACAACGGCCACGCCGATCTTCTGCGCGAATCGGTGGACGGCGCGACCGGCGAGTGACCGACCGCGCGAAATCGTTTCCGCATTGTTGACAGAAGGTCAATTACGCGGCGACCGCTACCGATATGGTCTACGCGCGCAACCGTACGGCGCTACGCCGCGTCTGCTCTCTTTGCCCGGGTCCGCCCGGGTTTCCGGCGCGGCACGACTCGTACGGGGGTCGCGAGCGGGCACGGGACCGGTGAACAGTGCGATACTCGGACAGTTCCGACGAGTGGATGACGTGTCAAAAAGCGACACGCGCCCCCGGGGGACCAGACGGGACGAGGCAGGGAGGCGCGGCATGGGAGCACTTCGCGACGAGCACCACAACGGGTGGCTGATGCCCTCGGGGAACTACCCGGCCGCGGTGTACGACGACGAGTGGGTGGATCATGAGACGGTACCGGCCGTCGCCGCGCCCGCGAAGATCGTCTCCCTGCGGCCGACGGGCTTCGAAGCGGCCCGCACGGTCGGTGAGCACATCCGGGCGAGCATCCCGGTGGTCATGGACCTCACCGAGATGGAGGAGGCCGAAGCGAAGCGCATGGTCGACTTCGCCTCCGGGCTGATCTTCGGCACCCAGGGCGGCATCGAGCGGATCGCCCGCCGGGTCTTCCTGCTGACCCCGGCCGAGGTCGAGGTCATGGTGATCGACCGCCCGCTCGACGAGACCGGCTTCTACAACCAGAGCTGAGCCGCGGCGCCCATGGCGCAGCGGCACCCCTGACCGGGGACGGCACCCGCCGTCTCCGGTTTTTGCTGTCCGGGCACGCTTCAGCCCGTGGATCATTTGAGACTGAAACTTCAATTCTGAGACATCCGCGTCTCATGTGAACTAGACTCCCCTCATGGCCACCGACCGCGACACCGTCCTCGAAGCCGCCGTCGGCGTGCTCTCGCGCCGCCCGACCGCCCACCTGGACGAGATCGCACGGGCCGCCGGCATCAGCCGCGCCACGCTGCACCGGCTCTTCCCGGGGCGCGAGGCGCTGATCCGCGAGGTCGGCCTGCTCGGCCTGCGCCGGTTCGCCGGCGCACTGGACACCGCCGGGGTCGAGGAGGGCGACGCCGAGGCCGCACTGCGCCGCCTGGTGGACGCCTCGGTCCCGGACGCCATGCTCTGCGCCTTCCTGGCCGGCGAGAACCAGCTCTACGAGAACGACGAGATCAACGACCTCTGGGAGCTCCAGATCGCCCGGCTGCACGCGCTCTTCCTGCGCGGCCAGCAGCAGGGCGTGTTCCGCATCGAGCTGAGCGCCGCCTGGCTGAGCGAGGCCTTCTTCGACCTGGTCGCCGGCGTCGGCTGGTCGATCCAGGACGGCCGGCTCGCCCCGCGCGACGCCGCCTTCTCGCTCACCGAGCTCTTCCTGGGCGGGGCGCTGCGCAGACCGGACGCCGCCGCCCACGAGTCCACCACCCACAGCACCTCGGACCGCAGCACCTCTGACTGCAGACCGGACACCGATAAACCATGAGTACCCCGACCGCCCGCCAGCGCTGGACCGGCCTCGCCGTCCTCGTCCTGGCCGTCACCGTGGTCGCGCTGGACGCGACCGTCCTCTCCCTCGCCATCCCGTCGATCAGCGAGACGCTGCGCCCCAGCGGCACCCAGCTGCTCTGGATCGGCGACTCCTACTCCTTCGTCCTGGCCGGTCTGCTGGTCAGCATGGGCGCGCTGAGCGACCGGATCGGCCGCAAGCGGCTGCTGCTGGCCGGTGCCTCCGCCTTCGGTGCGGCCTCGCTGCTGGCCGCCTACGCGCCGAGCCCGGGCTGGCTGATCCTGGCCCGCGGGCTGCTGGGTGTCGCCGGGGCGACCATCATGCCGTCCACCCTGTCGCTGATCCGCAGCCTCTTCCCGGACGACCGGGAGCGGGCCACCGCGATCGGCATCTGGGGCGCGGCCGCCACGGCCGGTGCCGCGCTCGGGCCGGTGGTCGGCGGGGTGCTGCTGGAGCACTTCTGGTGGGGTTCGGTGTTCCTGCTGAACATCCCGGTACTGCTCCTGCTGCTGGGCTTCGGCGTCTGGCTGCTGCCGGAGTCCAAGGACCCGAAGCCGGGCCGCTGGGACGTGCTGAGCGTCGTCCTGTCGATGGCCGGGGTGATCGGCGTGGTGTACGCGGTCAAGGAGGCGGCCGCGCACGGCGTGGTCCGCTGGGACGTGCCGGTCTCGTTCGTTCTGGGTGCCGCGGCGCTGACCGTCTTCGTCCGTCGCCAGCTGCGGCTGGAGACCCCGCTGCTCGACGTCCGGCTGTTCCGCGACCGGCGGTTCACGGCGGCCGTCTCGGCCTCGCTGATCTCCCTGGTCGGGCTCTCCGGTGTGATCTTCGTGGTCTCGCAGTACCTGCAGCTGGTCCGCGGCTACCACCCGCTCCAGGCGGGCCTGGCCGAGCTGCCGGCCTTCGCGGGCTCGGTGGTCGGCGGTCTGCTGACCGTCCGGGTGGCCCGGCGTTTCGGCGCCCGGAAGGCGCTGACGGCCTGTCTGCTGGCGATGGGTCTGGGCGTCGGCGTGCTCGGCTGGCTGGAGCAGGACACCACCTACCTGCTGCTGGCCGTGTCCTTCCTGCTGGTCGGAACGGCCGAGGGCGTGGTCTACACGCTCGGCGCCGACCTGGTGCTGAGCGCCGCGCCCGCCGACAAGGCCGGGGCCGCCTCGGCGGTCTCGGAGACGGCGTACGAGCTGGGCACCGCGCTCGGCATCGCACTGGTCGGCTCGGTGGTCGGCTCGATCTACGCGAGCGGGCTGGCCGTCCCGGCCGGGACGGACCCGGCGGTCGCCGCCCGGGCCGGCGAGTCGCTGGGCTCGGCGGTCGAGTCGGCGCAGGGGCTGCCGCCGGAGGTGGCGCAGCCGCTGCTGGCGAGCGCGAAGCAGGTCTTCGTCGGCGGCATGAACAGCGCCGGACTGCTGGCCGCCGCGCTGCTGGTCGGCGCGGCCGTGATGGCCTGGCGCCTGCTGCGCGGGCTCTCCGAGCCGGCCGGCGCTGCGGCAGCGACCGACGGGGCACCCGCCGAGGCGCCGGTCGACGCGCCCGCCGAGACCTCGGAGAAGGTCCACGCGTGACCCGCTCCCCCGTACCTCCTCGCCGTCCCGACGGGGGTACGGGGAACGGGCCTTCTCCGATGGCTTCCCTGTCGCTCCGCCGTCGCTCCCCTGCGGAAACGGCCGTTCTCCTCACGGGAACGGCCGTTCCTGCGTGGTCGGGCGCCGCTACTTCGCCCCGAAGGGCAGCTCCAGCTCGGCCCAGACGACCTTGCCGTCCCGGGTGAGCCGGCTGCCCCAGCGCTGGGCCAGCTCGCTGACCAGGAACATCCCGCGCCCGCCCTCGTCCTGCTCGGCGAAGGGGCGCAGCTGCGGGGTCTGGCCGCCGGCGTCGGCAACCTCGACGGTGAGCACCCGGTCGCGGAACAGCCGCAGCCGGCGCGGGGCGTCGGCGTGCAGCAGGGCGTTCGTCACCAGCTCGCTGACCAGGAGTTCGGCGTAGTCGGTGAGCGCGGTCAGGCCCCAGGTCTCCAGGGTGGCACGGGTGAAGCGGCGGGCCCGGCCGGGCAGTCGGCCGCCGCCGCTGAGCGGGAGGGTGGCGATCCGGTCGGCGGGCAGCGGCAGCACCCGCGCCATGATCATCGCGATGTCGTCCTCGGTGCCGTCGGTGACCAGGGCGCTGAGGACGGCGTCGCAGTTCTCCTCCAGGGTCCGGCCGGGCCCGGAGAGCGTGCGGGCGAGCAGGTCGATCCCGGCGTCCAGGTCCTGGCCGCGCCGCTCGACCAGGCCGTCGGTGTAGAGCGCGACCATGCCGCCCTCGGGGATGGTGAACTCGATCGACTCGAAGGCCACCCCGCCGACGCCCAGCGGCACGCCGGGCGGCACCTCGACCATCTCGGCGGTGCCGTCGGGGGCGACCCGGACCGGCGGCAGGTGCCCGGCCGAGGCGACCTGGACGGTGCGCTCCAGCGGGTCGTAGACCGCGCAGATGCAGGTGGCGAACTGGCCCTCGCCGATTCCTGAGGCGGTCTCGTCCAGCCGGGTGAGGACCTGCTCGGGCGGCATGTCGAGGGTGGCGAGGGTCCGGGCGACGGTGCGCAGCTGGCCCATCGTGGCGGCGGCCCGGATGCCGTGGCCCATCACGTCGCCGACCACCAGGGCGACCCGTCCGCAGGACAGCGGCACCACGTCGAACCAGTCGCCGCCGACCTCGCTGACCACGCTGCTGGGCAGGTAGCGGTAGGCGATCTCCAGGCCGAGGGTGCGGTGCACCTCCTGCGGCAGCAGGCTGCGCTGCAGGGTGAGGGCGGTCTCCCGCTCGCGGCGGTAGAGCCGGGCGTTGTCGAGTGCCAGCGCGGTGCGGGCGACCAGTTCCTCGGCGAGGGCGACGTCGGCGGCGGTGAACGGCTCGGGGTTGCGCATCCGGATGAACTCGGAGCCGCCGAGCACCATGCCCCGGGCGGTGATCGGCACCATCAGGTACGAGTGGATGCCCGCCGCCATCCCGGGGGCCACCCGGTCCTCGCTGGAGACCAGTCCGCGCAGCACCTCCTCGTCCACGTGGGCCCGCAGCAGCGGCTTTCCGCTGCGCAGGCACTGGGTGTAGCTGCGGTCGGGGGCGTACTCGGAGGTCTCGCCGACGACGTCGACGGCGCTCGCGAGCCCGGTCTCGTAGGACTCCCCGACGGCGACGGCGCGCAGGGTGGCGGTCCGGTCGGCGGGGATCGGGGTGGGCTCGGCGCCGCGCAGGACCGGCTCCAGCAGGTCGACGGTGGCGAAGTCGGCGAACCGGGGGACGACGGCCTCGATCAGTTCCTCGGCGGTGCGCTGGAGGTCGAGGGTGGTGCCGATCCGGGCGGTGGCCTCGGCGATGGTGGCGAGCCGTTCCTGGGCCCGGGCGGCGCGGGCCTCGGCCTGGAAGCGTTCGGTGACGTCGATGATCGAGGAGCAGACGCCGAAGACCCGGCCGGTGGGGTCCTCGAGGCGGAAGTAGGAGGCGGACCAGGCGCGGTCCCGCTTGGGGTCGCCGGGGACGCGGCCGTGCGAGCGGGCGTCCACCACGGGCTTGCCGGTCTTCAGCACCTGCCGCATGGTCTGCTCGATCTCGGCGCCGTTGATGCCGGGGAGCACCGCGGATATCCGGCGGCCGAGGTGGGCGGCGACCGGCACGCCGTTCATCCGGGCGAGCGCCTCGTTGAGCCGGACGTAGCGCAGGTCGGTGTCGTAGACGGCCATGCCTATCGGGGAGCGGCCGAAGATGCCGTCCAGTACCGCCAGGTCGGCCTCGACGGCGTGCAGGGCACGGCTGTCGGAGGCGGTGGCGAGGAGCAGCAGGGTGCCGGCCGGTCCGGCGATGGGGTAGGTGCGGAACTCCAGGTCGACGGTGTGGCCGTCGCGGTGGCGGACCGGGAAGACGCCGGACCAGCCGACGCCGCCCATGATCCGTTCGAAGAGGGCCAGTACCTCGGCGCGGTTGCCGCCGTCGGTGAGCAGCTGGGCGGCGTAGCTGCCGACGGCTTCCTCGGTGGTGTAGCCGAGCAGGGCTTCGGCGTCCTCGCTCCAGTGCAGGATCAGGCCGTCGTCCTGGAGCAGGGCCGTCGCGAGCGGGACGAGCCGATGGCCCTCGGGGCGCGCGCCTTCGAGGTGTGCGCCCTTGGGACGTGCGCCCTTGGGACGTGCGCCCTCGGGACGTGGCTGAGTGCCACCCGGTGCCGGGTCGGCGGCGTCGGTCGCGCCCCACTCGTGTCCGTGCATGATCAGGCAGCACCCCGGTTCGGCTCGTGCCCGGCCGGGTGGGCCTCGCGGTCCGTGCCGGCCGGGATTCTTCTCCAGACTGCACGGACATCGGCCGCCCGGCGACCCCTTGGTCAGAGGTTCTCCGGCCGCTCCGGGTGTACGGGCGTCATGGGCCTACCGGGCGCAGCGTACTCTCCAGAATGCCCGCCCACTGCCGGATCACTCCGGATCGTCGAAGGCTGTCGTCGGTGAGCAGGTTGGCCAGGCCCAGCCCGCGGGCGAGGTCCAAGGTGGCCTGCACCGATTCGCGCACGCCGGGGCGGGTCTCGTCGGCGTCCAGGAACTCCACGGCGGCCCGGTGGGCCTCCCGGCCGACGTGTCCCTCCAGGGTGATGATCCGCTCGCGCAGCGCCTCCTCGGTGGCGGCGGCGGTCCACAGGTGCAGGGCGGCGCGGAACAGCGGGCCGGTGTAGAGGCGGACGATCATGTCGACCACGGCGCGGGTGCGGTCGGGGCCGGCGGCCGGCAGCTCGTCCGCGTGGGCGCGGACGGCTGCCAGCCGCTCGGCGGTGACGTGCTCGACGGCCGCGGTGAAGAGGTCCTCGCGGGTCGGGAAGTGGTGCTGGGCGGCGCCCCGGGAGACGCCGGCACGCTCGGCGACGACGGTGACGGTGGAGCCGTTCCAGCCGCGTTCGGCCAGGCAGTCCACGGCCGCCGCGAGCAGCCGGGCCCGGGTCGCGCGGCTGCGGTCCTGCTGGGGGGTGCGGGCGGCGGCGTGGCTGGTCATGGCGGCGGGCGGCTCCTGTTCCGGTGGGGGCGCGGCGGGTCGATCCTCACAGACGGGCGCCGGTCTTCGCCCGCCGGGGCCCGGGTCGCCCGGGTCGCCCGGGTCGGCGGCGGGCCCGGGGCGGCGGCGCACTCAGCCGACGGCGACGCACTCAGCTGACGGCGGCGCGCTCGGCCTCGCGGGCGCGCAGTTCGCGGCGGAGGATCTTGCCGGCCGGGGACTTGGGGACGGCGTCGACGAACTCCACCGCGCGGACCTTCTTGTACGGAGCGACCTGCCCGGCGACGTACCCGGTGACCTCCTCGGCGGTCAGGCCGCTGCCCGGGACGCGGACCACGAAGGCCTTGGGACACTCGGTGCCCTCGGCGTCCGGGACGCCGATCACGGCGGCGTCGGCGATCTGCGGGTGGCCGAGCAGAACGGCCTCCAGCTCGGCGGGGGCGACCTGGTAGCCCTTGTACTTGATCAGTTCCTTGACCCGGTCGACGATGTGCAGGTAGCCGCGTTCGTCCACATAGCCGACGTCGCCGGTGTGCAGCCAGCCGTCGGCGTCGATGACGGCGGCGGTCTCGGCGGGGCGGCCGAGATAGCCCTTCATCACCTGGGGGCCGCGGATCAGCAGCTCGCCGCGCTCGCCGGCGCCGAGGTCGCCGTCGGAGCCGTCCAGGGCGGTGATCCGCAGTTCCGTGGAGGGGACCATCCGGCCGACCGAGCCCAGCGAGGGGTCGCCCTCCCGTGGGGAGACCACGTGGGTGACCGGGGAGAGCTCGGTCATGCCGTAGCCCTGGAGCAGGTGCGGCAGGCCGAGGCGCCGGGCGCAGGCGTCGGCGAGCTCGCGGTCCAGCGGGGCGGCGGCGCACAGCAGGTACTCGACGGAGGAGAGGTCGAAGCGCTCCACGGCCGGGTGCTTGGCCAGGGCGAGGGCGATCGGCGGGGCCACCACCAGGGCCTGTACCCGGTGCTCCTCGACGGCGCGGCAGAACTGCTCCAGGTCGAAGCGGGGCAGCACGACCACGGTGGCGCCGCAGCGCAGCGGCTGGTTGAGCAGCGCCGCGAGGCCGTAGATGTGGAAGAACGGCAGGACGGCGAGCACCCGCTCGCCCTCGGCGGGGCGGTAGAGGGCGTCGCACTGGGCGAGGTTGGTGGCGATCGAGCGGTGGGTGAGCATGACGCCCTTGGGCAGGCCGGTGGTGCCGCTGGAGTAGGGCAGCACGGCGACGTCCTCGCCGGGGTCGATCGCGACCTCGGGGGCGGGGCCGGGCGCGGCCAGCAGGTCGGCGAGCGAGCGGTGGCCGTCGGCGCCGTCCAGCACGACGATCTCGGTCAGCGGGTGGCCCTGCTCGGCGAGCAGTTCGGCGGCCGTACGGGCGGTCGGCAGGAACGGGGAGACGGTGACCAGCCGGCGGGCGCCGCTGTCGCGCAGCTGGCCGGCGAGTTCGGCGGGCGTGGCCAGCGAGGAGACCGTGGTCACGGTGGCGCCGGCCCGGGTGGCGCCGTAGTAGGCCATCGGGTAGGTGATCGAGTTGGGGCTGAAGAGGGCGACCACGTCGCCCCGGCGCACGCCCGACTCGGCCAGCCCGGCGGCGACCCGTTCGACGGCGGCGGCGAGCTGCGCGTAGCTGACCCGCTCCCCGGTGAGGCCGTCGATCAGAGCCGGCCGGTCGCCGTACCGGGCCGCGGCGCCGAGGACCGCGTCATGGATCGGCAGGTCGACCACGGGGACGTCCGGGAAATCGCTGCGGAACACCAAGGTAAGCCTCCAGTAAGGAAGTTGACGCGGCAACAAAACCTGCGAGGGCGTGTTCAGGAGCATACGGACAGTCAGGGGGGAGGCTGGGCCATTGTGGGGAACCGGGGGCGGAGCTCGCGTGGCACAGTTGCTCCCGGGGGGCGCCCGCGCGGACGGTGTTGCACCACGGCCGCCCAGCCCAGGGCGGCCTCGGACCCTGGAGCACCCCACCGTGAGCACCACCTCCCCTCCCCTGCCCCCGGCCCGCCGGCTGCTCGCCGCCGCCGGCGCCGCCCTCGCGCTCACCCTCGGCGCGGCGCCGGCCGCGCTGGCCGCGCCGGGCGACAACGGTGACGTCGAGATCCACGACAGCACCACGCCGGTGGCCAGCCGGAACGACGACCCGAAGGTCTGCCAGTTCTACCTGGACGCCTTCAACTTCGACACCGTCACGCTGGTCAACTGGACGATCTCGCAGCAGCCGCCGACCGGCACCGCGCAGGTGCCGGCCGGGTCGATCGTGCTGGCCACCGGCACCGGCTCGACGCAGACGTACAGCCTGCCCGACGGGCACTACAAGCTCGAATGGACGTTCGTCGGCGATAACGGGAACGCGAAGCAGAAGGTCTTCGACGTTTCCTGCGCCACCTCGTCGCCGTCTCCCTCGACCTCCTCCTCGCCGTCCTCGTCACCGAGCCACTCGCCCAAGCCCGGCCCGCACGGCGGGGTGGGCACCGGCGGTGGCGGCACCTCCGGGGCGAACACCGCCGAGGTGGTCGGCGGCGTCGCACTGGTAGTCGGCGCCGGCGGACTCACCATCCGCGCGATGCGCCGCCGCCCCGGGCGCAATGCCGAGTCCTGACCGCCCCACCCGCGCGCCGCGCGGCGGCCCCCTGCCCTGGCGGGCGGGGGTCGCCGCGCTGGCGCTCGCGGCGTGCGGCGTCTGGCTGGTCCACAACGGCACCACCGGCCGGAACGGGCCACCACTGCCGCCCGCGTCCTCGGCACCCGCCGCCTCGGCACCCGCCTCGCCGGCCGCCGCCCCGACGCCGGCCCCGGTTCCGGCCCCCGTGCCCGCGCCGCCGCTGCCGGCCTCGGTTCCGACCAGGATCCGGATCCCCGCGATCAAGGTCGACGCCCCGGTCACCGGCGTCGGGCTGACCGCCGCCCGGCAGCTCGCCACCCCGCCGATGGAGCAGCGCAACCTGACCGGCTGGTACCGGGACGGCGCCGCGCCCGGGGCCGCCGGGAACGCGATCGTCGTCGGACACGCGGACAACCACAGCGGGCCGGCCGTCTTCTACCGGCTCGGACTGCTGCGCCCGGGCGACACCGTCGAGGTGACCCGCAAGGACCGGCACACCGCCGTGTTCACCATCGACTCCGTCCAGGTGTTCCCGAAGAAGGACTTCCCGGACGCCCTGGTGTACGGCGCCGACAGCGCCGACCGCGCGGAGCTGCGGCTGATCACCTGCGGCGGGAAGTTCGACCGGAAGACCGGGTACGAGTCCAACACCGTGGTGTTCGCCCACCTGTCCTCCTCGCGGTGAGCAGCGGTCACGACGGCCCGGCTCAGTACGACTTCGGCAGGCCGAGGGTGTGCTGGGCGACGTAGTTGAGCACCATCTCGCGGCTGACCGGGGCGACCCGGCCGACCCGGGTGGCGGCCAGCAGCGCGCCCAGCCCGTACTCCTGGGTGAGGCCGTTGCCGCCGAGGGTCTGCACCGCCTGGTCGACGGTCCGCGCGGCGGCCTCGCCGGCGGCGTACTTGGCCATGTTGGCGGCCTCACCGGCCGCGAGGTCCTCGCCCGCGTCGTAGAGCAGCCCGGCCTTCTGGGTCATCAGCCGGGCCAGCTCGATCTCCACCGCGCACTGCGCCAGCGGGTGGGCCAGGCCCTGGTGGGCGCCGATCGGGGTGGACCAGACGGTGCGGGTCTTCGCGTACTCGACGGCCTTGCCGAGCGCCTGGCGGGCCAGGCCGAGGGAGAACGCGGCGGTGAGGACGCGCTCGGGGTTGAGGCCGGCGAACAGCTGGAGCAGGCCCGCGTTCTCGTCACCGACCAGGGCGTCGGCGGGCAGCCGGACGTCGTCCAGGAAGACCTGGAACTGCTTCTCGGGGGCGACGAGTTCCATCGGGATCGCCCGGTACTCGAAACCCGGGGTCTCGCGCGGGACGACGAACAGGCAGGGCTTCAGCTTGCCGGTGCGAGCGTCCTCGGTGCGGGCCACGAACAGGACGGCGTCGGAGTGGTCGATGCCGGAGACGAACACCTTGCGGCCGGTGAGCAGCCAGTCCTCGCCGTCGCGGCGGGCGACGGTGGAGATCCGGTGCGCGTTGGAGCCGGCGTCCGGCTCGGTGATGCCGAAGGCCATCTTGCGGCTGCCGTCGGCGAGGCCGGGCAGCCAGCGCTGCTTCTGCTCCTCGGTGCCGTAGCGGGCGATCACGGTGCCGCAGATCGCCGGTGAGACGATGAGCAGCAGCAACGGGCAGCCGGCGGTGCCCAGTTCCTCGAGGACGATGGCGAGGTCGGTGATGCCGCCGCCTCCGCCGCCGTACTCGGCGGGCAGGTTGACACCGAGGTAGCCGGCCTTGCCGGCCTCCGCCCACAGTTCGTCGGCGGGCTCGCCGGCCCGGGCCTTGGCGAGGTAGTAGGCGGAGCCGTAGCGACGGCCGAGGTCGCCGACGGCCTGGCGCAGGGCCCGGCGTTCGGGGGTTTCGAGGAGCTGACTGCCGATGGCGGACATGCGGTGGTTCCTTCCTCAGGCCTCTGGGGGCTCAGCCTCTTGGGGGCTCAACCTCTTGGGGGGACTTGACGACGGCCAGCAGGGTGCCGAGTTCGACCTGCCGGCCCGGGGTGGCGCGGAGTTCGACGAGGACGCCGTCGGCGGGGGCGGTGACGCGGTGCTCCATCTTCATCGCCTCCAGCACGAGCAGCGGCTGTCCGGCGGTGACGGTGTCCCCGACGGCGGCGGTGGTGCGCACGACCGTGCCGGGCATCGGGGCGAGCAGGGCACCGGGGTCGGTGCGGACGGTGGGGTCGGGGAAACGCGGGAGGGCGGTGAGCACGCTGCCGCCGGCGGGGGTGTCGACGTACACCCGGTCGCCGTGGCGGGCCACGCGGTAGGTGCGCCGCAGCCCGCCCTCGCGCAGCACGACCCGGTCGGGGGTGGCCTCGACCAGCTCGACGTCCGGGTGGTCCTCGGCCCGCAGACCGGTGCGGGTGAGGCGGTAGCGGACCTCGAACTCGGCTCCGTCGTCCGCCCGGTAGCGCTTGAGCGGCGGCTGGGAGGGCAGGTTGCGCCAGCCGGACGGGAACGCCGCCACCCGCCGGGCGGCGGCGTCGGCGAGGGCGGCGGCCAAGGCGGCGCGTTCGGCGCCCTTGGTGTCCGGCGCGGTGAGCTCGGCGCCGTGCTCGGCCAGGAATCCGGTGTGCAGGCACTCACCCAGGAACGCCGGATGCCGCAGCGCGCGGACCAGCAACTCCCGGTTGGTGGCGGGCCCGTGGATCCGGGCCCGGGCCAGCGCGTCGGCCAGTCGGCGGGCGGCGGCCGCGCGGGTCGGCCCCCAGGCGATCACCTTGGCGAGCATCGCGTCATAGTGCGGGGTGATCTCGCTGCCGGCCTCGACTCCGGAGTCCAGCCGCACGCCGGAGTCCGGGTGGATCCCCCGGCCGGTGAACTGCTGGTGCGGGACGGTGAGTTCGAGGCGGTGCAGGGTGCCGGTGGCGGGCTGCCAGTCCTTGGCCGGGTCCTCCGCGTACAGCCTGGCCTCGATCGCGTGGCCGTGCGTCGCCGGTGGCTCCGGCGGAAGCTTCTCCCCTTCGGCGACGGCGAGTTGGAGCGCCACCAGGTCCAGTCCGGTGACCGCCTCGGTGACCGGGTGCTCCACCTGGAGCCGGGTGTTCATCTCCAGGAACCAGAACCGGCCGTCCTCGGCGAGCAGGAACTCGGCGGTGCCGGCGCCGACGTAGCCGATCGCCCGGGCGGCGCTCACCGCGGCCGCGTGCAGCTCGGCGCGGACCTGCGCCGGCAGGCCGGGGGCGGGGGCCTCCTCGATCACCTTCTGGTGCCGCCGCTGCAGCGAGCAGTCGCGGTCGCCGACCGCCCGGACCGTGCCGTGCGCGTCGGCCAGCAGCTGGACCTCGACGTGCCGCCCGGCGGGCAGGTAGCGCTCGCAGAACACCTCGTCCGAGCCGAAGGCCTTGGCCGCCTCGGCACGGGCGGCCGCCAGTTCGCCGGGCAGGTCCGCGAGGCTCCGGACGACCCGCATGCCCCGGCCGCCGCCGCCCGCCGCCGCTTTGACCAGGACCGGCAGGTCGGCCTCGGTCGGCTCGGCGAGCGCGCCCAGGACGGGCACCCCGGCCTCGGCCATCAGCCGCTTGGCGGCCGTCTTGGAGCCCATCGCGGCGATCGCGGCCGGCGGCGGGCCCACCCAGACCAGGCCCGCGTCCAGCACGGCCTGTGCGAACTCGGCGTTCTCGGACAGGAATCCGTACCCGGGGTGGACGGCGTCGGCCCCGGCCGTGAGCGCGGCGCGGACGATCAGCTCGGCCCGCAGGTAGGTGTCGGCGGGCGCGGCACCCGGCAGCCGGACGGCCGCGTCGGCCTCGCGCACGTGCGGGGCGTCGGCGTCCGGGTCGGAGTGGACGGCGGTGGTCGCGATGCCGAGCTCACGGCAGGTGCGGAAGACCCGGCGGGCGATCTCGCCCCGGTTGGCGACCAGCAGATTGCCGATCGATGTCTTGGAAGTCATTCGTGGCTCCGTCACAGGACTGGCTCACATTCGGAAGACGCCGTAGCCACGCGCGCCCTCGACCGGCGCGTTGTGGATCGCGGACAGGCACAGGCCGAGCACCGTACGGGTGTCGCGCGGGTCGATCACGCCGTCGTCGTAGAGGCGGCCGGACAGGAACACCGGCAGCGACTCGGCCTCGATCTGCTGCTCGACCATCGCCCGGATCGCCGCGTCCGCGTCCTCGTCGTAGGGCTGGCCCTTCGCCGCGGCCGACTGCCGGGCGACGATCGAGAGCACCCCGGCGAGCTGCTGCGGGCCCATCACCGCGGACTTGGCGCTCGGCCAGGAGAACAGGAAGCGCGGCTCGTAGGCCCGGCCGCACATGCCGTAGTGGCCGGCGCCGTAGGAGGCGCCCATCAGGACGGACAGGTGGGGCACCGTGGAGTTGGCGACGGCGTTGATCATCATCGCGCCGTGCTTGATGATGCCGCCCTGCTCGTAGTCCTTGCCGACCATGTAGCCGGTGGTGTTGTGCAGGAACAGCAGCGGGGTGCTCCGCTGGTTCGCCAACTGGATGAACTGGGCGGCCTTCTGGGACTCCGCGCTGAACAGCACGCCCTGCGCGTTGGCCAGGATGCCGACCGGGTAGCCGTGCAGGCGGGCCCAGCCGGTGGCCAGGCTGGCGCCGTAGAGCGGCTTGAACTCGTCGAAGTCGGAGCCGTCGACCAGCCGGGCGATCACCTCGCGCGGGTCGAAGGGCACCTTGAGGTCGCCGGGGACGATGCCCAGCAGCTCCTCCTCGTCGTACCTCGGCGGCTCGGCCAGCGGGTCGGGGCCCGGGCCGGGCTTGCGGTGGTCGAGCCGGGCGACGATCCGGCGGGCCAGCCGCAGCGCGTCCGCCTCGTCCACCGCGAAGTGGTCGGCGAGGCCGGAGGTGCGGGCGTGCATCGCGGCGCCGCCGAGCGACTCGTCGTCGGCCTCCTCGCCGGTGGCCATCTTGACCAGCGGCGGGCCGCCGAGGAACACCTTGGCGCGCTCCTTGACCAGCACCGTGTGGTCGGACATGCCGGGGACGTACGCGCCGCCGGCCGTCGAGTTGCCGAACACCACGGCCACGGTGGGGATTCCGGCGGCGGACAGCCGGGTGAGGTCGCGGAAGAGGGCGCCGCCGGGGATGAAGATCTCCTTCTGGCTGGGCAGGTCGGCACCGCCCGACTCGACCAGGTTCACCAGCGGGAGGCGGTTGTGCAGCGCGATCTCGTTGGCGCGCAGGGCCTTGCGCAGCGTCCAGGGGTTGCTGGCGCCGCCGCGCACGGTGGGGTCGTTGGCGGTGATCACGCACTCGACGCCCTCGATCACGCCGATGCCGGTGACCAGCGCGGCGCCGACCTGGTAGTCGCTGCCCCAGGCGGCCAGCGGGGACAGCTCCAGGAACGGCGAGTCCGGGTCGATCAGCAGCTCGATCCGCTCACGGGCCGGCAGCTTGCCGCGCTTGCGGTGGCGCTCCAGGTACTTGGGGCCGCCGCCGGCCAGCGCCTTGGCGTGCTCGGCGTCCAGGTCGGTGAGCTTGGCGAGCATCGCGGCGCGGTGTTCGGCGTACTCGGGCCCGGCCGGGTCGACGCGGGTGGGCAGGACGGTCACAGCGGCCTCTCCGGGCTGTCGAGACGTACGGTCGGGCTGTCGGGTCGCGGTTCCGAGGTCCGGGGCGGTTCCGGGGCCAGGAACGGTTCCGAGGCCAGGAGCGGTTCCGGGGCCAGGAGCGCCGTCGGGATGTCGAGGTGGCGGGAGCGCAGCCACTCGCCGAGGGCCTTGGCCTGCGGGTCGAAGCGGTGCCGGGCGGCGACGCCCTCGCCGAGCAGGCCGGTGATGGTGAAGTTGACCGCGCGCAGGTTCGGGAGCAGGTGCCGGGTGACGTCCGACTGCTCTGTTTCAGGGAGGAGTTCGCGCAGCCTTTCCACCGTGAGGGCGTGCGCGAGCCAGCGCCAGCCGGCCTCGGTGCGGGCCCAGACGCCGAGGTTGGCGTCGCCGCCCTTGTCGCCGCTGCGGGCGCCGGCCACCAGGCCGAGCGGGGCCCGGCGGGTCGGCCCGGCGGTCAGCGGTTCGGGCAACCGCTGTTCGGCGGTGGTGACTTGGCCGGTGACCGGCGCGGGCGGGACGGCGATCCGGCGGCCGTCCGGCAGGACGGCGGTGTGCTCGACGGCCTTGGCGTCGACGTAGGCGGCGGTGAACACCCCGTACGGCGCGCCCGGTCCGGGTGGGGCGGTGAGGTGGAAACCGGGGTAGCCTGCCAGGCCCAACTCCACTGCTGCCTTGCCGAGTTCGCGGCCGACCCTGGCCGGGTCGGGGTCGCGGGCGGTCAGCCGGAGGAGGGCGGAGGCGGCTTCCTCGGTCGGGGCGTCCGCGTGGTCGGTGCGGGCGAGCGTCCAGCGCAGTTCGGCGGGGCGGGCCTCCGGCGGCAGGGCCGCGGCGAACTGCCGTTGCACCAGGGCGGCTTTGGCCTCGATGTCCAGGCCGGTGAGGACGAACACCACCTCGTTGTGGTGGCCGCCGAGCGAGTTGAGGCCGACCTTCAGCGTGGCCGGCGGGGCCTCGCCCCGTACGCCGTCGATCCGGACCCGATCCGGTCCCTCCTCGGTGAGCCGGACGGTGTCCAGTCGGGCGGTGACGTCCGGGCCGAGGTAGTGTGATCCGCCGGTCTCGTACAGGAGTTGGGCGGTGACGGTGCCGGTGGTGACGGCGCCGCCGGTGCCCGGGTGCTTGGTGATCACGCTGGAGCCGTCGGCGTGCAGCTCGGCGATCGGGAAGCCGGGGCGGGTCACGTCGTGCTCGCGGAAGAACGCGTAGTTGCCGCCGGTCGCCTGGGCGCCGCACTCCAGGACGTGCCCGGCGACGACCGCCCCGGCGAGGGCGTCGAGGTCCTCCGGAGTCCAGCCGAACCGGGCGATCCCGGGGCCGGCGACCAGCGCCGCGTCCGTCACCCGGCCGGTGACCACCACGTTCGCTCCCGCACGCAGACAGGCCGCGATGCCGAAGCCGCCGAGATAGGCGTTGGCGGCCAACAGGCCTGTCGGTAGGCCGAGTTCCTCCCGGCGCGGCAGCAGGTCGTCGCCCTCGACGTGCGCGACGGCCGTCTCGACTCCCAGCCGCCGGGCCAGCTCGCGCAGTTCGTCGGCGAGCCTGGCCGGGTTGAGGCCGCCCGCGTTCACCACGATCTTCACGTCGCGCTCGCGGGCCAGGCCGAGGCACTCCTCCATCTGCCGCAGGAAGGTCCGGGCGTACCCGCGCGACGGGTCCTTCAGCCGGTCCCGCGCCAGGATGAGCATGGTCAGCTCGGCCAGGTAGTCCCCGGTGAGCACGTCCAGCGGCCCACCGGTGAGCATCTCCCGCACCGCCGCGAAGCGGTCCCCGTAGAACCCCGAGGCGTTGCCGATCCGCAGTACCGCGCGTTCGCGCATCAATGCGCCTCCCCTGAAGGTGAGTTGGCGGCACTCCCGCACGAGCGCCGTCGGGCAGCAGCGTGGCACCGCCCGAAGAAAAAAGCAATCATGCCTGCTTGTTTTCCTGAGATCACGGCCACCCGCCGCGATCACCCGGCTCCGGTTCGCCGCCCGCGGGGACCGATCAGTTTTCGAGAAGCACCCGGTCGGGGGCCGCGCCTAGCGTTGCGGTCATGAGCGACATCACCATTCACTGGTCCTTCCTTCCGCACACCGACCCCGAGGCCTCCCTCGCCTTCTACCGCGACCTGCTCGGCTTCGAGGTCCGCAACGACGTCGGCGGCGGCGCGATGCGCTGGATCACCTTCGGGGCGCCCGGCCAGTCCGGCGTCTCGGTGGTGCTGGAGCCCCCGGCCGCCGACCCCGGCGTCACCGAGGAGGAGCGCAAGACGATCACCGAGATGATGGCCAAGGGCACCTACGCCCGGCTCGTCCTGGCCACCGCCGACCTGGACGCCACCTTCGACCGGCTGAAGTCCGGCGGCGCCGAGCTGGTGCAGGAGCCCACCGAGCAGCCGTGGGGCCTGCGCGACTGCGCCTTCCGGGACCCGGCGGGCAACATGGTCCGCTTCAACGAGGTGCGCTGAACCGGTCGGCACCCCGACACCAGCCGAAGCCCGGCAGCCGTAGCCCCGACGGGCCCGCCCCCGGCACCGGCCGGACCGGACCCCCTCGATTCTGGTTGGATCGAGGGGTGCACCGCCGACCGTGACCGCGGGGACGGGCCCGCCCGATCGACAGGGAGAGACCGAACGATGCCCAAGAGGACGGACGCGCACCCCGCGTCGCACGCCGCCGACAGCCACGACCTGATCCGCGTCCACGGCGCGCGCGAGAACAACCTCAAGGACGTCAGTGTCGACCTCCCCAAGCGCCGGCTGACGGTGTTCACCGGCGTGTCCGGCTCGGGAAAGAGCTCGCTGGTCTTCGACACCATCGCCGCCGAGTCCCAGCGGCTGATCAACGAGACCTACAGCGCCTTCGTCCAGGGCTTCATGCCCACCCTGGCCCGCCCCGAGGTGGACGTCCTCGAGGGCCTGACCACCGCGATCATCGTCGACCAGCAGCGGATGGGCGCCGACCCGCGCTCCACCGTCGGCACCGCCACCGACGCCAACGCGATGCTGCGCATCCTCTTCAGCCGCCTCGGCACCCCGCACATCGGCTCGCCCAAGGCCTTCTCCTTCAACGTCCCCTCGATCAGCGGGGCAGGCGCGGTCACCGTCGAGCGCGGCGGCAAGACCGTCAAGGAGCGGCGCAGCTTCAGCATCACCGGCGGCATGTGCCCGCGCTGCGAGGGCCGGGGCAACGTCTCCGACATCGACCTCACCCAGCTGTACGACGACAGCAAGTCGATCTCCGAGGGCGCGATCACCATCCCCGGCTGGAAGACCGACAGCTGGTGGACCGTCGGCATCTACGCCAACTCGGGCTTCCTCGACCCGGACAAGCCGATCCGCAAGTACACCAAGAAGGAACTGCAGGACTTCCTGTACCGGGAGCCGACCAAGGTCAAGGTCAACGGCGTCAACCTCACCTACGAGGGCCTGATCCCCAAGATCCAGAAGTCGATGCTCTCCAAGGACAAGGACGCGCTGCAGCCGCACATCCGCGCCTTCGTGGAGCGCGCCGTCACCTTCACCACCTGCCCCGACTGCGAGGGCACCCGGCTCAGCGAGGCCGCCCGCTCCTCCAGGATCGCCGGGATCAGCATCGCCGACGCCTGCGCGATGCAGATCAGCGACCTCGCCGCCTGGGTCCGCGGGCTCGACGAGCCCTCGGTGACGCCACTGCTCACCACCCTGCGGCAGGCCCTCGACTCCTTCGTGGAGATCGGCCTCGGCTACCTCTCGCTGGACCGCCCGTCCGGCACGTTGTCCGGCGGCGAGGCGCAGCGGGTCAAGATGATCCGCCACCTCGGCTCCTCGCTCACCGACACCACGTACGTCTTCGACGAGCCGACCACCGGCCTGCACCCGCACGACATCGACCGGATGAACAAGCTGCTCCTGCGCCTGCGCGACAAGGGCAACACCGTGCTGGTGGTCGAGCACAAGCCGCAGACCATCGCGATCGCCGACCACGTGGTCGACCTCGGCCCCGGCGCCGGTACGGCGGGCGGCACGGTCTGCTACGAGGGCGGTGTCGACGGGCTGCGGAGCAGCGGCACCGTGACCGGCCGCCACCTGGCCGACCGGGCCCCGCTGCGGGAGAGCGTGCGCAAGCCCACCGGGCACGTGGAGATCCGGGGAGCGAACACCCACAACCTGCGGGACGTGGACGTGGACGTGCCGCTGGGGGTGCTCACGGTGGTGACCGGGGTGGCCGGTTCCGGCAAGAGTTCGCTGATCCACGGCTCACTGTGTCGACAGTCGGGGGCTGCGGGCGAGGGCGTGGTCTCCGTCGACCAGGGCGCGATCAAGGGCTCGCGGCGCAGCAACCCGGCCACCTACACCGGGCTGCTCGAACCGATCCGCAAGGCCTTCGCCAAGGCCAACGACGTCAAGCCGGCCCTGTTCAGCGCCAACTCCGAGGGTGCCTGCCCGACCTGCAACGGCGCCGGGGTGGTCTACACCGACCTGGCGATGATGGCCGGGGTGGCCACCACCTGCGAGGACTGCGAGGGCAAGCGGTACCAGCCCGCCGTGCTGGAGTACCGGCTGGGCGGCCGGGACATCGCCGAGGTGCTGGCGATGTCGGTGACCGAGGCCGAGGAGTTCTTCGGCTCGGGCGAGGCCAAGCTGCCGGCGGCGCACCGGATCCTGGAGCGGCTGGCGGACGTCGGGCTCGGCTACCTCAGCCTCGGCCAGCCGCTCACCACGCTCTCCGGCGGCGAGCGACAGCGGCTCAAGCTGGCCACTCACATGGCGGACAAGGGCGGCGTCTACGTCCTGGACGAGCCGACCACCGGCCTGCACCTGGCCGACGTCGAGCAACTGCTCGGGCTGCTGGACCGGCTGGTCGAGTCCGGCAAGTCGGTCATCGTGATCGAGCACCACCCGGCGGTCATGGCGCACGCCGACTGGATCATCGACCTCGGCCCGGGCGCCGGCCACGACGGCGGTCGAGTGGTCTTCGAGGGCACCCCGGCCGACCTGGTCGCCGCCCGCTCCACGCCGACCGGCGAGGCCCTGGCCGAGTACGTCGGCTGAGACGCCGAGTACGTCGGCTGGGACTGTCGCAGGGCGGCAGCTGGGACTGTCGCAGGGCGGCGACTGGGGCTGGGCTGTCGCAGGAGGTCGGCTGAGGCTGCCGCAGGGCGGCATCAGCCCAGCGGGAGGGCCATCTCCAGGATGCGCGCCGAGGCGTCCAGCACGTACGGCGTCTCGCCCCCGGTGTACGCGAACCCGCGCCGCAGGTAGAAGGCGGCGGCGCGGGGGTTCGCCTCGTGCACCCCGAGGAGCATCCGGTCGGCGCCCAGGCCGCGCGCCCAGGCGAGGGCCGCGTCCAGCATGGCGTCCGCGACGCCGCGCTCGCGGCCGCGGTGCGCCGGGTCGACCCAGACGCCGATCAGGTCGACGGCGCCGGGCTGCTCCTTGGTGACGACCGACAGCATCGTGCCGACCCACTCCCCCTCGGCGTCGACCGCGACCAGGCCGACCTTGTCGGGTTCGTTGACCCAGTTCGTCCGGGCCCGCCAGTTGCCCTCGCCCTGGTGGCTCGCGTACTCGTGGGTCTCGCCGAACGCCATGGGCGTGTCGAGGAGTTGGGCGAGGCGCACCTTCCGCAGGCGCTGCCAGTCCTCGCGGCCGATCCGCTCGATCCGGTACTGCACGTTCTCCCCCGTCACCCGGGCCGTCACAACGACGCTGCCTCCGCCACCGGTGATCACCGGTGGCGGAGGCAGGATAACCGCAGCTCACGCCGCGATGCGCACGGCGGCCCGCACGACGGCCCGCACTGCGGCCCGCATCACAGCCGGCACTGCGGCTCGCATCACAGACCGCGTCACGGCCCGCGTCACGGCTTGATGCGGACCACCTGCGGGTCGTGGTCGCTCGCCTGCTGGGCGAACTCGGAGTTGATGTGAACCACGTCGTACTTGGCGTAGCCGACCTCGGGGCTGACCAGGATGTGGTCCAGCACCTGGGAGTTGCCCTGGTAGACGTAGGAGTACTGCTCGGTCTCCGGCAGCTCGTTCACCAGGTCGCGCAGCACGCCGCCCTTGGTGAGCGTCGCCAGGGCGGGCGAGAACTGGTAGTCGTTGAAGTCGCCGAGGGAGACGACCTTGGCCTCCTTGTCGGCGGCCAGCAGCTGGGAGAGGAAGGCCTGCTCGACGGTGGCCTGCTTGACCCGCTGCACCTCCGAGCTGCGGGTCGGCTGCTGGAACCGGCTGTCGATGCCCTGGTCGCCGCCCTTGCTGTTGAAGTGGTTGGCGATCACGAAGACCTTCTGGCCGCGGAAGACGAACTGGCCGACCAGCGGCTTGCGGCTGTTGGTCCACGCCTCGTCGCCGGGCTGGATCCGGCCGGGCGAGGCGGTCAGCGCGGCGGCGGCGCCGGTGCCGGTGACGCCGACGGCGGTGGTGGCGTTGCCGCCCGCGATGTCGGTGAAGGAGACCCGCTGCGGGTTGAACAGGAAGACCTGGCGGATGTTGCCGCCGGGCTCGCCGCCGTCCTTGCCGTCCTGCGGGTCGATCGAGCGCCAGTCGTAGGCCGGGCCGCCGGCCGCCTTGATCGCGGCGACGAACTTGGCGACGGTCTGGCTCGCGTCGACCGTGCCGTCGTTCTTGGAGCCGTTGTCGTCCTGGATCTCCTCCAGGGCGACGATGTCGGGCGAGCGCAGGTTGGTGACGACGCCCTGGGCCAGCTGGGCGAACTTGGCGTCCGGGTTGTTCGGGGCCAGGTTCTGCACGTTGTAGGTGGCGAGGGTGAGTTCGCGGTCGCTCGCCTGGGCGGTGACCTCGCGCTGGAGGTGGTTGTCCTTCAGCGTTCCCACGGTGCCGGCGACGAGCGTGTAGCCGCCGAAGTTGTTGTAGTCCAGCGGGCCGGTGGTGGCGCCGGTCAGCTCGTCGCCGACGTTGGCCACCGGGAAGGGCTGCTGGGAGACCGGCGCCTGCTGCTGCACCATCAGGCGGCCGACGTTGGGCTCGCGGTAGGACTCGTACAGGACGCCGCCGCGCTTGCTGCGCTGGTCCTGGCGGTCGGCGGCGACCCACAGCTCGTTGTACTGGTCGGTCGCCTGGACCACCCGGACGTCCTTGACCTGGACGAGCATGCCCTCCAGGGACTCGTAGAAGTCCAGGGCGTACTTCTCCGGGTCGAGCTTCACGGCGTCGATGGTCCCGTCCGCGCCGGCCGCCGGGGAGTAGGTGCCGGGGATGTTGCGGGTGTCCACGACCACGGGGGCGGGCAGCGGGTTGCCGGCGGAGACGACCGTGATGCCCGGGGCGGAGATCTCGGTGACGGACTGCGAGCCGCCGGAGTAGCTCGGGTAGTACTCGGTGACCTTGCCGCTGACCAGCACCGAGTCGCCGACCTTGACGGTCGGGTTGCCGCCGGTGAAGACGAAGATGCCTTCGCTGGTGGCCGGGTCGGCGTCCGGGTTCGGGTCCTGGATCCAGAAGCCCTTGGAACTGCCGTACGCGCGCACGCCGGTGACGATGCCGGGCACGCCGGTGACGGGCTTGCCGGCCTGCGGGGATATCCGGGTGGTGCCCTGGACGTCGTGGATCCGCAGCGGGCCGGCCTCGGTCGGGGCGGGGGTGGCGGCGCCGGCGGCGTTGGCCACCGGGAGCGGGACGAGCACCAGCGAGGCGGCGAGCGAGGCCGGGACGAGGGCGGCGCGCAGCAGGGTTCTGTGCGGGCGGGATGCGGGGGCGGTGGTCACCGGGGCAGGTCTCCTAGCTCCGTCGTGCGGCACGGTCGTGGCACGGCGGTCCGGGCGGAGGCGCGGTCGAAGCGCGCGCTACTCGCGTAGAGGAAGAGCAGGGGACGGACGCCCGCCCCCCGCGGCGCCCCTCAAGATACGCGCGTAGAAAATGCCCCGACAAGACCTCGTCAGTGAACTGTCGGTTCCGCCCAGGTGACTTGACCGACGGTCAGCCCGGCCTGCTCACAGCCTTCTCACAGCCCGCTCCCGGCGGACTCCCAGGAAGCCTCGACGCGCTCCACGACCAGCTCGCACAGCTCGTGGGTGCGCAGCGCGTCGTGGGCGTCGAGGGTCCGCCCGGCGCGGACGGCGTCCAGGAATGCGAGCACGCACTGCTCGATGCCGCGCTGGCGGGCGACCGACACCCAGTCGCCACGGCGGCGCACGGTCGGCTGGCCGCGGTGGTCGATCACCTCGGCCAGGTTGTGCACCTCGCGCTTGGAGTCGCCGCCGGAGACCTCCAGGACCTCCTCGGTCGAGCCGGAGACCCGGTTCATGATGCCGAGCGCGGTGAAGCCCTGCCCGCCGAGGGTGAGGACCACGTGCTCGACCAGGCCGTTGCGGCTGCGGGAGCGGACGTCCACGTGCTCGATCTCGCCGGGGACGAGGAAGCGGAGCAGGTCCACGACGTGGATGAAGTCGTCGTAGACCAGGGTGCGGGCCTCCTCGGGCAGACCCTCGCGGTTCTTCTGCAACACGATCAGGTCGCGCGGGCGCTCCTTGGCCTGGACGTAACCGGGCGCGTGGCGGCGGTTGAAGCCCACCATCAGCGAGCGGCCGGTGCGGTCGGCGAGGTCGACCAGCCGGCGCGCGCCGTCGAGGGTGTAGTCGAGCGGCTTGTCCACGTAGACGTCCACCCCGGCGGTGAGCAGCCGCTCGACGATCGGGACGTGCTGGTCGGTGGCGGCGTGCACGAAGGCGGCCCGGATGCCGGAGCCGATCAGCGCGCCGAGGTCGGTGAACCGGCGCTCGGCCGCGATCCGGTACGCGTCACCGATGCGGTCCAGCTTCGCCCCGTCCCGGGTCATCAACCGCAGATCCAACCCCGGCAACCCGCCCAGAACCGGCAGATACGCCTTCTGCGCAATATCACCGATCCCGATGACCCCGACCGGAAGAAGGCCACCGTCGGGGACAGAGGTCGAACTCATCGGATTCTCCACACGCACGTCGACACCATCACCCCCACTCTATTCACCGGCTCCCGCACGCCACCAACCCGTCACAGTGCTTCACATGGGAGACACCGGACGCCGGGACACCCGTCGAGTGGGCTGGCGGGTCAGCAGGGTCCGGCGGTACGGCCGGGGCTCAGGCGGCCAGCAGGGATTCCGCGATGCCGCGGGCCCGCCAGGCGGCGTCCGCGGTGCCCTCGCGCAGGGCGGTGACGATGGCGCCGTCCATCAACAGGGCGAACTGCCGTGCGCGGCGGTCCGGTTCGGGGATGTCCGCGTCCCGCATGAGCTGCTCGACCAGCTCGATGACGCGCCTCTTGTGCAGCGCCGCCATCTCGCGGGCCGGGCTGGCGCGGTCGGCGATCTCGGTCATCGTGTTGATGGCGACGCAGCCGCGGTAGTCCTGCGCGGCGAACCGTTCGGCCAGCGCGTCGAAGACGTTGAGCGGGTGGCCGCCGTGGGCCGCGACCCGCTCGGAGAGCCAGGCGCGCCACCGCGCGTCCCGGCCTTCCAGGACGGCGGTCACCAGGGCCTCCTTGCCGGCGAAGTGCCGGTAGAAGGAGGCCCGGCCCACACCGGACTCGGAGAGGATGCGCTCCACGCCGACCGCGTGGATCCCGTTGGCGTAGAAGAGGGACTCTGCCGTGCTCAGCAGGCGCGCCCGTGCGTTGACTGCCATGGAGGCGATCCTAACCGCTCTTGACGCCAAACGGCACCGGTCGGTACCGTCCTCCAGTCGGTACCGATCAGTACCGTTTTTGCGGGACATTCGTACACGGGGGACGCATGAACGAGGACTGGGCCGAGGCCGCCGTCGAACTGGTCGCCGGCTACACGGTGGTGAACGCGGACGGTGAGGCGGTCTCCTCGGTGCCCAAGGCACTGGTGGCCTTCCAGGGCGGCTTCGCCAAGCTGCGCCTGCCCGACACCGAGACGGTGCAGGTGGTCTCCGCCCCCGCCGTCCGCCTGATCACCCTCACGACCGGGTGACCCCGGCGGTCGGGCCCTCCGACCGCCCCCACCGACCAGCGGCTGCACGGCCGCCCGGGCCGGGACGCCACGCCACCTGCACACGGCGCGGCCGCCCGACCCGGGACGCCGAGCAGCCGCACATCCCTTTCCGGACCCCTCGCTGACGGACCCTCCCGCTTTCCGGACGCCCCGCCACAGCCTCCGCCACAGCCCCCGCCGCGCTACGCGCCCGCGGCGGCCGCCTCGGCGAGGGCGTCGAGGACCGGGCGGATCAGCGGGTGCCCGTCGGCGCCGGCCCGGACGGCCGCGAAGACCCGACGGGTGGCGAGCTCGCTGTCCACCGGGCGGACGGCCACCTGGCCGAGGTCGACGCCGCGCAGCGCCGAGCGCGGGACGAGGGCGACCCCGGCGCCCGCCGAGGCCAGCGCCACCACGGCCCGGAAGTCGTCCGAGGAGTGCAGCAGCCGCGGCTGGAACCCGGCGTGCTCGCAGGCCAGCAGGACCACGTCGTGGCAGGGGTTGCCCGGGTAGGGGCCGATCCAGGGCTCGTCGGCCAGCGCGGCGACGGCGAGCGGTCCGGCCTCGCCGGCCAGCCGGTGGCCGAGCGGCAGGACGGCCTCGAAGGGCTCGGCGTACAGCGGCACCCGGGTGAGCCGCGCGTCGTCGGCGCGCAGAGCGCCGCGGTACTCGACGGCCACCGCTAGGTCGGCCCGCCCCTCCAGGACCATCGGCAGGCTGGCGTCGCCCTCGGCGTCCAGCACCTTGAGCCGCACCCCTGGCGCGCGCTCGCCGAGCAGGCCGATCGCGGGGGCGAGCACCAGCCCGATGCCGGTGGCGAAGGAGGCCACGGTGACCTCGCCGGAGACGCCCGCGCTGTAGGCGGCGAGGTCGGCCTCGGCGCGTTCCAGCTGGGCGAGCACGACATCGGCGTGGCCGAGCAGGATCTCCCCGGCGGCGGTCAGCCGCACACCCCGGCCCTCGCGGGCGAGCAGGTGGTGCCCGGTCTCCTGCTCCAGGGCGGCCAGCTGCTGGGAGACCGCGGAGGGGGTCAGGTAGAGGGCGGCCGCCGCGGCGGTCACGGTGCGGTGGTCCGCCACGGCCCGCAGGGTCCGCAGCCGTCGTGCGTCGATCACAAGCCAATTCTGCCAGCGCGGCGGACCGGACCGGGCGGGCCGGGGTTCCCGACCGGAAGGATCGGCCCGCGGCGGGAGCGCGAGGTCGGACGGAGGTACCACCGGTGACGTATTTCCGGACGAGATCGCTTCACTTCGTTGACCGCCGGGCCGGGCGGCGCTTGGCTCGTGTCCAACGGGCCGCGGGGGTCGAGCGGGCCCGGCACCGTCATCTGGGGAGGATGATCGATGACCACCGCACGCACCCGCCGCCGGGTGGCCCGCGCCGCCTGCGTCCTGGCCGCCGCCACCGCGGTCGGCGCCGTGATGCCCGCCGCCGAGGCCCGGCCGCCCAAGGGCGATACCGCCCGGGTCAGCGAGGGGCCCAAGGGCGAGGGGCTCGACGGCGACTCCTACGGCCTCGGGCTGACCTCCGACGGCCGCTCCGTGCTGTTCAGCTCGACGGCGACCAACCTCGTCCCCGGTCACACCGATGCCACCGAGGGCCTCTACGTCAAGGACCTCCGGAACGGGCACGTCCAACAGGTCGACCTGGCCGACGACGGCTCCCGGCTGGACGCGAGCGTCTACGACGCCTCGATCAGCGGCGACGGCCGGTACGTGGCGTTCAGCACCGCCGCGACCAACGTGGTGCCCGGCCAGCAGAAGCACGAGTACGACGTCTTCGTCCGCGACCGGTGGACCGGCCGCACCGAGCTGATCAGCGCCGGCACCGGCTCGACGTCCGACGACCAGTCGATCCGCAGGGCCATCAACCCCAGCCTGAGCTGGGACGGCCGCTACGTGGCCTTCGCCTCCGACCGCACCGACCTCGGGGCGACGGTCAAGCGCGGCAAGGTGAACGTCTACGTCACCGACCGCTGGACCCACACCACCCGGCTGATCACGGTCGGCGCCGACGGCACGCCCGCCGACCAGAACTCCTTCGAGCCGACCCTGAGCGCGGACGGCCGGACCGTCGGTTTCACCTCGCGCGCCGGCAACCTGCTCCCACCCGGGCAGGACCCCGCCGGCACCTCCGGCACCTCCGCCGACACCTCCGGCACCTCCGCCGACACCTCCGGCACCTCCGACCCGGCCGACGACGCCACCGCACCCGCACCCGCACCCACCACCGGCGCGCAGCCCCGGCTGGCGGTGCCCCGGTTCTACCCCTTCTACGTCTGGGACGCCCGCACCGGCCGGATCAGCGGCGCCAGCTACGACGAGACGGGGGCCTTCCGGGCCTCCGGCCAGGACGGCCGGATCAGCCCCGACGGCCGCTACGCCGTCTACAGCGTCCCCCAGCCCGGCGGGCGGCCCGGCTCGCACGGGGTCCACCTGGTGGTCTACGCCCGCGAGTTGGCCACCGGCACCGTCACCCAGGTCAGCACCCCGCTCCCCGGCACCACGACGGACCTCTCCTCGTCCGAGCCCGTCATGACCTACGACAGCCGCTGGGTGTACTTCACGTCCGACGTCGAGACCCTGGTGCCGGACGACACCAACCAGCAGACGGACGTCTTCCGCCGCGACCTGTGGACCGGACGCACCGAGCGGGTGAGCCTCACCCAGGACGGTTCGCAGAGCACCGCCTCGTCGTTCAGGCCGTCCGTGGACGCCTTCGGGGGCACCGTGGTCTTCAACGCCACGGACGGCGACCTCGTCCCGGGCGACACCAACAACCTCACGGACGTCTTCCGGCGCCGCCTCTGACGACACCGGCTTCGGCGGCACCGGCGTCGATGGCACCGACGTCGATGACACCGGCTTCGGCGGCATCGGCGTCGATGGCCTGATCCGATGCCGTCGATGGCCTGACTCCCTTGCGGGATACGTCCGTTGACGTATTTTCCGCCGAGATCACCCCCGGCCGTTGACCGTCGCGCCCTCCCGGCGATTGGCTCTCCAGGAGCCCGTCGCCGGGAGGGAGCCCGGCGGCAGGGGCGATCACTGGGGGAGGACAACACCCATGACCCGCAACACCCGAACCACCCGCAACCGGTGGTTGGCCGGCAGCGGCAGCATCCTGGCGGCCGCCGCCGTGCTGGCCACGGTCGCCGTTCCGGCCCAGGCCGCCCCGGCGCCGCGCGGCACCGTCCAGGTCAGCGTCGGGCTGAACGGCGCCGTGCCGGACAACCAGTCGTGGAGCAAGGGGATCAGCGCGGACGGCCACTACGCCCTGTTCACCTCCTGGGCCACGAACCTGGTGTCCCAGCCCGCGAAGAGCGGACGCGACGCCTACGTCCGCGACCTGCGGACCGGCGGCACCGAGCGGGTCAACCTGGCCGACGACGGCTCGGTGCTGAACGGCTTCACCGACTACGTCGCGATCAACGCCGACGGCCGCTACGTCGTCTTCGAGAGCGACGCCGACAACGTGCTGCCCGGCCTGCCGGTCCAGGGCCGGACCGAGGTGTACGTCCGCGACCGCAAGACCGGCCGCACCGAGCTGGTCAGCGGCGGGCTCACCAGCACCGACACCGACAAGTTCCACGCCTCGTACGCGCCCTCGATCAGCGCGAACGGCCGCTACGTGGCCTTCGTGTCCTCCCGGACCGACCTCGTTCCGGGCCTCCAGGGCGGCGACCCCTCGCTCGCCAGGCCGTACACCTGGGACTACAACATCTACGTCACCGACCGCTGGACCGGGAAGACCCGCCTGGTGTCCCTCGGCGTGGACGGCAAGCCGGGCGACAGCATGTCCCTCAACCCGACGATCAGCGCGGACGGCCGCACCATCGGCTTCACCTCCTTCGCGTCCAACCTGCTGCCGGCCGAGCAGACCCCGGCCCTCGCCGCCCCGGCCGCCGAGGCCGCCACCGCCACCGCCACCGCCACTGCTGCCACCGCCGCCGGGCCCGCCGCGCCCGCCGACGTCGAGCTCGCCCCGGGCACCGCCCCGGCCCTGCCCCGCGGCGCCCGGGAGGGCCTGGCGCAGCCGAACCTGGCCCGGCCGACCACCGGCGCCTACTACACGTACGACGTGCAGTCCGGCCACATCTCCGCCGCGAGCCTCGACCTCGACGGCAAGCTCGGCTACGCGAGCTTCGACGCGACGATCAGCCCGGACGGGCGGCGCGCGGTGTACGCCCTGCCCGAGCCCGGCGGGTCGACCGACGGCCACCGGTACCACCTGGTGCTGTACGTCCGGGACCTCAGGAAGGGCACCGTGACGAAGGTCAGCGGCGGTCTGCCCGGCACCACCTCGGTCGGCACCTCCGACCACGGCAGCATCACCGCCGACAACCGCTGGATCTACTTCTCCTCCGCCGCCGACAACCTGGTGGCCGGCCCACAGCATCCGGGCTGGGACGTCTACCGCCAGGACCTGCGCACCGGCCGCACCGAGCGGGTCGCCACCGCGCCGGACGGCTCGTTCGGCGACGGTTCCTCGGCCGACCCCTTCGTGGACGCCCACGGCGACACCGTGGTCTTCGGCTCGACCAGCGGCAACCTGGTCACCGGCACCAAGGGTCCGGCGGCCGGCGGCTACCAGGTCTTCGCCCGCCCGTCCGGGCACCACGGCGACGGGGACGACGACCAGGGCCAGGACGACGACTGATCCCGCCGACCCGGCCGACCCGGCCGATTTGGCTGATCCCGCTGGTCCGACTGCTCCGGAAGCCGCGAACGGGGGCGGGACGTCGGCCGGGCCGGCGTCCCGCCCCCGAAGCGGGAGGGTGGGGCGGATGGTCTGGTGAGCCGTGCGGCGGAGAGGCATCGACGCGCCTCCGCCGCACGGCGGTCGTGAGCCCGCGGGCCGGTCCGGTTCCGAGCGGACCGGCCCGCGGGCAGTCTCGGTGGGGTTGCTCCCCCAGCGGGTAGCTCCCCAGCGGGTAGCTCCCCGGCGGGTTACTCCCCCAGCGCGGCGCGCGCGTCCACGAAGGCGGCGACGGCGCGCTCGACGTCCTCGGTGGAGTGCGCGGCGGACAGCTGCACCCGGATCCGGGCCTGGCCGTGCGGGACCACCGGGTAGGAGAACCCGATCACGTACACGCCGCGCTCCAGCAGCAGTTCGGCGAGCCGGCCGGCCTCGGCCGCGTCGCCGATCATCACCGGGGCGATCGGGTGGTCGCCGGGCAGGATCTCGAACCCGGCCTCGGTCATCTTCGTGCGGAACAGCGCGGTGTTGGCCGCCAGTCGCTCGCGCAGCTCGTTGGACTGCTCGACCAGGTCGAGCACCTTCAGCGAGGCGGCCGCGATCACCGGGGCCAGCGAGTTGGAGAACAGGTACGGGCGGGAGCGCTGGCGCAGCAGGGCGACGATCTCCCGGCGGGCGGCGACGTAACCGCCGGAGGCGCCGCCGAGGGCCTTGCCGAGGGTGCCGGTGATGATGTCCACGCGGTCCATCACGCCGTGCAGCTCGGGGGTGCCGCGGCCGCCCGCGCCGACGAAGCCGACGGCGTGCGAGTCGTCCACCATGACCATGGCGTCGTAGCGGTCGGCCAGGTCGCAGATCTCCCGCAGCGGGGCGACGTAGCCGTCCATCGAGAAGACGCCGTCGGTGACGATCAGGCGGCGGCGGGCGTCCTGGGTCTCCTGGAGCTGCTTCTCCAGGTCGGCCATGTCGCGGTTGGCGTAGCGGTGGCGGCGGGCCTTGCTGAGCCGGATGCCGTCGATGATGCTCGCGTGGTTCAGCGCGTCGGAGATGACGGCGTCACGGTCGTCGAGCACGGTCTCGAAGACGCCGCCGTTGGCGTCGAAGCAGGAGGAGTAGAGGATCGTGTCCTCCTGGCCGAGGAACGCCGAGAGGCGGTCCTCCAGCTGCTTGTGGACGTCCTGGGTGCCGCAGATGAAGCGGACCGAGGCCATCCCGTAGCCCCAGCGGTCCAGGGCGTCCTTGGCGGCGTCCAGCACCTCGGGGTGGTCGGCCAGGCCGAGGTAGTTGTTGGCGCAGAAGTTCAGCACCTCGCCCGGCTTGCCGCCGCCGGTGACGGTGACCGCGGCGCTCTGCGGGGTCCCGATCACCCGCTCGGGCTTGAACAGGCCGGCCTCGCGGATCTCGTCGAGGGTGGTGGCGATGTCGGCGCGCACGTTGTCGAACACAACAGGCTCCTTTTGCGTCGGCGGGGTGGCTCAGGCGGTCCAGTCGAGGATGATCTTGCCGCAGTTGCCGCTCGCGGCGTCGTCGAAGGCGGCGGCGAAGTCGTCGGCGGCGTAGCGGCCGGTGATCACCGGGCTGAGGTCCAGGCCGCCCTCCAGCAGCACGGACATCGCGTACCAGGTCTCGAACATCTCGCGGCCGTAGATGCCCTTGATGGTGATCATCGAGGTGACGATCCGCGCCCAGTCGACGGCGAAGTCGTCGGCCGGCAGGCCGAGCATGGCGATCTTGCCGCCGTGCGTCATGTTGGCGATCATCGACTGCATCGCCTCGGGGCGGCCGGACATCTCCAGGCCGACGTCGAAGCCCTCGCGCAGGCCGAGCTTCTGCTGGCCCTCCTCGATGGTGTGCTCGGCGACGTTGAGCGCCAGCGTCACACCGACCTCGCGGGCCAGGTCGAGGCGGTACGGGGAGACGTCGGTGATCATCACGCTGCGGGCGCCGGCGTGCTTGGCGACGGCGGCGGCCATGATGCCGATCGGGCCGGCGCCGGTGACCAGCACGTCCTCGCCGACCAGCGGGAAGGACAGCGCGGTGTGCACGGCGTTGCCGAACGGGTCGAAGATCGCGGCCACGTCCAGGTCGACCGGCACCCGGTGCACCCAGACGTTGGAGGCGGGCAGCGCCACGTACTCGGCGAAGGCGCCGTCGCGGTTGACGCCCAGGCCGACGGTGTTGCGGCACAGGTGGCGGCGGCCGGCCAGGCAGTTGCGGCACTTGCCGCACACCAGGTGGCCCTCGCCGCTGACCAGGTCGCCGATCGCGATGTCCGCGACGCCGGCGCCGATCTCGGCGACCTCGCCGACGAACTCGTGACCGAGCACCAGCGGGGTCTTGATGGTCTGCTGCGCCCAGCCGTCCCACTTGCGGATGTGCAGGTCGGTGCCGCAGATGCCGGTCCGCAGCACCTTGATCAGCACCTCGTTGGGGCCGATCTCGGGCTTCGGGACATCGATCATCCAGAGGCCGGGCTCGGCCTTCTGCTTGACGAGTGCCTTCACGGGGGCGGCTCCTGACGCGCGGGGGGACGGCCTTCGGGGGTCGGGCAGGCCGAGGTGGCCCGGTTCGGCCGGTCCTGGCGGACGCACTCCGGGCAGGCAGAAATCTGCCTGGTGGGAGGGGGTGCGGTCCATCGAGGAATTCTTAAGGACGGCCACAGCTGGGCTAAACGATCGTGCCCGAGCGGCGGCCGGCAGGGGGTGCGGCATGCCGGTGCTCACTCGTTCGGCCGAGCGCGGAGCGGCGGGCGCGACTCCAACCGGCGGGTGGACGGGGACATTTGGAAGGGCTTGACCGGTTCTAAGCGGGTTTGACGGTTCCTGATGGCGGCCGCCAGCCGGATTGGGGCACTCGGCTGACGACGGGCCCGTTCGGATCAGCCGGGAACCGACCCGCGCGCGGCCCGGCGGCAGCGGTGCTTACGGTGGCGACGCTTCCCCCGCGCCCCGTGGAGCAGCACTCCGGGGCCCCAGCCCAAGGGGCCGACCGCCCCAGAGAGGCGCTCTCGCCACATGACCAAGACCCGACGGCCGCGACCGGCCGCCATCCGCCCGACCGTTGCGCGACCGGCCGGTGCGCACTCCGCCGGTGCCGGCTCGGCCGTTGCGCGATCGACCGCTGTCCGTTCGGCAGGACGCGTGACCGCCGCCGCCCTGGCCCTGACCGGCCTGCTCGCCACCGCGGCCTGCTCCGGCGACTCGAAGCCCGCCCAGCCGGCCGGCGGCCCGGCGGTCGCCGGCGAGCCGGCCGCGCTCAGCCCGTCCCCCACCACCTCGGTGAACGTGTCCCCGGGCGCGGTGGTGCCACTGACCCCGGCCGTCACCTCACAGCTGGACTCCGCGATCCAGCAGGTGATGAGCCAGGCCTCCGTCCCCGGCATCTCGGTCGGCATCATCACGCCCGGCGGCACGTACCAGAAGTCCTTCGGCGTCGCCGACAAGACCAGCGGCGCGGCGATGGACCCTGGGCTGTACTCGCGGATCGGCAGCGAGACCAAGACCTTCACCGCGACCGCCGTCCTGCGGCTGGTGGACCAGGGCAAGGTGGCCCTGGACGACCCGATCTCCAAGTACGTGGACGGCGTCCCCGGCGGCGACGGGATCACCGTCCGCCAGCTCGGCGAGATGCGCAGCGGCCTGTTCCCGTACAGCTCCGACCCGGACTTCGTGAACACGCTGATCAGCAACCCGAACCACGTGTTCACCCCCGACCAGCTGCTCGCCTACGGGTACAAGCACCCCGCCGTCTCCCCGCCCGGCACCCAGTTCCAGTACAACAACAGCAACTACATCATCCTGGGCAAGCTGATCGAGAAGGTCGGCGGGCAGCCAGCCGGCGCGTTCCTCAAGGACCAGGTGTTCACCCCCGCCTCGCTCGCCAAGACCAGCTTCCCCGTCGACGCGAGCATCCCCGACCCGCACTCCCACGGCTACACCGACCAGACGCCCACCGGGGCGATCGAGGACGCCACCAACTGGAACCCGTCCTGGGCCTGGACCGCCGGGGCCGTCATCACCACCCTCGCCGACCTGGAGAGCTGGGCCAAGACCATGGCCACCGGCACCCTCGTCAAACCGGCCACCCAGGCCGAACGCCTGAAGACCCTGCCGACCGGCGACCCCGGCGTCACGTACGGCTTCGGGCTGTTCAACAACTACGGGTGGATCGGACACAACGGCTCGATGCCCGGCTACGAGAGCGTGGCCGTGTACCTGCCGGAGGCGCAGAGCACGCTGGCGATGCTGCTCAACACCGATGTGCTGTACCAGGGTTCGGAGCCGTCGTCGCTGTTCGCGAACGCGATCACCAAGATCATCTCGCCGAAGAACGTCTACTCGATCCCGCCGGCGACCGCCGCGCCGTCGGCGCCGGGCTCGGGGTCGGCGTCCGGTTCGACCTCCGGCTCGCCGTCCGCCTTCGCCACGATCACCGGCAGCACGGGCTCGCCGTCGGGGCCCTCGGCCACCGCGAGCGGCACCGGCTCGCTGCGCGTCTCCTGACCTCCCGCACCCACACGCCGGCGGCCCGAACGGACCCTTTCCGTTCGGGCCGCCGGCGTTCCGCCCGTGTTCGGCCTTTCAGTGTCAGCAGTGTTGACGATTGACGATCCGTCAGATTCCGAGCACCTTGCCGAGGTCGTACGAGACCGGCTCCTCCAACTGCTCGTAGGTGCAGCTCTCCGGGGTGCGGTCCGGCCGCCAGCGGCGGAACTGCGCGGTGTGCCGGAAGCGGGTGCCCTCCATGTGGTCGTACGCGACCTCGACCACCCGCTCGGGACGCAACGCGATCCAGGACAGGTCCTTGCCGCCGGTCCAGCGGCTGACCGCGCCGGGCAGCCGGCCCTCGGCGTGCGCGGCCTCGTCCGCCCAGGCGCCCCAGGGGTGCCGGGCGAGGTCGTCCATCCGCAACGGGGCCAGCTCCTCGACGAGTTCGCGGCGGCGGGCCATCGAGAAGGCGGCGCAGACGCCGACGTGCTGGAGCTTCCCCTCGGTGTCGAAGATGCCCAGCAGGAGGGAGCCGACCACCGGGCCGCTCTTGTGCTCGCGGTAGCCGGCCACCACGCAGTCGGCGGTGCGCTCGTGCTTGATCTTGTACATGGTCCGCTCCCCCGGCCGGTACGGCTGGTCCAGCGGCTTGGCGACCACCCCGTCCAGCCCGGCGCCCTCGTACTCGGCGAACCAGGTCTGCGCGAGGTCCCGGTCGGTGACGGCGGGGGCGGTGAACACCGGGTCGGCGGCCTCGGCGAGCGCCGCCTCCAAGGCCGGGCGGCGCACCGACAGCGGCTCGTCCAGCAGCGAGTCGTCCCCGAGGGCGAGCAGGTCGAAGGCGACGAAGGAGGCCGGGGTCTGCTCGGCGAGCAGCTTCACCCGGCTCGCGGCGGGGTGGATGCGCTCCAGCAGTTCCTCGAAGCGCAGCCGGCCGTCGCGGGCGATCACCACCTCTCCGTCCAGCACGCAGCGGGGCGGCAACTCGCGCCGGAAGGCCTCGACCAGCTCGGGAAAGTACCTGGTCAGCGGCTTTCCGGTGCGGCTGCCGAGTTCCACCTCGGCACCGTCGCGGAACACGATGGTGCGAAAGCCGTCCCACTTGGCCTCGTACTGCATCCCGGGCGGGATCTTGGCCACCGACTTGGCGAGCATCGGCGCCACCGGCGGCATCACGGGCAGGTCCATGCGTCCGATCCTCGCCCCGTTCCCGCCGGGGCGCGCGCCAGGCTCGGGGGGCGTTCGCCGGGCTCGGGACGTTCGCCGGGGTCCGGGGGTGTGCGCGGGACTCGGGGGGCGCACGGGGCCCCGCGCGCTTAGCGTGAATGGCATGGGCTCAGCCGTGGAACTGGAAGTCGCCGGGCGCACCGTCCGACTGTCGAACCCGGACAAGGTGTACTACCCCGAGCGCGGCTTCACCAAGCTGGACGTCGCACAGTACTACCTGGCCGTCGCCGACGGAGTGCTGCGCGGCCTGCGCGACCGCCCCACCACACTGCAGCGCTTCCCGGACGGCGTCGACGGCGAGTTCTTCTACCAGAAACGCGCCCCCAAAGGCCTGCCGGACTGGCTGCCCACCGCCCGGATCAACTTCCCCAGCGGCCGCTCCGCCGACGAGATCTGCCCCACCGAGCCCGCCGCCGTCCTGTGGGCGGCCAACCTCGGCTGCCTCACCTTCCACCCCTGGCCCGTACGGCGCACCGACACCGACCACGTGGACGAACTGCGCATCGACCTCGACCCGCAACCCGGCACCGACTTCCACGACGCCGCCCGCGCCGCCCACGAACTGCGCGCCCTCCTCGAAGAGCACGGACTGCGCGGCTGGCCCAAGTCCTCCGGCGGACGCGGCCTGCACGTGTACGTGCCGCTCGAACCCGAGTGGACCTTCACCGACGGCCGGCACGCGGTCATCGCCCTCGGCCGGGTCCTGGAACAGCGGATGCCCGGCAAGGTCACCACCGCCTGGTGGAAGGAGGAACGCGGCGAACGGATCTTCGTCGACTACAACCAGATGGCCCGCGACCGCACCATCGCCTCCGCCTACTCCCTGCGCGCCCGCCCCCGCGCCACCGCCTCCACCCCGCTGCACTGGGACGAACTCGACGACGCCACCCCCGAGGACTTCGACCTGCGCACCGTCCCGGCCCGCTTCGCCGAACTCGGCGACCCCAACGCGGAGATGGACGGCCAGGCGTTCCGCCTCGAAGGCCTCCTGGAGCTGTACGACAAGCAACTGCACGACGAGGGCCTCGGCGAACTCCCCTACCCGCCCGACCACCCCAAGGCGGCAGGCGAACCCACCCGCGTCCAGCCGAGCCGGGCCCGCAAGCACTGAAGGCAGCGGCATAGGCTGGCCCTTTCGACGGTTGGGGGCGCGGATGGGCGTGGAGACGGGCGTGCGGGGGCTGGCAGAGATCCTGGCGGACGCGGCAGGCGGGTGTTCCCCCCGCCGGACGGATCGGTCACGGTGGTGCCGCAGCCGTCACCGCGCGAGACCGGAGTGGTGTCCTTCGCCGCCCACGCGGTCGTCTTCACCGACGAGGACCCGGCCTGGGTGCACTCGACGCTCGCCGCCACCCTCGGCGACCCGCTGTCCGCCCCGCTCTGCCCGCCCTTCCTGACCGCCTTCGGCGAACGCACCGGACGCACCGTCAACAACATCGACCTGCTGACGGTCGCCGACCGCCTGCCGGGTGAGCCGCCGCTGCCACTGACCGAAGTCCGGGACCGCGAGCACCCCCGGGTGCTCCGGGCCCTGCGCTACCGCGAGGACGTCCGCGTCTTCACCACCGACGGCGGCGTCACCGACGGCGGCGTCCTCATCCTCGGTCGCGGCGTCGCCGGCCGCTGGGAGTGCGCCGTCGAGGTCGACCCGCACACCCGGAACCGCGGCCTCGGCCGCACCCTCGCCGGCGCCGCCCGCCACCTCCTCCCCGAAGGCGACACGATCTGGGCCCAACAGGCCCCCGGCAACGCCCCCAGCGTCCGCGCCTTCCAGGCCGCCGGCTACCGCCCGATCGGCGCGGAAGCGCTGCTGGTGTCAGGGCCGGTCTGATCCACTCCCGCCGGACGGCGGCTCCCACAGCAGCCGGACCCGGTCTGCTGCCACGTCGTACCCGAGGAACGGCGGCTGCGCGACGCTGCTCTCGAAGAACATCGGAACCGACTTGCCCAGCCGCCGCCCGATCGCCGCCAGGAACCCGCAGAGGACGTCCAGCCGCTCCTGCCCCTGGAGCTCCCGGAGGTCGACGTCGAAGTCGATCTCCTCGTCCGAAGTGAACCGGAAGATCGCGCACACGTCGGGCACGGGCCACACCGACAGGCTCGGGCACTCGGCACCGGCCGGCCTGGACAGCACGACCTCGGCCGGTGGCAGCGGCCGCGCAGAGCGACCCTCGACGTATGCGGACTCCCAGCCCTGTTCCTCGACCAGATCGAGCACGGCCTGCCAGTCCGCCACCGTCGTGTCCGCGATGAACACGTCGGGGAGGTAGCCCCCGCCGGAGGGGTCGAGCAGCCACGCGACGTCGTCCCACAGCAGATCCGGCATGCCGCCATCCTGCCCGGGCACGCCCGGCCGCGCCGAGCGATTAGTCGGGCCGGGCGCCCGCCGGGGCCAGCTCGGCGATGATCCGCACCGCGTCGGCGATCTGCCCGTCGGTCAGGTCGCCGCGGGCGGTCAGGCGCAGGCGGGAGATGCCGTCCGGGACGGACGGGGGGCGGAAGCAGCCGACCGCGAGGCCGGCGCGGCGGCAGTCGGCGGCCCAGGCGACGGCGGCCTCGGGGCCCGGGGCGCGGACGGAGACCACGGCGGCGTCCGGCTCGCAGGCGTGCAGGCCGACGGCGGTGAGTTGCCGGGCGAGGGTGCGGGCGACCTCCCGGGCGCGTTCGGCGCGGGCCGGTTCGGCGCGCAGCAGGCGCAGGGCGGCGAGGGCGGCGCCGGCGGCGGCCGGGGCGAGGCCGGTGTCGAAGATGAAGGTGCGGGCGGTCTCGGTGAGGTGGCGGATCACCCGGCGCGGGCCGAGGACGGCGCCGCCCTGGGAGCCGAGGGACTTGGAGAGGGTCGCGGTGGCGACGGTGTCCGGCCGCCCGGCGAGCCCGGCCGCCGCGAGGGCCCCGGTGCCGCCGGGGCCGAGGACGCCCAGCCCGTGCGCGTCGTCCACGAGCAGGGCGGCGCCGTGCGCGCGGACGGCTTCGGAGAGCGCGGCCAGCGGGGCGGCGTCGCCGTCCACCGAGAACACCGAGTCGGTGACGACGAGCGCCCGCCGCTGCGTCCGGGCGGCGAGCACTTCGGCGACGGCCGCCGGGTCGCTGTGCGGGGCGCGGTGGACGTCGGAGCGGGAGAGCCGGCAGCCGTCGATCAGGGAGGCGTGGTTGTAGGCGTCGGACACGATCAGGGTGTCCGGGTCGGTGAGCGCGGTGAGCGCGGCCAGATTCGCCGTGTACCCGGAGGAGAACACCAGTGCCGCCTCGGCCCCGCAGAACTCGGCGAGTTCCTCCTCCAGTTCGGTGTGCAGCGCGGTCGTCCCGGTCACCAGCCGCGAGCCCGTCGCCCCGCCGCCCCAGCGCAGCGCGGCCTCGGCAGCCGCCCGTGTCACCACGGGGTGCCGGGTCAGCCCCAGGTAGTCGTTCCCGGCGAGGTCGAGCACCGGGTCCTCGGCGGGCCGGCTGCGCAGCGTACGCGTGAGGCCGGCCTCGGCGCGCAGCTCGGCGGCCTCGTCGAGCCAGTCGAAGACGTTCGCCGGAGCGAGCTCGGCGGTGTGCGGTTCGGAGGCAGGCGGGTGGACCATGCCCGGCACTCTGGCACGGCCCTCGCGGGCCAGGCAATGTGCCGCTCGGCACAGCTTCGGGGCACAAGCCCCGTGTCGTTCACTCAAACTTAACCTCAATTCCATCTCTCGGACCTTTAAACCCTTCCCCTCGCAAAGGCTTCATGTCGCCCACATCATCCCGCCGTCCCCGGACGACCCGCCCCGGCGGCCGTCCCGGATCCGCCCCTGGCACGCCGCCGTCGCCCTCGTGGTGGCGGCGGCGGTCGGTGGGGGGCTGTGGGCGTGGAAGCCGTGGCAGTCCGCGGACCTGCCGGAGCACGCGTGCTGGTCGCTCGTGGACGAGAACGATCTGAAGCCGCTGGCCGGCCCGGACGGGAAGGCCGTCGAGCCCAAGCCGGCCCGGGAGATCGCCACCCTCGAGAAGCCCGAGTCCGGGGACCGCGACTACCGCTGCACCGTCACGTGGACGGGCGGCGCCTTCCTGCTCGACGTGGACATCAGGCCGCCGTGGAACGGGGTCGACGCGGACCGCGCGAGCGACGCCCGCCTCGGCTCGGTCACCCCGCTGGATTTCGGGCCCGGTGCGACCGGCTGGATCGTGAACCACGACAGGGTCCGGCTCTACGTGTCGTGCGACTTCCAGGGCACGCAGCCGGACACCGGCCGCGCCGCGCCTCCGTACGTCGGCGTGCAGGTCAGCGGGGACCACATCGACGGCACCTCCCCGGCTGGGGTGGGGCAGGCGTACGCGGACATCGCCCTGAAGGTCGGCCGGGCCGCCGCGACCGCGTACGAGTGCCGCAACACCGTGCAGCTGCCCGCCGCCGCCCCGCGCGTCCCCTCCTAGCCCCGGGCTTTGCCCGGGGTGGCCGCGAGCAGGCAAGATAGCCGGGTGACCCTCCTTGATCTGATGCCGAAGCCCGCCACGCCCGACGCGCTGTACGAGACGTTCGCCGCCTGGGCGGAGGAGCGGGGGATCACGCTGTACCCGGCGCAAGAGGAGGCGCTGATCGAGTTGGTGTCGGGGAACAACGTGATCCTGGCGACGCCGACCGGGTCGGGCAAGAGCCTGGTGGCGGCGGGGGCGCACTTCGCGGCGCTGGCGGAGGGGCAGCGGACCTTCTACACCGCGCCGATCAAGGCGCTGGTGTCGGAGAAGTTCTTCGACCTGGTGAAGATGTTCGGCACCGAGCAGGTCGGCATGATGACCGGCGACGCGAGCGTGAACCCGACCGCGCCGATCATCTGCTGCACCGCCGAGGTGCTCGCCCAGATCGCGTTGCGCGACGGCACGCGGGCGGACATCGGCCAGGTGGTCATGGACGAGTTCCACTTCTACGCCGAGGCGGACCGCGGCTGGGCCTGGCAGATCCCGCTGCTGGAGCTGCCGCAGGCGCAGTTCCTGCTGATGTCGGCGACGCTCGGCGACGTCCGCCGCTTCGAGGAGGACCTGACCCGCCGGACCGGCCGTCCGACGACGGTGGTCCGCAACGCGACCCGCCCGGTGCCGCTGTTCTACGAGTACCGCCGCACCACGATGCACGACACGCTCGAGGAGCTGCTGCAGACCGGCCAGGCGCCGGTCTACGTCGTGCACTTCACGCAGAAGGAGGCGGTGGAGCGGGCGCAGTCGCTGATGAGCATCAACATGTGCTCGAAGGCGGAGAAGGAGGCCATCGCCGACCTGATCGGCAACTTCCGCTTCACCACCAAGTTCGGCCGCAACCTGTCCCGTTACGTGCGCCACGGCATCGGCGTGCACCACGCGGGCATGCTGCCGAAGTACCGCCGACTGGTCGAACGCCTCGCCCAGGCAGGCCTGTTGAAGGTGATCTGCGGCACCGACACGCTGGGTGTCGGCGTCAACGTGCCGATCCGCACGGTGCTGTTCACGGCCCTGTCCAAGTACGACGGCACCCGGGTGCGCATCCTGCGTGCCCGCGAGTTCCACCAGATCGCCGGGCGGGCCGGCCGGGCCGGCTTCGACACCGTCGGCCAGGTGGTGGCGCAGGCGCCGGAGCACGTGATCGAGAACGACAAGGCGATCGCCAAGGCCGGGGACGACCCGAAGAAGAAGCGCAAGGTGGTGCGCAAGAAGGCGCCGGAGGGCTTCGTCGGCTGGACCGAGGAGACCTTCGAGAGGCTGATCGGCGCCGACCCGGAGCCGCTGGTGTCCCGGTTCAAGGTGACCCACGCGATGCTGCTGTCGGTGATCGGCCGCCCCGGCAACGCCTTCGAGGCGATGCGCAAGCTGCTCACCGACAACCACGAGGACAAGGTGGCGCAGCGCCGACACATCCGCACCGCGATCGCCATCTACCGCTCGCTGCTGCAGGGCGGTGTGGTGGAGCGGCTGCCGGAGCCCGACGCCGACGGCCGGATCGTCCGGCTCACGCTGGACCTGCAGGAGAACTTCGCGCTCAACCAGCCGCTGTCGACCTTCGCGCTGGCCGCCTTCGAGCTGCTCGACCCGACCTCGCCGTCGTACGCGATGGACGTCGTCTCCGTCGTCGAGGCGACCCTCGACGACCCGCGCCAGATCCTCGCCGCGCAGCAGAACAAGGCGCGCGGCGAGGCCGTCGGCGAGATGAAGCGGGACGGCATCGAGTACGAGGAGCGGATGGAGCGGCTCCAGGAGATCACCTACCCGAAGCCGCTGGAGGAGCTGCTCACCCACGCCTACGAGGTGTACCGAGGGGCGCACCCGTGGATCGGCGACCACCAGCTGCAGCCGAAGTCGGTGGTCCGCGACCTGTACGAGCGGGCGATGACCTTCTCGGACTACGTCGGCTTCTACGAGCTGGCGCGCACCGAGGGCATCGTGCTGCGCTACCTGGCCGGCGCGTACAAGGCGCTGGAGCAGACCGTCCCCGAGGACGTGAAGACCGACGACCTCAAGGACGTCATCGCGTGGCTCGGCGAGCTGGTCCGCCAGGTCGACTCGAGCCTGCTGGACGAGTGGGAGCAGCTGGCCAACCCGACCGATCCGCAGGCCGCCGAGGTGCGGCTGGACGACAAGCCGGCGCCGGTCACGGCCAACGCGCGCGCCTTCCGGGTGCTGGTCCGCAACGAGATGTTCCGCCGGGTCGAGCTGTGCGCGCTGGAGCACTACGAGGAGCTCGCGGCGCTGGACGGCGAGTACGGCTGGGACGCGGACCGCTGGGCGGACGCCATGGACGGGTACTGGGACGAGTACGACGACCTGAGCACCGGCCCGGACGCGCGCGGCCCGAAGATGCTGATCATCGAGGAGGAGGACTCCGCCTGGCGGGTCCGGCAGATCTTCGACGACCCGGAGGGCGACCACGACTGGGGCATCAGCGCCGAGGTGGACCTGTTCGGCTCGGACGAGGAGGGCCGGGCGGTGGTGCGGGTGACCGCGGTGGACCGGCTCGGCGGCTGACGGATCGTCAACAGCGAAGGGGGGCCGGCTTTTCCGGGCCCCCCTTCGGCTTTCGCCCTCGGCGGGCCCGTCCGGACGGAAGGGGCCGCGAGCGGGGCCGTCACGTCCAACGAACGGGCCCGTCATCCAACGGACGGGCCGGTCACATCCAGACGAACGCCGAGCCCGCCGCGTAGGAGAGCGCGCGGGTGGCCTCGTCCAGGGTCTGCTCGGTGCTGGGCGCTGCCGAGCCGGTCGGCGTCGGGGCACCGGCGGCGGGTGCCCCCGTGGCGGGCGCGCCCGTGCTGCTCGGGGTGGAGGCGGCCGGGCGGCCGTCGCCGGTCCGCGAGCCGGTGACCGTCACGTAGTGCCCGACCGCCTCGACCCGCGGGTCGCCGCCCGGGTTGGCGCCGGCGGGCTGCGCGGGGGCGGCGGTGGCGTCCGCGAGGATGAAGGCGACCGATCCGGGCTTGGCCCGCAGGGCCTCGGCGGCCTTGGCGGCGGAGGCCAGGTCGGGGAAGCGCAGCAGGGTGACGTTGCTGAGCACCGGGCGGTCCTGGCCGGTGAAGCTGACGGTCAGGTACGCCTGGCAGCCGCTGTCCTTCAGCGGGTCCTGGGCGCGGTCCTGGAGCACCTCGGCGCAGTTGTCGCCCTGCCGGGCCCCGTTGCGCCGCGCCTTGAAGGTGCCGACCTCGACCGGGCGCTGGGCCGGGAAGAAGTTGTCGACGTTGAGACCCTCGGGGTCGGTGCGCGGCGGCGGGGAGCCCACCACCGGCGGCGTCTTCGCGGCGTCCTTGGCGGACGGGCCGAGCCCGGGTATGTAGTCGCCGGGCATCGGGCGGGTGATGATCCATCCGCCGGCCACGACCACGCCGACCACGACGACCCAGCCCACCGCCCGACGGCCGGTCAGTCGTCGGCCCCGCCTGGGACCGGCCCCCTCGGCGACCTGCTGTCCCGCCTGGCCTGCCCGGTCTTCCTGCCCTGCCCGGCCTTCCTGGCCTTCTCCCGGAGTCGGGGTGCGCTCCCCCTGCGTGGTCATGGCGCAGATTCTAAGCATCCCGGGGGTGGCGTGGGTCACGGGGGCGGGGGTTGTGGATCATCGTCCGCGCCGGGCTTGCGCTCCGCTCCCGTGCGGCCCGTCCACCCCTGAGCGCTACCCGTCGGTAACCTTCGTCCGGCGTCCGCGTCAAGCTCGTGACCAGCGACGGAGCCGTGACCTTCGACACTGTGGCAATCGGCACATCCTCACACCGATCTTCTGGCGGGTTTGCTCTGGCGCCGCTCGATCACCAGCAGGCAGGATCGCCCCATGGATCTGCTCGATACCCTCACCGCCAAGGGCCTGCGCGGCGACGTCCCGACCCGCGAGGAGGCCCTGGCCGTCCTCGCCACCACCGACGACGAGCTGCTCGACGTGGTCGCCGCGGCCGGCAAGGTGCGCCGACGCTGGTTCGGCCGCCGGGTCAAGCTCAACTACCTGGTGAACCTCAAGAGCGGGCTCTGCCCGGAGGACTGCTCGTACTGCTCGCAGCGGCTCGGGTCCAAGGCCGAGATCCTCAAGTACACCTGGCTCAAGCCGGACCAGGCCGCCGACGCCGCCCGCGCCGGGGTGGCCGGCGGCGCCAAGCGGGTCTGCCTGGTGGCCAGCGGCCGCGGCCCGACGGACCGCGACATCGACCGGGTCACCGACACGATGGCCGCCATCAAGGACGCCGACCCCGCGGTCGAGATCTGCGTCTGTCTCGGCCTGCTCTCCGACAACCAGGCGGAGCGGCTCAAGGCGGCCGGCGCCGACGCCTACAACCACAACCTCAACACCTCCGAGAGCACCTACGGGGCCATCACCAGCACCCACACCTACGCGGACCGGGTGGACACCGTGCAGAAGGCCCACGGCGCGGGCCTGTCCGCCTGCTCCGGCCTGATCGCAGGCATGGGCGAGAGCGACGAGGACCTGGTCGACGTCGTGTTCGCGCTGCGCGAGCTCGGCTCGGACTCCGTCCCGGTCAACTTCCTGATCCCCTTCGAGGGCACCCCGCTCGCCAAGGAGTGGAACCTCACCCCGCAGCGCTGCCTGCGCATCCTGGCGATGGTCCGCTTCGTCAACCCGGACACCGAGGTGCGGATCGCCGGCGGCCGCGAGGTCCACCTGCGCACGATGCAGCCGCTCGGCCTGCACATCGCCAACTCGATCTTCCTCGGCGACTACCTGACCAGCGAGGGCCAGGCCGGTCAGGCCGACCTCGACATGATCAAGGACGCCGGCTTCGAGGTCGAGGGCGCCGGCGAGGCCACCCTGCCGCGCCACCGCGCCGACATCGCCGACGCGGCCCAGGCCACCGGAGGCTGCGGCACCGCAGCCTCGGCCTGCGGCAGCGGCTGCGGCTGCGGCCCGTGCGGCGGCCACTCCCACGCCCCGGCGAAGGCCACCACCGCCCCGGCCGAGCCCGCCACCCCGGACGGCTCGGAGGACGACGAGCTCCGCAGCGACCTCGTCAAGGTCCGCCGACGCGGCGCCGGCACCGAACTCGCGCCCAACGCCTGACCGTTCCACCGCTCTGGAGAGTCGCCCACCATGCCCCAGCTGTCCGCGGACACGCTGCTCACCCTCGACCGCGCCCACGTCTGGCACCCGTACGGGCCGATGCCCGGCACCGTCACCCCGTACGTGGTCGAGTCCGCGTCGGGCGTACGGCTGCGCCTGGCCGAACCGGTCGCGGGCGGCCGGCGCGAGCTGGTCGACGGGATGTCGTCCTGGTGGGCGGCGATCCACGGCTACCGGCACCCGGTGCTGGACGAGGCCGTACGCGAGCAGCTGGGGCGGATGAGCCACGTGATGTTCGGCGGGCTCACCCACGAGCCCGCCGTGCGGCTGGCAGCCAGGCTGGTCGAGATCACCCCGGAGCCGCTGCAGCACGTCTTCCTCGCCGACTCGGGCTCGGTCTCGGTCGAGGTCGCGATGAAGATGTGCCTGCAGTACTGGCAGTCGATCGGGCGGCCGGGCAAGCGCCGGCTGCTGACCTGGCGCGGCGGCTACCACGGCGACACCTTCCACCCGATGTCGGTCTGCGACCCGGACGGCGGGATGCACCACCTGTGGGGCGGGGTGCTGCCCGGCCAGCTCTTCGCGCCGCAGCCGCCGGCCGGGTTCGACGCCCCGCTCGACGCCGAATACGCCGCCCAGTTCGAGGAGCTGATGGCGCGTCACGCGGACGAGCTGGCCGCCGTCATCGTCGAGCCGGTGGTCCAGGGCGCGGGCGGCATGCAGTTCCACTCCCCCGCCTACCTGCGGATGCTGCGCGAACTCTGCGACCGGTACGGGGTGCTGCTGGTCTTCGACGAGATCGCCACCGGATTCGGCCGCAGCGGCGCCCTGTTCGCCGCCGACCACGCGGGCGTCTCCCCGGACGTGATGTGCCTCGGCAAGGCCCTCACCGGCGGCTACCTGACCCTGGCCGCCGCACTGTGCACCGGCGAGATCGCCGACGGGATCAGCCGCGGCGAGATGCCGGTGCTCGCGCACGGCCCGACCTTCATGGGCAACCCGCTGGCCTGCGCCGCCGCCAACGCCTCGCTGGACCTCCTGCTCGGACAGGACTGGGCGGTGCGGGTCAAGCGCATCGAGGGCGGGCTGCGCGACGGCCTCGCGGCAGCCGCGACGGTGCCGGGCGTCCACGACGTACGGGTCCAAGGCGCCATCGGCGTCGTCCAGTTGGACCACCCGGTGAACGTCCCGGCGGCGACCGAGGCGGCCGCGCGGGAGGGCGTCTGGCTACGCCCCTTCCGCGACCTGATCTACACGATGCCCCCCTACGTGACGGAGGACGAGGACGTGGCACGGATCGCTGCCGCCGTGACCGCGGCGGCGGTGGCGGGATGAGCGCGCGCATCCTCTTCGTGACCGGGACGAACACGGACGTCGGCAAGACCGTCGCCACGGCGGCCGTCGCCTCGGCGGCGCTGCAGGACGGCCGCAGGGTCGCCGTGCTCAAGCCGGGCCAGACCGGTGTGACCGCCGAGGAGCCGGGCGATGCCGCTGAAGTCGCCCGCCTGGCAGGCGAACTGACGCTCCGCGAGCTCGTCCGCTATCCCGAGCCGCTGGCCCCCGACACCGCCGCCCGGCGGGCCGGGATGCCGTACCTCTCCCCCGCCGAGGTGGTGGCCGAGGTCGCCGAACTCGCCGCCACGCACGACCTGGTGCTGGTCGAAGGCGCCGGCGGCCTGCTGGTCCGCTACGACGACGAGGGCCGCACCCTCGCCGACCAGGCCCGGGCCGTCCTCGACGCCGGGCTCGACGCCGAGGTCCTGCTCATCGCCTCCGCCGGACTCGGCACGCTCAACATCGTCTCCCTCACGGCGGAGGCCCTGGCGGCGCGCGAACTCCCCCTCACGGGCGTCCTCGTCGGCTCCTGGCCCGCCGCCCCCGGCCTCGCCGAACGCTGCAACCTCGCCGACCTGCCGCGCTCCGCCGGCGCCCCCCTGCTCGGCGCCCTGCCGGAACGCGCGGGCTCGGCCGAGGACTTCGCCGCCCTCGCCCGCACCTCCCTCGCCCCCGAGCTGGGCGGCAGCTGGAACGCGGAGCACTTCGCACACCTCCACCGGCCCGAATAGGCCCGGCTTCGCTCGAAGGTGTGATCTCTGCGCCCGAACCATGGGTACGGGCACTACGGCTCAATACCGTTCCTTCCATGACAGACGGGCTCACCGTGGACGAGGCCCTGCGGGCCTTGGCCGCCCTGGAGGCGGCATGGAAGGACGACGACGAGGCGCTGTCCGCCCTGGCGGCGGGCAGCGCCCAGGAACAGCCGCTGCCGGCGCTGGTCGCCGCGTACGGCGAACACGCGATGGACACCCTGATGGCGCTGGCCTTCGGGCTGCGCTCCACCATGAGCGACGAGGAACTCGCCGAGATCTCCGATGCGGTCAGCTCCAACATCGGCGCCCGGATGAGCGCCCTGCTCACCCAGACCCTCAAGGCCTGGGGCACCCTCGCCGACCCGGAAGACTTCGCCATCACCAAGATCATCGCCCACACCGTGATCGACGCGATGCGGGCCGTCACCGAAGACCCCGGCAAGACCGAAGTCCTGCCCCTGCTCGCCACCTTCCGCAGCTACGCCCTCAACGACAGCTGAGAGCCGTACGATCCGGCGCGGGCGTCGAACCCGCTCGAAGCCCGCACGCGTCGGCTCCGGATCCAGAGCACCGACTGCCCTTGTCGGCCCGATGCGGCCCCAGTTGGTGTGTACTGACCTTGGCGCTTCAAGGTGATGGCGGTGGGAGGTCGAGGGAGAGTCCGGTTCCGGTGAGGAAGCCGTCGAGGATGTCGGAGCGGTACTGCAGTCGCTTGAGACGGTTGTGGACGAGGGCTTCGAGTCGGTCGAGTGCGACGTTGGCGAGGTTCGCGAGGCTGCGTTTGACGTGGGCCCACAGGTACTCGACCGCGTTCAGCTCGGGCGCGTAGGCGGGCAGGATGAACACCGTCAGCCATTCCCGCGCGTCGATCAGGTCGCGCATGGCATGGGAGACGTGGGTGTTGAGCCGGTCCCAGACCAGCACGATCGGCGCTTTTACCAGTTGGTGGATTCCGTCTATCAGGCCGATGTAGTCGCGCTCGGACAGGCTGCGGCGCTCGCCCTTGCGGCCGGTATGGCGTCGCAGCCGGTGGCACAGTCGGGTCCGCGAGCCCGGTCGCATCGCGATCAGCCCGGCCGCCGAGACTCTCCCCGAGCCCCGGCCGCAGACCTTCACGACCGGGGTGATGCCGCGCCGTCCCCACGTGCGTCCCTTGGGCGGTCTGCGGGTGAACCCGGCTTCGTCCTCGAAGCAGAGCCATCCGTCGCAGGCCGCCCGGGCGCTTTTTACCTCCGCCCAGGTCACCTCCCTCCACGCGGACACCGCCTGCTCGTCGCGTTCCGCGGCTCGCCGTACCGGGACCTGCGGGGTGAAGCCGAGCCGGTGCATCAGGCGGGTGGCCCCCGAGACGCTGTAGGACACGTGGAACTTCCGGCCGATCAGGGTCGCCACCCGCGCACCGGTCCACACCTGGTCCTGGTCCCAGCCGTGGGCGGCCGGCCCTTGCTCGAGGTACTCGGCCAGTTTCTCCTGACATCGCGCCGACAGCTTGCATCGCTGCCCGCCCGGTCCCCGTGAGGCCAGCGCCCAGACGCCGTCCTCCCGCCAGGCCTGGTGCCACTGATAGGCCGATTTCGCGGTCACCCGCAACCTGCGGGCAACCACCTTCGGCGGGACGCCTTCGTCGAACAACGCAGCGGCCTCCAGCCGCACCGTCTCACGGCGCTGACGTGCCTTCGCCGTCAGCCCGCCCCCATCCGCATAGCGCATACCAACGGCATAGCGCGCAAATGACTGACAGTCAGCTACACAAAACAGGCCAATCACCTTGAAGCGCCAAGGTCAGTAATCACGCTGAGTCGGGGGCACACCGGCGTGGGCGAGGGGAGATCCTGGTGGACGAGCTGCAACCGACCGATCCGCGACAGGTGGGGCGGTACCGGATCACCGGGCTGCTCGGCGCCGGCGGGATGGGCCGGGTCTACCTCGGGCACTCGCCGAGTGGCCGGTCGGTCGCGGTGAAGGTGGTGCGGCCGGAACTCGCCCAGGATCCCGAGTTCCGGCGCAGGTTCGCCCGCGAGGTGGCCGCCGCCCGGAGGGTCAACGGCTTCTTCACGGCCGCCGTCGTCGACGCCGACCCGGAGAACGCGACCCCGTGGCTCGCCACCGCGTACGTCCCCGGAACGGCCCTCGACCAGGCGATCGCGGCCCACGGCCCGTGGCCGGTGGAGAGCGTACGAGCCCTGGGCGCGGGCCTCGCCGAGGCGCTGGAGGCCATTCACGCGGCCGGCCTCGTCCACCGGGACCTCAAGCCCTCCAACGTCCTGCTCGCCCCGGACGGCCCCCGGGTGGTCGACTTCGGCATCTCCGTGGCCGCCGAGGCCACCGCGCTCACCCGCACCGGGATGATCGTCGGCACACCCGGCTTCATGGCCCCCGAACAACTCCTCGGCAGGCCCGTCACACCGGCCACCGACGTGTTCGCCCTCGGTGCCGTCCTCGCCTACGCGGCCACCGGAACCGGCCCCTTCGGCACCGGCTCGGCGCAGGCGCTCAACTTCCGTATCGCGTACGAGGAACCCGACCTCTCCGGACTCCCGCAGGGGCTGGAGGTCATCGCCCGCTGCCTGGCCAAGGAGCCCGCGCAGCGCCCGTCCGTGACCGCGCTCATCGAGGAACTCACCCTGGTCCCGGTCGACGGCCGGCCGCCCACCGAGGCCGCTCCGCCGATCACCGCCTGGCGTCCGCCACCGGTCGCCCACCCGATGCCCGGCGCCGTGGCCGCTCCGACGGTCTCTCCAGTGGTCTCTCCGCCGGTCACGCCACCCGCGGGCGCGGCCCCACCGGTCCGCAACGTCTTCCCCTTCTGGATTGCCATCGCGGCACTGGCACTCGCCACGGTCCTGCCCCCGGTCGAAGGGTCATCGGTCGCCATCACGAGCCTGGCCCGCGGCTCCTGGCCGGTCGTCGCGGCCGTCGCACTCGGCGTCGGCACCTGCGCGGCAGCGTTGTTCCTCGCGCGCCGCACCCGCACGCTTCCCGTCCCACGCTGGCCCCGGTACGTACACGCTCTCGCCGCCGTCCTCAACACCGGGCTGTTTCTCTACTACCTGGACAGGATTGCAACGGCACGGGGCTTCGACACCCTCAGCTCCGGCGCCTACAGCTACGGCCTCGGAGCCGCGATGCTCATCCACGGCCTCGTCCGGTTCCCCACCTCGACGAGGCGTGAACAGAAAGACTGAGCGCGAGGAAAGAGCCGGATCCGTGCCCTCGAAAGGACTTACGATTGGCTCTCATTCCGTACCCGTCCCAAGGAGTTCCACGCCGTGTCTCCCATCGCGCTGGTCACGCCCAGGTCCTGGCCGAAGTCCTCCCACAGCGTGTGGCAGTGGCAGTCGTTCCTCGCCGGCGTCAAGGCAGGCGACTCCGGTGCAATCTGACTTATCCTCAACTCCGGTGCCGCTGAGCTTCGCGGTGCTCGGCGCGCTGCGAGTGCAGCGCGCCGGTACCGCCCTCGATCTCGGGACTCCGCGGCAGCGGGCGGTGTTGGCCGCACTTCTGTTGCGGCCCGACGCGGTCGTGACGGTCGATCAGTTGACCGACGACCTCTGGGGCGACCAGCCGCCCGGTTCGCCGTCGTCACCTTGCGGTCGTACATCTCGCAGCTGCGCAAGCTCCTGGAGCCGGTGCGTGAGACGCCAACCGTCCTGCTGTCCCAGGCCGGCGGGTACCGGCTGGCGATCGACGCGGACCGCGTCGACCTGTGGCGGGTCAAACAGCTGCAGGAGGCGGCCGGGAATTACTTCACCGAGCAGCCGGAGCGTGCCCGGGGTCTCCTGGCGGAAGCGCTGTCGCTATGGCACGGGGAACCGCTCCTCGACCTGCCGGGGCCGCTCATGCAGCACGAGCGGGAACGGCTTTCGGAGCTGCGTCTCACACTCCTGGAGGAGCGCCTCGCCCTCGACGTGACGATCGCCGATCCCGCCGCCTACCTGCCGGAGCTTGAAGCACTCGCCGACGCCCACCCGTTCCGCGAGCGCCTGCAAGGTCTGCTCATCCGCGCACTGCACCGGTTGTCCCGCACCCCCGAGGCCCGCGCGGTCTACGACGCGCTGCACTCGCGGCTGGTGGACCACCTGGGGATCGAGCCGGGGCCCGAGCTCGCCGCCCTGTTCCACGAGCTCGACGGAAGCGGAGGACCGGACCAACTCCCACCGGCACCACCGTACTTCACCGGCCGACACGACCACGTCGCCCAGATCGGCCAAGCCCTGACCGCACAGACCGGCCCGGGCCTGCGGCTGGTGACCGTGACCGGCATGGCCGGGGTCGGGAAGACGGCCCTCGCCGTGCAGGCCGCGCGCACCGTGCGCCCCGACTTCCCCGACGGCCGCCTGTACGCGGACCTGCGGGGCGCCGACCTGGTCCCTGCCAGCCCGTCCGACATCCTCGCGGAGTTCCTGACCACGCTGGGCGTCCGGCCGTCAGCCGTACCCAAGGACCTCGCGGGCAGGTCCGCCCTCTTCCGAACCGCCAGCGCCGGCAGGCGACTTCTCATCCTCCTCGACAACGCACGCGACGACGCCCAGATCCAGCCCCTGCTCCCCGGCTCGTCGGACTGCGCGGTCGTGGTCACCAGCCGGACGGTGCTCTACAGCGTGCCGTCGGTCCTGAACGTTCCGCTGGACGTGTTCAGCGAGCACGAGGCGATCGGCCTGCTCGACTCCGTCATCGGCACGGCGCGCCGGTCCGCGCAGAGCGGCCAGGCCGAGCTGCTGGTCGAGGCCTGCGGCCGGCTCCCCCTGGCCGTACGGATCGCCGCAGCCCGACTCGCCGCGACTCCACGCCAACCGATCGCCGATCTCGTCCAGCGGCTGGCCGAGGACCGTGAGGGCATCGCCGCGCTCCGCACGAGCGACCTCGCCATCGAGCAGGTCTTCGACCTCAGCTACCGCCTGCTCCCACCACCCCTGGCGACGGCCTTCCGGCTGCTCTCCTGGGTGGAACCGGACATCGGCCTCGCGTCGGCGGCCGCGGTCCTCGCCCTGACGGAGGACCAGGCGGAGCGGCTCGCCGAATCGCTGGTCGACCAGGCGCTGCTGGAGTCGATGAGCGCCGGTCGCTACCGCTTCCACGACCTGGTGCGTGCCTTCGCCCGCCGAGCCTCCCTGCGGCTCGGCGACGACGAGCGGGCCTCGGCCCACCACCGGCTGCTGACCCTGCTGCTCGGCCGCGCCCGGACGGCCTTCGCCCTCGCCGTACCCGGCGACCCCGTGGCCGACGTCTTCGGCGAGCCGAGCCCACCGGCGACCCCCCGGCCGAACCCACAGCCGACCCCCCTGTCGAGCCCCCAGCCCACCCCACCGGCGACCCTGCGCCCGCCCGCCCGATCACCCTTCACCGACCTGGCGGACGCCCGCCGGTGGGCACGGACCGAGACACCCGGCGCCGTGGCACTCGCGGCCGCCGTCGCCACCGCCGCCCTGCGCGATGCGGAATGCGGCACCGCCGTGCGATCGGCCATCGACCTGCTGATCGCCCTCAGCCCGCTCGGCCTGGGCGCCTTCGGCGGCCGCGCGGAGGAGGCCGCCCGCCTCCTCATCACCGCCGCCGTCGCATCCGGCGATCGCGCCGCGGAGGGCCGCTCCCGGTTCCTCCTGGGCACGATCCTGCTGGCCCGTGCCCGGCTGGACGAGGCGGGCGCACAGGCCCGCCAGGCCGCGCAGGCCTGCCAGGAGGCCGCCGACCTGCCCGTTCTCCGGCAGGCGCTGAACGACCTGGGCCTGATCGCGCAAGCCGAGGGGCGGCACGAGGAGGCGATCGCCGCGTTCGACGAGGCGGCGGCTCTCGCCCGGCGGCTCGGCCACCGGTCGGGCGAGGTGGCGAGCACCGCGAACGCGGCCCTGTCCCGGATCCGCAGCAGCCACGCGGCAACCGCGGCAAAGACCTGCCGACTGCTCCTCGCCGAACCCGCCGGCGGAACCTCCGACCCCGCGATGACCGCGTACGTGCACTACGTCCTCGGCCTCGCCTACCAGGTGCTGGACCGACTCGACGACGCCGCCGCGCAGATGCGTTCCTGCATCGACTGCGCGAACCCCGCCCGCGACCTGGACCGCGAGTCGGCGGCCCGCAGCCGCCTGGCCGACCTCCTGCGCCTGCTCGGACGGGTCGACGAGGCCGTGCAGGAGGCGGAGCGGGCACTGGCCCTGGCGACGGAAGGCGGGCGACAGCGCGAACGCGCCCTCGCCCACCTGGTGTCGGCCAATGCGATGACCGCCCGTGGCGACCACCGCGCGGCGCGGCATCACGAGGCGGAGGCCCACCTGCTGCTCAGCCGGCTGAGCGCTCCTGAGTCCGCCGACGCGAAGTGCTGCTGACCGCGCTGGCCACCGCCGATCGCGCCCTCACCTGCCGCGAGGAATGACGATCACAAGGCCGGTCCCGTTCCACGCGACCGTACTCGCCAGACAGTGCACGTCGGCCGACCCGCCGCAGGCCTGCGGCGGCGGCTCGGCCGGCGAGCCGTGCCGCCCGGGATCTCCCGCGACCACGGCGACGGCACCCATCACCGACGCCAGGACCGCCGCACCGGCAACCACCGCGCGGACAACAACCTTTCGACCCACTGAGGACGCTCCTTACTCGTGTCCGACCAAGCGTCCGAACCCTCGCAGGAGTCGGTGGACAGCCGATCAACACGACGACGGCCCCCTGTTGCCTCAGCCGCCTTCCCGGACCATGAACGGGCCGGTCTTCCACCCCAGGCGGGCCGGCCCGCCACTGGGCCAGTCCTGGTTCAGGTGGCGGCGGTTGTGGCCGAGGGCGCCCAGGTCGAGGGGGCGCAGGCTGCCGGATACCAGGCCGGCGGCCTCGGCGTCGGTCAGCGGCATGATGGTGTTGTACTGCGCGTCGTCGCCACCCCGCCAGTCGATGAACTCGGTGAAGATCCAGACGAACCGCTGCGCGCAGGCCCGGCAGCGCCGCACGGCGACGGAGAAGTGCGAGTCGTCGACGACCTCCGCCACGCGCTCGAACCCGTCGCCCTGACGCTCCCACGCCTCCCGCGCGTCCTCGCCGTAGCACAGCGCGCAGCCGAACTCGCTGATCGCCTCACTCATCCCGTCCCCCTGGTCCCCGCGGTCGTCCCCAGGGGCCCATTATTCCGACGGGCATTTCCGCAGGCCGGGCCGGGGCTTCAGCGGGCCTCAGCGGGCCTCAGCGGGCCTCCGCGACCCTGAACGTGCCGGAGTTCCAGTGGAGGCCGGCCGGGCCGCCGGTGGGCCAGTCGTGCTCCAGGCGGCGGCGGTCACGGCCGAGGGCGCCCAGGTCGTGCGGGCGCAGGGTGCCGGATACCAGGCCGGTGGCCTCGGCGGTGGTGAGCGGCATGACCGTCACGTACTGGGCGTCGTCCCCGCCCATCCAGTCGACGGACTCGGTGAAGATCCAGACGAACCGCTGCGAGCAGGCCCGGCAGCGCCGGACGTCGACCGAGAAGTGCGAGCCGTCCACCACCTCGCTCTCCTGCTCGAACCCTTCCCGCTGCCCCCGCCACACGGCTTGCGCGTCCTCGCCGTAACAGGTCGCGCAGCCGAACTCCATCATCGGCCTTCTCATCGGTCGACTCCTTGTTCCGCCTGTTCCGCGAACGTCCCGTCGCGGCCCATGATGCCCGGACCGGCGGCGGACGGCAGTGGTTCGCCGATCATCGCCCGGCGCCGGTCCCGGATTTCCCCGGGGGCGGCCGACGGACCGGCCACCGGATCGTGTCAGCCGGAGCCGCGTCCCGCAAGAGCACTCATGGCCCGTACGCAGGCCTGACGCCCCGCCGGGCCCGCCGCGCACACCGGGGCACCGGACGCCGAAAGCACCGCGCCGTCGCGCACAGCAAGCCCGATGAGGCTGGTCGGACGCGAATCCCGGCGGAGGAACAATTCACCGACCATTTCCTCACCGTTCACATACGGGGGAAGGAAGGCGAGGAGAGGCGAGGCGATTGATGCCCGGCAAGTCTCCCGTCTCTCCTACCGGGCCACCGTGCGGGTGCCCGGCCGTGCGGTCAGGCGGCGGGGGCCGGGGGTGCCGGGTTGTCGACCAGGAGGTCGTGGCCGACATCGGTCAGGGTGTGGCGGACCTGTTTGCCCTGGCGCTGGGTGACGATCAGGCCGGCTCCGCGCAGGGCGGCGGCGTGCGCGGAGGCGGAGGGCGGGGTGACGCCGAGCTGGTGGGCGAGTTCGGTGGTGGAGCAGGGGCTGCCCGCGATGGCGCGCAGGACGCGGGCCCGGGCGGGGCCGAGGACGGCGGCGAGGCCGTCGGCGGTCGGCGGACGGGACGGCGGCTCGGCGGTCGGGGCGCCGACCGGGTGAAGCAGCACGCTCTGGCGGTTCTGGTCGGCCAGCAGGCCGATGCCGTGCTGGAGGAAGTAGTTGGGTCGCAGTTCCAGGCCCCGGCCGCCCAGTTCGAAGGTGCCGTCCAGATCGGCGACGGTGCACTCCAGCACTCCCTCGTCCCGCCAGACCGCGTTCGGGTGCAGCGAGTCGAGCATCGCGCCGATCCCGGAACGACCGGTGGTACGGGTGTGGGCGGCGATGTCGGCTTCCAGGACGCGGCGGATCTCGGGCCAGTCCGGGGCGAGGCAGGAGCGGAACAGTGCCCAGGCACCGTCGCTGACCTCGCGCAGGCCCCGGGTGCCGTCGTCGCGCAACCGGGCGAGGGCGGTGGGGAGTTCGGTTTCGCTGCCGAACATCGCGAGGTCCTGCTCGACGGCCTGTTGCGGTACGGCGAGGATCGCGTCGAGCTCGTCGGTCAGCTGCCGGCGCACGGCGTCGAGGTCCGCTGCCATGAAGCTGGGAACGCCGATCGCGCTCGCGTTGACGAGGTCGAGGAAGCGCCCGGCCCGGTGCGGCACATGGCGGCGGACCCCCCGCCACCAGCGTTCGCTGCGCAGCCCGACGCAGTCGTGCACGCCGAGGCGCGCGGCTCCGGTCATCAGGTGGTCGAGCGGTGAGATGACGAACCGGGTCTTCGCGAGGTCCGCGACCCCGAATCTCAGTGTGATCACGAACCCTCCCCCGGCTCTTGCAACCACTGTGACCTGGCCCGTTCTTGACCATTAGGCCCAGAGGCTAATGCATGGCCGCCCGCCCGCCGCGCTTGGCATGCTCTCCCGGGTCGGCACGGATCGGCGCGGCGGAGTCCCGCTCCGGCCCCCACCACGAGGGGAGTGGGGGCCGGGGCACCTCGTTCGGTATTCCGAACAATACGGCTCGGGTAGCGACCCGCAGCCGATCAGTGCCGGTGCCCGAGCGAGGGCCCGGACGCCGGCCCGGACGCCGATCCCAGCGCGGGCCGCGACACGGACTGCAGGGCCGGCTCGTCCGCCGCGTCGGCGAGGTGCAGCCGCTGCTCCGCGCGGTACTGCAGCAGGAGCACCGAGCGGACCGGCTCGCCGCCCACGGCGGTGTAGGAGTGCGGCAGCGTGGCGTCGAAGCCGACGTAGTCGCCGGGGCCGAGTTCGACCTCGCGGCGGCCCGCCCGGACCCGCAGCCGGCCGGCCTGGACGATGGTGTGCTCGGTACCGATGTGGCCGCCGGAGATCTGGGTGCCGTCGGTGCGTACCTGCTGGTCGTAGACCTCGAACACCACGTCCCCGGCTTCGATCCGGCGCAGCGGGCGCAGGTCGACGCCCCGGCCGCTCAGCACCTCGGCGTCGGCCGCCCGCACCACGGTCACCTCGTCGGCGGGCCGCGCCTCCACCAGGTCGGAGATCGGCACGCCGAGCTCCCGGGATAGTCCGAGCACGGTCTCCAGGGTGGGGTTGCCGGCCCCGGACTCCAGCTGGGAGAGCGTGGCCTTGCCGATTCCGGCCCGCCGGGACAGCTCGGACAGGGAGAGCCCGCGCTGCGCCCGCACCCGCTTCAGGTTGGCGGCGAGGACGCCCCGGACGGATTCCTCGGCGTCGTTCACGCTCGACCTCTTCTCTCCCGGCACTTGTTCGATATACCGTACGGGACGCATGCCGACGGACGAGGCAGCGTAGCGAAGCACGTCGCATCCACCACCCCTCCGCCGCCTTCCACCGCCGCCCACCACTCCTCCACCGCCGTCCACCACCCTCGCCAGGAGACCGTAGTGACCGAGCCCGCCGACACCATCAAGTACCGGAAGAACGGCCTCACGCGCGGCGTCACGGACGAACTCGCCGAGAACATGAAGCAGGGCTGGGCCGACACCGAGCGCACCGCCCTGGAGCCGGTCCCGCAGGCGGTGCACACCGCGCGCCGCCGCGCCGAGCTGTCCGCCGCCTTCCCCGGCGAGCTGCTGGTGGTCCCGTCCGGCAACCCCAAGGTACGGGCCAACGACACCGACTACCCGTTCCGCCCGTCCTCCGACTACGCCTACCTGACCGGCGACCGGTCCCAGGACGCGGTGCTGGTGCTGGAGCCCACCGGTGAGAGCGGGCACACCGCCGTCCTCTACCTGCGCAACCGCTCGGAGGTCGACAACGGCGAGTTCTGGCTGGACACCCACGGCGAGCTGTGGGACGGCCGCCGCAACAGCCTGACCGAGAGCGAGCAGCTGCTCGGCCTGCCCTGCCGGGACGTGCGCGCGGTGCACGCCGACCTGCGCGCGGCGACCGGCCCGGTGCGCGTGCTGCGCCGCCACGACGCGGGCGTGGAGGCGGCCCTGGCGGGCCGGGCGGTCGCCGCGCGGGACGAGGAGTTCGAGGTCTTCCTGTCCGGACTGCGCCTGGTGAAGGACGAGTTCGAGATCGCCGAGCTGCGCTTCGCCTGCGCGGCCACCGCCCGCGGCTTCGAGGACGTGGTGCGCGTCCTCGGCACCGACACCGAGACGGCGGAGCGGCTGATCGAGGGCACCTTCTTCGTCCGGGCCCGGGTCGAGGGCAACGACGTCGGGTACGGCACCATCGCCGCGTCCGGCCCGCACGCCACCACCATGCACTGGGTGCGCAACGACGGCCACGCCAAGCCCGGCGACCTCCTGCTGCTCGACGCGGGCGTGGAGACCAACCACCTGTACACCGCCGACATCACCCGCACCCTGCCGGTCAGCGGCCGCTTCACCGACCTGCAGCGCAAGGTCTACGACGCCGTGTTCGCGGCGCAGGAGGCCGGCATCGCCGCGGTGAAGCCGGGCGCGGACTTCCGCGACTTCCACCGCGCCGCCCAGCGCGAGCTCGCCGAACACCTCACCTCCTGGGGCCTGTTCGGCGACCTGACCGCCGACAAGGTGTACGAGCTGGGCCTGCACCGCCGCTTCACCCTGGCCGGCACCGGCCACATGCTGGGCATCGACGTGCACGACTGCGCCCACTCCCTCACCGAGGTCCACGTGGACGGCCCGCTGAAGCCGGGCATGGTGCTGACCGTCGAGCCGGGCATCTACTTCCAGCAGAACGACCTGACGGTGCCGGAGGAGTACCGCGGCATCGGCGTGCGGATCGAGGACGACATCCTGGTCACCGAGGACGGCAACGAGAACCTCTCCACCGCCCTCCCCCGCCGCGCCGACGAGGTCGAGGCCTGGCTGGCCGCCCTGCGCGGCTGAGACAACCTGCGCGCAGCCGAAAGCGCAGCGCGGCACCCGGGGAACCCGCCCCGGGTGCCGCGCACCGGTCACTTCAGCTTGCCCAGCGCCGTGCCCACCCGGGCCACCGCCTCCACGACCTCCTTGGACTGGCGGGCGGTGAAGCAGAGCCGGTAGAACCCCGGGGCGGGGTTGTGCGTGACGCCGGACCGGGTCAGGCCTCCAGCGGCTTGACCCAGCGGCTCCACTGCGGCTCGGGCCGGTAGCCGGCGGCCTGCCAGGTGCGGTGGCCGAGGGCGTTGTCGTCCAGCACCATGGCGTCGATCCGGCGGCCGCCGAGCGCGACGAAGCGCTCCTCGGCGGCGGCCAGCAGGGCCGCGCCGATGCCCCGGCGGCGGTGCTCGGGGTCGACGGCGAGGCGGTACAGGTGGCAGCGCCAGCCGTCCCAGCCGGCGATCACGGTGCCGAGGAGGGTCGCCGGGTCGTCGGCGGGGGTGGCGACGATCAGGCACGCGGGGTCGCGGGCGAGCAGCGCGGCCACGCCCGCCTCGTCGTCCGTGATGCTGGTGCCCTTGGCGGCTCGGGCCCAGAGGGCGAGCAGGGCGGGGATCTCGTCGGGGGCGGCGGGGCGCAGGGCGATCTGGTCGGTCATGCGGGCCTGTCTAGCAGCCGTTCCCGCCGCTGCGCCGGGAATTCCGCGGGCCGGACGCGCCGGGGAAGGGCCGGGGAAGGGCCGCCCCCGCCGGAGGTACCGTCAGCCGAGCCGTCAGCCGAGCCGCCACACCGTGGTGGTCTTGACGGCGGTGTCCTCCAGGTCCGCGACCACCGGCACCTGGTACGCCGCCACCGCCGTGAACCGCTCCCGCGGCAGGTAGGCACGGCCGGGGTCGCCGACGATGACGGTGGCGCCGCGCGCGGCGGCCCGTTCCAGGAAGGGCAGGAAGCGGGCGGCCATGGCCCGTTCGTAGAAGACGTCGCCCGCGAGCACCACCTCGGCGGGGGCGCCGTCCCCGTCCACCAGGTCCACCAGGGCGCCGTCCACCCGTACCCCGTTGGCCTCGGCGTTGAGGCCGATCGCGGCCACCGCGTAGGCGTCGATCTCGGCGGCGCGCACCGAGGTCGCGCCGCGCAGCGCGGCGGCCACCCCGACCAGTCCGGACCCGGCGGCGACGTCCAGCACCGTTCGGCCCGCCACCAGGTCGGGGTGGTCCAACACGTAGCGGGTGACGGCCACGCCGCCCGCCCAGGCGAAGGCCCAGAACGGCGGCGGCAGTCCGGCCTGCCCGCGCGCCCGCTCGGTGGTCTCCCAGAGGGCGATGGCGTCCTCGGCCATGTGCAGGCTGATCTCGGGCACGAAGGGGACGGGTTTCAGCTCGGTCTCGCGCCGGATGAAGGCGAGGTCTTCGGCCGGCTGAAGAGTACGCAGCTCACTCGGCATGTCCGCAGCATAGAGCCCGCGCGGGGGTGCTCACGCCCGCGCGGGCCCCGAACCGCCCGCGGGGGGTGCTGACGCCGCCGCGACGGTGCTCACGCCCGGCCGGCGGCCTTCTGGGTACGCCGGGCCAGCGAGTCGACCACGACGGCGGCCAGCAGCACCGCACCGGTGATCATGAACTGGATGGCGTTGCTCAGGCCCTGGATGTTCATCCCGGACTGGATCGAAGCGATCACCAGCGCGCCGAGCAGCGCGGACCAGGTCTTGCCGCGCCCGCCGAACAGGCTGGTGCCGCCGATGACGGCGGCCGCGATGGCGTTCATCAGCAGGTTGCCGCCGCCGGAGGTCTGGCTGGCTGACTGGATCTGCGCGGCCAGGAACAGGCCGCCGACCGCCGCCATCGTGGAGCAGATGGTGAACACGGTGATCCGGATCCAGGACACGTTGATGCCCGCGCGCCGGGCGCCCTCGATGTTGCCGCCGAGCGCGAACACCTGGCGGCCGTAGGAGGTGCGGCGCAGAGCGAAGTCCAGCACCACGATGAAGATCAGGAAGATCAGCAGCGCGAGCGGCAACCCCTTGTACTGGTTGAGCGTGTAGGCGGCGAGGAAGCCGACGATCGCCAGCAGGACGGTCCTGAGCACGATGTCGGTCATCGGGCGGGACGGGACGCCCGCGGCCTGGCGCCGGCGGGCGTCGAACAGCGAGGCGCCCAGGAACAGCAGGACGCCGATCGCCGCCGTGCCGTAGGCGGCGATCTCCTGGCCGTAGATGGTGCTGTAGAGCCGGGAGACGATGTCCGTGCCGGGGAGGTTGACGGTGCCGGTGCTGCCGAGGATCTGCAGCATCAGGCCGTTCCAGCCGAGGTTGCCCGCGAGGGTGACCACGAAGGCCGGGACACCGACCTTGGCGAAGAAGACGCCCTGGATGCACCCGACCACCGCGCCGCCGACGAGGGCGGTGAGCAGCGCGAGGTACTGGTTGACGCCGTCCGTGACGCTCAGGACGGCGTAGATCGCCGCGCACAGTCCGCTGACCGAGCCGACCGACAGGTCGATCTCGCCGAGCAGCAGGACGAAGACCACGCCGATCGCGATCATGCCGGTGCCGACGATCTGCTGCGACAGGTTGGAAAGGTTCTGGGCGGACAGGAAGCTGCTGTTCAGACTTCCGAACACGGCCCAGATCACGATCAGGGCCAGCACCACCGGCACCGAGCCGAGTTCACCACTGCTCAGGCGGCGGCGGAACTCGCCGAGGTAGCCCTTGACGCCCTCCTGGCGCACGATCAGCCGGGGGTCGACCGCGGGGGTGGCTTGGGCCGCCACCGGCACCGGCGCGTTGACGCCGCCCGTGGGCATGCTGTCCTCGGGCAGCGGGACGTGGTGGCGTTCGGGCTCGCCGCCCGGGGGGCTCCCGGGAATGTTCTCGCTCACTCGGAACCCTCCTGGCCACGGGCCTTCCGGCGGGTCACGGCGTTGTCCGTGGCTCCGGTGATGGCCGAGATGATCTCTTCCTGGTTGGTGTAGTGCTTGTCGAAGACGCCGTTGTTGCGGCCGAGGCGCAGCACCGCGACGGTGTCCGCAACGGCCATCACGTCCGCCATGTTGTGGCTGATCAGGATCACGCCGTGGTCCTGCTCGCGCAGCCGCTCGACCAGGTCGAGCACCTGGGCGGTCTGCTCGACGCCGAGGGCGGCGGTGGGTTCGTCCAGCATCACGACCTTGGGCGAGCCGATCAGCGCGCGGGCGATCGCCACCACCTGGCGCTGGCCGCCGGAGAGCGAGGCGACCGGGATCCGCACGCTGGGGATGCGGATGGAGAGGGTGTCCAGCAGCGTCTGGGAGCGCTTCTCCATCGCGACCTCGTCGAGGACGGTGAAGCGCCGGATCTCGCGGCCGAGGAAGAGGTTCCCGACCACGTCGAGGTTGTCGCAGAGCGCGAGGTCCTGGTAGACCGTCGCGATGCCCAACTGCTGGGCGTCCTGCGGCCGGTGGATGGTCACCGGCCTACCCTGCCACTCGATGACGCCCTCGTCGGGCTGGTGTACCCCGGCGATCGCTTTGACCAGGGTGGACTTGCCGGCGCCGTTGTCGCCGACCAGGGCCACCACCTCGCCGGCGTGCACCTCCAGTTCGATGTCGGTGAGCGCCTGGACGGCGCCGAACCGTTTGGAGACCCCGCGCAGGGCCAGTACGGTCTCACCTGCCACAGTGACCAACTCCCTTGCCCCGCCTCCGTCGTGGAGGCGGGGCGCACTCGTGTCGGGTGTCGCGGGACTACTGGAGGCCGGCGGCCTGGCAGGCGGCGGCGTAGTCCGGCGTGCAGATCTGGGCGACGGTGTAGAGGCCGTCCTGGACCACGGTGGTCTTGATGTTGTCCTTGTTGACGACGATCGGGGTGATCAGGTTGGCCAGCACCTTGTTGTTGCTGCCGTTGGTCGCCGTCGTGGGCACGAGGCTGGGTGCGGGGGTCATCCCGGCAGCCATGGCGATGGCCATCTCGGCCGCGGCGTCGGTCTCCGGCTTGAACGGCTTGTAGATCGTCATGGTCTGGGTGCCGGCCACGATCCGCTGGATGGCGTCGAGTTGGGCGTCCTGACCGGTGAGCGGAGTGTTGATCCCGGCCGCCTTCTGCGCGGTGGCGATACCGGCGGCCATGCCGTCGTTGGCGGAGTAGATGCCGACCACGTTGGCCGGGCCGATCGCGGTGATGCCCGCCGCGGCCTCCTGGTTGGCCAGGTTCGGGTCCCACTGCGGGGTGTCGTACTCCTTGCCGATCTTCAGCTTGCCGTCGATCGCGCTGTGCGCGCCGGCCTTGAAGTCGGCCGCGTTGGGGTCGGTCGGCGAGCCGTTGATCATGATGATCTGGCCGGCGTTGGCCTTGCCGCCCACCGCCGCCACCAGGGCCTGGCCCTGCAGCTGGCCGACCTTGTGGTTGTCGAAGGAGACGTACGCGTCGACCGGGCCCTGGGCCAGGCGGTCGTAGGCGAGCACCTTGACGCCCGCATCGTGGGCCTTCTGGACCGAGGACTGGATCGACTTGGAGTCCACCGCGTCCAGGATCAGCACCTTGTCGCCCTTGGTGAGGGCGGTGTCCACCTGGGTCTGCTGGGTGGTCGCGTCCTGGTTGGCGTTGTAGTAGTCGATCTGTGCTTCCGGCGCCAGCTCCTTGATCTTCTGCTCGATCAGCGGGCGGTCGAACTGCTCGTAGCGGGTGGTCTTGGTCTCCGGCAGCAGCAGGCCGATCCGGACGGCGCCCACGGAGGCGCTGCCGCTCGCAGCCGCGCCGCTTGTGGTGCCGCCGGAGGACTGTTTGGCGCTGCCGCAGGCCGCGGCGCCCAGGCCGAGGGAAACCGCTGCGGTGACCGCGAGGACGCGGCGAAGCCCGATGCTCATGAGGATGCCTCTCCGGTTGGGTCCTCCCCCTTCTCCTCTCCGAGTCTGGGAAGCATCGGCCCCGCCCACGATTCCGGTGAGCCGAACGGGTATCCGGGGAGGCGGCTGGACTCGCCCCCGATCAAGCGTCTACATTTCTGTAGACGTCGGAGGCGCACGGCATCACCCCCCGGACAGCCGTGCGCCTCCGACCTCCTCCTTCAGCACTGCCGGTCAGTGCTGCCGGTCAGCACTGCCACGCGTTCAGCCGGGCGCGTTCACCCGCGTGCGTCCACCACCCGCTTGATCTTCCCGACCGAGCGCTCCAGGGTGTACGGCTCGACCACCTCGACCGCGACCGTGACGCCGACCCCGTCCTTCACCGCGCGCACGATCGCCTCCCGCGCCGCGTCCCGCTGCTCGGCGGGCGCATCCGGCCGGGCCTCGACCCGGACGGTCATCCGGTCCAGCCGCCCCTCGCGGGTGAGCCGCAGTTGGAAGTGCGGCGCAACGCCCGGGGTACGCAGCAGGATCTCCTCGATCTGGGTCGGGAAGACGTTCACCCCGCGCAGGATGATCATGTCGTCGCTGCGCCCGGTGACCTTCTCCATCCGCCGGAAGGCCGGGCGCGCGGTGCCGGGCAGCAGGCGGCTGAGGTCGCGGGTGCGGTAGCGGATGACGGGCAGCGCCTCCTTGGTGAGCGAGGTGAAGACCAGTTCACCGCCCTCGCCCTCGGGCAGCACCTCGTCGGTGAACGGGTCGACGACCTCCGGGTAGAAGTGGTCCTCCCAGATGTGCAGCCCGTCCTTGGTCTCCACGCACTCCTGCGCGATGCCCGGGCCGACCACCTCGGAGAGGCCGTAGATGTCGACGGCGTGCAGGTCGAGCCGCTCCTCGATCTCGCGCCGCATCTCCTCCGTCCAGGGCTCGGCGCCGAAGATGCCCACCTTGAGCGAGGTGGCGCGCGGGTCGATGCCCTGCTTCTCGAACTCGTCGAGCAGGGTGAGCAGGTAGGACGGGGTGACCATGATGATGTCGGGCTCGAAGTCGCGGATCAGCTGCACCTGCCGGGCCGTCATGCCGCCGGAGGCCGGGATCACGGTGCAGCCGGCCCGCTCGGCGCCGTAGTGGGCCCCGAGGCCGCCGGTGAACAGGCCGTAGCCGTAGGCGATGTGCACCTTGTGGCCCGGCCTGCCGCCGGCCGCGCGGATCGAGCGGGCGACCACGTCGGCCCACATGGAGAGGTCGTTCTCGGTGTAGCCGACCACGGTCGGCAGGCCGGTGGTGCCGCTGGAGGCGTGGATCCGGCGGACCTGGTCCATCGGGACGGCGAACATGCCGAAGGGGTAGCCCTCGCGCAGGTCGGCCTTGGTGGTGAAGGGGAAACGGGCGAGGTCCGCCAGGGTGCGGCAGTCCTCGGGGCGGACGCCGGCCGCGTCGAACTTGCGGCGGTAGAGCTCCACGTTGTCGTACGCGTGCCGCAGGGTGGCCCGCAGCCGGGTGAGCTGGAGGGCGCGCAGCTCGTCCACACCCAGGCGTTCGCCGGCGTCCAGGAGGTCGGGTGGGACCGGTTCCCCGAGGTGTCGGCGCGGGACGGGTGCGGTGCCGGTCATCGTCGCTCCTTCGCTGGTCGGCCGATCCGGAGCAACCTACCGATCGTTCGGTCAGGCACGCTCAGGCCCAGTAATCCAGTACCCGAACCGACTGTCAAGGGATCGCGCCGGACTCCCGGAATGGGAGGTTCCAGCACCTTTGGGTCGACTTGACGCCGACCTCGGCCACCCGCTTGGCTGTCCGATATGAAAATCATTACAGAATCTTGACCCGCAGGCGGGCTCCCCCACCCCACCAGCATGGTTCAGTAGTGCGGTTTCTCCCCCGCACCCCGGAAGTGATCACCGTGCCCCCCACTCCTGCCCTGGTCAGCGCGCTGCGCGAGCTCGGCGACCGGCCCGCCGTCGTCGCCGACGGGCGCGCGATCAGCGGCATCGGCCTGCTGCTCGGCGTCTCCCCGCCGGGCGGCCTGCCGCGGGCCCTCGCCGAACGCGTCGCCCAACACGCCGCACTGGCACCCACCGCCGCCCGCGCCGCCGAACAGCGGCTGCGGTACTGGGCCGGCGTCCTCGGCCCGCCGCCGATCCGCCACACCGTGCTGCACCCCGTCACCGACCTCGCCGTCGAACTCGCCCTCGCCACCCTGCTCGCCGGCGGCACCGTCCACTGCGGCGACCCCGACCAGCAGCCCGACGAGCAGCTCGCCGCCATCGCCGTCAACCGCACCACCCACCTCAGCCTGCCCTCCGCCCTGCTCTGGCGCCTCAGCCGACAGCCCGGGCCCGGCGGGCCCGGCCCCGGCACGCACGACGTCGGCCCGCGGGACCTCGACGCGCACAACCCCGCCGCCCATGACCTCGGCTCGCTGCGGCTCGTCCTGCACGTCGGCCCCGAGCCCCGCCAGGAGGACGTGTACGCCGCCGTCGACGCGCTCGGCGCCGTCCTCGCCCACGTCCGCGCCCCCGACAGCAACACCGAGGCCGCCGACCGCCGACTGCGCGCCGCCACCGAAGCCGCCACCGCCGCCGCCTGGAAGCACAGCATCGGCGTCACCGCCGAGCAGATACGCGACTTCGGCGCCCACCTCGACCAGGCCGTACTCTCCTCCCTGCTGCTCACCCTCCAGCAGAGCGGAGTCCTCACCGACCCCGAGCGCGGCTACCCCGAAGCCGAGGTACTGGCCACCGCCATGGTCACCCCCGCCCAACGCCCCCGCGTCACCCGCTGGCTGGACGCGCTCGCCCGGCACGGCCTGATCACCCGGCACGACGGCGGCGCGCAAGGCGCGATCTTCCACGGCGGGCCCGAACTCGACGCCGCCGAGGTCCGGGAGTCCTGGCGACCGGTCATCGAGGCCTGGGCCGACGGACTCGGGCCGGCCGCCGCCCTGGACCGGGTACGGCGCGGCGCGCTGCGGCTCCCCCGGCTGATCACCGGCGAGGCGACGCCCCATCCGGCTGCCACCCCGGTCCGCTGGGCCACCGCCCGCGGCTACCTCGGCACCGCCCTCGGCACCCTGGTCCGCGGCACCGCCGAGACCCACGACGGGCAGGCGCCGCTGCGCGTCCTCGAACTCGACCTCGACCTCGACGGCGCCGACACCGCGGTCGCCCGGGCCCTCGCCACCCGGCCCCGCCCCAACGCCGACCACCACGTCACCCCGGACGGCGGCCGCTACGACATCGTCGTCGCCACCGCGACCCGGCGGCCGGAGGACGAGATCCCGGCACTGGTCCGGCTGCTCGCCCCCGGCGGCCGGCTCCTGCTACTCGCACCCACCGCCGAACAGCTCGACCTGCTGATCACCGGCGACGCCCGGGGCCGCCTCACCGCTCACCCGGCGGAGCACTGGCAGGCCGCCCTCGCGGCGGCGGGCTGCCCGACCGTCCACACGCTGCCGGAGGACGGACACCCGATGGGGCTGCTGGGACAGCGGCTGTTCGCGGCCCGGGTGGACTGAGCCGAGGGGTCGCGGCGCCGATACGATCGGGGCCATGCCTCGGACCTCCCGCACCGCAGACCCGATCGCGTCACCCGGTTCAATCGCATCGATCGCGTCGATCGCGTCGCACGCATCGGCCCAGTCGCTCGGGTCACTCGCGTCGCTCGCGTCGCTCGGTTCGATCCTCTCGATCGGGTCCGTCGGATCCTTCCTCTCGATCGGCTCGGTGGGCTCGTTCCTGTCCATCGGCTCGATCGGGTCCTTCGGATCCGTCGGCTCGATCGGCTCGTTCGCGTCCGTGGGCTCGATCGGGTCCGCGATGTCCGCCTTCTCCGTGGGCTCCTGGCGCAGCGTGAGCGCGCTCGGCCGGGCCCGCTCCCGCCGGTCCACCCCGTCCTGTCGGTGACCCGGCCCGTCCCACCACCCCGGGGGGCGAACCATCCGTGGCCATCCCTGGCCATGCCTAGCCGTCCACGACCGTCCATGACTGCCCACGACCGCCCATGGCCGTGCGGTGAAGCCCGGTCAGCCACCGCCACCCGATCCGTACCATTTCGATACCGAAGCCTGGGTGAGCTGCGAGGATCCTCGCCGCCCGGGCCGCTGCCCGGGTAGGCTCCGCTTGTCCTCCGGCCCTCGCGCAGGCGGCCCCCTGCCGCCGTGCCGCGTTCCGGGGGCGCACTCCCCGCGGGCCATTCGGTGGGCACCGCGCACTCGACATCGCGCGCCAGGGCAGTCGCGCGAACGGCGAAGGGCATCGCATTGGCGGATCGGCTCACCGGAGGAGACTCCTCGCTGCTGCGGCGGATCAACGCGGCGGTCACGCTCCGGGCGCTGCGCAACGGCCACTCCGTGACCCTCACTCAGCTCGTCGGCGAGACCGGCCTCTCCCGGCCGACCGTCGAGGGCGTGATCGAGGGTCTGGTCGAGACCGGGCTGGTCGCCGAGGTCGAGCAGCCGAGGGAGGACGGCCAGTCGGGCACCGGCCGCCGCGGCCGCCCGGCCCGCTGGTTCCGCTTCCGCGCCGAGGCCGGGCACATCCTCGGCATCGAGATCGGCGTGCACGACATCCGGGTCATCCTGGCCGACCTCACCGGCGAGGTGCTGGGCAGTCACTTCAAGCCGGTCGACGAGACCCTGGAGGCCGAGGACCGGCTCACCGCCCTCCGCACCGCCGTCGCCGAGGTGCTGCGCAAGGCCGGCGTCTCCCGCGACAACCTGTGGGCCGTCGGCATCGGCACCCCCGGCATCGTCGACCGCGACGGCACCATCCGGCTCGGCACCGCGATGCCCGGCTGGACCGGCCTCGACCTCGGCACCCGCCTGCGGCGCTCCTTCCGCTGCCCCGTCCTGATCGAGAACGACGCCAACCTCGCCGCCATCGCCGAGCACTGGCAGGGCGCGGCCCTCGGCGCCGACGACGTCGTCTTCGTGATGGCGGGCCTCAGCCCGGGCGCCGGCTCCCTCATCAACGGCAAGCTGCACCGCGGCTACGGCGGCGCGGCCGGCGAGATCGGCGCCCTGCACCTGCTCGGCCAGGAGGTCACCCCCGAGCGCCTGCTGTCCACCACCGGCAAACCGCTCAACCCCCTGGACGAGGCCGCCGTCGCCCGCGTCCTGCGGCTGGCACGGGAGGGCGACGAGGTCGCGAAGGTCGCCATGGACCGCTTCCTCACCCGCCTCGTCCAGGGCGTCGCCGCGCTCGTCCTCGCCATCGACCCCCAGCTGGTGGTCATCGGCGGCTGGGCGGCCGGCCTCGACGGCGTCCTGGACCCCCTGCGCGAGCGCCTCGCCCAGTTCACGCTGCGCGCCCCCGAGGTCGCCCTGGCGGCCCTCGGCTCGGAGGTCGTGGCGATGGGCGCCCTTCGCGTCGCCCTCGACCACGTCGAGGAGCAACTCTTCGCGGTGGACCCGCCGCGGGCCTGACGCCGGTCGAGGCGTGGTGCCTGCTCCCGGTCTCGTCACCCAACGGCAAAGGCCCGGACGCCAGTTGGCGCCCGGGCCTCGACCTGAGGGTTTCCGGAAATGGTTCAGAAGGCGGTGCTTCAGGACGCGTGCTTCAGGAAGCGGTGCGGACCTCGGTGGTCGCGGCGACCGGGGTGACCTCGACCAGTCCGGTCTCGCCGAAGGTCAGCTTGCAGGTGTCCGCCCGGTAGGTGGAGACGGCCACCGCGACGAGGCGGCCGGCCGAGGCGTACTGGGTGGTCATGACCAGGACCGGGGTGCCGGGCGGACGCTCCAGGAGGGCGGCCTCCTCGGCCTCTGCGACACCGAGCTCGACCGAGCGCGACTCGCCGTCGACCTCCAGGCGCTCCAGCTGGCGCAGCACCGAGCGGGCACGGTCGCCCTCGGCGCGGAAGCCCGGCAGGTGCGGCAGGGCGGCGGCCGGCACGTGCAGCGACTCGCCGGCCATCGCGCGGCCCTCCACCATGCGGACCCGGCGGACGGTGTGCACGGTGGCGCCCTCGGCGATGCCGAGGCTCTTGGCCAGCTGCGCGGTCGCGGGGGCGGTGGTGCAGTCGACCGTCCGCCAGGACTGGCTGCGGCCGGCGCCGGGCCAGCCCTCCTCCTGCCGGTTGACCGGGACGCCGACCCGCGGGGCGGCGATCAGGGTGCCGATGCCCCGGCGGCGGACCAGGCGGCCCTCCAGCTCCAGCTGGTCGAGCGCCTGGCGCAGCGTCGCCCGCGCCACACCGAAGCGGGCGGAGAGCTCGCGCTCGTTGGGCAGGACCTGACCGATGGAGAACTCCGAGTCGATGGCCCGCAGCAGCACCGTACGCAGGTGCCAGTACTTCGGCTCCGGCACCGAGGAAAGCTGTCCTGTCGTCCCCACCGCGTCCTCCACCTGTGTACCTGTCCGCCCTGCGACAACGAGGGCGGATGCCGGGCCCACTGTCCGCTGTCGCGGCAGGTGGGAGAGCGGGCTTTTATCCGTCCTTCTTTATTAAAGGTCCTTGCAGTAAGCGACCCTAGGTGCTCCGTCCGGAGATGGTCAAGACCAATGGCGCGGCTCGACGCGACTGTCACACATATTCATGCCGCGTTCACGACAGCTCCTGTCAGTCGCTGCCGGAATCCGGCGGGCCCGGCCTGCCCGGCCGCCCGCAGCGCGTCACGGCACCGGTCGGCTACGGCGAGTCGGTAGGCTGCCCGGGTGATCGTGGTGACAAGTGTGAATGTGAACGGAATCCGGGCGGCGGCCAAGAAGGGCTTCGTCGAGTGGCTGGCCGGCACCGAGGCGGACGTGATCTGCCTGCAGGAGGTGCGCTCCGAACCCGAGCAGCTCCCCGTCGAACTCCGCGACCTGGACGGCTGGCACGCGGTCTGGGCCCCCTCCGTCGCCAAGGGCCGCGCCGGTGTCGCCATCCTGTCCCGGAAGGAACCGCAGCGCACCACGATCGGATTCGGGTCGGAGGAATTCGACAATTCGGGCAGGTATGTGGAAATCGACCTTCCCGGCCTGACCGTCGCCAGCCTCTACCTCCCCTCCGGCGAGGTCGGCACCGAGCGCCAGGACGAGAAAGAACGCTTCATGGCGGAATTCCTCGTCCACCTCACCGCCCTGCGCACCCGCGCCGCCGCCGACGGCCGCGAGGTCGTCGTCTGCGGCGACTGGAACATCGCCCACCGCCCCGAGGACCTCAAGAACTGGAAGGCCAACCAGAAGTCCGCCGGCTTCCTCCCCGAAGAGCGCGCCTGGCTGTCCCGCGTCTACGACGAGGCCGGCTACATCGACGTCGTCCGCGCCCTCCACCCCGACCGCACCGGCCCCTACTCCTGGTGGTCCTACCGCGGCCGCGCCTTCGACAACGACTCCGGCTGGCGGATCGACCTGATTTGTACGACGGAGGGTATCGCCCGCCGTTGCACGGAGGCATACGTCGAGCGCCCGGCCTCCCATGCGGAGCGCTGGTCCGACCACGCCCCCGTCACAGCGGTCTTCGATCACGAGCTCTGACTCGGTGACCCGGCGCCGCCGAGCGCCGGGGGCGCCCGGCAGTACGGCAGTTCGGCGTCGGCAGCCGGCGAGTCCTTCTCCTGCACCCGGAGTTCGAGTTCGTCGGTGACCCGCTCGGGTTCGTCGCAGTGGCCGCGGGCCAGGGGAGGAGTAGGACGGCGGTGGGGCGCCCGGTGCAACGGATGCACCGGTCGCCCCGGGTGGTTCCGTTCGCGGAGCGGAGCGGTCGGTCAGGCGAGGCTGTCGTCGATGAAGGCGAACAGTTCCTCGTCGGAGGCGGCCCCGAGGGCGTCGACAGCGGTCAGGTCGACGGCGGTGCCCTCACCGGCGGTGGTGGGTGACGGGCTGTCGGCCCAGTGGGCGGCCAGCGCCTGCAGCCGCATCTGCACCCGGGCGCGGGTCACGCCGTCCGGCGCGGCCGCCGCCATCGCGGCCTCCAGCCGGTCGATCCCGGCCAGCACGTCGGCGCCCGCGCCGCTGCCGTCCGGGGCGAGCTCCTGGCGGATGTGCGCGGCGAGCGCGGCCGGCGTCGGCCGGTCGTAGACCACCGAGGCCGGCAGGACCAGTCCGGTGGCCTCGGCGAGGCTGTTGCGCATGTTCACCGCCGTCAGCGAGTCCAGCCCGAGGTCGCGGAACGCCTGGCCGGGATCGACCTCCTCCGGGCCGGGGTAGCCGAGCACGGCGGCCACCTCGGCCCGCACCAGTGCCAGCACGGCGCCCTCCCGTTCGGCCTCCGGGAGGAGGGCCAGCCGGGCCGCCAGCGTCGGGCCCTCCTCGGCCTGGTCATGCGCCGGCGCCACGGCCCGGGCCGGGGGCAGGGCGTCCTGCCGCCGGAACCAGGCGGCCAGCGCGGGCAGCGCCGCACCGAACGACTGCTCGCCGTCGACGCCGACGAGGGCCGTCAGGGTGGCCAGGTCCTCCTGCTCGACGGCGGCCCGGAACGCGGCGTCCACCCCCGCGCCGCTCGGCCCGTCCTCGGGCGCGGTCTCCGGCCAGTACCGGCGGCGCTGGAACGGGTAGGTCGGCAGCTCGACATGGTGCGCGCCGGTCCCCGCGAAGTACGCCGGCCAGTCCACCGACGCGCCGCGCACCTGGGCCGCACCGAGCGCGGCGGCCAGCGCCTGCGGCTCGGCCCGGCCGGCGCGCAGCGCGGGGACGAAGGCAGCCTCGGCATCCACGGCGTCCGGGCCCAGCGCCGACAGGACGGCGTCCGGGCCGAGCTCCAGGAAGGTGCGCACCCCCTCCGCGGCCAGCGTGCCGAGAGCGTCGGCGAAGCGGACGGCCTCGCGGACGTGGCGGACCCAGTACTCGGGGGTGCAGACCTCGTCCGCCTCGGCCGTCCGGCCGGTGAGGGTGGAGACGATCGGGATCCGCGGCGCCCGGTACGTCAGACTCTCCGCGACCTTGCGGAAGTCCGCCAGCATGCCGGCGATCAGCGGCGAGTGGAACGCGTGGCTGACGGTGAGCCGCTTGGTCCGGCGGCCCTGCGCGGTCCAGTCGGCGGCGGCCTCCAGCACCGCCTGCTCCTCGCCGGAGAGCACCACCGAGCGGGGGCCGTTGACGGCGGCGATGCCCACCTCGTGCTCGCGCCCGATCAGCAGCGGCAGCACCTCGCCCTCGGCGGCCTCGACGGCGACCATCGCGCCGCCGCTCGGCAGTGCCTGCATCAGCCGGCCGCGGGCCGCGACCAGCCTGGCCGCGTCGGGGAGCGAGAGCACCCCGGCGACGTGCGCGGCGGCGAGCTCGCCGATGGAGTGGCCGGCGAGCAGGTCGGGGCGCAGCCCCCACGACTCCAGCAGGCGGAACAGCGCCACCTCCAGGGCGAACAGCGCGGGCTGGGCGTACGCCGTCCCGTCGATCAGGGCCGGGTCGGCGATCGCCTCGCGCAGCGGACGGTCCAGCAGCGGGTCGAGTTCGGCACAGACCGCGTCGAACGCCTCCCGGTACACCGGGTACGCCGCGTACAGCTCCTCGCCCATGCCGGCCCGCTGACTGCCCTGGCCGGTGAACAGGAAGGCGAGCCGGCCCTCGGTGACCGTGCCGCGGACGAGGGCCGCGTCGGCGGTGCCCTCGACGAGGGCGTCCAGGCCGCGCAGCAGCTCGTCGCGGTCGGCGGCGATCACCACGGCCCGGCGGTCGAGTGCCGCCCGGCCGGTGGCGAGCGAGTAGGAGAGGTGGTGCGGCGCCCGGGTGCCGGCGGGGCCGGTGAGGTGGTCGCGCAGCTGGGCGGCGCGGGCGCGCAGCGCGGCCTCGTTCTTGCCGGAGAGCAGCCAGGGCAGCGGCCCCGCCGGGGCGGTGGGCTCCGGCGGGGCCGGGTCTTCGGCGGGGGCCTGCTCCAGGACGGCGTGCGCGTTGGTGCCGCTGATACCGAAGGAGGAGACCGCGGCGCGGCGCGGTCGCCCGGTCTCCGGCCAGGGCCGGTGCTCCGTCAGCAGCTCGACGGCACCGGCCGTCCAGTCGACGTGCGGCGACGGCTCGTCCACGTGCAGGGTCCGGGGCAGGACGCCGTGCTCCATCGCCAGCACCATCTTGATGACGCCCGCGACGCCCGCGGCGGCCTGGGTGTGGCCGATGTTCGACTTCACCGAGCCCAGGTAGGCGGGCCGCTCCGCGGGGCGGCCCCGGCCGTAGGCGGCGATCAGTGCCTGTGCCTCGATCGGGTCGCCGAGGGTGGTGCCGGTGCCGTGGCCCTCGATGGCGTCGATCTGGTCGGGCGTCAGCCGGGCGGCGGCCAGGGCCTGCTGGATGACTCGGCGCTGCGAGGGCCCGTTGGGGGCGGTCAGGCCGTTGGACGCGCCGTCCTGGTTCACCGCACTGCCCGGGACGAGGGCGAGCACCCGGTGCCCGTTGCGGCGGGCGTCGGAGAGCCGCTCGACCAGCAGCAGGCCGACGCCCTCGGCCATGTTGGTGCCGTCCGCCGCAGCGGCGAAGGACTTGCAGCGCCCGTCGGCGGCGAGACCCCGCTGGCGGCTGAACTCGATCAGCGTGCCGGGGTTGGGCATCACGGTGATGCCGCCGGCGACGGCGAGCGTGCACTCGCCGGCCCGCAGGGCCTGCGCCGCCAGGTGCAGGGCCACCAGCGAGGAGGAGCAGGCGGTGTCGACGGTGACCGCCGGGCCCTCCAGGCCGAAGGCGTAGGAGAGCCGGCCGGACATCACGCTGGCGGTGTTGCCGGTGCCGAGGTGGCCCTCGAAGCTCTCCGCGGCCCGCATCAGCACCGGCACGTAGTCCTGGCCGTTGGTGCCGACGAACACGCCGGTGCGGGTGCCGCCGAGGGAGTGCGGGTCGATGCCGGCCCGTTCGAAGACCTCCCAGGTGGTCTCCAGCAGCAGGCGCTGCTGCGGGTCCATGGCGAGCGCCTCGCGCGGGGAGATGCCGAACAGGGCCGCGTCGAAGCTCCCGGCGTCGGCCAGGAACCCGCCCTCGCGGGTGTAGGCGGTGCCCTCCGCGTCGGGGTCGGGGCTGTACAGGGCGTCGAGGTCCCAGCCGCGGTCGGTGGGGAAGCCGGCGATCGCGTCGTCGCCGGCGCAGACCAGCCGCCAGAGGTCCTCGGGCGAGTCGACGCCGCCCGGGAAGCGGCAGCTCATCCCGACGATCGCGATCGGCTCGCGGGCCTGCTCGTCGAGGTCGCGCAGCCTGGTGTGGGCTTCGTCGAGGTCCTTCAGGACGCGCTTGAGGTAGTCGCGGAGCTTGTCTTCATTGGCCATCGGGGAGTCGCCCATTCGGTTCGTCGGGGTGCGGGCCGCGGGCTGTCCGCCGGGCCCGGCGGGGGTCGGAGTGGTGCACGGGCGCTCAGCCCCGCCCGAACTTCCGGTCGATGTAGTCGAAGATCTCGTCGTCGGTGGCGTCGTCGATGACCGCCGCACCGCCGTCGCCGTCGCCGCCGTCCGTCGCCGCCGCCTCGTTCCAGGCGGTGAGCAGGCCCTGCAGGCGGGCCTCGATCCGGCCGTGCGCCGCACCGTCGGGGGCGAGGGCGGACACCTCGTCCGCGGCCAGCGCGGCGAGGGCGCTCTCCAGCCGCTCCAGCTCCGCGAGCAGCTGCGGGGCGGGCGGTGCGGGGGCGATCTCCTCGCGCAGGTGCTCGGCGAGCAGCGCGGGCGTCGGGTAGTCGAAGACCAGCGTCGCCGAGAGCCGCAGCCCCACGGCGGCGCCGAGGCGGTTGCGCAGTTCGACGGCGGTCAGCGAGTCGAAGCCGAGCTCGCGGAACGCCTGGCCGGCGCCGATCAGTTCGGCCGAGGAGTAGCCGAGCACGGCCGAGACGTGGCTGCGCACCAGGTCGAGCAGCAGGCGCTCCTGCTCGGCCGGGTCCCGCCCGGCGAGCCGCGCGGCCAGGTCGGCGGCCGGGTCCGCGGCGGTGCCGGCGGAACGCGCCGCGGCACGGCGCGCCGGTGGCCGGACCAGGCCGTGGAAGAGCGTCGGCAGGGCACCGGGCGTGCCGGCGAGGGTGCGCAGCGCGCCGAGGTCCAGCCGGACGGGCAGCAGCACCGGCTCGTCCGGCACCGTCAGTGCGGTGTCGAGCAGGGCCAGGCCCTGTTCGGCACTCAGCGGGAGGACGCCGCCGCGGGCCGACCTGGCGAGGTCGACCTCGGTCAGCCGCCCGGCCATGCCGCGCCGTTCGGCCCACATGCCCCAGACCAGGGAGAGCGCCGGCAGTCCGGCCGCCCGCCGGTGCCTGGCCAGCGCGTCGAGGAAGACGTTGGCCGCGCCGTAGTTGGCGAGGCCGGCGCCGCCGAACGTGCCGGCGGCCGCGGAGAAGAGCACGAAGGCCGCCAGGTCCAGGTGGGCGGTGAGTTCGTGCAGGTGGACGGCGGCGTCCACCTTGGGGCGCAGCACCCGTTCGATCCGCTCGGGGGTGAGCGAGCCGATCACGCCGTCGTCGAGGACGGCGGCGGTGTGCACGACGGCGGTCAGCGGGTGCTCGGCGGGGACGGCGGCCAGGACGGCGGCGAGCGCCTCGCGGTCGGCGGTGTCGCAGGCGACCAGGTCGACCTCGGCGCCAAGGTCGGCGAGGGTGCGCAGGAGGTCGTCCGCGCCGTCGGCGGCGGGGCCTCGGCGGCTGGTGAGCAGGAGCCGGCGCACGCCGTGCTCGGTGACCAGGTGGCGGGCGAGCAGGGCGCCGAGTCCGCCGGTGGCGCCGGTGATCAGCACGGTGCCGGCGGGGTCGAGCGGGCGGGTCGGGGCGGTTTCCCCGGCCGTTCCCGGCGCGGTCCGTTCGACCCGGGCCAGCCGGGGCACCAGGACGGTGCCGGCGCGCAGCGCGTACTCGTCCTCGCCGCCGGCCAGGGCGGCGGGCAGCAGCAGCCGGGACTCGTCGTGGTCGTCGAGGTCGACCAGGACCAGTCGGCCGGTGCTCTCCGCCTGGGCCGCGCGGACCAGGCCCCAGACGGGGGCCTGCGCGAGGTTGTGGTCCGCGTCGTCGCCCGGTCCGGCGGCGACCGCGCCGCTGGTGAGCAGGACGAGGCGGGAGTCCGCGAGGGCGTCCTCGGCCAGCCAGTTCCGGACGAGCTCGAAGGTACGCGCGGTGGTGGCGTGGACGTCGCCGATCAGTCCCGCACCGGTGGCCCCGGCAGGGCAGGCGGCCAGGACGGTGGCGGGCGCCGGCCGGCCCGCGGCCACGGCAGCGAGCAGCCCGGCCAGGTCGGCGTGGGTGTCGACGTGCAGGCCGGCGCGTTCCAGTGTCGCCCCGACCTTGGAGTCGTCCGGCCCGAGGACGGCCCAGCTGCCCGGGGCGCCGTTCTCGGCGGCCGGCGGCGGCACGGTCCAGTCGACCCGGTAGAGCGCGTCGTGGTGGCCGGCCGGCGCGGCCTGCTCACGCGGGACGGGGCGCAGGGTCAGCGCCGCCACCGAGGCGACCGGTGCGCCGGTGCCGTCGGCGGCCGTGAGGGCGACGGTGTCCGGGCCGGTCGGGACCATCCGCAGCCGCAGGGTGCCGGCCCCGGCCGCGTGCAGCGCGAAGCCGCTCCAGGCGAACGGCCGCAGTTCCGTGCCGTCCCCGTCCGTCGTACCGTCCCCGTCCGCGGTCGCCGTGCCGCTCCCGTGGTGGGCGGCCGTGGTGAGCGCCTGCACGCCGGCGTCCAGCAGGGCCGGGTGCAGCGCGTACGCACCGGCCTGCGGCTGCTGGGCGTCGGGCAGCGCGGCCTCGGCGTAGACCGCTCCGCCGTGCTGCCAGACCCTCGTCAGGCCCTGGAAGGCGGGCCCGTAGGTCAGGCCGGCGTCGGCGAGCCGGTCGTAGTGGCCGTCCAGCGGCAGCTCCACCGCACCGGCCGGCGGCCAGGCCGCCGGGTCGAGCGGATCGGTCGGCACGGCCGTGCCGGGGGCCAGGGTGCCGCTCGCGTGCCGGGTCCACGGCTGCCCGGTGTCCTCGTCCTCGGGCCGCGCGTACACGGCGAGCGGGCGCCGGCCGGCCGGGTCGGGCGCGCCGACGGCGAGTTGCAGCCGGACCGCCCCGGTGGGCGGCAGTGCCAGCGGCGTCTGCAGGGTGAGTTCCTCCACGAGGGCGCAGCCGACCTGGTCGCCGGCGCGGACGGCCAGTTCGACGAAGGCGGTCGCGCCGAGCAGTGCGGTGCCCCGGACGGCGTGGTCGGCGAGCCACGGGTGGGTGCGCAGGGAGAGCCGGCCGGTGAGCAGGTGGCCGTCGGAGTCGGGGAGTTCGACGGCCGCGCCGAGCAGCGGGTGCTCGGCGGCGCCGAGTCCGGCGGCGGCCACGTCGGAGGGTGCCGCGTGCGCGGGCTCCGCCCAGTAGCGCTCCCGCTGGAAGGCGTAGGTGGGCAGCTGGACGTGCGGGCCGCGGCCGTCGCCGAGGAACGCCGTCCAGTCCACCGGGACGCCCCGGGTGTGGGCCGCGGCGAGCGAGGCGAGCACCCGGTCCGGGCCGCCGTCCTCGCGGCGCAGGGTGCCGATGGCGACCGCGTCGGCGGCGGCCTCCTCGATGTTCTCCTGGATCGCGGTGGTCAGCACCGGGTGGGCACTGACCTCGACGAAGGTGTCGACGCCGTCCGCGAGCAGGGCGGCAACCGCCTCCGCGAAGCGCACCGGCTGCCGGAGGTTGCGGTACCAGTACGCGGCGTCCAGGTCGGAGCCGTCCGTCGGCGCACAGCTGACGGTGGAGAAGAGCGGCACCGTCCCGGCCCGCGGGCGGAGGTCCGCCAGCACGGCCAGGACGTCCTCGCGGATCGCCTCGGCCTGCGCGGAGTGCGAGGCGAAGTGCGAGGAGACCAGGCGGGCCCGGACCCCCTGCTCCGCGCAGGAGGCCAGCAGTTCCGTCAGGGCGGCCGTCTCACCGCAGACCAGCACGGACGCGGGCCCGTTGACCGCACCGACGGAGAGCCGGTCCGCCCACGGGGCGAGGCGTGCGTGCACCTCGGCGACGGGCAGTGCCACGGACGCCATGCCGCCGCGGCCGGCCATCCCCTCAGCGATCGCGCGGCCGCGCAGCGCCACCGCACGGGCGGCGTCCTCCAGGGTCAGCGCACCCGACACGGTCGCGGCGGCCAGCTCGCCCTGCGAGTGGCCGAGGACGACGGCCGGTTCGACGCCCGCCGCCCGCCACACCTCGGCGAGCGACACCATCACCGCCCAGAGCGCCGGCTGCACCATGTCCATTCGGTCCGTCCAGGTGTCGCCCGCGACGCCGCGCACCACGTCCAGCAGCGACCAGTCGGCGGTGAACGGCGCCAGGGCGGCCGCGCACTCGGCCATCCGGGCCGCGAACACCGGGGAGGACGCCAGCAGCTCCACCGCCATGGCGGGCCAGGCCGAGCCCTGCCCGGGGAAGACGAACGCCACCTTCGGCGGCCGGCCCGCAGCGCCGTGGACCAGCCCGGCGGCCGGCCGGCCCTCCGCCAGCGCCGCCAGAGCGTGCACCGCCGACGCCCGGTCACCCGCGACCACCACCGCGCGGTGGTCGAAGCGGGTACGGGTCGCCGCCAGGGCACGGCCGACCTCCGCCGGCGACAGCTCCGGCTGCTGCGCCAGGAACGCGCCGAGCCTCGCCGCCTGCGCCCGCAGGGCCGGTTCGGTGCGGCCGGAGAGCACCAGCGGCACCGGAGCGCCGGCGGTGTCCGCCGCGCCCCGCACCGGTTCCGCCGCGGGCGGCTGTTCCAGGACGGTGTGCGCATTGGTGCCGCTCATACCGAACGAGGAGACCGCGGCCCGGCGCGGCTGCCCGGTCTCCGGCCACGGCCGGTGCTCCGTCAGCAGCTCGACCGCGCCGGCCGACCAGTCGACGTGCGGCGACGGCTCGTCCACGTGCAGGGTCCGCGGGAGGACGCCGTGCTCCATCGCCAGCACCATCTTGATGATGCCCGCGACGCCGGCGGCGGCCTGGGTGTGGCCGATGTTCGACTTGATCGAGCCCAGCCAGAGGGGCTCCGCCCCGGTGCGGTCCCGACCGTAGGTGGCGAGCAGTGCCTGTGCCTCGATCGGGTCGCCGAGCCGGGTGCCGGTGCCGTGCGCCTCGACGGCGTCCACCTGGCCGCCCGTCAGCCCGGCCGCGGCCAGCGCCTGGCGGATCACCCGCTGCTGCGCGGGCCCGTTCGGCGCGGTCAGACCGTTGGACGCGCCGTCCTGGTTGACCGCGGAGCCGCGGACCAGGGCCAGCACCTGGTGCCCGTTGCGCTGCGCGTCGGAGAGCCGCTCGACCAGCAGCAGGCCGACGCCCTCGCCCCAGCCGGTGCCGTCCGCGCCCGCCGCGAACGCCTTGCACCGCCCGTCCTCGGCGAGGCCGCCCTGGCGGCTGAACGAGACGAACGCACCCGGCGAGGACATCACCGTCACGCCGCCCGCCAGGGCGAGCGAGCACTCGCCGTTGCGCAGCGACTGGACGGCCCAGTGCAGGGCGACCAGCGAGGAGGAGCAGGCGGTGTCGACGGTGACCGCCGGGCCCTCCAGGCCGAAGGTGTAGGCGAGACGGCCGGAGACCACGCTGGCCGCGTTGCCGGTGCCGAGGAACCCGCCGATCTCGTCGGAGGCCTCGATGGCCAGTTGGAGGTAGTCCTGGCCGTTGGTGCCGACGAAGACGCCGGTACGGCTGCCGCGCAGGGTCTCCGGGTCGATGCCCGCCCGCTCGAACGCCTCCCAGGCGGTCTCCAGCAGCAGCCGCTGCTGCGGGTCCATGGCGAGTGCCTCGCGCGGCGAGATCCCGAAGAAGGTCGGATCGAACTCGCCCGCCCCGTAGAGGAATCCGCCCTCCCGGGTGGCCGAGGAGTGCGCTTCGTCGCCGCTCTGGAGGGCCTCCAGGTCCCAACCACGGTCGGTGGGGAAGCCGGCGATCGCGTCGCCGCCGGTGGACAGCAGCCGCCACAGCGCCTCGGGGGTGTCGACGCCGCCCGGGAAGCGGCAGCTCATCGCGACGATGGCGATCGGGTCGTCCACGGTGGGAACGGCGGTGGCGACCGGTTCCGCAGCGGCCGTGCCGAGGAGTTCGTCGCGGAGGTGGTCGGCCAGGCCGCGGACCGACGGGTAGTCGAACACGAGCGTCGCGGGCAGCGGGAGGCCGGTCGCGGCACCCAGCAGGTTGCGGAACTCCACGGCGGTCAGCGAGTCGAAGCCCAGCTCGCGGAAGGCCTTGCCGACCTCCACGCCCGCCGGGTCCGCATGGCCGAGGACGGCGGCCGCGTGTCCGCGCACCAGGTCGAGCAGCACGGCGTCGCGCTCGTCCACCGGCAGCCCGGCGAGCCGCTCGGCGAGCCCGGTGCCGGGACCGGCCGCGGCGTGCGCCGTGCGGTCCAGGACCTCCCTGGCCTCGGGCAGCGCGTCGAGGAGGCGGCTGGGCCGGGCAGCGGTGAACCCGGGGGCGAACAGCTCCCAGTCGACGTCGGCCGCGACCACCGCCGGAGCGTCCCCGTTCGGGGCGAGCTCCCGCCGGAGGAAGGACAGGCCGAGCTCCGGCGCCATGGCCGGCATTCCGCCGCGGCGCAGGCGTTCGGCCAGCCGGTCGTCGGTGGCCATGCCCGCCTCCGCCCACGGACCCCAGGCGATCGACGTCGCCGGAAGGCCGTCCGCCCGCCGCTGCTCCGCCAGGGCGTCCAGATACGCGTTGGCAGCCGCATAGTTACCCTGCCCCGCACTGCCGATCGTCCCCGCGATCGAGGAGAACAGCACGAACGCGGACAGATCGCGGCCGGCCGTCAGCTCGTGCAGATGACGGGCCGCATCCACCTTCGGACGGGCCACCGACGCCAACCGCTCCCCGGTCAGCGCGTCGATCACACCGTCGTCCAGCACACCGGCCGTGTGGAAGACCGCCGACAGCTCGTGCTCCGCCAGCAATCCGGCCAGCGCGTCCCGGTCCGCAACATCGCAGGCGGCAATGGTCACAGCTGTCCCGAGCGCGGTCAGCTCGTCCCGCAACTCGGCCGCACCCGGCGCCTCCAGGCCCCGACGGCTCGTCAGCACCAGACGCCCGGCCCCGTTCCGCGCCAGCCAACGAGCCACCTGCGCACCCAGCGCACCCGTCCCACCGGTCACCAGCACCGTCCCCGACGGCGACCACGGCGAGCCCTCACCCCGCGGCGCACGCACCAGACGCCGACCGAACACACCCGAGGACCGGACCGCGACCTGATCCTCACCACCATCGGCCAGCACGCCGGCCAGACGCTCCAAGGCCCGCTCATCAGGAGACTCCGGCAGGTCGATCAGACCACCCCAAAGCTCCGGATGCTCCAACGCCACCACCCGGCCCAGACCCCACACCTGCGCCGCCGCCGGATCCGCCAGCCGCTCCGAACCGCCGGTGGCCACCGCACCCCGCGTCACACACCACAACGGCGCAGCGACCCCGGCATCACCCAACGCCTGCACCACGGCCAGCACCGGGCCCGGCGCCACGGCCGGCAGCAGCACACCCGCCACCACCGCACCATCGGCCAGCACCGACCGCAACTCGCCCGCCAGCACGACACGGTCGGCCGCGCCGGCGTCGGCATCGAAGAACCGCACCTCCGCACCACGGCCGGCCAACACCCCGGCCAGCTCAGCGGCCCCGGCCGCCACCAGCCACACACCCGACAGCCCGTCCGCCGACTCCGCCACCGGCCGCCACACCACCCGGTAACGCCAGCCGTCGACCACCGACGCCTCACGATTGCGCCGCCGCCACGCCGAGAGCTTGGGCAGGAGGGCGCTCAGCTGGTCGCCGTCCTCGATCTCGAGGGCCGCCGCCAAGGTGGCGGTGTCCTCACGTTCGACGGCGTGCCAGAAGTGCGCGGCGGCCGGGTCCTCGGCGCCCACGGCGCCGGGCTGCGGCGCGGCGGACTCCAGCCAGTACCAGGCGTGCTGGAAGGCATAGGCGGGCAGGTCCACCGGGCGGGCGTCGTGGCCGGCGAAGACGGCCGGCCAGTCGACGTGCCCGCCGCGGACGTGGGTCCGGCCGAGCGCTGTCGCCAGCGACTGCGCCTCGGGGCGACCCGCGCGCAGCAGCGGGACGAACGCGCCCTCGGCCGCGGACTCCTGGCCCAGCGCCGACAGCACCCCGTCCGGACCCAGCTCCACGAACGTCCGAACACCCTGCGCCGCCAACGCCTCCACCGCATCCGCGAACCGAACAGCCTCCCGCACATGCCGCACCCAGTACTCCGGATCCGTCAACTCCACGGAGACCAGCCCACCGGTCAACGTCGACACCACCGGAATCCGCGGCAGCTCGAACACCACCTGCCCGGCCACCGCACGGAACTCCGCCAACATCCCGTCCATCAGCGGCGAATGGAACGCATGACTCACGGTGAGCCGCTTGGACTTGCGTCCCGTCAGCTGCGCCAGCACGGCCAGGACGGCGTCCTCGGCACCGGACAGCACCACGGAGGTCGGGCCGTTGACGGCGGCGATGCCAACACCGTCGACCAGCAGCGGCAGGACCTCCGCTTCGGACGCCTGCACCGCGACCATCGCGCCGCCGCGCGGCAGCGCCTGCATCAGCCGACCTCGCGCAGCCACCAGCCGCGCCGCATCCGCCAGCGACATCACCCCGGCCACATGCGCAGCGGCAAGCTCACCGATCGAATGCCCGGCCACGAAGTCCGACCGCACGCCCCACGACTCCAGCAGGCGGAACAGCGCCACCTCCACGGCGAACAACGCCGGCTGCGCCCAACCCGTCTCATCGATCAGCTCGGCGTCCGCGATCGCCTCGCGCAGCGGACGATCCAGATGGCGATCCAGCTCCGCACAGACCTCGTCGAACGCCGCGGCGAACGCAGGGTGGGCGGCAGACAACTCCTCCCCCATCCCGGCCTGCTGGCTGCCCTGACCGGTGAAGAGGAAGGCCTGCCGGCCGGCGGCGGCCACGCCCTGGACCAGCCCCGGGTCCTGCTCGCCCGCCGCCAGTGCGCGCAGCGCACGCAGGACGGCAGCACGGTCCTCGCCGACCACCGCGGCGCGCCGTTCGAGGACGGCGCGCCCGGTCGCCAGAGTGTGTGCCACGTCGGCGAGTTCGAGATCGGGCGACTCCTCCACCAGGGCCGTCAGCCGCGCGGCCTGCGCCCGCAGTGCATCCTCGCCGCGGGCCGAGAGCAGCCAGGGCAGCACCGCCGCCCGGCGCTCCGCCGGGCGGCGCTGCACGGTGCGGAGGTCACTCGGCGGCTCCTCGATGATGGTGTGGGCGTTGGTGCCGCTGATGCCGAACGAGGAGACGGCGGCCCGTCGGGGCCGTCCGGTCGCGGGCCACGGCCGCGACTCGGTGAGCAGTTCGACCGCGCCGGCCGTCCAGTCGACATTCGGCGAGGGCTCGTCCACGTGCAGGGTCGGCGGCAGCATCCCGTGCCGCATCGCCATCACCATCTTGATGATGCCCGCCGCACCGGCGGCGGCCTGGGTGTGGCCGAGGTTCGACTTCACCGAGCCCAGCCAGAGCGGGAGTTCCTCCGTGTGGGCCTGCCCGTAGGTGGCGAGCAGTGCCTGCGCCTCGATCGGGTCGCCGAGCGTCGTGCCGGTGCCGTGCGCCTCCACCGCGTCCACCTGGTCGCCCGTCAACCCAGCGGCGGCCAGGGCCTCGCGGATCACCCGCTGCTGGGACGGGCCGTTCGGCGCGGTGAGACCGTTGGAGGCGCCGTCCTGGTTGACCGCGGATCCCCGGACGACCGCGAGCACCCGGTGTCCGTTGCGACGGGCGTCGGAGAGCCGCTCGACGAGGAGCAGGCCGACGCCCTCGCCCCAGCCGGTGCCGTCGGCCGAGGCGGCGAACGACTTGCAGCGCCCGTCGGGCGAGAGGCCGCGCTGGCGGCTGAAGTCGACGAAGGTCTCGGGGGTGCCCATCACGGTGACACCGCCGGCGAGCGCCATCGTGCACTCGCCGCTGCGGAGCGCCTGGATCGCCAGGTGGAGCGCGACCAGCGAGGAGGAGCAGGCGGTGTCGACGGTGACCGCCGGGCCCTCCAGGCCGAAGGTGTAGGCGACCCGGCCGGAGGCGATGCTGCCGGAGTTGCCGGTGCCGAGGTAGCCCTCGACACCGTCGGGGAGTTCACCCAGATTGCTGGTGTAGTCGTGGTACATCACGCCGGCGAACACGCCGGTGCGGCTGCCGCGCAGCGTCGCCGGGTCGATGCCGGCCCGCTCGAACGCCTCCCAGGAGGTCTCCAGCAGCAGGCGCTGCTGCGGGTCCATCGCCAGCGCCTCGCGCGGCGAGATCCCGAAGAAGCCCGGGTCGAACAGCCCTGCGTCGTGCAGGAACCCGCCCTCCCGCGCGTACGAGGTGCCCTGGTGGTCGGGGTCGGGGTGGTAGAGGTTCTCGAGGTCCCAGCCGCGGCCGGTCGGGAAGCCGGAGACGGCGTCGCGGCCCTCCGAGACCAGCTGCCACAGGTCCTCCGGCGAGCCGATGCCGCCCGGGAAGCGGCAGGCCATGCCGACGATCGCGATCGGATCGGTGTCGGTCGCCTCGGCCGGGGCCGCGGCGGGGCCCTGCTCGACGGCGTCACCGACCAGTTCGGCGAGCAGGAACGCGGCCAGGGCACCCGGGGTCGGGTAGTCGAAGACCAGCGTCGCGGGCAGCCGCAGACCGGTCTCACCGTTGAGCTGGTTGCGCAGTTCGACGGAGGTCAGCGAGTCGAAGCCGAGTTCCTTGAACGCCCGCCCGGCGTCGACCTCGCCCGCGTCGGCGTAGCCGAGTACCGCGGCGATCCGGGTACGGACCAGGCCGAGCAGGGTCTGCTCCCGGTCCGCGGCCGGCTGGGCCGACAGGCGGGCGGCCAGCTCGGAGCCGCCCGCCGCAGCCCCGACGCGGGCGGAGCGGCGGGTCGGCACCCGGACCAGCCCTCGCAGCAGCGGCAGCACCCCGGCGGTGGACTCGCGGCGGACGGCGGCGAGGTCGAGCCGCATCGGCACCAGGGTCGCGGCATCGGTGGCGACGGCGGCGTCGAAGAGCGCCAGCCCTTCCGCTGCGGCCAGCCCCTCGACACCCGACCGGGCCATCCGGTCGGCATCAGCGCTCGCCAGGTTGCCGGCCATCCCCGCGCCGTCGGCCCACAGGCCCCAGGCGAGGGAGGTGGCGGGCAGTCCGGCGGCCCGGCGCTGGGCGGCGAGGGCGTCCAGGAAGACGTTCGCGGCCGCGTAGTTGCCCTGGCCCGGGCCGCCGAAGGTGCCGGCGGCGGAGGAGAACAGCACGAAGGCGGTCAGCGGGTGGCCGACCGTCAGCTCGTGAAGGTGGAGGGCCGCGTCGACCTTCGGACGCAGCACGGTGTCGATCCGCTCGGGAGTGAGCGAGGTGACGATGCCGTCGTCCAGGACACCGGCCGTGTGGACCACACCCGAGAGCTCGTGGTCGGCGAGCAGCGCGGCCAGCGCCTCCCGGTCGGCCACGTCGCACGCCGCCAGGGTGACGGTGGCACCAGCCTCCGTCAGCTCGTCCCGCAGCTCGACCGCACCCGGCGCGTCCGCACCACGACGCGACACCAGCAGCAGACTCCGCACCCCGTGCCCGACCACCAGGTGACGGGCCACCAGCCCGCCCAGCAGGCCCGACGCACCCGTCACCAGGACCGTGCCCGACGACCCGAACACCGACACCGCCTCCGAGGACGCAGCCGCCCGGACCAGACGCGGCACCCGCACCTCGCCACCGCGCGCGACCAGCTCCGGCTCATCGGCGGCCAACGCCCCCGCCAGCAGGCCCTCCGCAACCTCCGGACCGTCCACGTCCAGGAGGACGAACCGGTCCGGGTTCTCCGTCTGCGCCGAGCGGACCAGGCCCCACACCGGGGCGTGTACCAGGTCCTCGACCTCGGCACCGACCGCCCCACGGGTCACCAGGACCAGACGCGACGCCGAGAACCGCTCATCAGCCAGCCACTCCCGCACCGTCCCCAAAACCCCGTGCAGCGCGGCGCGGACCGCGGCGGACACCTCGCCGTCGGACGTCGCGAGAAGCGGGAGGAGCACGGTGTCGGGGACGGACCGGCCCCCGTCGACCGCCTCGCGGAGCCGCACCAGGTCGGCGAACGGCTCGGCGAACGGCTCGGCGGACAGCTCGGCGCCGAGGCCTTCCCCGCCGAGCACGACCCAGTCGCCCGTCGGCGCCGGGGAGACCGGCAGCACGGTCCACTCCACCCGGTACGGCGACTCGGCAGGACCGCCGCGAACCTGGCTCTCGGAGACCTCACGCAGCACCAGCGAGCCGACCTCGGCGACGGCCCGGCCGCTCTCGTCAGCGAGTCCCAGCGTGATCGCGTCCGCGCCGGCGCGGGACAGCCGGGCCCGCAGCACGCCGGCGCCCGAGGCGAACAGGGTGACGCCGTTCCACGAGAACGGCAGGCGCCCGCGCCCGGTGTCGTCGAGCAGGTCGCCGAGTGCGACCGCATGCAGCGCGGAGTCCAGCAGCGCCGGGTGCAGGCCGAAGGACGAGGCGGAGTCCCGGGCGTCGTCCGGCAGCGCCACCTCCACGTAGGTGTCTCCGTCATGGCGCCAGGCGGCGCGCAGGCCCTGGAACACCGGTCCGTATCCGAACCCGGCCGCGGCCAGCCGCTCGTACAGGTCGTCGACCGGAACCGGCACCGCACCGCTCGGCGGCCACTCGACCAGATCGAACGACGGGACGGCGGCCGTGCTGTCGGGTGCGAGCACACCGGTGGCGTGCCGCGTCCACGGCTCGCCCTCCGCAGCGTCCTCCGGGCGCGAGTGGACGCTGAGCGTCCGCCGGCCCGCCTCGTCCACGCCGGCCAGGGACAGGCGCAGCTGGACGCCGCCGCGCTCGGTCAGCACCAGCGGCGCCTCCAGCGTCAGCTCCTCCAGCAGCCCGCAGCCGACCTGGTCACCGGCGCGGATCGCCAGCTCGACGAACGCCGTGCCGGGCAGCAGCACGGAACCCATCACCGCGTGATCGGCCAGCCACGGGTGCGACTGCACCGACAGCCGGCCCGTGAACACCACACCGTCCGAATCCGGCAACTCCACACTCGCACCGAGCAGCGGGTGCCCCGCCGCACCGAGCCCGATCGACGCGACGTCACCGACCGACGTGCCGCCTTCCAGCCAGTAACGCCGGCGCTGGAAGGGGTAGGTGGGCAGGTCGACCCGGCGGGCGCCGGTACCGGCGAACACGGCCGGCCAGTCGACCGCGAGGCCGCGGACGTGGGCCTGGGCCAGGGCCGCCGTGAGCGTGCGGGCCTCCGGGCGGCCGGCGCGGAGCACCGGGACGAACACGGCCTCGGCCACGGACTCCTGACCCATCGCCGACAGCACACCGTCCGGACCCAACTCGACGAACGTCCGGACACCGTCCGCCTCCAGGGCGGTGACCGCGTCCGCGAAACGGACGGCCTCACGGACATGGCGCACCCAGTACTCGGCGTCGGTCAGCTCGGCGGAGACGGGAGCGCCCGTGAGAGTGGAGACAATCGGAATCCGCGGAAGTTCGTAGCTGACCTGCTCGGCAACGGCACGGAAGTCCGCGAGCATGCCGTCCATCAGCGGCGAGTGGAACGCATGACTGACCGTCAGCCGCTTGGACTTGCGACCCTCCAGCTGCGCGACCACGGCCTGGACGGCGTCCTCGGCACCGGAGATCACCACAGAGGTCGGGCCGTTGACGGCGGCGATGCCCACCTCGCCGGTGATCAGCGGCAGCACCTCCTCCTCGGTGGCCTGCACCGCGACCATCGCACCGCCGCGCGGCAGCGCCTGCAT
>NZ_JBVIRL010000009.1:248647-318775 GCF_055576085.1 Kitasatospora sp. NPDC033851 | reverse complement strand
CTGACCTCAGAGCTCGAACGGCTCCGGCGGCGAGAGTGCTCACCTGCTGGCGGCTACGGCACCGAGTCTTCTACAACCCGGTAGCTCCCATTAGGTGGAAGAGGGCTTCGGCGTTGCCGTAGGCGATCTTGGCTCGGTCCGCCGGGTCGGGGATGGCGTTGAGGAACTGCTCGACCGCTGCCGCGTCGGGCCGGTGGAAGGGGTAGTCGGTGGAGAACAGGACCTGGTCGGGGCTGGTGAAGTCGAGGGTGTGGCGGAGCAGGCGCTCCTGGAGCATGCCGCTGCTGGTGATGTGGATGTTGGTCTTGAGGTAGTCCGAGATGCGGCGGTCCAGGTGCTTGGCGACGCCGGAAAGGCTGTCGACCCGGTCCATCCAGAACAGCAGCATCTCTCCCCAGTGGCCGAGCACGAGTTGGAGGTCGGGGTGGCGGTCGAAGGTGCCGCGCAGGATCAGCCGCAGGGCCGACAGGCCGGCCTCCAGGTGCCAGCCCCAGCCGAACGTCGCAAGGCCGAGGTCGACCAGCGGGTCCAGGCCCCGGTAGGAGGCGTCGCGCAGTTCGTCGGAGGCGATCTGCGGGTGGATGAAGACGGGCTGGCGCAGTCGGGCGGCGGTGGCGAACATCTCGTCGTAGGCGGGGTCGTCCAGTGGGCGGGAGCCGGTGCGCCCGTGCACCATGGCGCCGACGTGTCCCAGGCGGGTGGCGCAGCGTTCGAGTTCGGCGGCGCCGGCCTGCGGGTCGCTGGTCGGGAGGGTCGCGAACGCGCGGAAGCGGGTCGGATTCGCGGCGACGGCGGCGGTGGCCTCGTCGTTCGCGTCCCTGGCCAGCGCGACGGCGTCCTTGGGTGGGAGCGGCTGTGTGGCGGGGGTGACGACGGACAGGATCGCGATGTCGATGCCGGCCGCGTCCATCGCCTCGATCCGGCCCTGGGCGATGTCCTCCAACCGTGCCTGGTTGTCGCCCATGGTGTTGAAGGCGACGCTCTCGTCGCGCGCACCGTCGGGCAGCCGGTCGAGGGCTTCGCGGATGGCGGCGCTGTTCCAGTGCTCCTCGATGGCGATGATCTTCATGGTGGCCCTTTCGGGTCGTCAGTCGTCAGGGGTGGACTTCGGGCGGGCTGTCAGTCGACGGTCCGGCCCCGGCAGTCCGGGCAGGGCCGGTGCTCTGGGTGGTCCGGGCAGCCCGGGGGGTCCTGGTAGTCCGGGTCATGCAGTGCGCCCTTGCCGGTCCGGGCCTCGAGCGTGTCGACCAAACCGGGGAGAGGGCCGAGGCATCCGGCCCCCCGTCTTCGCTCATCGTTTGGTGAGCCAACCGTACACCTTTCGCTCAACAGCGGTAGAGTGGATTTGTGAGTGAGAGCGAGCCGACGAGCAGAGCAGCCAAGCGGGCGGCCACCGCCCAACGCATCCTGGACGCCGCGCGGGTGGAGTTCGGGGAGCGCGGCCTCGAAGCGACCACGATCCGCCGCATCGCCCAGCGGGCGCAGGTGGATCCGTCGCTGGTCATGCAGCACTACGGTTCGAAGGCCGCCCTGTTCGCCATCGCCATCCAGATGAAGGACGCGGACCAGGACGAGATCGAGACCCACCTGCACGACGTCCTGAACGTCAGGCTCGCGGACCTGCCACCGGAGACCAGGGCCCTGGTCCGGTCCATGCTCACCGCGCCGGAAGCCACCGAGCAGATGAGCGCGTTCCTCAACGAGCGGATCGCCAACCTGAGCCGCAACATGACCGGCGAGGACACCGAGCTGCGGGCCGCACTGATCGTCAGCAGCATCCTCGGGCTCACCATCGCCCGGCACTTCCTCAAGCTCGACGCGTTCACCGCAGCCTCGGACGCCGAGATCGCCCGCGCGGCCCGACCCTGGGTCACCACCGGGATCGAACCGGCCTCGCCACCGCCTCCCGCATCCACCCAGGCCCAGTAAGCCTCACGCCGGAGCTTGCGGGTGCTGCGGACGTTCACCAGGAATGACGTCACCACTGGCTAAGCTCGCGGTCATGTGGAGACAGTCGGTGCAGGAAGTCTTTCCTGGTGCAGGGCTTCGGGAGCCGGTCGAGGCGTCCGAGATCGTCGAGGCTGAGAGGCGGCTGGGGCGAGCCCTGCCGACGGACCTCAGGCAGTTGCTGTCGGAGAGCAACGGGGTGCTCGGCCACACGCACGTGAACACGGTCTGGACCATCGATCAGATCGTCGAGCGGAACCTCCTCTTCTGGTCCGACGAAAGCTTCGCCCAGCTCTACATGTCCTTCGATGCCCTCATGTTCTTCGGCGACAACGGCGGCGGCGATCAGTTCGCCTTCGTGCAGAAGCCGCAGCGCCCGGACGTGTTCGTCTGGGAGCACGAGAGCGACAGCCGCAGGTGGGTGGCCAACAACCTGCGCGACTACCTCGGCCGTTCGCTGCGCGTCGGCGGAGACGACTGGTACCGGCTGTAGCCGAAGCGACCCGCCCGGCAGGCTGAAGACCTGGCCTCGCACGGACTCCGGCCAGAGTCGTTCTGCGGACCGGAGCGCGGCGGACGACCCCGGGCAGCGGCCCGACCGGGCCGCCGGTCAGCGTCCGTGACATGGGGGGTGGGGAAGTGGCTCCGCTGAGGTGGGGCGTGACCGCCTGGCGGTGGATCGTCGCGCCGGTGACGGCGCCGTTCCGGGTGTCGGCGGTGCCGCCGCAGGTGCGGTCGGCACGGACCTGCCGCTTCGCGTGACGCGGTGCGGGCATACTCCACCCTGTTGTCACGAACCGTGGGGGGAAGTGTGCAGGGTCATTCGTCCGCTCCGAGGTCAGGTCTGGCTTGGGCCGACGCCGAGGACGTGCGGCTGCTGGAGGGCGTACGACAGAACCTGGGCCTCGACGAACTCGCCGTCCGGCACGGCCGTTCCGTCGGCGCGATCCGTGTGCGCCTGGCCCGGCACGTTCCGCTCACCGACGCCACCGGCGCCACCAACCCCACCGATGCCACCGACGAGGACCTGCTGCGGTGGGTGAGGTCCTGCCTCCCGCCCGGCGGCGGCGCTGACACTCCCGATCCGGACCCCGGCAACACCCCCACGGCCCCGGCCCCGGCCCCGGCCACGCCCGCTCCCGGCGCGGCCGGTGTCCTCGCCGACTGGCAGCAGCTGACCGGGCACACCCTAGGCGCCGAGCGGCAGCCGGTCTTCCTCGCCCGCCCCGCGGTCGGCGCGCTCGCCGCCGTGGACTGCGCGGTACGCCGGGACACGGGACGGCGCCTGTGGCAGGAGACCCGACAACTGCTCCTGGACGACTGGGCGCTGGAATGCCGCTGCCCGGGCGCCCGCACGCTCGCCCCGTCGTGGAACGCCATCGCCGAGCGCGACGACGACACCGCGATGGTCCTGCGCGAGCTCCTGGCCGCGGCCGTCGACGAGATACCCGGTGAGCGCGACCGCCGGATCGTGAGCCTCCGGTTCGGCGTGGGCGACCATGACGCACAGACCCAGGAGAAGATCGCCGACGCCTTCGGGCTCTCCCACGAACGCATCCGCCAGCTGCAGAACAGGGCCGTGCGCGCGATGGCCCGCGCCGGTTCGCCCGCCACCGGCAGGCTCCGCGCGCTCGTGTCCGAACTCGGGCGACTCGACGGCTCCCCGTCGGGCGACGAAGGACCGTCCAGCGCCGAGCGGCTGCTCGACCTGGCCCAGGTCCTGCTGCCGGCCGTGGCACCACGCCAGGCGGTCACCCTGCTCGCCGCCCTCGCCGGGGTGGGCAAGGTGCCCGCCGACAACCTCGCCGCGCAGGCCATGACGATCCGTACGCTGCGCCAGGACGCGGAGCGCCGCGAGGCCTCCCGGCAGGGCCGCGTCGAGCGGGCCACCGCCAGGTGGCAGCGCCTGGCGGACCGGATCACCTGGTTCGGCACACCCGAGAACGCTCCGCCGCGCGGCGAACTGACCGCGCTGCGCGAGGCCGAGGACGACGACCCCCGCTCCGGATCGTGGCACTGCCCCAAACTCGGCCGCCCGGTGGCGTACGAGTCGGAGACCGAGCGCCACCTGATCCAGCTCCTGTCGTTCGCCCCGCAGATCGCGTACTACCAGGAACAGCCACTGGCCATCGGCTACGAGTTCGACGGGCACACCCGCACCTACTTCCCCGACCTGCTCGTCGCCACCACCGACGGGCGCTGCATCCTGGTCGAGGTCAAGGCACTCTTCGAGATGGCCACCGCCGTCAACCTCGCCAAGTGCCGCGCCCTGGAACAGCTGTGCCGCGAACGCGGCTGGGGCCTGCTGATCACCGACGGGCACCGCACCCGCGCCCTGCTGGAGGAACACCGGCCCGACCCCCGACTCGCCGACCTCATCGAGCCGTTGCTGGACGACGGGACGGTCCTGGGGTGGCCGCAGGTCGTGTCCGCCGCTGGCGGCCAACGCCCCGACTGGATGGACTTCACGGCCCTGGTCCTCAGCCGCGGATGGGACTGGCGCACCCGGCCGTTCCGGCTGAGCGCCGGCACGGCCGTGCCCGGGCCCGACGCGACAGCCGCTGTGGAAGCCGGCCAGGACATGCTGCCGCAAGCCGACCCAACGCCACCCCCGGCAGCGCCGGTGCGCCCCACCGCCGAGGACATCGAGGCGGCCCGCACCCCGGCCGGCGGATGGCGACGCGACCAGCTCGCGGCATGGGGCGTGCCCTGGCCTCCCCCCAAGGGCTGGAAGAAGCGGCTGATCGACCAGGAACACACCGCCCGGACCTGACAGCCGGTCAGCGTCCGCGTCCCGCAATCCCAGGCACTGCGCGTCGGCGCCACCCGACAACCGGTGGAGGCACCGAAGTCGATCAGGGCGGCCGGTGCACCCGAGGCCGTCGTGATCGACTTCGGTGCCGGGGCCGCTGACCTGCTAGTATTCTTCTCGTCGCGAGGGAGACGATTCCTCGTCAGGCGTCAGCGGTGCTACCAGAGCACGCCCTACTTTCAGTAGGGAGAGTCCGTGCAACCCGGGCCTGGCGCTCCACTGTCGGACGAGGTCCGGTACCCACACGGGTACCGGACCTCGTCCGCGTTCACGGCCCCTTGCGAGCCAGGACGACACCGGTCAGCAGTTCGCGGCCGGCAGGGCCCCGGGCCCGGCACACCCTGATGGCGGTGTCAGGGGTCGGCCCTACGGTGGCCCGCATGAGCTATGACATCTTCTTCGTCGACCTGCGCCACCACTCGGACTGGATGGCGGCGATGACCGCCCAGGAGGGCGTGCAGGATCCGGGAGTGCCGGACGAGTTGGCCCGGGCATGGCGGCGCATCGTGCCCCGGGCCCTGGAGATACTCGGGGAGGCGCAGGCCGAGGAGGCCGAGCGGTGGCGCGAGATCCGGCACGACGGGTCCGGCCTCCAGCTGTCGGTGTACGGCGGGGACGTGTCGATGCAGATTCCGTACTGGCACGAGGGCGAGCAGGCCGACACGTTCATGGCCCTCGCCTACCGGCTGGCCGCCCTCGTCACGGAGGAGACCGGTCTCACCGCCGTCGACCCACAGACCGGCGCCACGATCGCAAGCCCGCAGGCCGCCGCCGGGCCGCAGACGGCCGGCGCGCAGGCAGCCGGGATCATGGCGGAGACGGCCGCCCGGCTGCAGCACTACTGAGCCGGCGGACCGCGGCAGGAGCGCGAGGCGCGGGTATGCCCAACACCCCTACCGCCTCTTCAGGCCGCCGGTGGTCTCCCGGGCGGGGACCCCGGCCCAGGCCGGCAGGGCGTGAATCCGCTCGGTCGCGTCGGGGTGGCGCAGCCGGGTGAGGGAGGCGAGCCGCTCCTCGGCGTCGCGTAGTCCACGTGACCAGGCCGCGCGGGTCGCGGGCGTGGGGAATCGGTCTTCCCCGGCGCCGCGCCGTGACTTCCGGCAGCTGAGTATCAGCATCAATGTCAGTGCCACCCGGTAGCTTCGGAGAGGCAAGAAAGCCACGTGCCACGTGGGCGGCAGTCCGTAGAGGGAGGACGAGGATGGCGACCTTCACGCTCGTTCCCGGTGCCGACGGTCGGGCCTGGTTCTGGCACCGGCTGGTGCCCGAGCTACGGGCCCGGGGGCACGACGTGGTCACGATGGACCTGCCGAGCGACGATCACGCGGGTCTGGAGGAGTTCGCGCAGGCCGTCGTTGCAGCGGTGGAACAGCGCACCGACCTCACCGGGCCGCTGGTGCTGGTGGCGCAGTCGCTCGCGGGTTTCTCGGCCCCGCTGGTGTGCGGGCGGCTGCCTGTGCCCGTCGCCGAGCTGGTGCTGCTCAACGCCATGGTCCCGGCGCCCGGCGAGACTGCCGGGCAGTGGTGGGAGAACACCGGCCAGGCCAAGGCCCGGTCCGACTACGCGGCCGCCACCGGGCGCGGCGCCGATCCCGAGTTCGACCTGCGGGCCGACTTCTTCCACGACGTCCCGGCCGAGGTGACCGAGGAGGCGCTCTCCATCGGCGGCTCGCCGCCGCCCTCCGCGCTGTTCGCACAGCCCTGGCCACTGACGCACTGGCCGCAGGTGCCGACCCGGTTCCTCCAGGGACGGGACGACCGCTTCCTACCCCTGGAGTTCCAGCGCAGGATCGCCCGCGAACGGCTGGGCCTGGAGATCGAGGAGATCCCCGGCGGCCACCTGGCCGCCCTCAGCCGCCCCCGGGAGCTGGCCGACGCGCTGCTGCGCACGGAGCCCGCGTAGCCGCGACGTCAACGCGACCAGGTGCCGGCCACGTAACGCGACCAGGTGCCGGCCACGTCCCGGACACCGCCCCCATCCTCGAGCGGTCCGGGACGGTCAGTCCGCGAGGTCGGCGACGTCCGCTAGGTCGGCGGCTTGCCGGCGCAGGGCGCGTGCCAGCGCCTGCGCGGGTGCCTTGAGGGGACCCGGCATGCGCACCAGGCTGACGCGTCGTACCTCCTCCGCGACGCCTTCGACGGGCACGAAGCGTACGCCGGGCGGGACGACGGGCAGCAGCGTCGGCGTGGCCGTGGTGATGCCGGCGCCGGCCGCGACCAGGTGGAGCTTGGTCAGCCAGTCGCGGGCGGTGTGGCGGACCGTGGGCCGCCCGGGCAGACCAGGCCAGATGCCGAGCAGTGGCTCGTCCGCGGTGCCGGGACTGGCGATCCACGGTGCGCCCGCGATCTCCTCGACGCTGACGCTGCCCCGTTCGGCGAACGGGCCGCCTGCCGGCACCGCCACGGCCAGGTGCACTTCCAGCAGTGGCTCGACGCTCAGGGGCGGATCGTCCGTGTCGGGCGAGCGATGCGGTGGCCGGGAGGAGAGGAGGGCGAGGTCCAGGGTGCCGGCGCGCAGCGCGCGCACCAGCGAGGGAGTGGTCCCCTCACGCGTCGTCACCTGGAGGTGCGGGTGCTCCTGGCGCATCATCGCGAGGGCTCGGGGCACGACCACCGCTCCGGCGGTGGGGAAGAAGCCGAGCCGGACGCGGCCCCCCTCGACCTTCTCCGCTCCGCGCAACTCCCGTTCGGCAGCCTCAAGGGCGGCCAGGGCGACGACGGCGTTGCGCAGCAGGGCACGGCCTGAGCCGGTCAGCCGGACACCGCCGGGGTGGCGGTCGAAGAGCCGGGCTCCGGTCGCCTGTTCCAGCGCGGCCATCTGCCGGGAGACGGCCGACTGCGTGTACCCGAGCGCGTCTGCCGCGGCCGTGAAGGTACCCCGCTCCGCTACCTCGCGCAGGATCCGCAGCCCGAGCAGCGTCATCTCCATGGGGTCTCCATGAGCGATCAGCATATCCACCATGCCGAACATTCGTTGGCGGAATGCCCCTCCGCGTTCCTAGCGTGGAAGGCATGAACAGGAGGCCGGCTACCCGGCCGCCCTGTCCGGTGGACGGTTCATCGGCCCGTTCAACGCCCGGGAAAGACAAGGAAGGCGACAGTTCATGCCTCTGATCAACATCTACCTGCGCCAGGGGACCCCCTCCGAGTACCGCCGGAACGTCTCCCTGGGCCTCCACAAGGCCATGGTCGACGTGCTGAAGGTCCCCCAGGACGACCAGTTCCACGTCTTCCACGAGGTCCTGCCCGACAACTTCCAGATGCAACCGGTCGTGTTCGGCCTGCGCCGCAGTGAGCGCGCCATGTTCATCCAGATGTCCTTCAACCAGCGCACCGCCGAGCAGAAGGCCGAGCTGTTCCAGGCGGTCGTCAACAACCTCCGGCTGTTCGCCGACGTCCCCGAGGAAGACATCCTGATGACGATCGTCGAAACAGCCAGGGAGAACTGGTGGGCCGCCGGCCGCGTCGTCAACCCCACCACCGGCTACGACGAGCGTATGAACGACGTCCCCACCGGTGCCGAGGCGACGAGCTGAGGCCGGCGCGGTCCGCCCCCGAGTGGCGCTGTCAGGGGCGGGTGGGTATCGAGATCCGGGCGAGGACGGCCGTCGCCTGCGCCGGGTCGGCGTGGAGCCAGGCGGTGAGGTGTTCGCGGACGGCCTCGGCGACACAGGCGCGGACGGGCTTGTTGCCCAGTCGGTCGCGGGTGGCCCCCCTCGAACTCGGGGCGGTCGAGCTTCACCGACACGACCGCCGTCAGGCCGGCGCCGAGCTGGGTGGGGGTGAAGTCGGGGTCGGACGGGGTGAGCAGCCGTTGCTCCCGGGCGTAGGCGTTGACCGCGGCCGCCAGGCCGTCGCGAAAGCCGAGCTCGTGCGTGCCGCCGGCGGTGGTCGGCAGGCTGCTGGCGTAGCTCGCGACCCGCTCCTCGCGGGAGTCGCACCAGCGCAGGGCCACCTCGACGGTTCCCCCCATCTCGGAGTACTCGCGTTCGAAGCCGATCACGTCCGGGTGGAGGGGGGTGCCCTGCTCCGCGATGTGGTCCCGCAGGCCGCCCGGGAAGCGCAGGCGGACGGTCCGGGGCGCCGCGGGGTCGCGGTCATCGGTCAGGGTGATGTCCAACTCCCGGTTCAGGACGGCAAGTTCCCTGAAGCGTGCGGCCAGCGTGTCGAAGGAGAACTCCAGCGTCTCGAAGATCTCGGAATCGGGCCGGAAGGTGATCGCGGTTCCGCTGCCGTCGGCCGGTCCGGTGCGGGCGGGCGGCGCGACGGCCACGCCCCGCTCGTACTCCAGCACCCAGCGGGCGCCGTCGCGTCGTACCTCGGCCGTCAGACGGTCCGACAGTGCGTTGACGACGGCCAGCCCCGCGCCGAAGTAGCCGCCGAACAGCGAGCGCCGGTTGACAGGCAGTGCCCCGCAGGAGAGCAACGACCCGGACCACCAGGAGAAGACCATCAAGTTCAACGAGCTGCTGGCGAACTGCCTCATTTTTCATACCGCGGTGGACATTACGAAGGTGGCCAATGACCTCATCGACGAGGGGTGGGAGGTGGACCCGGTGGACCTGGCCACCGTCACCCCGTACATCACCAGCAAGACCCGCCGCTTCGGTACCTGGCACCTGGACATGGAGCCGCCCGAGAACGAAGCGGTAGGGCGGCTGCGGATGGCCGCGTGACGGTGTGGTCCGTGCCATGAACTGCGCCAGTACTGCCGAAAGGGCACCCGAGCTCCAATGGCGCGCTCTGCAACCACCTTGTCGAAGACGGCCCGCAGCTTCGGCTCACTGTTGGGCAGCTACCTTATTGCCGGCCGGGGTGAGTCCGTGGCCATGGTGAGCGGTTTTGCTGACGTCCATCCCGAGGAAGACGCTCACGCCGCCGATGTCGACATCGTGCTCCCACCTGCTTCGGTGTGGTGCTGGCCAGGGAGTTGGAGCCGGCTCTGGTGGCGAACTCCCGGCCGTGGATGCACTCGGTCTTGATCAGCATGATCGCGGTCGGGACGGCCATCGGGCCTTGGCGAAGTGCGCAGACTGGTGGTCACGCCTAGCGTGGAAAGGGGAATAGTGCAAGAGGCCACCAAACGGCGTTATGTTGCGTGCACTGCCGAAGGTACCGACCTTCGCCCCCGAGGTCGGGTGCTCGCGCGCTTCGGCCGCGCTCACGCCGACCCGTCCGACCGACGAAGCCTTGACGGCAGGGACGTTCCGATGGACATCGAAAACATGAAAGCCGCACAGCGCATCACAGCCGGCCAGGCGGTCCGCACCACAGGATCAGGCACCGTCACCCCTGCTATCGAGACGGAGAAGTTGCATACCAGTCCGTTCTTCGGGGTTGCTCTGGAAACGGTGGATCCCCCACACAACGTCAAAGTCAAAGTTCAAATAAGTGGTGTTTTCACCCTTCGCAGCCTGGGCTCCGACGGTGGCAAGTCCGGCGCGGTTGGCGTCGACAGTTCGGGACAGCTCGTCCGCGCTGCAAGTAAGGAATGCGTGAGCGCTCCGAACTGGATCGGTGACTGCGATGCTTCAGGCACGGTGACAATCCGCCCCCGCCGTGACACGCGCCTGAGCGTGCTCGACTTCGGAGCAGTGGGAAACGGCAACACCGACGACGCGGACGCGATCCAAAGTGCCCTGGACTGCGCGATGCGACTCGGCACTACTGACGGCAGTGTCGTCTACCTCCCTCCGGGAGACTACCGTATTAAGAGGCCACTCGTTATCTCGAACGGTTGCATTCTGGAGGGAGCTGGCCTTGCTCGTCATGACGAAACCAGTCGCATACTCGCAGATGTCAAATCCGGAAATTTCAATCTCGAAATAGGTGCAGTCGGCGGGGAGATCGTTTATTGCGCAATTGCCCTGGTGGGCTATGCAACCGGATTGGCCATGACGCCCCCTCGCGGCCGTGCGGACTATGCTGTGCTTCGTCAGCTCGCCCTCCATTCGATCCCCGCTCAAGGGATGCCTGCCGCCACCTTCCAGGCTCCGCAGATGGATGGCATACGAGTTATGGCGACCGGCGCATGCGTCGAGAGAATGAGCGTTGTCAGTTTCAGGCGTAACGGAATAGAGATATCCTCAAACCCCGACGCGCCGGCGGTCGACGCCAGCGCCGTGCAGATACGTGATTGCCGTCTTACCAGCAATGGCCAAAATGGGCTTGACGTCGGCAGCCTGGGCAACGACAACGCCAGTAACTTGCTAATTATGAACGTTTCTGCCGAGTCAAATGGGCGTGATGGAATTTGCGACAATTCGCGATTGGGCTCCACCTTCATTTCGTGTCACACTGCAGCAAACCGACGCCGAAACTATAGCTGTGACGGCAAAACGAGGCCCTCCGTGTACGTCGGCTGCTACGGCGAAGCCGATGCACCATCGGTATTCAAGAGTAGGAATATCGCTGTCATTGGAGGCGATATAGACACTACCTCCGACTCGGTGTTTTGGGGCTTCAACTCTCTCGGCAAGGGACCTTCTGCACTCCGCGTGGTAAATGACTATTCCGAAGTGCACAAGTATTGGATCGCCGATGCGGGGGTCGATATCGAGGAAGGCGAGGTGCAGACGCCCGGGAACGGATACGTATATCGAGCAATTCACGCCGGGCATACTTTTGGAGTGAACGGCCTACCTCCCGAAAAGAAGGGCATGCCCGACTTCAAGCCGGATACAGATCTGGAAGAGCTCGATGGTTTGGTGTGGAAGTGTGAGGGAAAAAATGAGCCTAAGGTCACAACGTCCAACACCCTCGGCAGCTATGGTAAGGATCCCACGATCATTCATGATTTTCAGACCATGACGGTGGACGGCAAGTTGCAACCCGCAGGGAACTCCCTCTTCCGCACCCAAGTCCGGACAAACCCGCGGGATCCTAAAGACCCTCTTATTGGCAGGATTCAAACGTCCCTTATCAGTAATGGGTCTTTCCATACGTACTATCAAACCGCGTACGAAAACGGTCCGGTTCCCGGCGCGCTGATGCTTCCGGAAGCCTGGATTGGAAACTACATCTACGGCGAGCGGCGAATCTGTGTAGTTACTGGCGGAACTCCCTTCGATACCAAGGTGGGTAGCTGCAACTTCTACCGCCCGGGTGATCTGCTTATCAGTGCCAAGGGAGATTCAACGCGCCGGGACGAGATCGGGTGGACGGTGACGGCTGCGTGTGGAAGTCGGTCGCTGGCTGGTGACTGGGCTCCCGGGAAGCACTACGACATAGGGCAAACCGTCAGGCCGACGCCCCCCAATGGCTTTGTGTATCGGCTGAAGGAGTACAACGCCGGCGGCCCGTTGAACCCGGGTGACAAAATCTCCGGAGGTCCAGAGCAGCCGCGGTCCTGGAACCTGGACCAGGCCCAGGCCCAGAGGGTTGGAGGCGTGACTCACGACAACGACCTAGAGTGGGAGACGCTCTATGACTTGGATGTTCCCGCAAACAGAAAGTGCATTGAACCGATTCCACAGCGTGTGGCAGATCAGAAGAACTCGAACGCGACGGACATTGACCATCTGAAGAGTGATTTCAACGCACTTCTTGCCAAGCTGAGAGCGGCGCACCTGTTGGAAGGAGAATAAGCGGAGACGGACGGGGCTCATACTGGGGATGCCGCATCTCATCGACTCCGCCATTGCGTGAACGTTGATGGCACAGCGGGCCGGTGGCACTTCGAAGGCGGCGACTGTTCCAGCAGGACTCTTGTCGCCAACTATGCGAGCACACGCGCGTCGTGACGGTATGACACCGTGCAGGGACGCATGAGCGGAGGTTCTGCTTACCGGACCTCCCGCACCTGTTGGCTCGTCAGGGTGGTGCCGCAGTAGATACCGGATTTACTGCGGCGGAGCCTCTACGGTGACCACCGCGACCTGCGGCGGGCTCTCCGGCCGCCGCAGGTGAGGTGTACGCATTTACTGCGGCAGCGCCGAAAGGACGGGACGGGCGTGGCGATCGAACCGGTGACCGAACTCGGGAGCGGGGGCGCGCTCCGGCTGCCGAGCGCCCGGGTCGTGCCGCTGTCCGCCCCGCCCGCGTCGTACACCGCGGCGGTCGAGCGCTACCTCACCGGCGCGGGCATCGCGAAGTCCTCCGCGCGGATCTACCGAATCTCGCTGACGACATGGGGATGGATGCTCGCCGGCGAACCCGCGCCGACCGGACCCGCCCGCCGGGGCGCAAAGCCGCCCGTCTTCCCCGTCACCGCGATCGACGACCCGGCACTGCCGGAGACCCTGGCCGAACTGGCGGCAGCGCGGGCGGACGAGATGGGCGCCGACACCGTCAACCGCGAACTGCCCATCGCCCGCAAGACGATCGGCTGGTGGCAGCGCCTGGGCTGGATCGACGGCGACCCGACGATCGGCATCGAACGGCGGCCAGCGCCGCCCGACCGCACCAAGGCCCTCGCCGAGAACCAGATCACCGCCTTGTGGCGCCTGGACGTCGCCCTGCGGGAGAAGACCCAGTGGAAGATGCTCTACGAGTCCGCCGCACGGGCCGACGAGGTGCTGTGCCTCAACGTGGAAGACCTCTACCCGCAGGACAAGCGGGGCAGGATCACCGCCAAGGGCGGGGCGACCGAGTGGATTCACTGGCAGTCCGGCACCGCCCAGCTCCTGCCCCGCCTCATCGCCCGCCGTACCCGCGGCCCGCTGTTCCTCACCGACCGCAAGGCCCCGGCCGGAACCCCGACGCTCGACGTGTGCCCGGAGACCGGCCGGGCCCGGCTCTCCTACCGCCGCGCCGAGGAGATCTTCGAGGAGAACACCCGGCTGCTGGCCAACCCCCTCGCCTCACCCGAGGACATCGAGGACCTGGACGGCTGGACGCTTCACCGGCTACGGCACAGTGCCCTGACGCACGACGCGGAGGACGGCACCTCCACCCCGATGCTGCTGGCCCGCTCCCGCCACGCCTCCGTCCGCTGCCTGGAGCGGTACGCCCGCCCCGGCGTCGACTCGGTCGCCCGGCACGTCGCCGAACGCGACCCCGCCGCGCGTCGCCGCACGTGACACTCGTCGTTTGCGGCTGGTGACAGCGTTCTTACCGGCACACCCGACATCGCCGAGGTCGTCCGCCAGTTGCAGGACGAAGGAGAGAAGGTCGACCCGGAGGACCTGGACTCCACCCACGAGCTCGCCGACGAACCCGACGCCTACGCCCCGCACCTGGACGTCGACTTCACCCCGATCCGCGGAGACGGCCCGCCGACCAACGGATTCAGCCAGGCCGTGTGAGCCAGCCAAGGGCCGGATGCCTGAGCTGGCCGTGCGGGTGTCGGCGAGCACGGAGCCTTGGCACCGCGTCCGAGGGCTGATCCCGGGGAACGGCGTGAGGTCACAGCATTCGGTCGACCAGCCCGTCGACGTAGTCCGGGGTGAGCTCCATGCCGAAGAGGACGCGGATATACATCGGGGCCAGGATGTGGTCCAGCACGTCGAACGCGTCGGGTGCGTGTTCGCCACGGTCGCGGGCGCGATCGAGCATGGACTGCAGTTGCCGGGTGCGTTCGGCGCGGAGGTCGGCACCAGCCTGCAGGCCCTGCTGACCGCTGCTCGACAGGGCGACGGCCAGGTGCAGCACCGCCAGACCGTCGGGTCCGGTGATCTCGCGGGCCACTTGGGCCGCGTAAGTGCGCAGGTCGTCGGCGAGGCTCCCGGTGTCGGGCATCGGCGACTGCGCATTGAGGCGGGTGAGCGCCACGTCGGTGAGCAGGGTTTCCAGGCTGCCCCACCGGCGGTAGATGCTGCTGTCGGCTACGCCTGCGCGGGCTGCGACCTCGCCGACGGTGAAGTTGCCGTAGCCGCGCTCACTGATCAGGTCGGTGACGGCCTGGTGCACCTGCGCGCCGACGCGGGCGCTGCGCCCGCCGGGCCGCCGGGCTCGCTGTCGCTCGTTCATGCCCCCACCCTAACGCAGTCAAAACTTGCGTTTGCGAGGCGATCCTCCCTATAGTCACCTAACGCAGTCGCTGACTGCTTTAGGGCGCTCGGGTGTATCGCCACCCCGCGTCGACCGCGACCGGGGGCAACTAACGATTGAGGGGGATCCCATGGCTGCATCGCATGCGACCGTAGGCAGTCGATCAAACCGGGCCGTGCTGCTCACGGTGACCTGCCTAGGCCAATTCATGGTCCTGCTCGACAACACGATCGTTGGAGCGGCACTGCCCGATATGCAGCACCGGCTGCACACTCAGCTGACCGGTCTGCAATGGATCGTCGACGCGTACGTACTGCTGGTCGCCATGCTGCTGCTGTCCGGCGGTGTCTTCGCCGACCGGTTCGGCCGCAAGCGGGTGTACCTGACCGGCGTGGCGGTGTTCACCGCCGCGTCGCTGCTGTGCAGCCTCGCGCCCTCGCTCGGCTGGCTGGTCGCCGGCCGGGTGCTGCAGGGCATCGGGGCCGCGGCGCTGAGCCCTGCCTCGCTCGCCCTTCTCGCCGCCGCCTATCCGGTACCGCAAGAACGAATGAAGGCGATCGGGCTGTGGGCCGGACTCAGCGGAATCGGTCTGGCCGCAGGCCCCGCGGCCGGCGGCGTGCTGACACAAGCCTTCGGCTGGCCCGCCATCTTCCTGGTCAATCTGCCCATCGGCGTGGTCCTGCTGCTGGTCGGCCTGCGCCACCTCGGCGAGTCCCGCAACCCGAGCGCCCCCGCGATCGACATCCCGGGCACGGTGCTGTCCGTTCTGGCGGTGGGGATACTGACCTATGGGCTGATCGAGGGTGGTGCCCGCGGCTGGACCTCACCGGTCATCCTGGGCAGCTTCGCCGCCGCGGCGATCCTCCTCACCGCCTTCGTCGCCGTCGAAGCCCGTCGCTCCGCACCGATGCTGCCGCTGCGGCTGTTCCGGCAGCGCCTGTTCACCGTGTCCAACACCGCCATGATCGTGGTCGGGTTCGCACTCATGGGCTCGTCGTTCTTCTTCTCCCAGTTCTTCGTGTACGTCCAGGGCAGCTCAATCCTGCGCGCCGGCCTGCAGACCCTGCCGGTATCCCTCGCCATGGTGATCGTCAGCCCGTACGCGGGCCGACTCGCCGCCCGGCACGGCTTCCGAATCGTGGTTACCACCGGCCTGGCCCTGGCCGGCCTGGGACTGCTGGCGCTCGGTAAGGTGCACGCCGACACCGGCTACGCGAACGTGTGGTGGCGACTGGGACTCGCCGGCATCGGCTTCGCCCTGACCATGTCCCCACTGACAGGCGCCGCCATCCAAGCAGTCAGCCCGCAGGAAGGCGGCCTCGCATCAGGCATCAGCAGCACCACCCGGCAGATCGGCGCGGTGCTGGGCGTGGCGGTACTCGGAGCCATCGTCCGCACCCGGCAATCCGGCGGCGCCTCCTTCGAGGCCGGCCTCGACAGCGCCTTCCTCGCTGCCGGCACCGTCACTTTGGCCACCGCCGTGTTCACCGGCCTGTGGCTGGCGAGGTCCAAGCCCGCGGAAGGCTCCGCGGCGCCGAAACGTTCCACCGATCCAGGTGCGGTAACCACCTCGAAAGAGGTATCCGCGAACAGCCGTTGACGGCGACACCGATCTGGTGGCGCAGGAGAACGGGTCCGACTACTGCCTGTCCGTGCATGCGTTCCGCGGGACCAAGTTGGCCGGGCTGAGTGCGGCCGATGCCACACGCGCGCCGAGGCGGCCGCCGCTGTCTTGGATCTGGCCGCCGTGATGGTCCGTGACCGCGGAACCGTTGCCGACGAATAGCTGGCCGCGGCCCGGTGCGCCGGCCTGTCCGACGGGCAGATCGTCGAGGTCATCGCACATGTCGCTCTCAACGTGTTCACCAACTACCTCGCCACGGCTGCCCGTGTCGACATCGACTGGCCGCTCGTGCGCCACACCGACTGAAAGAACGCGAACGCGATGGCACGGTCAGAGCTGGATCGCCTGAACCGGGTTGCCCCAGCCCCCTCCAAGCCCCCTCCGCTGCGGTGCCTCGACCGACGAGAGCACGCCCTCACGCCATCGCGAATTACGACCGACCCGACCACGAAAGCCATCACTTTGCCCACATCAGTGCAAGTCAATCCACTCCAGCGCGCTTCGGTCGCCGAGGCCGCCGCGTGGCATCAGGTCGTCGCGGCCTCGACGGCCCACGACCTGCCCGGAGTACCGCCGCCCGCCCCCGGGCAGATCCACGCCCAGCTCACCCAGCCCGCTCTGGACAGCCACCGGTTGGCCTGGCTGGCCACCGGGGCGGACGGCGTCCCGGTCGCAGTCGCCGGCCTGCGGGTGTTCACCTCCCCGGGCCAGCATCACCTGGCCGAACTGGAACTCCACGTCGACCCCGCACACCGCCGCCTGGGAACCGGCTCCCGCCTGCTGTCGGCTGCCGTGGCAGCCTGCCGCACCGAGAACCGGCGCAGCCTGATCGCCACAGCCGCGGCCGACAGTCCGGGCGAAGCCTTCAGCGAACGGTGGGGCTTCCGCCGCGCACTGACGTTGAATCACCTCACGCTGCGCCTCGACGAGATGGGCCGGGCCGACCTGCTCCAGACCGCCGATGCCGAGCACCCCGGCTACCGGCTGACCGGATGGACCGGAACGGTTCCCGACGGCCTCGCCGATGCCTTCGCCACGGCCAAGAACGCGATGAACGACATGCCCCTCGGAGACCTGGACTACGGCACCGTGGCGTGGGACGCCGACCGCGTCCGCGCCATGGCCACGGTGGTCGCCGACCGCGGAGACACACTGCTGACCATCGCCGCCGTCCACGACGACGGCGCCATGGCCGGCTACACCGAGATCCTCCTGCCCCACGGCGCGCCGCCGCGGGCCCAGCAGTACGACACGGCGGTCGTGCCCGCGCACCGCGGGCACGGCCTCGGGCTGTGGGTCAAAGCCGCCATGGTGCGCAGGCTGCGCGCCGAGCACCCGGGCGTAGCCGAGATCGAGACGGACAACGCCGACGACAACGTCCACATGCTGGCGGTCAACCACGCACTGGGCTTCCGCTCCTACCGGCGCACACACGAATTCCAGCTCGACGTGCCCGCAGCCTGACCCGCAACCTCATCCTCCTCACAGAATCGACAGTCCATGCGCAAGCTGACCTATTACATCGCCACCACGCTCGATGGCTTCATCGCGGGCCCGGACGGTGGTGACCCCACCGGTCCGAACGGCTTCTGGCCCATAACGGAGGACTACATCCAGCACCTCGTGGCCGAGTACCCGGAGACGCTGCCCGTCCAGGCCCGGCAGGCACTGTCCGTCACGGCGGAGGGCACACACTTCGACACTGTGCTCGAGGGGCGGCGCAGCTACGAGATCGGTCTCGCGGCCGGCATCACCGACGCCTACCCCCACCTGCGTCACCTGGTGTTCTCGCGGACCCTGACCGAGAGCCCGGACCCGGCCGTCGAACTGGTCGCCGACGACCCGGTGGCAACCGTGCGCGAGCTCAAGCAGCAGGACGGCAAGGACATCTGGCTAGTCGGCGGCGCCGAGCTCGCGGGCTCCCTGTACGCCGAGATCGACACGCTGATCCTCAAGATCGGCCCGCTGACCATCGGCGGCGGGCTCCCGCTGTTCTCCCGCAAGGCAGCCTTCGACCCGCGCACTTGGACACTCGCAGACCACACCGCTCTCAAGAGCGGCGCGATGTTCCTCACCTACACGCGCGTCAGCAGCTGAGTGATCCGGGCGGGCGCCGCTTGTGGAGGCCGGGCGCGGGCGCGCTCGGAGCGCCACACGGGCGCAGCGCGCCGGGACTTGCGGCACGACCCGGGTCGTGCCGCAAGATCCCCAGCTGAGGCCAGAACCTGCGGAAATGGGAGAAACGAAGTGCGTATTGTTGTCGATGACCGGGACGAGTTGGAGCGCGGCGAAAGGTCGCGCGGGGAGCGTCCGGTGACGGACGCCGACGTGATCATCGTGGGCGCAGGGCCGGCCGGCCTGATGCTGGCCGGTGAACTGCGGCTGGCCGGGGTGCGGCCCCTGGTGCTGGAGCGGCATCAGCAGCCCCGAGACACACCGAAGGCCAGCGGTATCGGCGGGCGGATCCTGGACCTGCTGCGGTACCGAGGCATTCTGGACCGGTTCGAAGCAGCCAGCAGTGACCCCAACATCGCTCCCCGATTCCCGTTCGGCAGCCTGCATCTGGACCTCACACAGCTTGCAGATCCTCCGATGCGGGCGCTGCCGATCTCACAGACAGAAATCGAGCGACTCCTCGGCGAACGCGCCCGCGAACTCGGCGCCGACATCCGCCGCGGGCACGAGGTGGTCGGGGTGGGCCAGGACGATGCCACCGTGACCGCGGAGGTGCACGGGCCGGATGGGCCCTGCCGGGTGACCGCCCGATACCTGGTGGGCTGCGACGGCGCGCGCAGCCGAGTCCGCGACCTGGCCGGCATCCCGTTCCCCGGCACCACGTACCCGGAGGTCAACCGGCTCGCCGTGGTCACCGTGCCCGATTCGCTGACCGTGCTCGACAACGGCGACATCGACGTCCCCGGGCTGGGCACGATCCATGCGGGTTTCACCCGAACAGGCCGCGGCGTGTTCGCGTTCGCGGTCACCGACGGGGTGCTGTCCCTCATGACCACTGAGGACGAGTCCGCCGAATACGACGATGACGAGCCGATGACCCTGGCTGAGCTCGGCGACAGCATTCGCCGGGTACTCGGCGGGGACGTCCCGTTGGGAAAACCGGTTCGGCTGTCGCGCTTCACCTTCAAGGACCGGCAGGCCGAGCGGTACCGTGACGGACGGATCCTGCTGGCCGGCGATGCGGCCCACCTGTTCCCCGCCACCGGCACCGCGCTCAATGTCGGCATGCTCGACACGGTCAATCTTGCCTGGAAGCTGGGCGCGGACATCCGCGGCTGGGCGCCGACCGGCCTGCTGGACACCTATCACGACGAACGCCAATTCGCCAGCGCTCGCGCGCTGTTGCAGACCCGAGCCCAGGCGGCACTGCGGCGCGGACATGACGCGGCCGACGATGCGCTTCGGCAGGTCTTCCAGGAACTGCTCGTCGACGAGCCGGCGTTGCGCCGTATGGGAGCCCTTGTCGCCCACAATGACATTCGCTATCCGGTGCCGGACTCCGAGCCCCATGCCTTGACCGGCGCCTTCGCACCCGATCTCACCCTGCACACCGACCAGGGCATCACCAGCGTCGCGGAACTCATGCGCCCCGCACGGCCCATCCTCCTCGACCTCGCCGACCGCCCGGACCTTCGCGAGGCCGCCCGGGACTGGCAGCACCGCGTCGACATCCACACCGCCAAAACCGATCACCCACCGGCCGGCATCCTCCTGATCCGCCCGGACGCCCACATCGCCTGGGCCGCGGCCGTCGACGAACCCGCCGACACCACCGCGCCCGCGCTGCGAGAAGCACTCGCCTGCTGGTTCGGCACACCCGGAGCGTGTCTGAAAGATGATCGTGTAAGTCTGTGATACGGCAGCCTGGCCCGGCGCTCGGCCTCGGGCTCTCGGGCCAGGTGGATCGGACGAGTCATGGCAGACAAGACGGAACCGGTCGCCTCGGCGGCCGGGGACGGTCGTGGTCACGCTGGCCAGATTACGCAACGGCTCCGGAGCAGGTACGCCGGAGTCTCGCCGTGCCGCAGGGAGCCGAGCAGTTCATGAACGCCGACCGGCTCGTGGAGCTCGGTGTCGCCCGCCGTGTGGACACCGCTGACGCCATTGCCGAGACCCTTCGCGCGGCGCTGAACGACCTGGTCGCGGATCCGGAACGCGTCGACCGGTCCAAACAGTTGCAGGCCGCCGCCCGGGCCGAGGGCGGCACCCCGCGCGCCGCCGACCTCATCGAGAACATGCTGGCCGCCGCCGAGGACCCCGCGCTCTGAAGCAATGCCGCTTCCGTTCCCCGGCTGGCGCCGTCCTCATCCGAGAACATGTACCTGCAGGACAAGCGCGGAAAGATCACCGCCAAGGGCGGGGCGGCGGAGTGGATTCAGAAGATGTTGCACAGCGGCGCACCCGCCCGGCCATGCCTCCACCGTGCGCCCGGCTCTGGTCAGGTGGATGCCGTGGCGCCCCGGCCCTCGGAAGCGCGCGGGCCGGGCACCGTCGCTGCTGGGGTCAACTCCAGGCCCAGGTCGAGGCGGCTGTTCACGGACTCCACGAAAGTCGGGGCAGCTCATGGGTCCGCAGGCTGTCCAGGACGCCTGGCCACCGCTTGTCACCAGTCGCGGCATTGCCCGCCAGCACCGACAGCGTCGCGTCCACAACTGCCACTGCGGTCAGCAGCCTCAGCATCCCACGGCGCACTCGGCCCACAGCCATCCCTAACCCCGAGAGAACCGGCTCTCGCAGGCGGCGAAACAGCCGCCTCTTTACACATTAGGCACTTTGGCCATCCGTGGCCGGTTGACGGGTTGGGCAGCTCAACCAGCCCCTTAAGCCCTGGCTGGCGTACTACCGCGTGATCTGCTCCGGGCATAGATCGGCTCGGACAGCTGGTGACAGGCACGTATTCGATGTGCGTCGTATGCGTGGGGCGTGTTCGCCCTGAAGGGGACGATCCGGAGGAACTGGTCGCGGGAGCGAGGCCAGCGTAGGAGTCCAGTGAGCCGTGATGGTGCCGTTTACGGGCGGTCCGGGCGGTCGATCGCGTAAATCACCGGGTTCACCAGGGAGTCGCCGACCTTCTGCCCGTCGTCGCACATGACGTACACGGCGTCGCCGAGGACCCGGGCGAACCGCACCATGCGCTGCGGGAAGCGGACCGGGCGGCTGCGCCGGCCGCTCACCGGGTCGACCAGGACCAGGTCGGAGGCCGAGTCGGCAGCGGAAAAACACCAGGGAGGGCCGGGGTTGGCGGTGGCCTTCCGGTTGTCGGGCATGACGTCACGCAGGTCCTGCGCGTCCCAGAGGGTGGTGCCGTTACGGATGTCGACGACCCGGCTGCCGGGGTTGCGCACGTTCATGAGTTGCAGGGCGGTGTCCCACCTGCGGATCACCATGGTGTCGGCGACGCTCCACACTCGGCGGCCATCGGCCAGGTTCCACGCGCTTGAGACGTAGTTCTCCGCCGGGGATCGACCGGCGACCAGGCCGAACTCGGGGAGGACCAGACCGCCGGCCTGGAGCGGCCCAAGGACCTTGCCGTCAGCGGCAGCCACGACATGGAGCTCCTTGGTGCCCGCGAAGTAGATTCGGTCGTCAGTGGAGCCGGCGAGCTCGGTGTCCTCGCTCCGGTCGGCTGGTTTGCGCCTCCAGAGGTCCTTCCCGGTGTCCTGGGAGATTGCGAGCCAGCCGTCCACCATGTCGTAGATCAGGACGGCGCCACCGGCCAGGTCGAGGCCCATCACCTCGGTCACGTCCCTGCCGATCACGTACGTCCACACCACCGTGCCGCTGGCCGGGTCCAGGCGCCAGACGTGCTTGCCCTTGCCGACGTACAGGGCGTTGTCCGCTACTTCGATGTGGTGGAGGCCATCGCTCACCTCATCGTTGCCGAGACTCAGATCCTGCGACCAACGCGCCTTGCCGGTAGCGTTGTCGAGGCGTTGTACCGAGTCACCGTTGCGTACCAGGATCGAGTCCCAGAAGAGGCGCAGGGCGTCAGCGATCGGAGTGGCCTGGCCCGGATACGGCCACAGGACCTTGCCGGACTGGGCGTCCCGGGGGCCGGCGCTCGTTATGAGCAGGGGGCCCACCTGGCCGGACGGCACGTCGTTGCCGGGTACCGTCCAGCGTGGTCGGACCGCCTGGGCGGTAGCCCCGGTGGAGGCGCCCGTCGCCGCCGCACCGCCGCTGCCCGAGCCCTTGCCGCCGTCAAGGATCCGGGGAACGAGCGCGGCGGTGGCGCCACCCGTCACGACGACGACGCCCAGGCCGAGCAGTACCGAGCGTCGGCTCGCCTTCCGGTCGTCGGCCGGCTCGGCTGGGTCGGAGCCAGCTGGTGGGAGAGGTGGCCGTGGCGGCAACGAGGGCCGTGGTGCCGAGCCCGCGGTGGGCTGTGCGCCGAGGAGCTCGGCCACCGCCCCGAGCCGGGCGGCCGTCTCGGCCGCCGAGGCCGGGCGCTGTTCCGGGTCCTTGACGAGCAGTTCCGCGACCAGGGCGTCGAGCTCCGGCGGGAGGCCCGGGCGGCTCCGGGACGGCGGTTCGGAGGCCTCGGAGGCGTGGGCGACGAGCTGGGCGAGGAGCTCGCGGCCGCCGAAGGGCGGGGCACCGGTGAGCAGGTGGTGCAGCAGGCAGCCCAGGGAGTACAGGTCGGAGGCGGGGCCGACACCCCGGTTGTGGGCCTGCTCGGGAGACATCCAGGGGGCGCTGCCCAGGATGCTGTCGGTCCGGCTTAACTGTTCCAGGCCGAGGGCCGGGTGGAACCAGGCAATGCCGAAGTCCAGGACCTTGACCGTCCCGTCCGGGGTGAGGATCACGTTCGCCGGCTTGATGTCCCGGTGGACGATGCCGCGTTCGTGGGCGAAGGCGAGGGCGGCGCAGACCTGCCGGGCCCAGTCCACGGCGCGGGCGGGGGAGGGCGGTCCGTCGGAGGCTAGGACTCGGTCGAGGGTCCGGCCGGGGGCGAGCTCCATGACGATGAAGAGGGTGTCGCCGTCCTGGCCGAAGTCGTGCACCGTCACGACGTGGGGGCTGTCGGAGAGTCCGGCGGCGGCCCGGGCCTCGCGGCGCAGCCGGTCCGCCGCCTCTGCCGTGACCCCAGGCCTGGCGGCGATTGTCTTGACGGCCACGGTGCGGTGCAGCACGAGATCCTCGGCCCGCCACACCACCCCCATGCCGCCAGCCCCGAGCTGTTCGGTCAGCCGATAGCGTCCTGCCAGTACGTGACCTGTCACCTATGCCCCCTGGATACGCGATTCGCCGGGCCCCAGCGTAGAAGCAACGTCAGTTTCCGCCCAGCACAAGGCGACCTGCACAAGAGATACAAGTCGACCGCATCACGACCGTGGCTACCCGCAGGAACCCCGACCGCGTGATCAGGTTCGGGTGGTCAGGTAGGTGTTCCAGTCGCGGCCGGCGCGGCGGGTCCACTTCAGGGCGCTGGTGAGGCTGATGCCAAGGAGTGAGCTGAGGACGGACGGGGGCAGGTCGGCGGCGAGGGTGATCAGGGCGGAGTTGCGCAGGGGGATGACCGGTAGTCCGTGGCGCCGCAGCTTCGAGGTGAGGTGGTGGGCGGTGACAGGCTGGTCAGCGAGTTGGCTGGGGAAGAGCCACGGTGTGCTGGGCCGGGCCGAGGTGCGGGCGATGGCCGAGGCGGTGACGGCGTGTTCGGCCTGCTGGGCGAGCATGTGGAACGCGGCCGGCGGGAGGGCTGCAGGGTGGACGCCGAGCTGGGTCGTGGGCTGCGTGCCGCCGGTGAGGTGGCGGGTGGTGAGCTCGGTGATGCGCTGGCCGCTGATGCCGTAGAGGAGAGTCGGGCAGCCTGCCGCGCGGACGTCGAGCGGGAGGCTGTCGTCGTTCAGGCAGCGGTCCAGCAGGGTCCACCGCTGTTCGGGTGTGGACCAGTCCCTTGGCTCGGCCGCGGGCTGCAGACCCGGTACGTCGAGGTCGGTGGTGAGGCCGCGTCGGGAGGTCCACTTGAGGAAGCCGCGAATGGAGCGCCGGGACGTCCGCCGGCGTCCAGCCAGTCGTCGACGTGCCGCTGGGTGACGGCGTCGAGGGCGAGGCCGGTCTCGGTCGTCCAGGTGAGGAAGGTGATGACGGACAGCAGGTGTTGCCGCAGGCGGGCAAGGCTCCCCGTAGTGAACCGCGTCCGCTCGGCGCGGCGTCGAGCGCCCCGGACGACGACCCAGCTGCCGTAGGCGCGCAGGAGGCTGCGGTGCTCGGGCGGGGCGCCGGCGGTCTTCATCTCCAGCCAGGGTTCGAGGCGTTCGAGGGACTCGTGGCGTTCGGGGAGGACGCCGAGGTGAACGAGGGTGGCGCGCAGGACGACGGCTGCGGGCCGGTTGGCCTCGGCATCGAGGACGTCGTGCGTCACCACGACGCCCGCGATGGCCAGGTTCCGTAGGAGTGCGGCGCCGCCGCTCGGCTTGTTGAGCCACGTCAGGATGGATCGGGCCCGGGCGACGGCGAGCAGGGCCTGGATCAGCGGCGCGAGTTGGTCGGGTGTGCTGCCGTCGGGGCCGGCGAACTCGGTGGCGAGGCGAGCGCGGAGCACGCAGCGCGCGCTTTCCGCTTGACCTGCTCGAACTCCAGCAGCGCTGGTATGCGGCCGAGGCGGCCTGGGCCGCCGACCCCAGCGAGGAGCGCCGCGCGGCGTTCGGCTCCATCGCCGCCGAGCTGTACGCCCACCCCTACTGGGCTGGCGTGGCAAAGAGGCACGAGGCAGAGATGAAGCTCAAGCAGGCCTGTCGGCCGGACGCCGGGCAGTCGCCCGCTGCCTGAGGAACGGTGTCACCCCCGGCCACGTCGTCGGACGGCGTGAAGAACACGTGCAGCTCGCGCGCGCGGTGATCAGCCGCTTGAACCGCGGATACGCGGTCCTCTCGATCGAGGTCATCCCCTCCCCGCCCGGTTTCCAGCCCCTACCGGACGCGCCGTACGCGCCCGCGCGGGATCCTCTCGGGCACCCAGCCCTGGGATGATCAGAACCGCGGAAGCCGAAACAACGCCGGGCCCCGGGTGATAGAGCCGCAGCAGGCACTCAGCCCTTCAAGATCATCCCACTGCCCCTTTTGGGCTCACCAGTGCCGGACCCCCCGTACGGTCCCTGGAACGCTACGCTCGCCCCGGCGTCGACGCGGTCGCCCGGCACGTCGCTGAGCGCGACCCCGCCGCCCGCCGTCGGGGTTGACCCCTACGGCACGTTTCTGGCGTATTCCGGCTGCCCTCCAACAGCGCCCCGACCTCGGACCAGTCCGACGCCCGGGCGTCGGAGTCCACGAAGGCCGAGACCAGCACCGGTGTGCCGGTCCGGGTGTGCTCGATCCCCAGGGCCCGGACCGCCGGCGAGCCCGCCGTGGTGCATCGTCAGGTTGTCGCCGATCAGCAGGTCGAAGCGCTCGCTGGGCGCCAGGCTCTCGTAACGCTCCCGGAACCGGCGCCAGTTGAGCCCGGCCCCCGGGGTCGTGACGTGGCAGAACACCCGCCATACCTCTCCCTCGCAGTCCCTGCAGGGGCACCGCGTGCTGAGCGAACGCAGCAGCGGGAAAAGCTCCTTGGCGGCATCCGCGAGCGGACGCAGCTGCTCGGGCGCTCCGTCCCGCAGCAGCCGCTCGCGCAGCTGCGCCGCGAGGCGGTGCGCCACGTCACGGCTGTCCTCCTCGCCCCAGCGCAGCGCCCCGATCCGGACGACGAAGAACCCGTGCCGGCGCAGGGCCGCCGCGCCCTCGGCGGCCACCGCCGGCAGGGAGCGGTCCCACCGGGTCCGGTCGCCCAGGGCCGTGCAGTCGATCAGTTCCTCAGTGACGGGAAACCTCACCTGACACCTTCCTCGTGCCTTTCTCCGTGCGTTGCTTGCAAGTGCTCGGCAGTGCTTGGCATTGCCTGCAACTACGTGACAGTGCTTGCGAGTGCGGCGCCGGCGTCGACCGGACCGCTGTCCGACACCAGGGCGAACCGGTGGACCGGCAGGTCAGACCCTGGTCACGTCCCGCGCTCCGGTGCCCGGCCGGATGACGTAGATCCCGGACCCGGGCAGCGTCTCCCGTGAGTCCTCCCGGAGCTGGTCGACGCTGATCTCGGCCGGCCACCGGGTGCGCAGCTCGGACCAGCGGACTCCTGCGAGGTCGACGTGCGTGAGGTCGGCGGTGCTCAGGTCCGCGGTGGTGAAGTCGTCCAGGATTTCCGAGAGGAATTCCAGGTCGAGGGTTTCCGGTTCGCCGAGCCCGAGCAGTTCTCCGACCTGCGCGGCCAGCGCCCGGGTGAGGTACTCCACCTCCTGTACAGCACGGGTCAGTTCTCCGCCGCGCACCGCGTACAGGAACACCTGGCAGGCCCGCAGGAATTCTGCGATCGCCGGATGCTCCGCGCTTCTCACGCGTTGGTCGATCGTCCCCGCCATTTCTCGGACAAGGACCTGTCCGACCCTGCCCGCCTGGTCGATCGCCGGGTAATGGGGTTCGAGCAGCGCCACGATTTCGTGAGCCATGTCCCGTAGTTCCCACCCGAGGGCGGCCCGCCCGTCCAATCCGTGGGCGATACCCTGGGCAATTCCCTGAGCGGCGAACACGGCCCTTTTCAACGGCATCCCGTGATACCGGCCGAACCCGAGTCCGAAGGTGAGGTCCTGCGCCAGGACGACCGTCCGGATCAGGAGATCGGCGAGGATCGCCGATGTGACCAGCGGATGCTCCCGCAGCTCCAGCCGTTGCTCGGGACCGATCAGCTCGAAGCGCTGGTGCATCAGGCCGACGTCGTAGAGGGGCGCGGCCGTCTCCTCGAACTCGGTCCTGGCCGTGGTCCGGGACATGATGGACACCAGTCCGGCCTCGACGTCCAACACCGCGTCCAGGCCCTCGGCCAGATCCTTGTGGTCGGCACTCAGCATCACCTCGCGCAGCCCGGCCTCCACGTGCAGGTGACGGTCAAGCCCCGTCAGGAACGCCGTCTGCACAGCTGTCAGCCAGTCCGAGAATTCACGGGTGCGCCGCTCGGGAACAGAATGCTCGCCCATCAATCCCCCTCTCGATCGGTCATCCTGCTGGACACGGCCAAGCGCGCCTTGAACAGGCTGGCCCGGACTGCCGCCGCCTTGAGCCCCAACTCGGCCGCGATCTCCGTCGGTTTGTAGCCGTCCAGCGTCCAGGCCAGAACCTGTCGCTGGCGGGCGGGCAGGTCACGCAGCAGGTGCAACACCTCCTGCTGTCCCTCCCATTCGGCGGCCTCGTCCGGCACCGGCAACAGCGAGGTCGGTTCGAGCGCGAGTTCGTCAATGCTCTCCTCGACCTGGCTGAAGGCCCGCACCAGCTCCCGGGACGCAACTCTTCGGCTCCACGCTTCCGGCGACTGGATTCGGTCCCACCGCTCGTACGCCTTGACCATCGTGTCCTGGGCCAAGTCCGCGGCCAGGGCGGCCGGGGCCCCCTGCCACATCAGGAACGCCACCAGCCTGCGGATGCACGTGCGATAGAAGTACGCGAACTCCCCGTCTCGGGAACTGGTTTCACTCCCGCTGTCGGAGGCGGAGGCCGGCAGGTGCCCGAGGGACGCCGCCGAGGCGGCCTCCCCGTCCGGACCGGTTTCACTCATGCGCGTCGTGACCCCGCTTCTCCTGCTGCACCGGCTGCCCCTGGCCGGCGTCGTCGGCATCGCACGCGCGCAGCGCCAGGACGACCACGACCGTAGGAGGCGGAGGCGACTGAGGCGGCAGAGGTGGCGGAGGCGACTGAGGCCGGTCCTGTTGGCGTGACCGTAACTGCCCCACGAGGGTGGCCAAGGCCCCCACCAGTCCCAGCACAGCTGCCGCAACCGAACCCACGACGGGATCCACCGTTCGCACTCCCCTGCTCTCGTTCAACACTTCTACAACCAGGAGGCCTGAGAAGGCGGAAGCGTTAACCGGTCCGAGGATTCTGTGACAGCCCGGCCGACGCGCGGCGCGGGCCGATCGGCCGGGCCGGACGGGTCCCGTGACCTATCGTGAGCGGGAGTGCCGGTGCGGCGTCCCGGCCAGGAGGCGTCCGCCGGGCACCGTGCTGCGCGCCTCACGACCGGTCGGCGTGTGCTCTGCGAGGAGTCTGGAGTAAGGCATGGGCCTCATCCACATCGAACTGTTCACCACCCTCGACCTCGTCGGGCAGGCGCCCGGCGGCCCCGACGAGGACCCGGTCGGGTTCCCGTACGGCGGCTGGCAGGCGCCCCTGATCGATCAGGTCACCGGGGCACAGATCCTCGCCGCGTACGAGGACACGGACGCCCTCCTGCTCGGCAGGCGCACGTACGACATCTTCGCCGCCTACTGGCCGCACCAGAAGGACGGGCCGGACAACGCGATCGCCGAGCTCTTCAACCGTGTCCCCAAGTACGTGGCCTCCCGGGGCACTCCCGACCTGCCCTGGGCCGGCTCCACGCAGCTCGGCCCGGACCTGCCCGCCGCGGTACGCGAGCTCCGCGACCGGCACGAACACGTGAAGGTCGTCGGGAGCCTGGACCTCGTCCAGACCCTCCTGCGCGACAAGCTCTTCGACCAACTCGACCTCTGGGTCCACCCGATCACCCTCGGCGTCGGAAAGAAGGTGTTCGACGAGGGCGCGGTGCCCACCAACCTCACGCTCCTCCAACCGCCGGCCGCCGGCCCGCAGGGCACCGTCTTCCTGCGCTACGGGCTCGCCGACGGCACACCCGTCACGGGCGACATGAGCGCGCCCGACCGCGGTCTCGGGCACGACAGCTGACACCCGCCCCGGACGGCGAGGACCACGGGTGAGCAATTTCGACGCCGTGCCGCTGACCTGCTAATATTCTTCTCGTCGCGAGGGAGATGATTCCTCATCAGGCGTCAGCGGTGCTACCAGAGCACGTCCTACTTTCAGTAGGAAGAGTCCGTGCGACCCGGGCCTGGCGCTCCACGGTCGGGCGAGGCCCGGCACCCACTCGGGTGCCGGGCCTCGCTCGCGTTCGCGGACCGTCCGCGGACCGTTCACGACCGTTCGAGGACCTGTCCCCGGACCCGTTCACGGACCGTTCGAGGACCGTCCGAGGCGGTCACCTGCGGCGGCGCGTCACTGCCAGACGCGGTAGACGGCGTCGCGCGCCTGGCCGAGGTACTGCTGGTAGGTGCCCAGGTTCCAGGCCGCCCAGGAGGCCCAGCCCCGGCCGGTGCCGTCGTTGTCGATCCTGAAGGCCTTGCGGGCCGACCAGCCCATGTCCTGCCAGTTCTCGGCGGTGACGACCTCCGCGTCGTGGTAGTGGACCTCCGGGTACCAGCGCTCGTTGATCTGCCAGGCGCCGAGGTCCTTGGTGCCCGGGTCGGGATCGGTGGGAAGGTTGGTGTGGACGGCCAGACGGTTGCAGCCGGACTCGGCCATGGCGATCGCCACGGCGTAGATCGCGTCGTCGTTGCGGCCCTCGCCGGACTTGTCCTTCGCGAAGCCCGCCAACTGGGCCTCACGGGCACAGGCGTCGATGCCGCTCTGGTCGCCGGCGGCATTGGCGGTGAAGGTGGTCGAGGTGAGGCTGAGGGCCAGGACGGCGACCGAACCGGTCAGCAGAGCACGGGTCTTGCGTAACACGCGAGTTCTCCCTTCGATGCCGGCCCGGGTCGGGCCGGGTACGGGGAAGGACGCTAGGCAGCGCGGGTAGACAAACGGTCAACGCGTGCGAGACCGCCGCCCTGTGCGCGGCGAGAGCGGTCAGCGGCGGGTCGGAACAGCGAGGCAGGGGCACAGGCGGCTACCGTGGCCGTGCCACGAAGGAGGCCCGGCATGGCGATCCAGCGAATGGACAACGTCCTCATCGTCGTCGACGACCTTGAGGCCGTCATTGCGTTCTTCGTCGAACTCGGCATGGAGCTGGAGGGCAAGGGGCCCCTCGAATGGCGCGGGGCGGAGCGCGTCATCGGGCTCGAGGACGTCCGCCAGGACATCGCCATGCTGCGGGTGCCGAACGGCCACGGGCGGGTGGAGCTGGCGAAGTTCCACCGGCCGAAGGCCATCACCGCCGAGCCGAAGGACCCACCGGCGAACACGCTCGGCCTCCGTCGCGTCATGTTCACCGTCGACGACATCGAGGACGTCGTCGCCCGCCTGCGGGCCCACGGTGCCGAACTCGTCGGCGAGATCGTGCAGTACGAGAACGTCTACCGGCTCTGCTACGTCCGCGGCCCCGAGGGCATCGTCGTCGGACTCGCCGAGCAGCTCGGCTGACGGCACGCTCGCACGGGTGAGTGCTCAGGCTCAGGCCGGCGGAGGCGGACGGCGTGAGGGCCTCGCCCCCGTCATGAGGGGGCGAGGCCGTCGGTGGTGCTGGAGGTCGGCCGCAGGCGCGTCCTGCGGGGAGCCGACGTGCGGGGCTACTTGCCGGCGGCCTTCATGGAGGTGACCGCCTCCGCCACGCTGGGGCGGTAGATGCCCATCTGCGGGTTCAGGACTCGTGCACCGCTGTTGAGCGGGAAGTTGCGGGTGTTGGCGAGGGGCATGTTGGTGTCGTCGTCGTCGACGAGCACGTTGAGTTCGTCGATGCCGGGGGCGGTGCCGGTGGTGGCGCCGCTCGGGTCGAGGTCGATCACCGCGTAGGCGTGCTGGCCGGCCGGGACCGGGAACCGCAAGGTGCCGCTGGCGAGTATCGGCTTGATGTTCTTGCTCTGGTCGGGGGAGACGGAGTTGCCCAGGTCGACCCCCGGGGAGGAACTCAGGGAGCAGGCGGTCGTGCCGGTGTTGTGCACGTCGATCACCCACTGGTTGGCTGCCCCGGCGCGTACGGTCGCGTTGATCTCGAGGTTCTGGATGTCGCACGGGCGGGCGTCGGAACCGGCACCGCCACCGTCGGACCGGGTGCCGCCGGACGGGCTCGCGCCGGACGGCGCGTGCGTGGCGGTGTGCGGCGCCCCCGCGGTGGCCGGTTTGCTCGCCGTGGGAGCAGCGGGCGCCGGGGCGCCCGGCGTCGAGGGCGCGGTGGCCGAGGCGGGGGCCGGGGCGGCGGTTGTGGGGGCCGTCGAGCCGCCCGCCGAGTCGGTGTTGTCGGGCCCGCACGCGGTCAACGCGAGCCCCGCCCCCACGACGAGGACGGCGGAGACGAGCAGCGGGCGACGACGGTGACGGACGGACATGGTGGCTCCCCGATGACGATGCGTGCTGACTGTTCGGACACCCCATAGGACCGTCGGCGGACGGCATTCGGTGGCACCCGGAGCGTCACAATCGTCAGGACATGACAGGGATCGGACTGTGACATTCGATGGGACACAGTGCACTTGACATCGCGTCACCTCGCGCCGAACCCCTCCGCGCCGCATCCCACCGCGCCCCGCCCGCCGGCGGCTCGCCGTCGAGTGCGGACGCGGTCGGCCATGGGATCCCGGAAGCGTCGGCTGCCGGGGCCGGGGGCCGGGGCCGACCGGTCCCGCCGGGAGCGCGACCGGTCGGGGGCCCGTGCCGGTGGCTCCGGAACGGCTGAGCCGGGGCCAATGTCAGTGCCCCGCGTTACGCTCGCCGCACCCTGAGGAAACCCGGATGGCCGCCTCCTCGACTTCGCCTACAGGAGGCGGTCCCCCGGTCCGCGAAGCCGCGCGCGCGATGGCCGAGCCGTGGGCGGCGTGCAACCGCCGACGTGCTGATGAGCGGCGCCATTGCGGGGGCTCAGCCGTCTGCCGTGGCGTTCGGGTCGAGTGCGTCCGGGTCGCCGCCGCCCCCTGACCTGCTCAACCCGGGCCGGCCCGGCGGCGGGGCGGACGGGGCCGCGATGTCCGGGCCCGTCGTCAGGCCGCGCTCCGCCCGTTGCCGAGCACCGCCTTGACGAGCCCGTCCAACGCCTTCGGGAACACCTCCGCGGGGTTCACCTCGGCATCCCCGGTGGTCAGTCCGGCGGTCAGGGTCCTGCTGCCGTCGGGCGTGCTGTACATCAGTGCCCCGTAGCCGCCCGGGGCGCCGCCGTTGTGGTGGTAGACGGTGCCGCCGTCCGGACCCAGGTCCTGCACGAACAGCCCGAGGCCGTAGCCGAGTTCCCCGTGCGGCGTGCGCATCTCGGCCAGCAGCGGCTCCGGCAGGAGCTTGCCCCCGTTCAGCGCGGAGATGAAGGTGTGGAGGTCCCGGGTGGTCGAGATCATGCCGCCGGCGCCGAGCAGCATGGAGAGGTTCTGCCGGGAGACGTCGACGACCTTCCACTCGTCGCCGTCCTGGTAGCGGTAGTAGCCGTGAGCGTGCGGCTCGGGCAGGTCCGTGACGGCGCCCGCCAGGACGGTGTCCCGCAGTCCGAGCGGCTTCAGGATCCGCCGCCGCATCTCCTCGCCGTAGGGGCGGCCGGCGAGCTGCTCGATCAGCAGCGCGGCCAGGGTGTAGTTGGTGTTGGAGTAGCTGAAGCCCGTCCCCGGCTCGAACCGCGCCGGCTTGGACAGCGCCAGCTCGACCAGCTCCTGCGGCCGGTAGGTGCGCAGCCGGTTGTCGACCCACTCCTTGCCCGTGGCGGGGATTCCGGGCACGACCGTCCCGTCCTCGTAGTACTCGCCGGTGTAGTTGAACAACCCGCTGGTGTGCTGCAGCAGCATCCGCACCGTGATCCGCTCGTCCAGCCCGAGCTCGGGCAGGTGGTCGGCCACCGGGGTGTCCAGGCCGATCCTCTCCTCGGCCACCAGCTGCAGCACCGCGGTCGCGGTGAAGGTCTTGACGACGCTGCCCGCCCAGAACCGCCCGTCCGTCGCCGGCTCGGCGCTCCCGCCCAGCTCGCGCACCCCGGCGCTGCCGACCCATTCGCCGTGCTCGTCATGCACCCGCATCTGCACCCCGGCGAAGCCGGCGGCGACGAACTCCTCGATGGCCTTCTGCAGTTCCGGGCGGTAGGACCGGTCGTTGTGCCCGACGGTGTGCAGGGACTCGCTCATGATCATTCCCGTCTCGTAGTGGGACGCGTGGCCCCTCTTCCGCGCTTGCGCTCCGCGTTTCCGACAACAGAAAAGCTACGTTGCTTTCAAATTTCCAACAAGCAACTCATTGCGCAAAAGTGACATCAGCCCAGATCAGAGCGCTTAAATCGTTGCAGTGATTCTGAATCTAACGCAACGACAGTTACCTTTACATTGCAATGGGATGATGATGAACGCTCCGCCGAGGCTGCCGCCTCGACTCGCCGGATCGGGAGCGGGAGCGGAAGCCAGCGCCCGGACTGTGACATTCGGTGGGGTGCGCCACCGTTGACGCCGCGCGAACTCCAACGCGGCGTACATCGGATACGGCCACGTCACCTACGGGACCCCCGTCTGGTGCGTCCAGGAGAAGATGCTCAACTTCATTGCCGGTTCGGCGCACCCGGGGCCGCCTGCTCCGGCACAGCTCGACAAGGACAGCTCCTTCGGGCCGGCCACGTACGGCACTGTCCAGTGGCTGCAGACCGCTTACCAGAGGATCAGCCGCTGCCGCCCGGATCAATGCATTTCTCCTCAGCTGCCTTGATGGCGTAGGGTCGGGTTCACCGACGCGGGGTGGAGCAGCTCGGTAGCTCGCTGGGCTCATAACCCAGAGGTCGCAGGTTCAAATCCTGTCCCCGCTACCACGAAGGCCGGGTCGGCGCACAGTGTGCGCCGACCCGGCCTTTTTTGTCAGGCCAGTTGGCGGTTGGCCAGGCTGCCGAGAGCAGGTGCTCACCGTTGGTCGGCGTCGACCAGGGTGCCGGGCTCGAAGAGGGCGTCGCGGGCGTCCAAGGCGTCCGACTTCGCGGCCTGGCCGGTGGGCAGGGAGCAGTGAGATGGGCTGCTACGGGTGGTAGAGGGCCTGGGCGCGCGCCATGTCGGCAGGCCCGTCCCCGTCAAGGTGCAGGAAGTAGCCCACCTGCCACAGCTGCGTGGCACGTGCCTGACGGTTGGCCGTGGTCACCCACGGCGGGTAGACACGGAAACCCCGCTTCCCGCCCACGTGGTCCCGGGACACGATGCCCCGCTCGCACAGCACCTCGCACGGGAACACGAACTGCCCGAAGTGGCCGCCGTCGCGGCTGCTGACGACGACAAGGTCAACCCCGTCATCGGCGTCGAAGGGCCTGATCGGCCCGCCCTCGGACCGCTGCCACACGGTGACGAACTGGCCGACCTTCGTCGGGGTGGTCTTCGCCACACGGAACCGAACCGCGAGGCCGTCGAGGGTGAACCCGTGCGCCGCGTACTCGGCACTCTCCGCTTCGGGCACCGGCTGCGAGCAGGCAAAGCCACTCGGGTCGTACACCGATGCCTTCGCCGCCAGGAGGTCACCGTGAAGCCCCGCCCACGGCCGGTTCGTCGCCATTGCCCCATCCTGCCACCACACCCGGAGGTCACAGCCACCGCGTCGGTTCTCAACCAGGAATGCGGCTCGCGCGAGGGGCGTGGGGGGTGAGGCAACCGACCCTGTCCGCACCCCGGGGCCCGTCCTTTACCGTGCGGGCGACCTCACCGCCGCGGAGCCTACCTCACCACCTGCGGCAGTCGGCCCGTTACCGGTCCGAGGCCGTCGACGTCGTTCCCGCGTGGCCCGCCCGGTGTGAGGGCGAGCGACGCTTCCGGTCGGAGCGGGTGAAGGGCCTGTGTGGGAGAGTACGACGCGATCATGAATCCTGGGGGTGGACCAATGCACACACGTCACTGCGCGGTGGCTGGGGTTGTTCTGGCGGTTCTCGCCGTGTCGGCCTGCTCGACCGGCCCGCAGCCCCGCCCGGGCAGCGCGGCCTCCAGCCGGGTGCCTCTGGAGCGGCTGCGGGACGGCCTGCTGACCCAGAACCGGCTCCCCCAGGGATTCCGGCTGAACACCGAGGAGGTCAACTCGACGACGACCCGTCCTCCGTACACCCCGTCGACGGTCCCCATCGCGGCGATGCCGTGCAAGGAACTCGGTGTCGACTCCTTCATGACGACCCACGCCCCACCCGCGAAGGATGTCGCGGTGGGAGTGGAACGGACACCGGTCGGCGACGACGACCTCGGCTGGTTCGGCCAGGAGGTGCTCGACCGGTACGCGCCCGGGCAGGCGGCCGCGGTCATGGACGCCATTCGCGGTGCCGCCGGGCGCTGCGCCTCCTACACCAGCACGCTCGTGGACGGTACGCAGCTCCCGGAGACCGCGTCCGTCACGGCGGCCAAGGTACCGACCGACGACAGCCTGCTGCTCCACCTCACGTCGACCTTCCCCGAGGACGGGACCACGTTCGTCAAGGTGACCGCGTTCGCCCGCGTGGGCGATGTGATCCTCATGGTGCAGCATGCCGCCGTGGACAAGGCGTCGTCGGACACGGAGACCGTGCTCACGGCCGCGGTGACGGCGTACCGCTCCGCCGCCGGCGGCTGACGCGCAGGCCACCCCGGGCACACCGCCGGCGCCGGGTCACGTCCGGACGCCGCGCCGGGGGCGGCTCGAACCCGTTCGGGCCGCCCCGCTCACGCGCCGATCGGGAGCGGCCGCGCTGCCGCTCCCGCGGCCGTCAGGACGCGCAGTCGCGGCAGATGGGTTGACCGTTCTTGTCCTCACCGGCGAGTTGGGCACGGTGGTGGACCAGGAAGCAGGTCATGCAGGTGAACTCGTCCGCCTGCAGGGGCACGACCCGGACGGTGAGTTCCTCCCCGGACAGGTCGGCGCCCGGAAGCTCGAGACCTTCGACGGCCTCGGGCTCCACGTCGACGGCGGAACTCTGCTTGTCGTCGCGCTGGCTCTTCAGTGCCTCGATGCTGTCGTCGCTGCTCTCGTCGCCGGTGTCGCGCGGGGCGTCGTAGTCGGTTGCCAAGGTGGTGTCTTCTCCTCAAGGGTTGCTTCCGGCGGGCGGGTCGTGCCGCCTGCCGGCCCGCGAAGTGCGGGCCGGGCGCGTGCTTGTTTCCGATCCCGCCCGTGGTGCACCACCATCCCACCTATCGGGGCCGGATGGCGCGCGCCCGGCCTTGTGGAGGGCACCGACGTCCTGAGGCACTGCACCGGATCCCGGCCGTGATCCGGCACGGTGGAAGGATCAGGGGCTCCAGTACTGGTAGGAGTCTGTGATCGTCTGGCCTGTATTCCTCGGCGTGGTGGGCGTAGATGTCACCGTGAGTAGCATCCGAGGGTCTGGCGGTTCCAGGTCCCTCCGGTCGGCATAAACGGCCGCCCCTCGGCGTGGGAAGGATGGAAGTCACAAGCAGAGTGGGGGCCGATCTGCCGTTACCGGGACTGCCAGGAACCTCCCCACTCACGCGGCCTATGTTCCACGCACTACGGCAGAGGGATCTCCCAGTTCGCTCGTGACGCCATCCTCGCCCTCCAAAATGGCGTGTGCCTCTGCGGCACATCCGACCCAGGGGAGCGAGGATGGCATCTCGACCACGACCACGCGCACAACTGCCCCCTGCACGAGCCCGGAAACTACTGCCCGAGCTGCGCGCGCGCCATGCTCTGCATCAACTGCAACCGGCACGGGCTCGGCTGGTACGAGAACACCTGGCGGAGGATGGGCAACGCCCCCATCCCCGTGCTCGAAGAGTGGGCTACCCGACGCCTTGTATTCCGCGGCGCGGTCGATTCGCCAGAGGTCACAGTGAGCTATGCCCTCACCAGCGAAGCGACGGCCTTGGCGATCTCCGACGAGGACTGAGCCGGCGCGCCGGCGTCCGGGCCGGCGGTGACGATGGCGGCCCACCGGCGCTGCCCGCCGCCCAGGTGCCGGGCCAGATCCAGCAGCGTCCACCCCGGACAGGTCGGCACCTGCACGCCGAGATCGGGCGCGGACTGCACCACGGCACGGAACACGGACGACCGCTCGTCGATCAGCTTGAGCAGCTCGGGAACTCGGGAGTCTTATGCACACCCGGCTGTCTATCAAGCTGCCGGTCGACCGACGCTGTCCCGGAACTGACGCCGTGAAGGCAATTCCCACGATCCCGGTGTGATCGGCATACTTCCGCGCATGGACATCGTGGACAACGACCCCCGGCCACACCACTACCGCTTCGCGCACAAGGTGCTCGCCGGCCTCGCCCGGGACCTCGGGCCGCGGATGCTCGACGGCGAACCGGAGCAGGGCTTCGGCCCCGGGCTGGTCTCCCTCTGGAAGGACTTCGGCGAGCGGCTCCCCGCAGCGGACCGGCTGCCGAGCGACGGCCTGGACGCGAACCTGATCACGCTGGGCCCGCACCGGTTGCTGGTGGTCGAACTGCCACGGCCCGCCGCACCGGCGGAGGCGTACTACACCGCCGTCGTCCAGCCGGGCGGCGCCGACCACTGCCGGTACTTCACCCTGGAGCTGGCGGCGAACCCGTTCACGCGGGAGACGTACACGGTGCTCGGAGAGTGGGCGGACGGCAGCCACCTCAACCTGGGCCCCGGCCCGGCAGCCGATCTGTCCGGCTTCCTGACCGCCGTGGTGGAACTCCTGGCCAAGTCGGCACCCGGCCCCGTCGCGGCCACACACCCGGCCCCGCCCGCCCCGCAGGACAAGCCCGAACGCCGCGGCCTGCGAAGGCTGTTCGGCCGCTGACCCGCCCCCCGAGGACGGTGCGGCCCACGGTCGCCGACCGCGGGCCGCACCGTCCGTCCGCAGGCAGAGCATGTCCCCAGCCACCCGCACGCCGAGTCGGCAACCGCCCTGCGGAGGGGGCGGGTTGGAGGCACCACCCTCTGGCTTCGGCCGCAATCCAGTTCTGCCAGACGTGGATGGTGTTGGGCACCTCGGGGCGATCGAGGAGCCAAAGAACATAGCCGGCATGCCGCCGCGCCCATGGGTTGTCAGACCGAGCGGCGGTTTCCAGCCTGCCGCGCAGATCCTCGCTGTCGACGACTCGGGCAACGCGCAGGTACTCGCGGTCCTTGCAGTGGTAGGCCCTCTGATCCGCACGTCTGGTCGGCCCCTCTGATCCGCACGTCTGGTCTGCCTCTCGTCGTCGATTGCCGCGGCAAGGAACGCCTCGCGTCGGTGCGGCGTCGCTCCGTTGGCTGTTGTGTGTGGCGCCCTGTGTCACACCAGCGCCGCGCCGCCGTCTACTGCGAGCGTGGTGCCGGTGACGTAGGCGTTGGACAAGACGAAGAGATAGGCCGCCGCGGCTTCCTCGGCAGTGCCGACACGCCGCGTGAGCAGCTCGGACCCGGCGCCCTGGAGGAAAGCCTCCGGGTCCGGGACACTGCCGTCCCACAGCTCGGTGCGGATCACACCGGGCTGGATCACGTTGACGCGCAGAGGGGCGAGTTCGACGGCGAGTGCTCGGGACAGGGCCTCGATGCCGCCGGTGATGCCTGCCGTGAGCGCGGTTCCGGACAGGGGGCGGATCGCCAGGACGCCGGAGCTGAAAGTGATCGACCCGCCGTCGCGCAGTCGCGGTGCGGCGTACTTGGCGGAGAGGAACGCGCCCCAGAACCGGCGCTCGAAGACGGCCCTGGCCTCCTGCGGGGTGGTGTCGACCAACGGCTTGATCAGCAGAGATTCGCCTGCGGTGTAGACGAGGTGGTCGAACTCCCCGACCTGCTCGAAGAATGCGGCGATGGCGTCGCCGTCGGCGACGTCCAGGCGGCGGCCTTCGGCCCGCTCGCCCAGCCGCTTCGCCGCGGCGTCCACGCGGTCCTGATTGCTGGAGGCGACCACGACGTCCGCGCCGGCCGCCGCGGCCTGTCGGGCCACCGCGAAGCCGATGCCGGAGGTTCCACCGATGATCACGATCTTCTTGCCAGCCAGAGACATGGGATGGGATCCGTTCCTTCGTCGATGCAGTGCCGGGGTTCGGCTACCGCTATGGCAAGAACGTACGCCTCCACATTGAGACGGTGAATGCCTTGAAGTCTCGATTGCCTGTCATATCGTCTCGCCATGCAGGCGCTAGAGTGGCGCTGTGGACATCCTGAGCGACACACTCGAAGTCCTGCGCACGGGACGTCCGATGGTGACGCGCACCGACGCGCACGCCCCGTGGGCCCTGAAGTTCCAACCCATCTCAGGAGCCGGCTTCCACGTGGTGGTGGAAGGACACTGCTACCTGCTGCCACCGCACGGCCAACCGCTCGCGCTCGGACCCGGCGACATCGTGTTCCTGCAGCGCGGCAGCGGACACACCCTGTGCGATGTGCCGGGCCGCGATCCGGTGGACTTCGTACCGGACCGCGTGGACCGTTCCTCGCCGATCGGCCAGGTCACCGTGGACGGACCGGGGCCGCACACGGTGCTGGTGTGCGGCGCGTACGCGATCGACGTTGACCGCCCGCATCCGCTGTTCAGTGATCTACCGGAGGTCATCCACCTCCCCGCGGTTCCGGGCCGCCACCCGGTGCTGCGCTCGGCGGTCGATCAGCTGTGCGCCGAGTTCCACGCGTCGCAGCCGGGCTCGGACGCGGTCGTCACGGCGCTCATCGATCTGCTGCTGCTGTACATCCTCCGGTCGTGGTACGCCGAACTGCCGAAGGAGCGGACCCGGGGTTGGGCGGCCGCGCTGACCGACCCGGCAGTCGCCCCGGCCCTGAAGGCGATCCACGACGATCCCGGCCATCCCTGGACCGTGGAGTCGCTGGGCACCCGCGCCGGACTGTCCCGCGCGGCGTTCGCCCGCCGCTTCGCCTCGGTGGTCGGCGAGCCGCCGTTGACCTACCTGACCAACTGGCGGATGGCCACCGCGGCACGGTTGCTGCACCAGTCGCCGGCCCCGCTGAGCACAATCGCGCAGCACACGGGGTACACGTCGGAGTTCGCCTTCGCCAAGGCTTTCAAACGACACTACGGATCGCCGCCGGGGGCCTACCGCAAGCAGGCCAGGACGGCAGGCGACGAACCACGCGGATACGAGTGACGACGGGGGCCAGGACATCACCGCAGCGGATTGGGAGGCGGTGGCCGCTCGCCGCCCCCTCCAGTTCTCGAATGGCTGGACCACGGCCGGTGAGCGATGGTGAGGCAACCGGCGATGATCACCTCCCGCGTAGGCTCTCGCCTGATCGCAGTCGCCAAGAGAGGTAGAGATGGGCCAGAAGATCATCCGGTTCTCGGACCTGACCGGCACGCACGTGGAGAACGACGACGACCTGGTGCGCATCGTGGTGCGCCAGCACCCCGACCTGGAGGACGGCCCGGTCGAGATCGAGGCGCTCGGCAGTGAGCTGACCGCGGTGGAGGAGCTGGCGCTCGACCTGGTGACGGTCGAGCTGCACTACCCGGACGCCGACGGACCGGAGACGGTCGTCATGGAGGCCGAGGCGTTCAACCGGCTGGCCTCGGCCACCCCGATGACGGAGGTACTGCGCAGCGCCAAGCGGGTGGCCCCGACGGTTCCGAGCCAGGCCGCGGCGCCGGCCGGCACCAGGGAGCGGGTCAACTACGCGAGCCTGGAGCACGCCGGCCGGCCGCACAAGGGCCGCACCACCGACGCCGAGAAGCAGCTCGTGCAGCAGCACCTGGACGAGATCAACGAGCGGCTGGCCGCCGCGGGCATCCGGACGATCGACCTGAACAGCCCGGAGCACGTGGCCCGGTACGGTCTGGAGGCCCTGGCCCGCGAGCGCGGCGTCACGCTCGGCTGATCGCGTCAAGCGCGCAATCGGGGCCGGCGCCGCCGGTGGCGGCGCCGGCCCTGGGCGTACTAGAGGTTGAACGTCGCCAGCACCGGCGAGTGGTCCGAGGGCTGGTTGTGCGGGGCCGCCGGTCGGGCTTCCGTCACGTTCGGCAGTTGGCCGTTCCCCGTGGACACCTTCTGGAACCTGGCCAGCAGCGAGTGGCTGATCATGATGTGGTCGATGAGCTCGTGCTGGCCTTCGAAGATGCGGGAGAAGCCGCCCTGTTCCAGGATCTTGGGGGCCAGGTTCCACAGGCGTTCGGCGTCGCCCTGGTCGGGGCGGTCGAAGCCGGGGGTGCCCATCTGGGAGCCGGGCGGGCCGTACAGGATCTGGGTGGTGGCGGCCTGCCACTCGTCGTTGCAGTCGCCCAGGACGATGACGTCGTGGGTCCGGCCGTCACCCTGGAGCAGGTCGTCGGCCAGGGCGCGCATGGTGACGGCCTCGGCGGTGCGGCGGAAGAGCGCGTACGCCTCGTAGCGGGCCCGCAGGCGTTCGTCGGTGGTGCTGTGCTGCGCGTTCGGGAAGGTCAGCAGCTTCGACTTGAGGTGGCAGACGGCCACCTGGAGGCTCTGGCCGGGGGTCGGTTCCACCCGGACGGCCAGGCCGCCGCGCCCCATCTCGCTGGTCTGGCTGTTCGGGATGCCGTCGTCCTCGACCTGGATGGCGTGCAGGTGATCCGGGAAGTCCTTGCGCTGCTGGACGTCCAGCAGCGGGAAGCGGCTGATGACGCCGACCCGGATGCCGCGGGGGTCCGGGTGGTCCGACAGGGCGGTGTGCCAGGTGCCGGGCAGTTTGGCCACCAGGTCGTCCAGCGCTTCCTGGCTGCCGACCTCCTGCACCCCGAGGAGGTCCGGACCGAGCTGGGTGATGACGCCGGCCAGGGCTTCGACCTTGGCGTCGTAGGTGGCTTGGTCCTTGGCGGCGCACTTGGTGGGGTCGGGGGTACTGCCGGCCGGCAGCGGTCGGCAGAAGTTCTCCAGGTTCCAGGTCCCGATGATCGCCATAACTGCTCCCGCTGATCGTGGCCGACGCCACCGTCGGCCGCTCCAGCCGTTTATCCCCCAGGAGGTCACGCAGCGGCGTGAGCCCGCCTCGTACCGCCGCTGTCTTTCACTCGGGTGCAGGTGCAGGCGTCGGCAGTGTGCTCAGCCCGGGCGGTCCCTGCCGGACGGCTGCGGACCGACGATCGCTCGTCTGCGGGGCCCGAAGTCGCGCAGGCCGGACTCGCCGCCCGGGTGCGCGGCGCCTGGGTCGCGTTCGCAGGACGGGAAACCCGGGCTGGGCCGCCTACGACCCACAGCGCCCCATGGCGGAGGCCCTCGACGGCTGAGCAACCGTCAGCAGCCCGCCCGGGAACGGCCTGCCGGGAGGTGGGGGCTGGCGGTGACCGCGTACGAGCGGGTCGCCGAGGTCGTCAACCCGTTGCCGACCCGCCGACTCGATGCGACAGCGGCACGCAGGCATCGCAGGCATCGCGCGAGAAGCGCACCCTTCCTGCGGCGTGCCGCCCCGCACGGTGGTTCCGGTCAGTCGGTGGCCGTCAGTGCCTCGCGTGCGGTGGTGAGGATCTCCTCGGAGAGCGGGGAGCCTTTGGTGGCCCGGGACAGGACGAGGGCGCCGAGCATGGTGCACAGCCGGGTGATGCCGTCCTGGTCCTTGGTGTCGAGCCAGTCGGCGAAGTCGCCCACTCCTTGGGTGTAGACGCGGCGGGCCTCGCTCTGTCCGCCGTCGCGGGCCATGTCGGTGGCGAGTGCGGCGGCGGGGCACCCGTCTGCCGCGCTGTCGCGGTGCTCGGCGGAGAGGTAGGCGTCGATCAGCGCCCGCTGGGCGGCGTCGCGCTGCCCGGCGTACTGATCGAGCCCGTCCTTGTGGTGCTGGGCGAGTTCGCCGAACGCGTGGGCGGTGGCCTCGTCGATGAGTGCCTCCTTGGAGGCGAACTGCTTGTAGAAGCCGCCGTGGGTCAGACCAGCCGCCTTCATGAGGTCGGCGACGCTGACGTGGGTCCCCTGTTCCCGGAACAGGCGGGAGGCGGTTTCCACGACCCGCCGGCGGTTCTCCTCCGCCTGCGCCTGTGATACGCGGCCCATCGGCCACCTCCCGATTGGATGTCGACTGGCATCTATCTTAGACCAGTGCTTAGATTGCAGTCGTAATCTAATTGGTGCGGTCGCCTGAACGCGGCCGTGGCGCTGGGAGTGGGCATGGAACTGAAGGACGCGGTAGCAGTGGTCACCGGCGCCAACCGGGGGCTCGGGCGGCATCTGGCCGCCCAGCTCGTGGAACGCGGGGCCAAGGTGTACGCGGCGGCCCGTCGCCCCGAAACGGTGGACCTTCCGGGTGCCATCGCGCTGCGGCTCGACGTGACGGACGCGGAGTCGATCCGGGCGGCGGCTCGCACCGCCTCCGACGCGACGCTGCTGGTCAACAACGCGGGCATCTCCACCGGAACGCCCCTGATGACGGGCAGCCCGGACATGGTGCGCCTGGAGATGGAGGTGAACTTCTTCGGCCCGCTCGCCGTGACGCGGGCTTTCGCCCCGGTCATCGAGGCCAACGGCGGCGGCGCCGTGCTCAACGTGCTGTCGGTCCTGTCCTGGCTGCACCCGGCCGACCTCGGCGCCTACGCCGCGGCGAAGGCCGCGGCCTGGGCGCTGACCGGCGCGGCCCGGGAGGAACTGGCGCCCCGGGGCATCGCCGTCTCGGCGCTGCACGTCGGATACATGGACACGGGCATGGCCGCGAGCGTTCCCGCCGACCAGAAGGCCGACCCCGCCGAGGTCGCCGCCCAGGCCCTGGCCGGCATCGAGCGGGGACTGCCCGAGATCCTCGCCGACGAGACCACCCGGCACGTGAAGCGGAGCCTGGCCGTATCGCCGAACGCCGCGTGAGGCGCACCCACCCGCATCGGCGTGGGGCGTCACGAACCAGCAGTTGATACCAGAAAGTACCTCGTACCGGGGCAGCCCGAAGCGAGCGGAGATCCCGTCCCTGTGCGGACGAGACAGGGAGACAGCGATGAAGGCCTACGTGATCGAGAAGTACGGTGACCAGTCCGCGGTGCGCGCCGCCGAGATGCCCGATCCGGAGCCGGGCGCCGACGACGTGCTGGTCGAGATCCACGCGGCGAGCGTCAACCCTCTGGACTTCAAGATCCGCGACGGTGCCTTCAGGCGGATCCTCCCGTACCGCCTCCCACTCGTGCTGGGCAACGACCTCGCCGGAGTGGTGGTCCAGGTCGGCTCGGCCGTCACCCGCTTCGCGGTGGGTGACGAGGTCTACGCCCGGCCCACCAAGGACCGCATCGGCACCTTCGCCGAACTCATCGCCGTCCACCAGAACGACCTGGCCCACAAGCCGGCCACCCTCACCATGGCCCAGGCCGCCTCCCTTCCCCTGGTAGCCCTCACCTCATGGCAGGCGCTGGTCGAGAGGGCACAGGTCCAGCCGGGCCAGAAAGTCCTGATCCACGCAGGCTCCGGCGGAGTGGGCACCGTCGCCCTCCAACTGGCCAGGCACTTGGGCGCACACGTGGCCACCACCGCGAGCGCGGCCAACTCCGCCCTGGTCAAGGAACTCGGAGCGGACGTCGTCATCGACTACCGCACCCAGGACTTCGAGGAGCTCCTGGACGGCTACGACGTCGTCCTGGACACCCTCGGCGGCAAGACCCTGGACAAGTCGCTGCGGGTCCTCAAGCCGGGCGGGAAGGTCATCAGCATCGCCGGGCCCCCCGACGCGGACTTCGCCCGCGAGCTCGGCGCGAACCTGGTCCTGCGGCAGGCGATGAACGCGCTCAGCTTCAAGACCCGACGCCACGCCAAGCGCCAGGGCGTGACCTACTCCTTCCTGTTCATGAAGGCCAGCGGCGACCAGCTGCGCGAACTCACCCGGCTCATCGACGCCGGAGAGGTCCGCCCCGTCGTCGACCGTGTCTTCCCCTTCGAGCAGACCCTCGAAGCCATGGAGTACGCCGAGCAGGGCCGCGCCAAGGCCGGCAAGGTCGTCATCGCGATGGCGTGAGGGCCAACCCCCGCCACACCACCGACAGGCCCCGGGCAGCGAGAGGATCCCGCCTCCCACCACCCCTCCCTTCCGCACCCCAGGAACCGATCATGAGCGCACCGCGCAGTTCCCCCGCCCCCACGCCCGCCCCGTCGTCGTACAAGGACGTGCCGACTCGTTCGGTGTCCGTGCGCGGCGTCGACTTCGCCTACCGGCAACTCGGCCCGGAAGGAGACGGCGTACCGCTGATCCTGCTCCACCACCTGAGCGCAGTCCTGGACAACTGGGACCCCCGCGTCATCGACGGACTCGCCGCCCGGCGCCGGGTGATCACCTTCGACAACCGCGGAGTCGGAGCGTCGGGCGGTTCCACCCCCGACACCATCGAAGCGATGGCCCGCGACGCGGTGCTGTTCATCCGTACCCTGGGCTTCGAGCACGTCGACCTGCTCGGCCTGTCGATGGGCGGCTTCATCGCCCAGGTCATCGCAGCCGAGGAACCGCAGCTGGTGCGCAAGGTCATCCTCGCGGGCACCGGCCCCGCCGGAGGCCCCGGCATCGACAAGGTCACCGCACTCACCCTCCGGGACATCCTGAAAGGCTTCCTGACCCGCAAGGACCCCAAGCAGTTCCTCTTCTTCACCGACACCGAACACGGCCGACGCGAAGCACACGCCTTCCTGGAACGGCTGAAGGAGCGCACGGACCGCCGCGACAAAGCCATCTCGCTGAGGTCGTTCCGCGCCCAGCTGAAGGCCATCCACCGGTGGGGCCTCCAGCCGCCGGCCGACCTGTCCCGCATCCGCCAGCCAGTCCTGGTGGCCAACGGCGAGAGCGACCGGATGGTGCCGAGCGAGAACACCCTCAACCTCGCCGCACGGCTGCCCCGGGGCGAACTCGTCCCCCTCTACCCGGACGCCGGGCACGGCGGAATCTTCCAGTTCCACGACGAGTTCGTGGCCAGGGCCCTCGCATTCCTCGAAGCACGGCCCGACGCCTGACCGCTGAGGCCACATCCCCCGCCGTCCCGGGCGCGGCCGGGACAAGGCGGGCCCGGGACGAGCCAGCCCGCCCTCGATCAGACGCCCTCCTGCCCGCCGGCAGTCCCAGCGGCATCCCCGAGAACGCCCTCGACACCGCATGCCGGATCCACCTCGCCACAAGCACGCGGACGCCCAACCGATGCCCAACCTCCCGGCGAGAACGGGCAGGCGGCACAGCCGTAAGCCGTCGGCGCAGCCGTGCCGTCGGCGCAGGGGCGGATCACAGCAGGCGCAGAGCATGCCGGGGGGCCGCGGAGCATGCGCGCAACAGCCACGGGGCTTGTGCTCGAAGCTGCTCCGCAGGGGGCCTATCCGATCCCGTGTGCGCAAAAAGTCCGCGCGTGATCATCGATGTCCGGTCGCGATACGCTCGCCGTCAGCACGATGTGGAGGAGTGACGATGGGGACGCACGAGCGGTGGACGCGGCTGCTGGAGATCCTGGGCGAGCAGGGCCGGATCGAGGTCGCGGAGGCCGCTGAGCTGCTGGGCGTGTCCCTGGCCACGGTCCGCCGTGACATGGAGGAGCTGGCCCGCCAGCAGCTGCTGACCCGTACGCGCGGCGGCGCGGTGCTGAGCGAGGTCGCGTACGACCTGCCCCTGCGGTACAAGACCGCGCGCCAGGCGGACGAGAAGCACCGGATCGCGCGTGCGGCTGCGGGCCTGGTCCGGCCCGGGTCGGTGGTCGGCCTGAACGGCGGCACCACGACGACGGAGGTCGCCCGCGAGCTGGCCACCCGGGCCGACCTCGCCGACCACGCGCACGGCACGGCGCTGACCGTCGTCACCAACGCCATCAACATCGCCCATGAGCTGGCGGTCCGGCCCTACGTGAAGACCGTGGTGACCGGAGGCGTGGCCCGGTCCAACTCCTACGAGCTGACCGGGCCGCTGGCCACCACGCTGCTCCGGGGGCTCTCGCTGGACTACGCGATCCTCGGTGTGAACGCGCTCGACCCGAAGTACGGTGCCACCGCCCACGACGAGGGCGAGGCCAGCGCCAATCGGGCGATGGCCGAGCGGGCGGAGAAGGTGATCGTGGTCGCCGACTCCACCAAGCTCGGCCAGCGGGCCTTCGCCCAGGTCTGCACCATCGGCGAGATCGCGGTCCTGGTCACCGACAAGGGCGCTCCGGACGAGCTGGTCGAGCAGCTCGGCGGCCAGGGCGTGGATGTGCGGTGCGTCTGACGGTGTGTCAGAACGTCTGCACCGAGCCGCCTCGGCGGGCCGCCCGGAGCACCCCGAGCAGGCGGGTGACCTCCGCAGCCATGGCGGAGCGTCCGGCACCGAGGTAGCGGCGGGTGTCGACGAGGCGCGGGTCGCCGGCGAGCGCCTCGCGGACGGCGGTGGTGAAGACCCGGTTGAGGTGGGTGGCGATGTTGACCTTGGTCATGCCGTGTTCCACGGCGGCGGTGAGGTGCCCGTCGGCGACACCGGAGGAGCCGTGCAGGACCAGCGGGACGGGAACGGCGGCGCGCAGGGCGCTGATCAGGTCGAAGTCGAGCGCCGCGTCGCGGGTGAGCATCGCGTGCGAGGTGCCGACGGCGACGGCGAGGGCGTCGACGCCGGTGGCGGCGGTGAAGGCGGCGCCTTCGGCCGGGTCGGTGCGGACGCCGGGGGCGTGCACGCCGTCCTTGCCGCCGACCTCGCCCAGTTCGGCCTCCACCCACACCCCGGCGGCGTGGCAGTGGGCGACCACGTCGGCGGTGGCCCGGACGTTCTCCTCGTAGGGCAGCACGGAGGCGTCGAACATGACCGAGGAGAAGCCGAGTTCGACGGCGTGGTGGACGAGGTCGGCGGAGGTGGCGTGGTCCAGGTGGACGGCGACCGGCACCCCGGCCGCCTCGGCGACGGCGAGGACGGCGGTGGCGATCGGGCCGAGTCCGCCGTGGTAGCGGACGGCGTTCTCGCTGAGCTGGAGGACCACCGGCGCCCCGGCGGCCTCGGCGCCGGCGACGATGGCCTGGGCGTGTTCGAGCTGGATGACGTTGAACGCACCGACGCCGCGCCCGTCCTTGGCGGCAGCAGTGACGATCCGGCCGGTACCGGTCAGCGGCATGGGGATTCTCCTGTGCGTGCGGGGAGGGGCTCTGCGGTCGCCTGGCCGAGCAGGCGGCGGTGGACGGCGGGGTCGAAGTCGCCGGCCAGTGGCGCGGCGACGGCGGCGGCGGACAGCGCCACGGCCCGGGTGAGCCGCTCGGGCCACGGCGTCCCGGCGACCAGGCCCAGGGCGAGCGCCGCCACCGCCGCGTCACCCGCGCCGGCGGGGTTGCCGGCGATCGCCTCCGGCGGGCGGGCGGCCCAACTCCCTTTCAGGGTGCAGGCGATGAGGCCGGCCGGACCGAGGGAGGCGACCACGGCCCGGGCGCCCGCGGCGCGCAGCGCCTCGGCACCCGGGCGGGGGTCGCCGGTGCCGCTGGCCTCGGCGAGTTCGTGGGCGTTGGGCTTGACGACGGCGGGTGCCTCGGCGAGTCCGGCGCGCAGGGCCTCGCCGGCCGTGTCGAGGACGGCGGGCACGCGGTGGGCCCGGGCCAGCCGGATCAGGACGGCGTAGGCATCGGCGGGAATGCCGCCGGGCAGGCTGCCGGAGAGCACGACGGCCTCGGCCCGGGAGACGAGTTCGCCGTACCGGTCGAGGAAGAGCGCCCACTCGGCCGCGGTGACGACCGGTCCGGGCTCCAGCAGGATGGTGGTGTCGCCGAGGTCCTCGTCGACGACGGCCACCGTGCGACGGCTCTCGCCCGCGATCGGGACCAGCCGATCGGTGATCCCGGCCTGGGCGAGATCGCGCCGCAGGGCCTCGCCGGTGGGTCCGCCGGCCAGGCCGGTGACGACGGTGTCGTGGCCGAGCGTGTGCAGGACCCGGGACACGTTGATGCCCTTGCCGCCGGCCCGCGCGGCCGTCTCCCGCACCCGGTTGCTCGCGTGGGGGCGGAGCCGGCCGAGCCGGTAGGTGACGTCGAGTGCGGCGTTGAGCGTGACGGTCAGGATCATCCGTCGGCCCCCCGCCGCGTCTGACGCGGCACCGGCGAGCGACGTCGTACGGGTGTCGCGGGCCGGCCGGCCGGGGGGAGGTCCTGGGCGAGCAGGGCGGCTCCCAGGCAGCCGGCCTGGTGCCCGAGTTCCGCCGGGACGATCCGGGGCGCTTTCTGGAAGGACAGGCGTTCGGCCAGGGCGGCCCGCAGCGGGTCGAAGTACGCGGCTCCGGCCCCGGCCAGCCCGCCTCCGATGACGATGCGCTCGGGGTCGAGGAGGGTGATCGCGGCGCTCAGGCCGTCGGCGAGTGCGTCGATCGCCTCGCGCCACACCTCGGCGGCCACCACGTCACCGGATGCGGCGCGCTGCCGGACGTCCTTGGCGCTGACGTCCTTGGCGCTGACGGCCTTGGCGCTGACGTCGGCCGCCCCGGTGGCGTCGCGGTAGCGGCGGGCGATGGCCGAGGCCGACGCGACGGTCTCCAGGCAGCCGCGGCTGCCGCACGGGCACGGCTCCCCCGCGGGCCGCACCGTCAGGTGCCCGAGCTCCCCGGCGTAGCCGTGGCTGCCGGTCAGGGCCTTTCCGTCGAGCACGATCGCCGAGGCGATACCGGTACCGACCGGGACGAACAGGAAGGAGCGGCAGCCCCGGCCCGCTCCGAGGCGGGCCTCGGCGAGCCCGCCGGCGCGGACGTCGTGCCCGAAGGCGACCGGGAGTCCGAGCGCTTCCGCCAGCCAGTCCCGAACGGGCACCCGTCGCCAGCCGAGATTGGCGGCGAACACGGACGTTCCGGACGCCTCGTCGACGATGCCCGGCACGGCGATGCCCGCCGCCCTCGGCGCGTACCGCCCGGCGAGGTCGGCGGCACAGGTCAGGACCGTGTCGAGGACGGCGTCCGGGCCGCGGTCGGCCCGGGTGAACCAGCGCTCGCTGTGGACCAGGGAGCCGTCCTCGGCCACCACACCGGCCTTGATCTGGGTCCCGCCGACATCGAGTGCGATGACCGTCATGCCGCCCCGCCCGTCCGCTCTTGCCCGACCGCGCGCTTGGTGCCCCCGCTCCGCCCGACCGCGGCCTGCGCGTCCGCGCTCCGCCTCGTCATGAGGTGGCCAGGATGATCGAGCGGGTCAGGTTGCGCGGCCGGTCGGGGTCCAGGCCGCGACCGATGGCGAGTTCGACGGCGAGGCGCTGGGCGCGGACCAGGTCGGCGAGCGGGTCAAGAGGCGAGACCGAGGCGGTGGCACCGGTGGCGGTCACCTGCTCCAGCAGGCCGACCGGCGGCTCGCCGAAGAACCACACGACGCTGTCGGGCCCGGTGATGCTGATCGGGCCGTGCCGGTACTCCATGGCCGGGTAGGACTCGGTCCACGAGCCGGCGGCCTCGCGGAGCTTGAGTGCGGCCTCGTTGGCCAGGCCGACCGTCCAGCCGGTGCCGAGGAAGGTGAACTGGCGTGCTCCGGTGGCGCCTTCGGGCAGCGGGGCAAGCAGGGCACGCTCGGCCTGCTCGGGCAGATCGGCCGGGACGAGCCCGAGGCGTGCGCGCAGCAGGACCAGCGCCGTGGTGGCGAACCGGGTCTGCACGACGGACTTCTCGTCGGCGAACTCCAGGTCGATGACCGTGGTGGCGACGTCGCTGATCGGCGTGGCCGGGGCGCCGGTGACGGCCGTCGTCGGAGTGCCGACGGCCCGGGAGAGGGCGGCGAGCACTTCGGTCGTGGTGCCGGAGCGGCTGATGGCCAGGACACGGTCGTAGCGGCGCCCGACGGGGAACTCGGAGGCGGCGAAGGCCTCGGTCTCGCCCTGGCCCGAGCCCTCCCGCAGCGCGGCGTAGGCCTGGGCGATGTACAGGGACGTCCCGCACCCCAGGACGGCCACCCGTTCACCGGGCTCGGGCAGTCCGGGCGGAGCGAGTTCCAGGGCGCGCCGCCAGTGCGCGGGCTGGCTGGCTATCTCGTCGGCGACGTGGGTCACGGCGTCCTCCTGCAGCGGTGGGCAGTGCTTCGCGGCATGCGAATGATTGAAGCTGATTGATTTATAGCTTTGTGAGCATTAGTGCGCAAGAGTGAGCAGAGGAGTTGCAGGCTGCGAGCAGGGAGACATCGCCGTGCCGGTGACGGGCCGGAACGCGCCGAGTGCCCTGGTCGGGCGGTTCGCCGACCAGGGCACCGAAGTCCTGCCCGTGTGACAGGAGTTGTGACCCGACGGATCACGGCTGGTCACGGCTGGTCACGATGGAGCACGCCAGATCACAGCTGGTCACGACGGGCGGGTCGGGATCGCCGGCCGTGGTGGTGCTCGGCGCGGTCAGGCAGAGGGCGGACGTGCCGGCCTGGAGGAGCCGGACGGAGCCGTCAGCGCCCAGCGGGTCCTGGTCGACGGCGACGACCTCGGTGTTGCCGAGGATCTCGACGGAGGAGTTCAGGCGGTCCGCCTCGGCCGGGTGCGCGGCGAGGTAGGAGGGTTCGAACATTCGGGCGTCGGTGGAGATCACCAGCGGCGCGGCGAGCGCCCGGGTTCCGTTGGATGCTCGACCAGGTGGCCGGCGTCCTCAGCCGGCTACTGCTCGACCTCGGCGTGATCGACCATGCCCAGGCCTTCACGGCGACGCGGGCCACGCCAAGCCGTGGCTGGTCTTCGTCGCGGTCTTCCGCTGTCGCAGCAGGTCGAGCGGGGAGCTGGGGAGAGTTCGACGAGCTCCCCGACGGCAGCCCGAGGTCGGCACTCATGGGGAAGCCGGGCCGGTGGTCGGCAACGGTCGGGACGGGCGTGCAGCGGGTGCCGAGTTGAGTACGGGTACTCATGCCGCGGGTCGGATGGATCGGGCACGGTTCAGCCCGTGGAGGAGGTCGTGCGGGAGGAGGCCGGTGACGTCATGTTCCCGGGCCTCTCGGGGGTGGCACGCTCCGGCCCTCGCCGCAGGGCGTGACGGTCTGCGGCGGCTTTCCTACGCCGTGTGGCACTCAACTGGTCTACTCATGGGGGTTCTTGTGTCCATCGTCCGAGCAGGCGGCAGGTTGCCCCTCGTGGTCGGCGCAGTCGTAATGGCCACGGCAGTCGTCACGGGGTGTTCCTCCGGCCCGGGGTCCGTCGCCGACCAGCCGGCGGTGACCGCACACGGCAGCGCGACCTCCCCGGGTGCCGTCCCGACGACCGCCGTGCCGACGACTGCCGTGCCGACGCTGCAGACTTCCGGCGCCCCGGCGTTCGGCCCTCCCAGCAGCACGCCGACCGGTCCTCCGATTCCTGCCGGTCCGGTCCTGCGCGGCCTGATGCCGACCGCTGCCATGCTGCCCGCCGGGTGGACGATCAAGGGCGACGGCAACCTGACCGACACCGGCACGTACGTCCCGGACAGTCCGGGCACGCCGACGCTGCCGCAGGAACCGTGCAACCAGATGCGTCTCGCCGGAACCATTCTCTCGCAGGACCTCAAGGCCTCGGGCACGATGGAGGAGGTCTACGACGGGGAGAACATGGTCCAGGTCTACCTGGCCGCCTACCACCCCGGCGACGCGGCCAAGCTGCTCGACGAGATCCGGGCGTACACGGAGCGCTGCAAGTCCTTCACGGGGCGGACGATCGACGGCACGTCGGTGTCGCTGACCGCGACCCAGCAGCCCGTGCCGGGGCTCGGCGACGAGGCCCTCGACATGAAGAAGGTGCCTCAGGGCCCGTACCACAGCGAGGAGATCATCGTGACCCGGGTCGGCGACCGGCTGCTGTTCCTCAGCGGCGACGACATCCTGGGACGGCTGCCGCACCTCATGCAGCTGGCGGTGCCGCTCTCGAAGAGCGTCAGGTAGTCCCCCCACCCGGGTCCCTCCGGCACCCCGCACGGTGCCTCCGGTGCCCCGCCCGGACACCGGCTCCGGATGCCGACGGCACCGCCCTTGCCGGGCGGTGCCGTCGTGGCAGGAGCGGGGTGGCGCGCCTTACGACTGCGTCGGGATGTAGTCGTAGCAGTAGTCCATGACATGCGGGAAGACGTACGCGTTGTAGTAGTTCCACAACTCGGTGCCCGTTCGGGGTCCGACGATGCCGTCGATCGGCAGGCCGTCCGCGCGCTGGAAGTCCTCGACCGTGCTCTTCGTGTCCGGCCCGAAGTCGCCGTCCACGGCGATCCTGTGGCCGAGTCCGGCGAGGTTGAGGAACGCCTGGACGCACTTGACTGCCTGTCCGGACGACCCCGTCCGAAGGTAGGGGGCGGTCGGGGACGCCTGGGCCGTTCCGCCGAGGCCGATGACCACCGACAGCGACAACGCCAGACCGGCGGCGATCCGTGCTGCTGTTGCGCCTGTTCTCATGCCGTCACATCCGTTCTGCCGAGGGCGGGTATCAGCAGCTGGTGTTGGAGCTGATCATGATGCCGGTGAGGGTTCCGAGCGATCCGATGCTGTTCTGGTCGTGGCTCGCGTTGCTGAGGCACTCGTAGTCGTCGCTGCCGCCGTAGTTGATGCGAAGCCACACCGTGTCCTGGTTCCGCGTGTTGACGACGCTGAAGCCCGGGCCGTGGTAGGTGCTCTGGTAGTAGCTGGTGATGTCCCGGAACTGGGCCACGATCGTGCTGCTGGAGGGACCGGCGTAGATGCACACGTACGGGTAGGGGCAGCCGTCCTGGGAGTCGGCGTGCGCGCCCGTGGCGCCGACCAGCGACATGGCGAGCGTGGACACGCCGACGGCGGCGGTCGCCGCCAGCTTCTTGAGTGCGTTGTGCATGGTCTTCCTCTGCCTTGTGGGTATCCGTCCGCCGGGCTCGGCGGAACGGGGCCTCTTCCGGCCTTCGCGCAGCCGGCTGCGGATCAGCTGGTGGTCGGGATGAACGGCAGGCAAGAGCCGTTGGGCCCGGCGTACGGGTCGGTCCAGTCGACGTTCATCAGCTTGCTGCCCGTCCGCGGGCCGACGACGCCGTCCGCCTGGCTGCTGCCGAGGACGGCCTGCTGGAAGTTCCGCACGGCGGCGTCGGTCTGCGGGCCCCACTGGCTGTCCTCGCTGATGGTCGCCTCCCCGCTCAGCCGCAGGTAGTCGTTGACCAGGTGCTGCACGCACCACACCCCGGTGCCCGAGGTGGTGTGGCTGTAACCGAGGTAGGGGGCCGTGGTCGACGCCTGCGCGGTACCGGCCAGTGCGGCGGTGGAGAGCGTGAGGGCGACGGCTGCGACCAGGCCTCGGCCGATCGACTTCTTGATCATGGTGATTCCTTTCGACAGGGGTTTCGACAGGGGGACGGAATGTTCGTGCTACGCGCCGTACATGTGGTCGCTGGGCACCTGCCAGTAGCAGTAGCCGGGGCCGTTCCACGGGGTCCCGCTGAACTTCGGCTCCCCGTAGACCAGGATCTGGAAGCCCGTGGTCGGTCCGACGATGCCGTCCTGGTCGTAGCCCCAGTGCGCCTGGAACCAGCGGACCTCGGCCTCGGTCTTCGGACCCCACTGGCTGTCCTCGTCGAGCGACCAGTACGGGGCGCTCGCGCGGTACGCCGATCCGTTGTTGGCGAGGAAGTAGTTGATGCTGTGCTGCACGCACCACACACCGGCGCCGGAGGTGGCGTAGCCGGGTCCGATGTAGGACGCACCGGGGGCCGCACTCGCGCTGCCCGTCACACCCAGCACCGATGCACCGGCCATCGCCAGCGCCACGGCCCCCTTGCCGATCCTTGCCACCATGCTCATCGACTTCCTCCTGTTCAGCCGGGGCGCAGCCGGGCACCTGCGGGTAGCGGTAGCCGGTAAGCCCTCGACGTTCCGGACGGTTCCTGGTTCCGGTACGACGCCACGAGCCGCGCGAGGAAAGGGCGCGGCACGGCCGGACGGGAGCGCAGCTCGCCCCTGGCACGGCATCACTTCGGATGTGCGGGACCTTGATCACGGCCACCGCTGGGTTCGGAGCCTACCGATCGACGGCCTGACGCTCTGCTGGATTCCCGGTGGCCCGGATCCGTCTCACGCCATCTCACGCCATCTCACGCCATCTCACGCCGTCTCACCACGTGTCGCCGGGTGTCACCGGGTGTCCCAGCGCGGGGTGCCGGCGGTGATCGGATGCCTGTCTCAGGGGGGAAGCTGAGACGTCTCAATTCTGGGGCGGTCCGATATGTCGGGTGGCTGCCCCCACAGCCTGCTCAGGGCCCGCCGCCGATCCGGACAAGGCGCGCAGCGACCGTCGGCAGGCCGGTTGAACCCGTTCCGGGTGTGCCCCCGTCAGCACTGGTGAGGGACCGGCCTGTTCGCTCGGTCCCGATCGGTCTGCACGTCTCTCCTCGGGAGCAATCATGAAGCTCATCAAGGCCGTTGCCGCCTCCGTGGCCGCGCTCGCCGCGCTGTCCCTCGGCGCGGCGCCCGCCGGTGCGGCGGGCTCGGGCGCCCCCGGCGCGGGCAGCGGCACGGTCGGCAGCAGCCTGGGCGTGTGCAGCAGCCCGGTGTGGGGCGGCAACTACCTCTGCGGCGACGAGTACGGCGCCGGCACCGCGACGTACTACTTCCGTGACGGCCGCCAGGAGGTGTTCGTCATCGGCACCGACCACGCCGTGTGGACGCGTTGGACCGTCGACAAGTCCGGCAAGAAGAGCGGCTGGCTCTCCCTCGGCGGTGTCCTGGCGGGCCCGGTCGGCATCCTCGCCACGGACATGGGCTTCGGCAACTTCGAGGTCGGCGCGAAGGGCACCGACGGCCGCATCTGGAGCCGCGTCCGTGACACCAACGGCAACTGGACCGGGTGGGCCGCCGTCTGACCCCGTGCTTCACACCCGGGGTTTCGGGTCTCCAGCCCGGGGCCGGTTCGCCGGTACCGAGGAGTCCGAGCGGGTGCGCTCGGGCTCCTCGGTCGTTCGGGGCGACGGGCGGGACGGCGACGGGCGGGACGGTGATGGGTGGCCGGTGGCAGGCCGACGAGGTGCGTGAACAGGTTCAGGACGGGGTCACCGTGGCGGTGCCGGACGGACCTGGCGAGCCGGACGACGCGGGGGACGCCGGGGACGCCGGGGACGCAGGAGACGCCGAGGACGCCGAGGACGCCGGGGACGCCGGGGACGCGGGAGACGCCGGGGACGTGGACTTCGTGGGGCTGCCCGGAGCGGCGGGTGAAGGAGACGGGGACGCGGGCTTCGGCGCGACCTGGAGCCCGGTGACGTGGCCGTCCGCGGTGAGGAAGTACTGGAGTGCGGCGTAGCCGGGTGTGACCAGGATTCCCTGGGTCATCTTGGGCAGTTGGCTGGACCGGGCGAGTTCGGTGCCGTCCTGGGCCCTGCGCCACACGACCTGTTCGGTGGTGTACTTCTTGAGGCCCTGGAAGAACTTCACCGGGATGTCGGTCCCGATCAGGACGCGCTGGTCCCCGGGGCCGATGAGGGTCGTGAAGCTGAGCGTCGTCTGGTCCTGCGTCCACGCCACCGACAGCGCGCCGTTCGTCAGGTCGATCCCGGCCAGCTTGCCCGCTCCGGCGTCCATCGCGTAGACGCGGTTGTTCTCGGGGTCGACCGAGACCATCGACGGGATGAAGCTGTTCTTGCTGCCGCTGTCGGCGAAGGGCTGGACGTTCGCCACCTTGGTGGAGTCGCTCTGGGAGACGGCGACGACGCTCATCGGGGTCGGGGTCGGCTTCCCGCCGTTGGTCATCGCGACGACGTAATCGTTGATGACGGCCATGGCGGACGCGGCCGTCTGCCCGTCCTTGAGGTAGGGCACCGGCCCCCACGAGGGGTCGGGGGCGAAGGCGCTGTTCTGGTAGGTGTAGCGGTAGAGCTTGGTCGCTCCGGGCAGGTAGATCTCCTGCGTGTCGTTGAGCGTCGAGGTGGTGATGCGGCCGCCCATCATCTCGGGCAGCGTGACCTGGGAGATCACCTGGAGGCTCTTCGGGTCGATCGCCACCATGATCGAGGGCGGTACGGCCGTCGGGTCGGGGCAGTTGAGGAAGGCGCTGAAACCCTGCTCCGTGCACCCGGGTTGCCGGTTGACGGTCTTGGCGACGATGGTCCCGTCGGAGAGCGCGTCGTAGCCGTTGTACGCGGTGTCGCGCGGGGCCGACTGGCCGGTGGGAAGGGTGGTCCGGGCGAGGACCTTGCCGGTCTGCGGGTCGATCCGGGCGATGTGGTAACCGTAGATGACCACCAGGCTGCCGTCCGACAGGACGTTCAGGACGCCTGGGTAGTCCCATTCGTCGGTCGCGTGGGTGTTGATGAGCACCTGCCGCCAGACCTCGTTGAAGGTTCCGGGTTCCACCCGCGAGACGAACGAGCCGGAGGCGGCCGGGTCGTCGCCGTAGCCACCGCCGTAGACGTAGAGCTCGTCGGGGCCGCGGTCCACGATGTTGTACGGCGTGGCGTAGACCTGCTGCGAACTGTAGGCGTAGACCTGGTTGTTCGACGGGGCGCCCGCGAAGTGCGCGCACGCGTAGCGGTGTGTCCGGTTCGAGTCGTGGACCTCGAAGGCGGCGATGGTCGGATACCACGGAGCGTTGCCCTCCGCGGCCGCGCAGGACTGTTCGCCGGAGACGAGGGTGGGGTCGCCGACCAGCGGACCGCCCGCGGCCACCTCGTCGGCGGGCGGGGAACTGCCGTGCGAGTCGGCCGGGCGCGCTCCCGAGCCGGAGCCGGTGCCGGAGCTGGAACAGGCGGAGAGCCCGAGGAGCAGGGCCACGACGACGGCCGTCAGCCGGGGAAGGGGCAACCGGTGAGGCAAGCGGGGCTCCTCGGGTCGGATCACTGTGCCGGTGTGCGGCTCGTCCGGCACCGGGCCGCGGAACACGCTGGCAGAGCGGTCACGGTCGGCCCGGCTGACACGCCGGGCCCCTCGCTCCTGCCACCGGGCCGGTCACCCGGGCGGACCCGCCGTCGACCGCCCGGCGGCGGGCGCCGAGCCCCCGGGAACCCCGACCGACCGGTCGCCGACGCCCGGCGCACGGCCCAGACTGACAGGGGCGCCGTCCGCGAACCTCCCTCCCGGCGGCCGCGCGGCGGATCGGCCGACAGGACAGCGTGGAGAGGTGAGCGATGAGCACGGTGGTGGAGTCGATCGACGTGGACGTGCCCGTCCGCGTCGTCTACGACCAGTGGGCGACCTTCGGGGACTTCCCGAAGTTCATGGACGGCGTGGAGGAGGTCAGGCAGCTGGACGACCGCCGTGCCCACTGGCGGACCAGGATCGCCGGGCTGTCCCGGGAGTTCGAGACCGAGGTCGTCGAGCGGGTGCCCGATGAGCGGGTCGCCTGGCGCACCACCGGCGAGAGCGTGAAGCACACCGGCACGGTCGACTTCGAGCCGCTCGGCGCAGCCCGCACCCGGGTGAGGATGACCATGGTCTTCCAGCCCACCGGCCTGGCCGAGAAGGCCGCCGACAAGCTGGGCGTGCTCGGCGTCCAGGTACGCGGCGACCTGCGCCGCTTCAAGCACTTCATCGAGGACCGCGACGCGGGGGCCGGCCCCCGGCCGTCGCCCGAGGGCGGCTGACGACCGCGAATCGGCCAGGACCAGGCCTGCCCGCCCTCAGCCTGGGCGGCCTCCGCCGCCCGGTAGACATCGAGGGCGGCGACTCGGACGTGGAAGGGCCGCCGGAAGAAGCAGCCGACCGGCTCGCCGGACATCCGGCGGTCCGAACCCAGGATCATGACCCCGTCCGCGGCCCGAAACCTGCTCGTGTACGTGACCAGCCGAACGGGTGAATCTGTCGGCGGCTCTGCGCTGCGCGACCTCCTCACCCACCATGGCGTCCGCGACCGCATCGAACCCGGCCGGGAGCCGCGCTCGAACAGGCGCTCGCCGCCTGCGCACTGGGCTCCGCCGCCCTCCGCCCCGTGATCGACCAGCTGGAGGACACGCTGGACCGCGCCCGGGAGGTGCTCGAAGTGTCCCTGTTCGCCTCGGGATCGCCCGGAGGTAATCCACTTGAACACCGCATTCGAACAGCAGCATCATCGGACGCCACCCGCCCGTAACAACTCCGTCAACTCGGCTTGAGACAAGCCACCTTGCGCTTTCTCGTCGGCCGAATCCGGCGCTTCCGCACGCCCGCGCACCGCTCCGCGTCTGGAGGATACGCCGTCTGGCACGGCCCCGAGAGCGACCTGCGGCTCGGTGACGAGGGCCTGGCCGTGCGCATGGTCCCCTTCGACGAGGTACTCGACCTCAAGGTCCCGCCTTACATGCACCACTACCTGCCGCTGCTCACCGCGGCGAACGGCCAATCCACCGGGAGGACCTCGTGACCCACCTCGACCACACCGGCCGCGCGCCCGGGACGGACCCGCTGACGCTGGTCGTCGGCGTCCACCTCGTCCTGGCCGGCGACGGCGCGGTCCTGCTCGGCCGACGCCGCAACACCAGCTACGCCAACGGCCTCTGGCACCTCCCGGCCGGGCACATGGAGCGCGGCGAGCACGTCACCCGCTCCATGACCCGCGAAGCCGAGGAGGAACTCGGCATCACCATCGCCGAGGACGACCTCGAACTCGTCCACACGCTGCACCACCTCGACGCCGACGACGGGCGCAGCCGTCTCCAGCTCTTCTTCCGCCCCGCCCGCTACGGCGGGCAGGTGCGCAACGCGGAGCCGCACAAGTGCGAGGAACTGCGGTGGTGGCCGCTCGACCGGCTGCCGGCCGACATCGTGCCGTACACCGCGCACGCCCTCGCCGAGGTCACCCGCGGCAACCCGTTGTCCACCGTCGGCTGGCCGTCATGACCGCGCCGCCCTCCCCGACGACGCCGACCGGCTGCTGCGCGGCGCGGCCGGCCCCCCGACCGTCTGAAATCCTTGTTCGCTCAACCGTCTTGGAGGTAGCACTGTGGAAAGCCTTCGCCAGGCCGTGGCCGTGATCGCCCATGACCGGGGCCGGGGCCGGATCGCGACGATCCACTACGCCGCGAACCGTTGGAGCACGACCCCGGCGTGGACGATCCCTGGCGGCAAGGTCGAGGTCGGCGAGCGCCTGGACGAGGCCGCCGCCCGTGAACTGCGGGAAGAGACCGGGTTGATCGTCGACCCGGAAGGCCTGCGGCTCGTGCACACGGTCCAGGTCCGTACCGGCTGGGACGGCAAGGGCCCGTTCCTGCTGTCGGTGTTCCTCGCCACCGCCTGGCGCGGCGAGCTGACGAACACTGAGCCGGACAAGCACCTCACCGTCACCTGGTCCCCGGCCGACACGTTGCCGCTGCCGATGTTCCCGACCTCCCACGCCGCCCTCACCCTGTACCTGTCCGGGGGGCGCGGCTTCTCCGCCCACGGCTGGGACGGCAAGCCCTTCGACCCGCGGACCCTGGTCGGCGGGTGAGAGCAGGGGGGCCGACACCGTCGGCCTCCCGACGGGTCCGCGCCGGGGCGTGTCCGGGGCAGGGCCGCCGCACTAAGGTATGAGCCCGTGACAGCGACGAGCGGGGCAGTCGTCGGGGGCCGGTACCGCCTCCACGACCTCATCGGGCAAGGCGGCATGGGCCGCGTGTGGCGGGGGCGGGACGAGACCCTCGGTCGGGATGTCGCCGTGAAGGAGGTGCTCCTGCCGGAGGGCGTCGCCGACGACCACCGCGAGCAACTCCTGCAGCGCACGCTGCGCGAGGCGCTCGCCGCCGCGCGGCTCAACCATCCGGGCATCATCACCGTCCACGACGTGGTCGAGCACGAGGGCGCGCCCGTGATCGTCATGGAGTACGTGACCGGGGCCTCCCTCGCCTCGCTGCTCGACCGGGAGGGAGCCCTGCCGGTCCGGCGGGTGGCCGAGATCGGCGCCGCGATGCTCAAGGCGCTGCAGCAGGCGCACGCGGCGGGGATCGTCCACCGCGATCTCAAGCCGGACAACGTCCTGTTGATGGACGAGCGGGTCATCCTCACCGACTTCGGCATCGCGCACATGGCTGACGCGACCACCGCGCTCACCCGCACCGGCGCCGTCATCGGCACCCCCGCCTACATGGCCCCCGAGCAGCTGGAGGGCAGGCCGCCGACCTCCGCCAACGACCTGTGGTCACTCGGTGCGACGCTCTACGCCGCGGTGGAGGGCGAGGCGCCGTTCCACGCGGAGTCGTTCACGGCGCTCTGCATCGCCGTCGTCACCCAGCCCCCGCGCCCGACCCGGCGGGCCGGTGCGCTCGCGCCGGTGCTCGCGGGGCTGCTCACCAAGGACCCGGCGCAGCGGCTGACGGCCGAACAGGCGCTCGCGGCGCTGGAGTCGGTGGCCCGGGGCGAGGTGGCTCCGCTCGTCGCCCCGCCGACGCAGGTCGACACGTCCGGGTCGGGCGGGTTCGGGTCGGGCGGGTTCGGTCCGCCCCCGGTCTACCCGGCACCCGTCCCTCCGGTGCCGGTGACGCCCACGGCACCGCTGCGGTCGGTACTCGGTCCGCACCCGCAGCCGCACCCGCACCCGGTACCGACGGCCGAGGGCGCCCGGGTGCCGCACCAGCAGCCCCCGCCCTACCCGCCGGCGGTGGCGCCGACCGCCGACGGCACCGACGGCACCGACGGCACCGGTGGCACCGACGGCACGCCCGGGACCAGCCCAGCCGTCGTCCGGTTGCTGCGCTTCATCGGCAGCATGGCGCTGCTCTGGGCCGTCGGCCTGGCGCTGCCGTGGAACGACCTGTCCTACCTGCCGCCCTCCTACTATTCGCGCGTGATCGCCGCCACGGCCGTGATCTCGCTCGTGCACGCGCTGCCCCGGCCGCGTCTCCACCCGGGGCTGGTGTGGGCCCTCTTCCTGATCTTCGACGTGGCGCTGTTCTACGCCGTCATGTACGTCGACTCCATCGGGTGGATGGGCCTGCACGGCTACAGCCCGATGCCGGGCCCGATCGTCGTGAACGCGCTGATCGTCTCCACCGGCGTCTGGCTCCTCTGGTGGAAGATCCCCGGCGCCCGCCACCCCGCGTGACGCGGCGGCGGCATGCCCGCCCGGGACGCGGCTGACGGGCCGTGCACATCGGACGGCCCGTCAGTCCGCAGCCCGTCAGGGCGCCGGGTGCCGGTCAGGGGGCCAGAGCGTCCGGGCGCCGCCAGCTCACCAGGCGGGCCCCGTCCGGCGGGGCGTCCACGAGGTCCTGCCCGAAGACCCGGTTGATCGAGCTGTCCCCGTTCAGCGAGATGTCGGCGCCGTAGACGTGCAGGGAGACCGCGCGGCCGGTGCCGCCGTTCGACACCCGGTGGATGTCCTCGTCCGGCGGCACCAGGAGCTGCACCCGGCCGGGCGAGCAGGTGGTCCGGCCGGCCGGCGCGAGCACCCGGCGGCCGGAGCGGCGGAGCCGCCACAGCCGGTACGCCTCGTCCACCTCGACGCCCTCCACCACACCCGACACGCACCAGGCGACGTGGTCGTGGATCGGGGTGGACTGCCCGGGCAGCCAGGTCAGGGCCACCACGGAGTGTGTCCGTCCGGCATGCAGCAGACGCTGCGCGTAGCCGTCGGTGTCGCCGGCGCACAGGTCGTCGGGAACGATCAGTCCGGCCCGCAGGTACTTGCGCAGGGTGTCGGCGGTGAGCTGGGCGGTCAGGACGTCCGCGGCGGCGTAGCGCGCGAGGTCGGAGAGGAACTCGTCGAGGTTGGAGCCCGGTGCCACGGTCTACCGCCCCGCCCCGGTGAGCGCGCGGACCTCGAACTCCTCGAAGCGGCGCGGGTCCGACTCCTCGTCGCGACGGCGGCGGCCGCCGGCCAGGGAGCCGAGGACCGCGGCCGCGAACCCGACCGGGATCGAGATGACGCCCGGATTCTGCAGCGGGATCGGCGCGGTGGTGGTGCAGGAGATCAGCGCCGTGGCGTTGCCGACCTGCTTGCCGGCCGCCGGCACCCCGCAGTCCTTCGCCTGGGCGGCCGTCAGTTTCACGGCGTGGACCGTACTGCTCGCGCCGCCCCAGCAGATCGGGGAGAGCAGCACCAGGCCGATCGCGCTGACCAGGCCCGCGTAGATGCCGCACTTGGCGCCGAAGGTGGTGAAGCGCCGCCAGAACAGGGTCAGCAGGATCGCCGGCAGGTTGGCCGAGGCCGCGATGGCGAAGGCCAGGGCCACCAGGAACGCCACGTTGAGGTCCCTGGCGAAGATCGACAGGGCGACCGCGACCGCGCCGATGACCACGGCGGCGACCTTCGCCGTGACCAGCTCCTGCCGCTCCGTGGCCCGGCCCTTGCGGATGACACTGGCGTACAGGTCATGGGCGAACGACGACGAGGAGGTCAGGGTGAGCCCGGCGACGACCGCCAGGATGGTGGCGAACGCGACCGCCGCGATGAAGGCGAGCATCAGGGAGCCGCCGGTGGTGCCCGCGCCGCCGCCGAGGTGCTCGGCCAGCAGGGTGGCGGCGGTGTTGCCGGAGGGGTCCTTCTCCTTGATCGTCGCCGTGCCGACCAGCGCGGCCGCGCCGAAGCCGAGCACCAGGGTCATCAGGTAGAACACCCCGATGATGCCGATCGACCAGTTCACCGACTTGCGTGCGTCACGCCCGGTCGGGACGGTGTAGAAGCGGACCAGCACGTGCGGCAGCGCCGCGGTGCCCAGCACCAGGGCGGTGCCGAGGCTGACCAGGTCGAGCTTCGACCAGCCGTCGGTCGCCCCGTACTTCAGGCCGGGCTGGAGGAAGGCGTCGCCCTTCTTGGACGCCGCCGCGGCGTCCCCGAGCAGGTGGCTGATGTTGAACCCGTACTTCGCCAGCACCCACACGGTCATCGTCGCCGCGCCGGCGATCAGCAGCACCGCCTTGACGATCTGCACCCAGGTGGTGCCCTTCATCCCGCCGACCACGACGTAGACGATCATCAGGGCGCCGACCCCGGCGATGGTCCAGATCTGCGCGGCGCTGCCCTTGACGTCGAGCAGCTGCCCCACGATCGTCGCCGCGCCGACCATCTGCGCGATCAGGTAGAAGATCGAGACCACGATGGTCGACACGCCCGCTGCGGTGCGCATCGGCCCGCTGCGCAGCCGCGCGGCCAGCACGTCGGCCATGGTGAACCGGCCGGTGTTGCGCAGCAGTTCGGCGACCAGCAGCAGCGCGACCAGCCAGGCGACCAGGAAGCCGATCGAGTAGAGGAAGCCGTCGTACCCGGAGAGCGCGATGATCCCGGCGATGCCGAGGAAGGAGGCCGCGGACAGGTAGTCGCCCGAGATCGCGATGCCGTTCTGCAGCGCGGAGAACTCGCCGCCGCCGGTGTAGAAGCCGCCGGTGCCCCGGGTGCTCCGCCGCGCCCAGAGGGTGATGACGAGGGTCACCGCCACCAGGGCGACGAACAGGCCGATCGTCAGGGCCTTGTTCGATGCCGACTGCGCCGTCGTCGCGGCGAGCGGAAGGTGCTGTGTCATGCCTGGTTCTCCGTCGGTTCCTGGTCGCCGCCGTGGCCGGCCGGGGCCGGGGCTGTCGGGTGGGACACCGCCACGCTCCGCAGGGCCGCGGCCAGCGGGTCCAGCCGCCGGGCGGCGAACCGGCCGTAGGCCAGGGCGATGCCGAAGGTCGAGACGAACTGCAGCAGTCCGAAGACCAGGGCCACGTTGACGTTCCCGACGACCTTCGTCGCCATGAGGTCGCGGGCATAGGCCGAGCAGAGCACGTACGCCAGGAACCAGAGCAGGAAGGCCGCCGTCACCGGGAACACGAACGTGCGGTAGGCGGCGCGCAGTTCGGTGAATCGCGGATCGTCGCCGATCCAGGGCGCGTCGCGGCCCGACGACACGGTGGGGTCCATCATGGGAATCCTTCTGAGCGGTGCGGAACTTGCCGATGGCCCGACCGTAGAAGTGCGCGGTAGACAAGCGATCAACGAGCGACCGGCGGCGGCAACCGGCGATCCGCGACCGGCAACCGGCAACGGCCCGGCCCACCGGGGCGGACGCGGCGAGTGCCGCCTCCGCCCCGGTGGCCGTCGGCCGACGGGTCAGCCGGCGAGTTCCTCGCGCAGGCGGCGGGCGGCGGCGACCAGGCTGTCCAGGGACGCGCGGGTCTCCGGCCAGCCGCGGGTCTTCAGGCCGCAGTCGGGGTTGACCCACAGCCGCTCGGCCGGGATGGCGGCGAGGCCGGCCCGCAGGAGGGTGAGCGCCTCGTCGGTGCTCGGGACGCGCGGGGAGTGGATGTCCCAGACGCCGGGGCCGACCTCGCGCGGGTAGCCGGCCTCGGCGAGCTCTCCGGCGACCTCCATGTGCGAGCGGGTGGCCTCCAGGGAGATGACGTCCGCGTCGAGGTCGTCGATCGCCGTCATGATGGCGCCGAACTCGGCGTAGCACATGTGGGTGTGGACCTGGGTGTCGGCGCGGACGCCGGAGGTGGCGAGGCGGAAGGACTCGGTGGCCCAGTCGAGGTACGCCGGGCGGTCAGCGGCCCGCAGCGGGAGGGTTTCGCGCAGGGCCGGCTCGTCGACCTGGACGACGGCGGCGCCCGCGGCCTCCAGGTCGGTGACCTCGTCGCGCAGGGCGAGGGCGACCTGGCGGGCGGTGTCGGCGAGCGGCTGGTCGTCGCGGACGAAGGACCAGGCGAGCATGGTGACCGGGCCGGTGAGCATGCCCTTGACCGGGCGGGCGGTCAGGCCCTGCGCGTAGCGGAACCAGTCGACGGTCATCGGGCGCGGGCGGGAGATGTCCCCCGCGAGGACCGGGGGCCGCACGTAGCGGGTGCCGTAGGACTGCACCCAGCCGTGCCGGGTGGCCAGGTAGCCGGTGAGCTGCTCGGCGAAGTACTGGACCATGTCGTTGCGTTCGGGCTCGCCGTGCACCAGGACGTCCAGTCCGGCCTTCTCCTGGTAGGCGATGACCTCGCGGACCTCGGCCGCCATCCGCTCGCGGTACGCGCCCGCGTCGATCCGACCGGCCGCCAAGTCGGCGCGGGCGACGCGCAGTTCGGTGGTCTGCGGGAAGGATCCGATGGTGGTGGTCGGCAGCAGCGGCAGGCCGAGCCGGGCGCGTTGGGCCGCCGCCCGGACGGGGTAGGGCTGGGCGCGGCGGGTGTCGGCCCCGGTGACGGCGGCGACCCGGGCCCGGACCGCCGGGTCGCGGGTGATCGGGGAGGTGGCCCGGGAGGCCAGGTCGGCGCGGTTCGCGGCGAGTTCGGCGGTGATCGCACCGGCGCCCTCCCGCAGACCGCGGGCCAGCAGGGCGACCTCGGCGGCCTTCTGCCGGGCGAAGGCCAGCCATCGGGCGATCTGCGGGTCGATGTCGCGTTCGGCGGCGGCGTCGATCGGCACGTGCAGCAGGGAGCAGGACGGCGCGACGTCCACGCTGTCGGCGAGGCCGAGCAGGGTCGCCAGGGTGGCCAGCGACTTCTCCAGGTCGTTGATCCAGATGTTGCGGCCGTCCACGACTCCCGCGACCAGCCGCTTGCCGGGCAGGCCGCCGGCGGCGGCGAGGTCGTTCAGGTTGGCGGCGGCCGGGCCGGTGAAGTCCAGCGCCAGGCCCTCGACCGGGGCCTTGGCGAGCACCGGCAGGGCGTCGCCGAGGCAGTCGAAGTAGCTCGCGACCAGCAGCTTGGGCCGGTCGGCGAGGCCGCCCAGCTCGCGGTAGGTGCGGGCGGCGGCGTTGAGTTCGGCCGGGGCGCGGTCCTGGACGAGGGCGGGCTCGTCCAGTTGCACCCATTCGGCGCCCGCCGCCCGCAGGTGGGCGAGCAGTTCGGCGTAGACGGGCAGCAGCCGGTCCAGCAGGGTGATCGGCTGGAAGTCCTCGGCCACCCCGGGAGCGGGCTTGGCGAGCAGCAGGTAGGTCACCGGACCGACCAGCACCGGCCTGGCGGCGTGACCGAGGACGAGGGCCTCGCGCAGCTCGGCGACCGCCTTGGCCGGGTTCGCGGCGAAGACCGTGTCGGGGCCCAACTCCGGTACGAGATAGTGGTAGTTGGTGTCGAACCACTTGGTCATCTCCAGCGGCGCCACCTCCTGGGTGCCGCGTGCCATGGCGAAGTAGCCGTCCAGGGGATCGGTGTCGACCGCGGACCGGTGTCGGGCGGGGATCGCGCCGACGGCGACCGTCGTGTCCAGCACGTGGTCGTAGAGGGAGAAGTCTCCGGTCGGGACTTCCCCAACCCCGGCCTCGGCGAGCTGGGCCCAGCTCTCCCGGCGCAGGTCGGCGGCGGTGTTCAGCAGCGCCTCGGCGGTGACCGCGCCCTTCCAGTACCCCTCGATCGCCTTCTTCAGTTCCCGGTTGCGACCCTGCCGGGGGTAGCCGTACGCGGTGGCTGCGGTGGTGGTTGCGGCGCCGGTGGTGGTGGCGGTGGTGGCGACTGCGGTGGTGCTGGTGGTGGTCGCTGCGGACTTCGCTGTCAAGGGACTCTCCTTCGCGAGCCTGATTCCTCTGGTCCCCGATGACGGGACGAAGGCGCGAAGGGGTGACGAACCGGACGGGCGCCCGCACGTGGGCGCGGCTCCGTCTGGTAGGTACGCCGACCCGCCCTCGAGGTCACCGGATCTCCGCGCGCGATCGGTCGCGCGCGGGCAGTGGCAGGTCTTCGGACTCGCGGGCACAGCCGCCCTGCTTCCAGGGCGGACACCTACTGGCCGTCGCTTCCCAGACCCGTCCCGGGCCCAGTGCGTATGACGGCGGTCGTTCCCACTCACCGCTGCGGGGCAGTCCCGGATTCCCACCGGGTTCCCTCTTGCGACGCGCCTGCCTGGCGGACAGGGCGAACCAGCTGCACGGCCAGCTTAGGCGCAGGACCGCGGGAGCTGAACAGGGATTCGCTCAAATCGTCCGGATACTGGGACGGCGTCGACGCGAGGAGCGGCCGGAGGACCGGGCTTCCCCATCGCGGGAGTCGGAACATGACGGCTCGTCACGGCGGGACCCACCGACACCCACCGGCGTCGCGACCCGGCTCCGCCGGTGCGGAGCAGCCCGCCTCCGCCGGTGCGGAGCAACCCGCCTCATCCTCCGGACAATTGATGGGCAAAGCCCGGTAAAGGCTGCGAACGGCACCTTGAGGTTGTCGAACACCCGTCAGTAACCTCATGGCGGTACCGAAGCGGCCGGGCCCGACCGTGAACGGTACGGGCCTCCGACATGCCCATGCATGTCATGGCCACACCACCCTGCTCACCCGGGGTGCGTGCCCCACCTCCCGTACAGCGCAAGCACCATGCCGGTCCACGGCCATCCGCCGTGGCCGGCGAGCACCTGCACGCGATCCGTCAGCACGGGCCCGAGCCCGTCCCGGCGAGCACCCCAACTGCCGGCACCGGCCGCGCCCTCACCCCCACGGAGGGTCGACTCTTGCGCTTCCACTCCCCCAGCGGTGCGCGCCCTGCCCGGGCGCGCAGACTGCTCGCCGCCCTGCCCGCCTTCGCGCTGGCCGCCACCGGCCTGCTCGCGGCCACCGCCCCCGGCGCCGCCGCCGTCCCCGGCGGGACCGCCGGCACCGGCCCCACCACCGGTGTCACCACCAAGCACGTCTGCGCCGCCCCGACCCACCCCGGCGAAATGGCCTGCCTCGCGCTCGCCCGCACCGACCTCGTCCAGCACCTCGCCCTGGCCCCGGACATCAACCCTTCCGGCCTGGGCCCCAGCGACCTCGCCTCCGCCTACAACCTCCCGACCTCGGCCGGCGCCGGCGCCACCGTCGCCATCGTCGACGCCCAGGACGACCCCAACGCGGAGTCCGACCTCGCCACCTACCGCTCCCAGTACGGCCTGCCCGCCTGCACCACCGCCAACGGCTGCTTCAGGAAGGTCGACCAGCGCGGCGGCACCAGCTACCCGACCGCCGACAGCGGCTGGGCCGGCGAGATCTCGCTCGACGTCGACATGGTCAGCGCCGTCTGCCCCAACTGCCACATCCTGCTGGTCGAGTCCGACGACGCCAACATGAGCAACCTCGGCGCCGCCGTCAACACCGCCGTCTCGATGGGCGCCAAGTACGTCTCCAACAGCTACGGCGGCGGCGAGGACTCCACCGACCCGAGCTCCGACACCAGCTACTTCAACCACCCCGGCGTCGCCATCACCGTCTCCTCCGGTGACTCCGGCTACGGCGTCGAGTACCCGGCCGCCTCCCAGTACGTGACCGCCGTCGGCGGCACCAGCCTCAACCGCGCCTCCACCGCCCGCGGTTGGACCGAGAAGGTCTGGGGCAGCAGCTCCGGCGGCAACGGCGCCGGCTCCGGCTGCTCCGCCTACGACGCCAAGCCGAGCTGGCAGCACGACACCGGCTGCGGCAAGCGCACCGTCGCCGACGTCTCCGCCGTCGCCGACCCGGCCACCGGCGTCGCCGTCTACCAGACCTACGGCGGCTCGGGCTGGAACGTCTACGGCGGCACCAGCGCCTCCTCCCCGATCATCGCCTCCGTCTACGCCCTGGCGGGCACCCCGGCCGCCGGCACCGCCCCGGCCTCCTACCCGTACGCGCACACCGGCTCCCTGTACGACGTCACCAGCGGCGCCAACGGCAGCTGCTCCCCGTCCTACCTGTGCACCGCCGCCGCCGGCTACGACGGCCCGACCGGCCTCGGCACCCCCAACGGCACCGCCGCCTTCACCAACGGCAGCACCGGCGGCAACACCGTCACCGTGACCAACCCGGGCAGCCAGAGCACCGCCCAGGGCTCCGCCGTCAGCCTGCAGATCCACGCCACCGACTCGGCCTCCGGCCAGTCCCTCGGCTACGGCGCCACCGGCCTGCCCGCCGGCCTGAGCGTCGACGCCGCCACCGGCCTGATCACCGGCACCGCGAACACCGCCGGCACCTTCACCGTGACCGTCACCGCCACCGACGGCACCGGCGCCAGCGGCTCCACCACCTTCGGCTGGACCGTCACCGGCGCCGGCGGCGGCTGCACCCCCGCCCAGCTCCTCGGCAACCCCGGCTTCGAGACCGGCAGCGCCACCCCGTGGACGGCCAGCGCCGGCGTGATCGACAACTCCGGCAGTGAGCCCGCCCACGGCGGCAGCTGGAAGTCCTGGCTCGACGGCTACGGCTCCGCCCACACCGACACGCTCGCCCAGACCCTGGCCGTACCGGCCGGCTGCAAGGCCGCCCTCAGCTTCTACCTGCACATCGACACCGCGGAGTCGGGCAGCACCGCGTACGACAAGCTGACCGTCTCGGTCAATGGCACCACGCTGAAGACCTACTCCAACGTGGACGCCGCGGCCGGCTACCAGCAGCGCACCTTCGACCTCTCCGCCTACGCCGGCCAGAACGTCACCGTGAAGTTCACCGGCACCGAGGACAGCTCCCTCCAGACGAGCTTCGTCATCGACGACACGGCCCTCACCGTGTCCTGACCATCTCCTGACCATACGATCCGTGGGGGGGGGGGGGGCCGGGGGGCCCCCCCCCCCCCCCCCACCCCCCCCGCCCCCCCCGGCCCCCCCCCCGGGGGGGGGGGCGGCGCGGCCGGGCGGCGCGGGGCGGCGC
>NZ_JBVIRL010000009.1:0-248637 GCF_055576085.1 Kitasatospora sp. NPDC033851 | reverse complement strand
CTACCCCCGCACCCGAGACCCCCCCCCACACCCGTCTTTTTAAAATCCCCCCCCCCCCCCCCCGGGGGCCCGCCCCCCCCCCCCCCCCCCCGCCGGGGGGGGGGGGGCCCCCCGGCCCCCCCCCCCCCACCGCCTTCCACCCGTCGGCAGCGGCGGACCACCGGGCGGGGTGGTGCGCCTGCCGAACGGTCAGCCGCTCTGCGCGCCGGCCGTCAGCAGGCCGGCCGACTTCCGGTAGGTATCCGGGGTGTGGCCGGTCTGCCCGGCCCTCCGGCCCTGCCGCGCGCGCCGTGCGGCAGGGCCTCGGGGCGGGGGGGTCAGCTCAGGGTGCGGACTGCGGCGGCGTCGTAAGGGTGCAGGTCGGCGAAGCGGCCGGCGAGGACCTTCGCGGCCCACTGCGGGTCCTGGAGGAGGGCGCGGCCGACGGCGACCAGGTCGAACTCGTCGCGCTCCAGCCGGTCGAGCAGGTTGTCGATGCCCTGGACCGGGGCGCCCTCGCCCATGAAGGCGCGGACGAAGTCGCCGTCGAGGCCGACCGAGCCGACGGTGATGGCGGTGCGGCCGGTGAGCTTCCTGGTCCAGCCGGCCAGGTTGAGGTCGGAGCCGTCGAACTCGGGGATCCAGTAGCGGCGGGTCGAGGCGTGGAAGGCGTCGACGCCGGCCTCCGCGAGCGGGGTGAGGATCGCTTCCAGTTCCTGCGGGGTCTCGGCGAGGCGGGCGTCGTAGTTCTCCGCCTTCCACTGCGAGTAGCGGAAGATCACCGGGAACTCGGGGGAGACGGCCTCGCGCACCGCGGCGACGACCTCGGCCGTGAACTTCGTCCGGGCGACCGGGTCGCCGCCGTAGGCGTCGGTACGGCGGTTGGTGCCCGCCCACAGGAACTGGTCGAGCAGGTAGCCGTGCGCGCCGTGCAGCTCGACGCCGTCGAAGCCGATCCGTTCGGCGGCCGCGGCGGCCTCGGCGAACGCGCCGATGACGGCGTCCAGGTCGGTCCGGGTCATCGCCCGCCCGGTGCCCTCGGTGCCGTCCAGCCGGATGCCGGACGGGCCGACGGCGGGGGCGTCGGCGAACGGCGGGTCGCCCTGCTTGCGCACCATGCCGATGTGCCAGAGCTGCGGCACGATGGTGCCGCCCGCCGCGTGGACGTCCTGCGCGACGCGGGCCCACCCGGCCAGCTGTTCCTCGCCGTGGAAGCGCGGGATGTCGTCGCTCTGGCCGGCGGACTCGTGGCCGACGTACGTTCCCTCGGTGACGATCAGGCCGACGCCCGCGGCGGCGCGGCGGGCGTAGTACCCGCGCACGTCCTCGCCGGGCACGCCGCCCGGGGAGAACTGGCGCGTCATCGGCGCCATCACGATGCGGTTGGGCACGGTCAGCCCGTTGATCGTGACGGGCCGGGACAGGATCTCGGCCGCGCGGGAGGCGAAGGGGTCGGCGGCCGCAGCGGGCTCGGTGACGGTCATGGGGATTCCTCGCGGGTAAGGGGTGGTGTGCGCCGGGACGAAAACGGTTGCCCGTGCCAACCACCTCGGCGGCCCCCGCATTTCGCCGACCGCGCGAACCCCCCTGTGATCCGCGCCACTCCCCCGAGGTGGGGCGGCTTCGGCAAACCGACATCACGCATCGACGTTCAGTGGCGAGGGAGTCTCGAAGTCCCTTCGGATTTCAGGCCGGTGGGCTACGCTGTCCGGCTATGACGACCGGGACGGCCTTGCGCCGCACACGGATCGGTGACCCGGCGCTCCTCTGAGCGCCGTACGGGCCGGGGCGGGCCCGCTGTTCGATCGAGGATCCTGCGCTGCCGCGCGAGCCCCGCCTCCGTCGTGTTGACCACAGGCTCGACACATCGACCACGACAGGAGAACGCATGCCCACGAAGACGTTGCAGATTCCCACCGCGGACGGCCAGGCCGACGCTTTCGCCGCCTTCCCCGACGACGGCGAGCGGCACCCCGGGGTGCTGATGTACGCGGACGCCTTCGGCATCCGGCCCGTGCTGCGGGAGATGGCCTGCGAACTGGCCGGGCACGGGTACTACGTGCTCGTCCCCAACTACTTCTACCGGCACGGCCCGACACCGCTGCTCGACCTTCCCGAGCACATCGGGGGAGAGGCCCGGTCCGCGCTCATCGCCCAGGTGATGCCCTTGATCCAGGCGCACACCGCCGAACGCGTCCTGAGCGACGCCGACGCCTACCTCGGGTTCCTCACCGCCCAGCCCGAGGTCCGCCCCGGACCGGTCGCGGTGACCGGGTACTGCATCGGCGGCCTCCTGGCGGTGCGCACCGCCGCGGCCCACCCCGGCCAGGTGGCCGCCCTCGCCGGATTCCACGGCCCCGTGGGCGTCGCCGGGCCCGACAACCTGCACCGCCTCACCGCCGAGGTCCACTTCGGCCACGCCGAAACCGACCTGACGCCCGAGGCTCTCGGCGAGCTCAACCAGGTCCTCGATGCCGCGGGTGTCGGCTACACCTCCGAGATCTACCCCGGCACCGTCCACGGCTTCACCATGGCCGACACCGACGCCTTCAACCCCGCCGCACTGCAACGCCATTGGGAGCGCCTGCTCCCCCTCCTCGGCCGCACCCTGAAGCCGACCGCCCGGTAGGACGCTCGGCGCCGACAGGGCCAACCCCTCCCTCCCGGCTCAGGCCAAGCCGGGAGGGAGGGGCGGAGGGGCGGAGGGGCGGAGGGGCGCGGGAGACGCCGGGGGTAGCGGGCGCCCCGGGGCTCGGGTGGGACGAGCCGGGGCTGTTCAGGCCGAGTGGGAAGGCGTCTCCTTCATGCCGTCGACGATCGCGCGCGCCGTGATGGCATGGGTGAAGACGACCGTGCCGGGCGTGATCAGGTCGTGGTCGCCGGATGTGCCCTCGACCTGGACCGTGCGCTCGCCGAGGAAGGTGAACGACGCACTGTCGAAGATCCACTCGGTGCGCTGGCCGGTCTTCTCCTCGAACCGGGCCACCGCGACCCCGTGGCGGCCGACGGCGTCGACCGCGTCGTCCACCTGGACCACGCCGGGGATCTTGGCGGCGGCCCTGTAGAGCGCGGCGGAGAGCTGGGCGGACGGGTAGCTCTCGATGAGCAGATCGCCGAGGGTGGTGAACGCCTCCGCGTCCGGGCCGGGGCCGTGGCCCGCCGTCTCCGTGTAGATCTTCTTCAGCAGGGCGTCGGGGTCGGTGGGGAGGGCGGCCAGGTAGTCGTAGGACGGCGCGTTGAGGTACGGCTCGACCTTCGAGTCCAGGGAGATGCCGTCCTTGTTCTGCTGGTCGATCAGCCAACCCCGCCGGCCGTCCGGCGACGTCCAGGTCCGGCGCGTGTTCAGTGCGTCGCTGACCACCGAGCTCTTGCCGTCGACCGTCCGCACATAGCTGCCGGCGACCTTCGACTCGATGTAGACGAACTGGCCCGCCCTCGCCGGCGGGGCTGCGGTCTCCTGGGCGGCCAGCGAAATCCGGTCGAGCAGCTGGACGACCCCGTGCGCGTCGGCGGCGCCGACGGTGGTGGTCAGGGCGGGGCCGGTGCCCGAGGTGGCGGCCTGGTCCGGGCCGCCGCTCAGGCTCAGGCCGGCTCCGACCAGGACGGCGCCCGTCAGGACGCATGCCGCCACCGGCAGGAGGATCGCGCGGCGCAGGAACGGGTTGCGCGGCTTGGGGGTGCTGATTCGGGCGGGGCCGGAGACGGCGTTGTCGAGGTCTTCGTGGATCCGGGCCATCAGGCTCTCCTTGTGGAACTCGTGGCGGCCCGTCGGAAGATCCCGCGCCACGACCGGCAGGAGCCCATCGGTCTCCGGCCACTCAGCCGGGTGCGGCTGGGAGGGGCTGGCGTTCATCGGTTTCCTTCCGGTACGGGCCGGACCGCTGTCGCGCGGTCCCCAGTTATCTGTCGAGTCCGGCGGGCGGGTTCCCGTCTGTCCGCCGTCAGTTCCGCCTGTGCGAGCTTGCGCAGCCTGGTACGGGCGCGGGACAGGCGGGAGCGGACGGTCCCGAGGGGGATGCCGAGGGCCTCGGCGGCCTCGGCATAATCCAGGCCCTCCCACAGACACAGGATCAGGACCTCGCGTTCGGGACGGCGCAACGAGCCCATGGCGGCCATCGTGGCGGCGATCCGGCGCCGGTCGTCCACCCGGCCGGCCACGTCCTCGGCATGGTCGGGTATTTCCACCACCGAAGGCCCCGTCGCGGCGAGCGCTGCGGCCGCGGCGCGGTAGCGCCGGTTGCTGCGGCAGTGGTTGCGGGCGAGGTTCGTCGCGATGCCCAGCAACCACGGCCGCAGCGACCCGCCCTCGGCGGCCACCCTGCCGCGCAACCGCCAGGCCTCCATGAACGTCGCCGACATGACGTCCTCGGCGGCCGACCAGTCCGCGGTGAGACGGAAGGCGTGGTTGTAGACGGATCGGGCATGGAGGTCGAACAACTCCCCGAAGACGTTCGGGTCCCCGGCCCGTACCCGGGTTCGCATATCTGTGATCACTCCTATGGGCTGTCCGGCACCCGGGAGCGAGTTCCCGTGACCTGCGTCACCCGGTCAGTCGTGGTCGGCGGCGAAGGGTCCCTCGTCGACGAAGCGGCGCAGGAGGCGGGCGAAGTCCCGGGCGTCGGCCTGCGGCCAGGTGGCGAGCGAGTCCTCGATGCCGGCGGCGAGCCGCTGCCGGGTGGCCGCGATGACGGCGTGACCGTCATCGGTGAGGGCGAGCAGGGTGGCGCGGCCGTCGGCGGGGTCGGGGCGGCGTTGGAGCAGGCCGGCCTGTTCGAGGCGGTCGGCGCGGCGGGTGACGGTGGTGCGGTCGAGTCCGATCTCGCGGCCGAGGTCGGCGGCGCTGTACGGGCCGGTGCGGGCCAGGCCGCTGAGGACCGGGTAGGTGAGGTCGTCGACGGCCTCCCCCAGCCCCTCGGTCAGGCGGGTGTAGAGGCGGGCCCGGGTGCTGCGCCGTAGGAGCAGCCCGAGGGCGTCGGCGATGTCGTGTCCTGTCTCGTGCTTCACCCCTCCAGAATAACGTGCTTCGCACACGCTTTTCCCGTACCCCCGCCGGCCGGGCTCGCAGAGTGGCATCCGCTGCCGCAGGCGGCGGAACTCGGCGACCGCGGGGTGCGCCGCACCCGCCGGCAGGACCTCGCGCTGGTCGACCACTGGCGCCGCCACCTGGAACACCCCGAGGCCTACCTGCGCCACATCATCGACTGAACCTCTCCGGGCGGTGCCGTCGTGCGCGCTCGGCGGGCGGTCGTCACCGTGAATACGGCCGAATGGTTGGCACGCCGTGCGAATCACCTGGGCCACGACCACCCGCCCCCGGAGGCCCGGAACCCGGTGTCCACGGGGCGCGTCCTCCATGTCGGTCGGCGTGCCGTAGGGTGCCGCGCCGACAGGCACGGCCGACGGCCGGGGGACGGCGGGCACGACAGGGACGGGAGCACGGGACGATGGACGACCGGACGCAGCAGGGCGACAGACCCGGCGGGAGCGGCACGCAGCCCGCCGCTCCCGCGCCCGCCCTCCTTCCACCGGCGCCCGAGGACGCGCGCGCCTGGGAACTCCCGGACTACCTCCACGGACGCGAGCTCGGCGCCGGCGCCAGCGGCCGCGTCGTGCTCGCCCACCACCGGGAGACCGGCACCCCGGTCGCGATCAAGTACCTCCACGACCGCGTCGGCACGCCCGCGCTGCGCGCCGAGGCCGAGGTCCTCGCCCGGATCGACTCCCCGCACATCACCCGGCTCTACGAGTACGTGGAGGGGGCGCAGGGCTCGGCCATCGTGATGGAGCTGGTGGACGGCATCGCCCTGCGCGACCTGCTGCGGGCGGAGGGCGCCACCACCGCGCAGGCGGCCCTGGTGGTGCTGAAGGGCTCCCTGCTGGGCCTGGCCGCCGCCCACGAGGCCGGTGTGGTGCACCGCGACTACAAGCCCGCCAACGTGCTCGTCGACGCGGCCGGCACCTCGAAGCTGGTCGACTTCGGCATCGCGGTGCCCAGCGGCGACGAGCGCGACGTCTCCGGCACCCCCGCCTACATGCCGCCCGAGCAGTGGGCGGGCCGTCCGGCGTCCCCGGCCGGGGACGTCTACGCCGCCACCGTCACGTTCTTCGAGTGCCTCACCGGTGCCCGCCCCTTCGACGGCGCCACGATCGCCGAACTCGCCGTCCAGCACGCCGAGGCACCGATCCCCGCCGACCAGGCGCCCGACCTCGTCCGGCCGCTGATCCTGGCGGGTCTGGCCAAGGATCCCGGGGCCCGCCCCGACAGCGCCGCCGCGTTCGTCCGCGAGCTGGAGGCGGTGGCGACGACCGGTTACGGGCCGGACTGGGAGGAACGGGGCCGCCTCGACCTCCTCGCCCTGCTCGCCCTGCTCGCGGCGCTGCTGCCCGGCGCCGGCGCGGCCGGCGGCGTCACCTCGCTGGCCCACACCTCCCTGGGCTCCCAGACCTCCCTGGGTTCCCGGACCGCGCTCGGCCCCCAGGGTTCCGGCTCCGTACCCGGCGCCGCCCGGGCCCAGGGCGTGCTGCGCCGGGTCCCGGCCCGCCCCGGCGTGCTCCTGCGCAACCGTGGCAAGGCCCTCACCGGGGTCGCGGCCGGCGCCCTCACCCTGGCCACGCTGGCCGGCCTGGCGGTCGCGGGGGCCACCGACGGCGGTGCCCGGACGGTCGTCGGCGCCGCCTCCCCCCAGGCGACCACCAGCCTCGGCCCGCAGCAGCCGACGGACGGCGCCTCCCCCGCCCCGAGCGACAGCGAAACCGTCATGGCAAGCCCGACGGCTTCGCCCACGGCCAGCCCCGGCACGCCCAGTGGCACGCCCAGCGGCACCCCGACCGCGGCGCCGACCGCCGCGCCGACCGCCAAGGCGCCCACAGCACCGGCCCCGCCCGCCCCCGGCCGCCCGCCGACACCGTCCACCCCCGCCGTACCGGCCCCCACCACGGCCGCGCCGACCCCCGTCACCGCCCCGCCGAACCCGAGCCCGACTCCGACTCCGACGGTCGCGCCCGCCACCCTGGCGGTCGACTCTGTCAGCCTGAACTCCCTGACCTGCAGCGGCCGTTGGAGCCTGACCGCGACGGTCACGGTGACGGCCCACGGCGCCGGCAGCGGGACGCTGACGCTCAGCTGGTACCACAGCTCGGGCGGCCGCGCGGTCACCGTCGCGACCGACACCGTGGCGGTCCAGAACGGCACCGCCACCATCACCCGCGCGCACGACTTCGGCTCGGCCGACACCTTCCCCACCTGGGGCGTGCGCGTCACCACCACGCCGGCGGCGGCCAAGCCGGGCCAGACATCCGCCGAGACGGCCGCCTTCCTCTGCAACCCGCCCCGCTGACGTCCCTTCACCGCCGCCCGTACGGGCCCGTTCCCCTGCGAGAAGTCATGCCTGAGCCCCGCCCCGACTCCGCCCCCGACCCGGGCGCGGAACACACCATCGCTCTCGGCGCGCGCCCGGCCACCGGCAGCGGTGCGGACGTCGGAGTCGGCACGGGCCCGGACGCGGGCGAGACGACCGTGCGGCTGCCCCGGGAGGCCGAAGCGCGGGCCGAGGCCGAGGACGAGGAAGAGGCGGCGAACGCGACCTTCCTCGACCCCCGCGTCTGGCGCAGCACGCCGCCGAGCGGGGAAACCATCACCCTCACCGACCCCGCGCGGGCCGGAGAGAGCACCACCCCGGCCGAGGTCCAGGACGCCGAAGCAGAGCCAGCCGTCTCCGCCGCACCGCAGGAACGGCCCCTCGCCCCAGGGGAGTTGCGCCGCTTCGGTCCCGGCGTCCCCCCGCGGGCCGCCGCCGCGTGGCACGGCCGCGCGACGCCGGAGGCCGGGCCGCCGCGGCGCGCCCGCCGGGTGTGGCGGTGGCTGGCACCGCTGGTCGTCGCCCTCCTGGCCCTCGCGGCCTTCCTCTTCTGGCGCCACCTGCGCGGCCCGGCGCTGGCCGTCACCGGCGTCACCGTGACCGTCGACCCGGCGAGCCCCGGCTGCGCGGGCACCGCAGTGGCCACCGCCGTGGTGGAGTCCAACGGCGGCTCCGGCGCCCTGCGCTACCGCTGGCTGCGCAGCGACGGCACCGCCTCGGACGAGATCGTCCAGGACGTCCGCTCCGGCGCGCACCACACCGACCTGGTGCTGCACTGGAGCTTCGAGGGCCAGGGCTCACTCCAGGCCACCGCCACCCTGGAACTCCTCACCCCGACCCCCCGCACCGCCGCCGCCTCCTTCAGCTACCACTGCCCCTGAGCCCTGCCCCGAGCCCTCGGGGCTTCGGCGGTCGACGTCGGCCGGGCGTCCTCGACTATGACGGGGGCCCGCCGAACTGCCAGTTGTGCACCTCGATGTCGGCGTACCGCCCCGGGGTCAGGATGGCGCGCGCCGCGTCCGGGTCCGGCGCCCGGAGCAGCACCGCCGTGCCCAGCCAGATGGCGCCGTCGTCGGACAGCAGGGGCCCGTAGGCGATCAGCCCGTCCCGGTCGGGCGGCACCGCGAGGTCGGCGGCCTGCCCCGTGCCGAGGCCGAGCACCAGGTACCGGTTGCCACCTGTCCGACCGCCGGGAAAGTCCCACATGGTGCGTCCCAGCATGTTGCGCCACCGTCGCAGCAGCACGTCCCGATAGGCGCCGGCCTGGTAGTTCGGCTCGTCGAAGGCGAACGCGCGGGCGGCGGTGGGATCCGGCAGGTCGACGATGTGCACGCTTCCGGTGGGCGTGCCGTCGGCGGCGAGGGTCGGGCCCCGGGCGATCATCTCCTTGGCGTACCGGTCCATGTACGACCAGTGCTCTTCCAGCAGTTCGTCGCGCAGCGGAGGGGAACCGGGCCGGTCGCGGTGGTAGCAGAGAAACTCCATGCCCGAGGATCGCGTAGAAGGGGTCACCGGGTCGAGCGGGTTTCACCGCACTCGCTCGACGCTCCACCTCGGCAGGTACTCGAAGAACGCGACGGCCTCCTCCCGCCACCGGGGACGCCATCCGGCGGCTTCCGTGGCGGCCGCGTGCGCGTGGCGCCGCATGTCCGCCCGCATCCGGTCGGGGATGCCGTGGCGGTGGGCGATGTCGCGGATGGCGGCGATGGTGTCCTCGGGGCAGGCTCCGTCGCCGAGTGCGGACTCCACCAGGGCCCGTTCGGCGTCGGTGGCCGCTGCCAGGACGGCGCGGACGGTGTAGTTGCGCCGCCCCTCCCGGATGTCCGCTCCGGTGGGCTTGCCCATGGTCCCCGCGTCGCCGAAGAGGTCCAGGTAGTCGTCGCGCATCTGGCCGCAGATCCCCACCAGCCGGGCGTAGCGCCGCAGTTCCTTGTCGTGGGGGGCGGGCTGGACGCCTGCGGCGAGCAGCCCCATCTGCATCGGGGCGAGGACCGAGTAGCGGGCGGTCTTGTAGTCGGCCACGTCGTGCAGCATGTCCTCGTCCGGGTCCGCGGTGAAGTCCCGCTCCAGGTCGATGATCTGGCCGACGAAGGTGGCCGAGGCCGCGCGCGTCTGCACCTCGACCATGGCCTGTCGCACCGGCAGCGGGGCCCGGGAGTCGAGGAGGACCTGCAGGGACAGGGCGAGTGCGAGGTCGCCGGCGAGGAGGGCGAGCCCGAGCGCGGCCTGCGGCCGGTCGGGGAACTGCCCCCGGTAGGCGTAGTAGGTGGAGGGCCCGCCCCGGCGGGTGGGGCTGTCGTCGATGATGTCGTCGTGGACCAGCCCGTGGGTCTGGAGCAGTTCGATGCTCAGCGCGGCGTCGTCCAGCCCCTCCACGGGCTCGGCGGTGACCAGGCGGGCGGCCTCGAAGAGCAGGGCCACCCGCATCCGCTTGCCGCCGCGCAACGACAGGTCCCGCAGCAGAGCCAGACAGCCCGGGGTGAACCGGCTGAACGACGGAGCGTCGAAGGCGGCGGCCAGGTCCTGGAAGTACTGCTCGGACAGCGTGTTGAACCGGCGCTCGTACCCGGCGAGGCGGGCCCTGATCTGCTCGGCGGGGACGGCGGCGGTACCGGTCACGAAGGTGTCTTCCGTTCAGGCGGCGATGCGGGTCAGGCGGCGGTGCGTGCCCGCGCGGACGCGCAGGCACCACGCACCCGGCAGTGGTCGGGCACCATGCTGCCCCACCGGTGCCCCCACCGCCGCCCCCTAGGCCTGGGCCAGGCTCCTGGGCCGGATGTCGGTCCAGGTGGTCTCGATGTGGTCGACGCAGTCCTGCCGCCCGGCCGGGCCGAAGGTCTGCTGCCAGCCGGCGGGGGCCGGGGCGAAGGCCGGCCACAGGGAGTGCCGGCCCTCGTCGTTGACCAGGACCAGGTAGTCGGCGTCGGGGTCGTCGAAGGGGTTCGTCATCGGGTCGTCCTCTCGGATGGGTGGGGACGGCGCGGTCACCGGCCGCGCAGCTCCAGGGTGCAGCACTTGACGCTGCCGCCGGCCTTGAGGAGTTCGGTGAGGTCCACGCCGATCGGCTCGAAGCCGCGCAGGCGCAGTTCGCCGATCAGGTGGGTGGCCGATTCGGGCAGCAGGACGTGGCGGCCGTCGGAGAGCGCGTTGAGGCCGAAGACGGCGGCGTCCTCGTCGGTGGCCAGGATGGCGTCCGGGAAGAGTTCGCGCAGCACCGCGCGGCTGCCCGGGGTGAAGGCCGCCGGGTAGTACATGACCTCGTCGTCGGAGAGGACGGCGAGGGCCGTGTCCAGGTGGTAGAACTCCGGGTCGACCAGGGTCAGGCTCGTCACCGGGACGCCGAAGAACTCCTGGGCCTCGGCGTGCGACCGCTGGTCGGTGCGGAAGCCGGTGCCGGCCAGCAGGCGGCGGCCGGCCAGCAGGTAGTCGCCCTCGCCCTCGTTGATGTGCTCGGGCCACAGGAGGTCGGAGTAGCCCTGGTCGCGGAACCAGGAGAGGTAGGCCGGGCCCTCGGCCGTGCGCTCGGCGTGGCGGAAGCGCGCGCCCAGGACCTTCCCGTCGATCACGGTGGCGCCGTTGGCCGCGAAGACCATGTCGGGCAGGCCGGGCAGCGGGTCGATCTCCTCGACGGTGTGGCCGAGTTCGCGGTAGAGGTCGCGCAGCCCGGTCCACTGGGCGAGCGCGCGCTCGCCGTCGACCGGCTTCTCCGGGTGCATCCAGGGGTTGATGGAGTAGCTGACGCCGAAGTGGCTGGGCCGGCACATCAGGAAGCGTCGCGGGCTCGCGGTGCGGACCGGCGGCCGCTCGCGCGGGCCCGGTCGGGCGGTGTCCGTCATGGACGTGGTTCTCCTTGGTCTGCGCGGTGCCCGGGGGAAGGCCGGGTCCGGGTCGGTCGGGGGTGTCCCCGTTTCAGTCGATGAGCCGCCGGCGCATCCCGCGGACGGCCAGGTACCAGGCGAGGGCGGCGAAGCCGGCCAGCACGGCCCCGTGCAGCGCGTCGGCCGCCCCGAGCGTCCCGAAGGCGGCGTGCCGGACCGTCTGCATGCAGTGGTAGATCGGGTTGACGGCGGCGACGGCGTGGACCCAGCCGGGCAGGCCGTCCAGCGGGAAGAACACGCCGGCGGCCATCACCAGCGGGGTCAGCACGCCGGAGACCACGAGCCGCAGCCAGTCGATGGCCGGCACCAGGCAGGACACCCACATGCCGAGCAGGGCGAAGGCGAAGCCGGAGACGAGCGCCACCAGCGGTACGAGCAGCAGTTCCGGCGTCGGCGGGAGGCCGATGGCGAGGGTGACCAGCAGCGGCGTGGTGCCGTACACGGAGGACTTGACGGCGATCCAGGAGGCCTCGGCGGTGACCAGTTCCCAGACGTCGACGGGCTGGCAGAGGACGGCGTCGTAGATCTTCTGGTACTTGCGGCGGTTGAAGCTCTCGAACATCCCGGCGAAGGCCGAGGCGAAGAGCACCGAGGTGACGACCATGCCGACGCCGACGAACTGCGGGTACGGGTGGCCCTGGACGGAGTCGATCAGCCGGCTGAAGCCAAGACCGAAGCCGGTCATGTAGACCAGCGGCTCGATCAGCGAGCCGAAGGTGACGGCGGGCCAGTAGCGGCGGAAGAGCAGCAGTTCGCGCAGCCAGACCGCGCGCATGGTCGGCCACAGGGCCGGCGGGCGGCCGGGTTCGGCGGCGGGGCCGGCCTGTTCCCGGGTTCGGGGCGTGGGCGTCGCCGTGGTCATCGGGTGTCCTCTTCTCTGGGGGTCGGCGGGCCGGCCCCCGCCGGTGGCCGGTGCGCGCCCCGCCGGCCGGGCCCGTCGGGGGCGGCCGGCCGGCGGGGCGCGGCGGCGGGGGCGGTTGTCAGCCGAACAGTTCGCCGGTCAGGGCGACGAAGACGTCCTCCAGGGAGGTCGGGCGCAGCACGTCCGGCGGCCCGAGGCGCTCGTGCAGGTGCGCGGAGATGGTCTCGGCCCGCAGGACGGAGACGGCCGGCCCGGTGCGGCGGCTGGGCAGCCCGGCCCGGGCGGCTTCGGCCTCGACCAGTTCGCGCCGGGCCGCGTCGCCCCGGTACTCGGCGGCCTGGGCGCCCGCGTGCGCGCGCAGCAGTTCCGCGGGGGTGCCCCGGGCGATCAGCCGGCCGCCGAACACCACGGCGACCTCGTCGGCGAGCCGCTCGGCCTCCTCGATGTAGTGCGTCGACATCACCACGGTGGTGCCGCTCTCGCGCATCCCGTCGATGACATCCCACAGGTCCTGGCGGATCTGCGGGTCGAGGCCGACGGTGGGCTCGTCCATGAGCAGCAGCCGCGGGTTGTTGACGATGCCCCGGGCGAGCAGGACCCGGCGGCGCATGCCGCCGGAGAGCGCGTCGGCCCGGGTGTCGGCGCGGTCGGTGAGGCGGACCGCGGCCAGGGCGCGGTCGACGGCGTCACGATACCCGGCGCGCGGCAGGGCCGTGAAGCGGACGAAGACGTCGAGGTTCTGCCGGACCGTCAGTTCGGGGTCGATATTGTCGTGCTGCGGCACGACGCCGACCAGGGAGCGGGCCCGGCGGGAGTCGTCCGGCATCCGGTGCCCGAAGACCTCCACCGTGCCCGAGTCCGCCCGGGTCTGTCCGGTGAGCATCCGCATGGTGGTGGACTTGCCGGCGCCGTTGGGCCCGAGCAGGCCCAGGAACATGCCGGCCGGCACCTCCAGGTCCAGGCCGCCCACCGCCGTGGTGGCGCCGAAGGTCTTGACCGCACTGCTGATTCGGACGGCAGGGGTGTCCACGCGGGCCGCTCCTTTCGGGAAGGCTCTGGGAAGTGACCGGGGCAGTCGCGCGAGTCGCCGCCCCGGTGGGCCGGCATCCTCCGGCCCCGGGAATTCGGGCCCGTTCCGGGCGGGCCGGAGCGCATTTCGGGTCGACCCGATTCTGAACAACGGCCTCCGGGGCGTGGCCGGTTCACATCCGATCGAACACCTGGCGCACACTCATCTAACCGCAGAATCGGGCTTGTCAGGAACCCGCTCGAGAGGGTTCCCATGTCCATGACCCGGTGTGTATGTTGACGGAAGATCAACGCCGCCGGATCCGTTTTCACGTGGCTCATCCGGGGGGAGATTCGACTCAATCACCCGCTGCACACCCGATTTTCGACATCGGTGCGCAGCGGTGTCGTTCGCATGCTCCTTCCTCGGTGGTCCCCCTGCGGCAGCACTGCCTGTTGCCTGATCGAGGAGATGTGGATGCAATCCGACGAACCGTTCACCGGGAACGTCCACCTGCGGACCGCGGAAGCCGAGGACGCCGGGGCCGTCACCGAGGTCTTCCTGGCCTCGCGCGCCGCGACCATGCCGTATCTCCCCCGCCTGCACAGCGACGAGGCCACCCTGAGCTGGATCACCCACGTGGTGCTGCCGGGTTCGCGGGTCTGGCTGGCCGAGGATGCCCGCACCCGGGCCCTCCTGGGCTTCGCCTCGCTCGACGGCAACCTGCTCGACCACCTCTACCTGCGCCCCGACGCGCGCCGTCGCGGCATCGGCACGCTGCTGCTGGAAGCCGTCAAGTCGGCCGGTCCGCAGGAGCTTTCGCTGCACGTCTTCCAGAAGAACACCGAGGCCCGCGCCTTCTACGAGCGGCACGGCTTCGTCGTGGTGGACACCGACGACGGCAGCCGCAACGAGGAGAACGAGCCCGACATGACCTACCGCTGGACCGCGTGACGCCCGCCCGCACCGAGCGGTAGTACCCCGCCGAGGGACGTCGGCGGCCCCCAACGGCCAAGAGCCACCGGAAAACCACCATCCGGCCCGCCCCGCCCACCAGGCCGGCGGGCGGGTTCACCTGGAGGGATGCCCCGTGCTGGGCGAACACAGCCTGCCGGCGGAAACACCGCTCTCGTACGCGCAGTTGGCGCTCTGGTTCAACGACCGTCTCCAGGGCGGCGACGCCTCGTACAACGTTCCGGTGGCGATGCGGCTGACCGGCCCGGTCGACCCCGAGGCCCTCCGGTCCGCGCTGGCGGACGTGGTGGGGCGGCACCCGGCACTGCGCACTGTCCTCCCCGACCGGGACGGCATACCGCGCCAGCACGTGCTGCCGACGGCGGAGGTGCCGTCGATACTCACCGTGGTGCCCGCCGGCGAGGCGGAGCTGCCCGCCCTGATCGACGCCGAGTCCGGGCACGTCTTCGACCTGCGGACGGAAATCCCGCTGCGTGTAAGGCTGTTCGTGCTCGGTCCGCAGGAGCACGTGGTGCTGATGGTGCTGCACCACATCGCCGGCGACGGCTGGTCGCTGGCCCCGCTGGCCCGCGACCTGAGCACCGCTTACCTGGCCCGGACGCAGAACCGGGCCCCCCTCTGGTCCCCACTGCCCGCCACGTACACCGAGTTCGCCGTGCGCCAGCACGCTGACCTCGGTGACCTGGACGACCCGCAGAGCAGTGGCGGACGCCAACTCGCCTACTGGCGCGATGCCCTGGCCGGCCTGCCGGACTTCCTGGAACTGCCCACGGACCACCCCAGGCCCGCCGCGATGTCGCACCGGGGCGAGTACTTCCCCTGGAACCTCCCGGCCGAGCTGCACCGCGAGCTGCTGGCGCTCTCCCGTACCTGCCGGGTCAGCATGTTCATGGTGCTCCAGGCCGCGCTGGCCGTGGTGCTGACCCGCTCCGGGGCCGGGACGGACATCCCGATCGCCAGCCCGATCGCGGGCCGCACCGACGAACGCTACGACGAGGTCGTCGGGTACTTCGTCAACCCGCTGGTCCTGCGTCTGGACACCTCCGGCGACCCGACCTTCCGCCAACTGCTCAAGCGGGTCCGGCGCACCGACCTCCAGGGCTTCGCCCACCAGGAGTTCCCGTTCGAGCGGCTGATCACCGCGCTCAACCCGCGCCGCTCTCTGGCCTGGCACCCGCTGTTCCAGGTGATGCTGGCCTTCCAGAACACCCCCGAGGCGGCCCTCACACTGCCCGGCATCCACACCGAGATCGCCGAGGCGGGCCCGGGCGGCGCCAAGTTCGACCTGTCCTTCAACATCCGTGAGCTGCACGACGCCGACGGCGCCCCGGCCGGGCTCGGCTGCTTCGTCGAGTACAGCACCGACCTGTTCACCCGGGACGGCGCCGAGGCCCTGACCGCCCGCCTCGGCCGGCTGCTCGCCGCGGCCGCCGCCGACCCGGACCGGCCGATCGGCGGGTACGACCTGCTCTCCGCCGACGAGCGGCGGGACGTCCTCGACCGCGCCGCCGGGCCGGCCCTGCCCGCCGCCACCGCCACCTACCACGCCGCCTTCGAGCAGCGCGCCGCCCTGGACGGCGAGGTCACCGCCCTCGTCGCCGAGGACGGCCGGCTCACCTTCGCCGAGGTCAACGAGCGGGCCAACCGGCTCGCCCGGGAGCTCGTCCGGCGCGGGGCCGGTCCCGAGCGGTACGTCGTGCTGGCGCTGCCGCGCACCACCGACCTGCTGATCGCGCTGCTCGCCGTGCTCAAGTCCGGTGCCGCCTACATCCCGGTCAGCCCCGCCGCGCCGCGCGAGCGGCTCGCCGGGATCATCGCCGACGCCGCCCCGGTCTGCGTGCTCGCCACCGCCGCGGACGCCGCCCGGCTGCCGGACACCGCACCCGTGCTGGTCCTGGACGAGCCCGCGGTCCGGTCCGCCGTCGCCGCCCACCCCGGCGGCGACCTGACCGACGCCGACCGGACCGGTCCCACCGGCCCGCTCGACCCCGCCTACGTCATCCACACCTCCGGGTCGACCGGCGTCCCCAAGGGCGTGGTGATCCCGCACGGCGGCCTCAGCAGCCTGATGCAGCACCACCGCACCCGGATGGTCCGGCCGTCCGGCGGCCCCGGGGGCCGGCGCCTCCAGCTCGGCCTGGTCGCCTCGATCACCTTCGACACGGCCTGGGAGCCGCTGTTCTGGCTGCTGGAGGGCCACCCGCTGCACCTGCTGAGCGACGAGGTCCGGCTCGACCCGCGGGCCCTGGTCGACTACGTCCGCCGCGAGCGCCTGGACTTCCTCGACCTCACCCCGACGTACGTCCCGGCGCTCACCGCGGCCGGCCTGTTCGCCGCCGAGCAGCACCGCCCGACCGTGCTGATGCTCGGCGGCGAGGCGGTGGGCCCGGCCCTGTGGACCGAGCTTTCCGCCCTGCCGGACGTCGAGGTGTTCAACTACTACGGCCCGACCGAGTGCACCGTCGACGCGCTGGCCTGCAACCTGACGGACAGCGACACCCCGGTCATCGGCCGCCCGCTCGACAACACCCGGGCCCAGGTGCTGGACGAGCAGCTCCGCCCCGTCCCGCTCGGCGTGCCCGGCGAGCTGTACCTGTCCGGGCCGCACCTGGCCCGCGGCTACCTGCGCCGCCCCGGCCTCACCGCCGAGCGCTTCGTCGCGGACCCGTACGGGCCGCCCGGTGCCCGGATGTACCGCACCGGCGACCTCGCCCGGATGCGCCGCGACGGCCAGGTGGAGTACCTCGGCCGGGCCGACGGGCAGGTCAAGATCCGCGGCTTCCGGATCGAGCCCGGCGAGGTCGAGGCGGTGCTGCTGCGCCACCCCGCCGTCCTGCAGGCCGCCGTCCTGGCCCGCGGCGACAGCGCCGAGGAGCGCTACCTGGCCGCCTACCTGGTGACCGAGGACGGCAGCGCCCCCGACCTCGCCGAGGTGCGCGAGCTGCTGGCCGGCCGGCTGCCCGACTACATGATCCCGGCGGCGTACGCCGTGCTCGACCGGCTGCCGCTCAACTCCAGCGGCAAGCTGGACGGTTCAGCGCTGCCCGAGCCCGGGCTGCGGGCCGCCACCGGCCCGTCCCGAGCCCCCCGGGACGCCCGGGAGGCCGCGCTCTGCGTGCTGCTCGCCGAGGTGCTCGGCGTCGCCGAGGTCGGCCCCGACGACGACTTCTTCGCGCTCGGCGGCCACTCCCTGCTCGCCACCCGGCTGGTCAGCCGGGTGCGCACCGCGCTGGGCGCCGAACTGCCCATCCGGGCGGTCTTCGAGAGCCCCACCGCCGCGGGACTGGCCCGCCTGGTGGAGACCGGCCGATGTCGCCCGGTGCTGACCGCCGCCGCCCGCCCCGAGCGGATCCCGCTCTCGCACGCCCAGCGCCGGCTCTGGTTCCTCCAGCAGCTGGACCCGCTGAGCGACGCGTACCACATCCCGCTCGCCCTGCGCCTCACCGGCGCCCTGGACGCCGACGCGCTCGCCGCCGCGCTGCACGACTGCGCCGTCCGCCACGAGGCGCTGCGCACCGTCTTCCCCGCCGACGCGGACGGCCCCCGGCAGCTGGTCCTCGACCCGGACCGGCTCCCCCCGCTGCTGCGCCGCCCCGACCCGGCCGACGCCACCGCGGCCGGCTCCGCGCCGGTGACCGGGGACGGCCTGGCCGAGGCCCTGCGCACCGCCGCCGCCCGGCCCTTCGGCCTCGCCGCCGAGCCGCCGCTGCGCGCCGACCTGCTCGCTCTCGCGCCCGACCGGCACGTCCTGCTGCTGACGGTCCACCACATCGCTTGCGACGGCTGGTCGCTGGGCCCGCTCGCCCGCGACCTGGGCACCGCCTACCGGGCCCGGGCGGCCGGCCGCGCACCCGAGTGGACCGACCTGCCCGTCCAGTACGCCGACTACACCCGGTGGCAGCGCGAGCTGCTCGGGGACGACCAGGACCCGGGCAGCCCGGCCGCCCTTCAGTGGCAGTACTGGAGCAGGGCCCTGGACGCCCTGCCCGAGGAGATCGCGCTGCCGGTGGACCGGCGCCGCACCGCCGAGACCGGCGCGCCGGCCGGCCGCGTCCCGCTGCGGCTGGCCGGCCCGGACCACCGGGCCCTGGCGGACCTCGCCCGGGAACACGGCGCCAGCCTCTTCATGGCCGTCCAGGCCGGTCTGGCGGCGCTGCTCACCCGCCTCGGCGCCGGCACCGACATCCCCGTCGGCACCCCGATCGCCGGCCGCACCGACGAGGCCCTGGACGACCTGGTCGGCTTCTTCGTCAACACCCTGGTGCTGCGCACCGACACCGGCGGCGACCCGGGCTTCCGTGAGCTGCTGCTCCGCGTCCGGGACGCCGACCTGGCCGCCTACGCCCACCAGGACCTGCCGTTCGAGCGGATCGTCGAACTGGTCAACCCGGAGCGTTCCCCCGGCCGCCACCCGCTCTTCCAGGTCGCCCTGGTGATGGACCAGAGCGGTCCCGCCGTGGACATCCCCGGCCTGGAGACCGAGTTGCTCACCGCCGGCCCGGCACCGGCCAAGTTCGACCTCACCCTCACCCTGAGCACACCGGCCGAACCGCACGACGAGCTGATCGGCGCCATCGAGTACCGCACCGACCTGTTCGACCGGGCCACCGTCGAGGCGATCGCCGGCCACCTGGTCCGGCTGCTCGGCGCGGTGGCGGCCGACCCCGAGCAGCCGATCGGACGGCTCCCGCTGGCCTCGGAGGGCGAGCGGGCCCGGCTGCTGGCGGAGTCCCTCGGCGAGCGCAGGGACCTGGCGCCGACCACGCTGGCCGCACTCGTGCGGGAGGGGCTCGCCGCGCCGTCCGGCACCCCGGCGCTGGTCTTCGCGGGCCGGACGCTCGGCCCCGCCGAACTGGACCGCCGGATCGAGGCGATGGCCCTGCGGCTCGCCGCCGCGGGCGTCCGCCCGGGCAGCCGGGTCGCGGTGGCCGTGCCCCGCTCGGTGGAGCTGGTGGTGACGCTGTGCGCCGTCCACCGGGCCGGCGGCGCCTACCTGCCGCTCGACCCCGGCGCCCCGGCCGACCGGCTCGCCCTCGTGCTGGCGGACGCCCGGCCGGCCGCCGTGGTCGCCGCCCCGGAGCAGTTCGCGGCCCTGAGCCCCGCCGAGGGCGTGCCGTGCCTGTCGCCGGAGGACCTGCCGGCGCCCGAGGGCGCCACCCTGACCGCCCCCGGTCCCGAGGACCCGGCGTACGTCATCTACACCTCCGGCTCGACCGGACACCCCGAGGGCGTGCTCGTCCCGCACCGGGCCGTCGTCAACCGGCTGGAGTGGGGCCAGGAGGAGTACCGGCTGGCATCCGGCGACGCGGTGCTGCAGGAGACCTCGGTCGGCTACGACATCCCGGTCCCGGAACTCTGCTGGCCGCTGATGACCGGCGCCACCCTGGTGCTGGCCGAGCCCGACGGCCACCGCGACCCGGCCTGCCTGGCGGAGCTGATCCGACGCCAGAACGTGACCGTCGCCCGGTTCGTGCCGTCCGTGCTGGACGCCTTCCTGCAGGACCCGGCGGCCGCCGACTGCACCGGGCTGCGCCTGGTGGTGGCCGGCGGCGAGGCGCTGTCGGCGGCCACCGTACGCCGGTTCCGGCAGGTGCTCCCGGGCGTCCGGCTGGACCACCTGTACGGCCCCGCCGAGGCGGCCGTCGAGGTGACGGCCTGGGAGTGCGGGCCGGCCGACGAGCAGCCCCGCCCGGTGCCGATCGGGCGGCCGGTCCGGAACACCGGCGCCCACGTCCTGGACGCTGCCCTGAACCCCGTCCCGGCGGGCGTGCCCGGTGAGCTCTACGTGTCCGGCGAGCAGCTCGCGTACGGCTACCTCGGCCGCCCGGCGCTCACCGCCGAGCGCTTCGTCGCCGACCCGCACGGAGCGCCGGGCACCCGGATGTACCGCACCGGCGACCTGGCCCGCCGCCGCCGTGACGGCGCGGTGGAGTACCTCGGCCGGGCCGACGGTCAGGTGAGGGCGCGCGGCGGACGGATCGAGCTCGGCGAGGTCGAGGAGAGCCGGGCCCGGGAACCGCGGACACCGGCCGAGCGCGCACTGGTCGCGCTCTTCGCCGAGGAGCTCGGCGTGACCGAGGTCGGGCCGGACGACGACTTCTTCCTGCGCGGCGGCCACTCGCTGCTGCTGATCCGGCTGGTCGAGCGGATCCAGACGGAGCTCGGTGTGGAGCTGCCCGTGCGGGCGATGTTCGAGGCACCGACCCCGGCCCGGCTCGCACAGTGGCTGGCGGAGCGTCGGCCGGAGGCCGCCGACGCGGCCTTCGAGCCTCTGCTGGCGCTGCGCAGCGCCGGCACCCGGGCGCCGCTGTTCTGCGTCCACCCGGTGACCGGCCACGGCCTGGGCTTCCTCGGTCTGCTGCGCGGCCTCGACCCGGCCCAGCCGGTGCACGCCTTCCAGGGCATCGGCCCGGTCGGCGGCGGGCAGCGGCCCGCGACCCTGGACGGGCTGGCGCGGGAGTACCTGGCCCGGATCCGGGCCGTCCAGCCGCACGGCCCCTACCGTCTGCTCGGCTGGTCCTTCGGAGGGCTGGTCGCCCACCAGATCGGCGTCCTGCTGCGCGAGGCGGGCGAGGAGGTCGACCTGGTCGCGCTGCTGGACAGCCATCCGGCGACGGCGGAATCCGGCGAGGTCACCGACTCCGTCGTGGTGGCCGAGCTGCTGACGGCGATCGGCGCGTCCGACGCCGAAGTGGCCGCCGTCCGGTCGGGCCGGTGGCGGCCGAAGCCGTCGGAGCTGCTCGACCGGCTGGCCGTCGCGCTCCGCGAGACCGCGCCGCGCGACGAGGACCAGCTGGCGGTGCTCCTCGACTCCTGCCGCTACCACGCCCAGTTGATGACCGGCTGGGCACCGGGGGTGCTCGACGCCCCGCTGCTCGCCTTCACCGCGACGGCCGACCACCGGTCGGACGGGACGGTGGCCACGTGGTCGGCCCACACCACCGGGCCGGTGGTGGAGCACCCGGTCGCCGCCCGGCACCTGGACCTCACCAAAGCCGGACCGATCGACGAGATCGCCCGGGTCGTCGCCGCCGCCCTCCGCCGGGCCGACCAGGGCCGGCGATGACGGTCCGTCCGGCGCGCCGCGGACGGACCGTCGCCCGCTGTCCGGCCCCGCACCACGGGGCCGGACAGCCGGGGTCAGGCGCTCGGGGCCTCCAGGCCCGCCCGGGCCTCGGCCGCGAGTTCGGCGAGCACCTCGCCCCGCTGCCGGTGCAGGAAGAAGTGGTCGCCCGGCAGGATGCGGTGGCGGAAGCGCGCCGCCGTGGTGCAGCGCCAGCCGGTGATCCACTCCGGGCCGGCCATCAGGTCGTCCGAGCCGCCGAGCGCCAGCACCGGGCAGGGCAGCACGGTGGGCCGGATCCGCTCGTTGTACTCGGCCAGCAGCGTGACGTCCGCCCGCAGCACCGGCAGGACCATCCGCATCAGGTCCTCGAACTCCAGGACCTCGGCGGGGGTGCCGCCGAGGTCGACGAGGCGCTCCAGGAGGTCGTCATCGGTGAGGTCGTGCAGCCGGGCCACGTCCGGCGTGCCGGGCGCCCGGCCGCCGGAGACCACCAGGGACAGCGGCAGCGGCCGCCCCTCGGCGGCGAGCCGGCGGGTCGTCTCGTAGCCGATCCGCGAGCCCATGCTGTGGCCGAGGAGGATGAACGGCTCGTCGGCCGGGCGGCTCGCCAGGACGGCGAGCAGGCCGTCGACGACCTCGTCCATGGCGGTCATCGGCGGCTCGGCGAGCCGGGTGCCCCGGCCGGGGATCTCCACCGGAACGATCGTCAGGTCCGGTTGGCCGGTGTCCCGGGCCCAGGGCAGGTAGGCGCTGGCGGAGCCGCCGGCGTGCGGCAGGCAGTAGACGCGTACGGGCCCGGACCCCCCGTCCGGTTCGGCGTCACGGTGCCACGGCGTCCATCGGGTCACCTCGTCGGGCAATACGGCGGGCCATCCGGTCATCAATTATTCGCTTTCGTTCCCGGTCAATGAGAGAAGCCTGTCGACCAGGCTCCCGGGAAGACTTTATGCGCTGATTTTCAGCTGGGTCCAGCCCATCATTCGCCATTTCCCGGATATTCTCGGCCGGGCCGCGGCGGGGCTTTGCCGTGCCCGAAAACGGCCAATTCCTTGAGGAAATCCCACCCTTTCCCGGGCCATCCGACTCTGTTACGGTGCTATCCGTCCGGGCTTCTTGCGGATATTTCCGAAGTATTTCCAACGGCACGCGTGAACATCCACCGGAGAGGGCGGACGCAATGTGCGGAATAACCGGCGTATTCGTCCTGGGCGGCGGTCGCCCGGTCGACGCCGAGGCGGTCGCCGCGATGACGGCCGGTCTGGTGCACCGCGGGCCCGACGACGACGGCCACCACCTCGCGGACGGCATCGGCCTCGGCTTCCGCCGGCTCGCCCTGAACGACCTCGCCCACGGCAACCAGCCGCACCGCACCGAGGACGGCACGCTCGTCTCGGTCTGCAACGGCGAGATCTACAACCACCGCGAGCTGCGCACCGCGCTGGGCCGCCGCGGCCACCGCTTCCGCACCGAGAACGACACCGAGGTGCTGGTCCACCTCTACCGGGAGTACGGCAAGGAGCTGACCGCCCACCTGGACGGCCAGTTCGGCTTCGCCCTGCACGACGCCGCCGAGCGGCGGCTGCTGCTCGCCCGGGACCGCGCCGGGATCGTCCCGCTCTTCTACACCGTCACCGACGGCCTGCTGATCTTCGCCTCCGAGGTCAAGGCGATCCTGCGCCACCCCGCCGTCCGCGCCCGGGTCGACCTGCGCGGCCTCGACCAGGTGCTGACCCTGCCCGGGCTGGTCAGCCCGCGCACCATGTTCGAGGGCATCAGCGCGCTGCGCCCCGGGGAGCGGCTGATCGCCGACCACGCCGGGGTGCGCACCGAGCAGTACTGGGACCTCGACTTCCCGCTCGCCACCGACCTCGCCCCGGTCGGCCCCGCGGACCTCGACCGGGAGCTGGACCGGTACGCCGACAGCACCGTCGCACTGCTCGACTCCGCGGTGCGCAGCCGGCTGCTCGCCGACGTGCCGATCGGCATGTACCTCAGCGGCGGCCTCGACTCCAGCCTGATCGGCGCCCTGATGTCCCGGGCCCGACCCGGCCACGCCTGGCCCAGCTTCTCGGTCACCTTCCCCGGCCGGGACTTCGACGAGGGCCCGCACCAGCGGCTGGTCGCCGGCAAGCTCGGCACCGACCACCACGAGGTGCCGGTCGGCGAGCACCAGGTCGCCGAGCGGATCGCCGCCATGGTGCGGCACGCCGAGGCCCCCGTCCGCGAGTCGTACAACGTCTGCTCGCTCGCGCTGTCCGAGGCCGTGCGCGCCGCCGGGACGGTCGGCGCGCTCAGCGGCGAGGGCGCCGACGAGCTGTTCGGCGGCTACCCCGGCTACCGCTTCGACGCCACCGGCCTCGGCGGCAGCCGGCTCACCGGCCTGGACGCCTCCCTGGAGCGGGAGTTCCGGCACCGGATGTGGGGCGTCGACCTCGCCTACGAACAGGACCAGCTGCCCGCCCAGGAGTTCCGCCGCGAACTGTACGCCGAGGACCTGGCCCACGCGCTGGACGAGTTCTCCGTCACCAGCCAGCGCCTGGTCGACCCCGACCGGCTGGCCGGGCGCCACCCGCTGCACCAGCGCTCCTACCTCGACTACCGGCTGCGGCTCGCCGACCACCTGCTCGGCGACCACGGCGACCGGATGGCCCTGGCCAACGGCGTCGAACTGCGCTTCCCCTTCCTCGCGAACGCCGTGGTCGACCACGCCACCACGGTGCCGCCGGAGCTGATGCTCGCCCACGGCCGGGAGAAGGCCGTCCTGCGCCGGGCCGCCGAGGGGCTCGTTCCCGTCGAGGTGCTCGGCCGGCAGAAGTACGGCTTCCGCGGCCAGACCAGCAGCCACCTGCTCAGTACCGGCGCCGACTGGTTCGAGGAGCTGATCTCCCCCGCGACCGTCCGCCGCCAGGGCTACTTCGACCCGGACACCGTCGCCGCCCTGACCGCGCGCCAGCGCACCGACGGCCACCAGGTGCACGCCCACCTGGACACCGACTACCTGATGCTCGTCGCGACCTTCGCCCTCTTCGTCGAGGAGTTCGACCTGCCGTGCCTGGGATGACCCTCACCGCCGCCGCACCGTCCGCCGCCCCGGGCGCCCGCCCGGACCACCCGCTGATCGGGGTGCTGGGCGGCATGGGGCCGCTGGCCTCCACCGAACTGCTGCGCACCGTCTACCGGGCCTGCCGGCTCCACCCCGAACAGGACACCCCCCGGCTGCTGCTGTGGTCCGACCCCGCCGTGGTGGACCGCACCGAGGCCATCGGCAGCGGCGAACTCGACGTGCTGCGGCGCGCCGTGGAGACCTCACTGCGCGGCCTGCAGGCGGCCGGCGCGGAGCGCACGGTGATCGCCTGCATCACCGCCCACCACGTGCTCGGCGACCTGCCCGCCGACCTCGCGGCGCGCTGCGTCTCCCTGGTCGACGTGGTGCACGAGGAACTGGCGGCGGCCACCGAACCGCACCTGCTGCTCTGTTCCTCCGGCACCGCCCGGGCCGGCCTGCTCACCTCCGGCCCGGCCGGCGCCCGCGCCGCCGAACGGCTGGTCGCGCTGCGCCCGGCGGACCAGGACGCGCTGCACGAGCAGATCCACCGCCTCAAGCGCGGCGAGGACCCCGCCCGCACCATCGACTTCCTGCGCGAGACCCTGCCCCGCTACGGCGTGCGGGCCTTCGTCGCCGCCTGCACCGAACTGCACCTGGTCACCAGGGCGATCGAGGACGCCGGCCTGGGCGGGGAACTGCCCTCCCTCGACCCGCTGACGGTCGTGGCCCGCCGGATCATGAACGGAGAGTTGTGAGCCACACGAGCATCCTCGACCGCTGGGCCGACCAGGTCGAGCGCCGAGCCGCCGAACCCGCCCTCGCCACCGCCGGCCGGGACTGGAGCCACCGCGACCTGGCCGAGCTGGCCACCGGTCTGCGGGCCCGGCTCGCCGAGGGCACCGGCCCCGTCCTGGTGGCCTGCGCCGACCCCGTCCCGGTGGTCGCCGCGGTCCTCGCCTGCGCCGCCACCGGCCGCGCGTTCGCCCCGGTCGACACCCGCCAGCCCGCCGCGCGCTGGACCGCCCTGCTGGCGGACCTGCGGCCGGGCACCGTGCTCGCCGACGCCGCCGGCCGCGCCGGCCTGGCCGCCGCCGGAGCGGACGAACCGCCCCTGCTGGAGGCCGAGTCCGTCACCGGCCTGCCGTGGACGGCCGACCACTGGCGCGGCCTCGGCGGCCCCGACGCCGGGTACGTGTACTTCACCTCGGGCACCACCGGCCGCCCCAAGGGCATCCGGGGCAGCTTCGAGGCCGTCGCCCACTTCCTGGACTGGGAGATCGCCGAGTTCGGTGTCGCGCCCGGCACCCGGGTCTCCATGCTCACCTCCCCCGGCTTCGACGCCTTCCTGCGCGACGCCCTCGTCCCGCTCTGCGCCGGCGGCACCGCCGTCGTCCCGGCGCCCGGCCCGATCCCGGTCGGCGCGGCCCTCGGCCACTGGCTGACCGAGCAGCGGATCGACCTGCTGCACTGCGTCCCCACCGTGTTCCGCACCCTGCGCGCCGCCGGGCTCGACACCGGCTCGCTGCCCCGGCTGCGCGCCGCCCTGCTGGCCGGCGAGCCGGTCCGCCCCGCCGACATCGCCTGGTGGCGCGGCCTGTTCGGGGCCGACAAGGAGCTGGTCAACCTCTACGGCCCGTCCGAGACCACCATGACCAAGGTCTTCCGCCGGCTCACCGCCGAGGACGCCGAGGCCGAGACCGTCCCGGCCGGCCGCCCGATGCCCGGCGTCGAGGTCAGCGTGCTGGTCGCCGGACGCCCCGTCACGGAGGCGATCGGCGAGATCGAGATCCGCACCCCGTTCCCGCTGCGCGGCTACCTGGGCGACACCCCCGGCGGCTTCGCCGGGCCGGACCGCTACCGCACCGGCGACCTCGGCCGGCTGCGCGCCGACGGCGCCCTGGAGGTCCTCGGCCGCCGCGACCAGCAGGTCAAGGTGCACGGCGCCCGGGTCGAACTCGGCGAGATCGAGGACGGGCTGCGCCGCCACGCCGGCGTCGCCGACGTCTGCGCCGCGCTCGTCGAGGAGACCGACGGCGAGCCCGTGCTGTGCGCCTACCTGGTCGCCCCGGACGTCACCGACGAGGAACTGCGCGACTACGCCGCCGAGACCCTGCCCGCCGCCGCCCGGCCCGCCCTCTACCTGCGGCTCGCCGCCATCCCGCGCACCCTCAGCGGCAAGGCCGACCGGCGGGCGCTGCCCAGCCCCGCCGCCGCCCGGGCCGGCCACACCGGCGAACAGCCGCTGGAGGGCCTGGAGGCCGGGATCGCCGAGCTCTGGCGCGAACTGCTGCACGTGCCCGCCGTCGGCCGGCACGACGACTTCGCCCTGCTCGGCGGGGACTCGCTGGGCATCGCCCGGCTGCTGGACGGGCTGCGCACCCGCTTCGGCGTCGAGGTGCCGCTGCGGGTGTACGTCGGCGCCCCGACCGTCGCCGGGCTGGCCGCGGCCGTCGCCGCCGGCCGCGCCGGGGCCGCCGCGGACGGTGAGCCCCGATGAGCCGAGACACCTCCCTGCCGCTGCGCGCCGACCGCGGCCGCGCCCCGCTCTCCTACGCCCAGCGCTCCATCTGGCGGGCCGAGCAGGTCCTGCCCGGCACCGCCCTGCACAACGAGAGCGCCGCCTTCCACGTCAGCGGCCCGGTGGACCCGGCCGCCCTGGAGCGGGCGCTCGCCGAGACCGCCCGGCGGCACGAGATGATGCGCTGCTCCGTCGTGGCCGACGCCGCCGGCGAGCCCTGGCAGCTGTTCGCCGAGCAGGTCCGGCCCACCGTCGAGACCGTCGACCTGGCCGACGTGCCCGAGCCCGACCGCGCGCAGCGGCTCGCCGAGCTGGTCGCCCGCGCCGTGGCCGTGCCCTTCGACCTCGACCGGCCCCCGCTCATGCGGACCCACCTGTTCCGGCTGGGCGAGGACCGCTCGCTGCTGCTGTTCACCGCCCATCACATCGTGGTCGACGCCTGGGGCTTCGGCGTCTTCCTGGAGTCCCTCGCCGCCCGCTACGCCACCGCTCCCGGCACCGCCGAGGCCCCGGCCGGCGGCCCCGACTTCGGCGACTACGCCGCCTGGCAGCGCGCCGGGGCGGGCGACGGCGGCGGGCTCGACCACTGGACGTCCCGGCTCGCCGGGGAACTGCCCACCGCCGACCTGCCCGCCGACCCCGGCCGGGGCGGCGACCCGGTCGCCGGGGCGCTGCACCACTTCACCGTCCCCGCCGAACTGGCGGCCCGGCTCAGCGCCTTCGGCCGGGCCGAACTCGCCAGCCTGTCCACGGTGCTGCTCACCGCCTTCTGCGCCACCGCCGCCCGCTGGACCGGCCAGCACGACCTGGTGGTCGGCATGCCGGTGGCGACCCGCAACCGGACCGCCCTGGCCGGCGTGGTCGGCCCGCTGCTCAACATCGTGGCCCACCGCGGCGACCTCGGCGGCGAGCCCGGCTTCCGGCAGGCCCTGGCCCGCACCCGCCGGCAGCTGAAGGCCGACCTCCGGCACCGGGACACCCCGTTCGACCTGGTGGTGGAGCGCCTCGGCCGCGCCGCCGGCGGGCGGACCCCGCTGTTCCAGCTGATGTACTCCTTCCACAGCGGCCCCACCACCACCCTGGAGCTGCCCGGCGTCCGGACCACCCCCGCGCCCTCGCACAGCGGCACCGCCAAGTACGACCTGACCTTCTTCCTCCGGCCACGCCCCTCGGGCGCGCTGGACGCCACCCTGGAGTACCGCACCGCGCTGCTCGCCCCCGAGACGGCCGCCGACTTCGCGGACTCGCTGCTGTGCCTGCTGGAAGCCGCCGTGGACGACCCGGACCGGCCGCTGACCGAGCTGCCGGTGCTCTCCGAGCACCGCCGCCACCAGGTCCTGACCGACTTCAACCGGGCGCCCGACGGCGCACGCGGCTGGGCCACCGTCCCCGAGGCGCTGGCCGGGCTCGCCCGGCGGGACGGCGCCGCACCGGCCGTCGAGTCCCCCGGCACCGCCTACACCCGGGCCGGCGCCGACGCGGCCGCCGACCGGGTCGCCCACCGGCTGACCACCCGGCACGGCGTGCTGCCCGGCGACCGGGTGGCCCTGCGGGTGGACCGTGCCGCCGCACTGGTGCCGCTGATCGTCGGCATCTGGCGGGCCGGCGCCGTCCTCGTCCCCCTCGACGAGGCCATGCCCGCCGCGCGTGCCGAGCACGTGCTCACCGACAGCGGCGCCCGGCTGCTGGTCGGCGACGGCCTCCCGGGCCTGCCCGCCGCCGACCCGGCCGCGCTGCTGGCCGAGGGTGCGGAGCCGACCACCGCCCCGACGCCCGGCCCCGCGCCCGAGGACCTCGCGTACCTGATGTACACCTCGGGCTCCACCGGGCTGCCCAAGGGCGTCGCGGTGCCGCACGGCTGCGTGGCCAACCTGCTGCACAGCGTGGTCTCCGCCGAGCCGGGCCTCGGCCCCGAGGACACCCTGCTCGCCGTCACCTCGATCACCTTCGACATCTCGGTCCTGGAGCTGTTCGCCCCGCTGCTGGCCGGTGGCCGGGTCGTGGTCGCCCCGCGCGCGAGCGTCCGGGACGCCGAGGCGCTCGGCGCCCTGTTGGAGAGCAGCGGCGCCACCGCGATGCAGGCCACCCCCTCGCTCTGGCGCGGACTGCTGGACGGCGGCTGGCCGGGCCGGCCCGAACTGCGGGCGCTGTGCGGCGGCGAGGCCCTGGACGGCGACCTCGCCGAACGGCTGCTGACCCGCTGCGCGGAGCTGTGGAACCTGTACGGGCCCACTGAGACCACCATCTGGTCCACCGTCGGACGGGTGCGCTCCGGCGAGCCCGTCACGGTCGGCCGCCCGGTCGCCGACACGGTCTGCTACGTCCTCGACCGGCGGCTGCGGCCGGTGCCGCGCGGCGCCGTCGGCGAACTGGTGATCGGCGGGGCCGGCGTGAGCGCCGGGTACCGCAACCGCCCCGAGCTCACCGCCGCCGCCTTCGTGCCCGACCCGGTCGACCCGGCCGGCGGCACCGTCTACCGCACCGGCGACCTGGCCCGGCACCTCCCGGACGGCCGGATCCTGGTACTCGGCCGGGCCGACCAGCAGGTCAAGATCCTCGGTCACCGGATCGAGGTCGGCGAGGTGGAGGCCCTGCTGGGCGCCCACCCCGCGGTCCGGCAGGCGGCCGTGGTGGTGGACCGGCAGCAGCCGGCCGGCCCCCGGCTGGTCGCCTTCGTCACCGCCCGCGCCGAGGACGACGCCCTGCCCGAGGACGACGCGCTGCCCGGGGACGACGCCCTGCCCGAGTCGCTGCGCCGTCACCTGCGCGAGCGGCTGCCCGCGGCCGCCGTGCCCGGCACGATCGCCGTGCTGCCCGCACTGCCGCTGAACACCAGCGGCAAGGTCGACCGGCCCGAACTGCTGCGCCGGGTCGGCGAGTTCGCCGCCGCGCGGCGGACCGAGCCGGTCAGCGAGGCCGAGCGGGCCGCCGTCGCGCTCTGGGCCGAGGTGCTGGGCCTGCCCGCCGAACGGGTCGGCACCACCGACGACTTCTTCGCCGCGGGCGGCAACTCCATCGCCGCCACCCGGCTGCTCGGCCGGGTCCGGGCCCGGTTCGGCGGCGCGCCCTCGCTCGCCGAGTTCTACACCGACCCCACGCCGGCCGCGCTGGCCCGCACCCGGCCGGCCACGCCCGGCCCGGCCGCCCGCACCGCCGGGTCCGCGCCCGACACCGTCCCGATGACCGACCAGCAGCGCCAGCTGTGGCTGCTGCACCGGCTCGACCCGGACTCGCCCGCCTACCACCTGCCGGCCGCGCTGGAGCTGACCGGCCCGGTGGACCGGGACGCCCTGCAGGGCGCCTTCGCCGACCTGGTGGCGCGCCACCCGGTGCTGGCCGCCCGCTGCGAACTGCGGGAGGAGGGCCCGGTCCTGCTGCTCGCGCCGACCGCCGTACCGGCCCTCGCGGTGCTGGACGCGACGCCCGGGGAGGTGCCCGCGCTCGCCCGCGCCGAGGCGGTCCGGCCCTTCGACCTGGCCGCCGGGCCGCTGCTGCGGCTCACCCTGGTCCGCATCGGCCCCGAGCGCTCGGTGCTGCTGTGCACCGCGCACCACCTCGCCGTGGACGGCTGGTCCATCGGGGTGGCCGTGCGCGAGCTGGCCGCGCTCTACGCCGCGCGCCTCGGCCTGGCCGAGCCGCCGGCCGCGCTGGAGCCGGGCTTCGCCGACCACGCGGCCGGCCTCGCCGCCGCGCAGGCCGTGACGGACCGTCAGGCGCAGCTGGACTACTGGCTGGAGCGGCTCGACGGGCACCCCGGGGTGCTGGACCTGCCCACCGACGTACCCGCCCTGACCCGGCCGGTCGGCTCCGGCGAGACCCTGCCGGTCGCGCTGGCACCGGAGCTGACGGCCGCACTGCGCGAGGGCGCGGCGCGCCTGCGCACCACGCCGTTCACCGTGCTGCTCTCGGTGTACGCGGCCCTGCTGGGCCGCTACGCGGGCAGCGACGACGTGGTCGTCGGCGTCCCGGTGGCCAACCGGGACCGGCCCGAACTGGAGCCGCTGGTCGGCTCCCTGGTGAACACCCTGCCGGTGCGGGTGGACCTGTCCGGCGTACCGTCCTTCGCCGAACTGGTAGCCCGCACCGGGCGGGCGCTGGCGGCCGACCTGGGCCGTCCGCTGGTCGCCTTCGACCGGCTGGTGGCCGGCCTCGGCCTGCCCCGCGAACCGGGCCGGCCCACCCTGGCGCAGGCCTCGCTGGTGTTCCAGGACGCGCCGCCGGCCGGACTCCGGCTGGGCGAGGCCACCGGCGTGCTGCGGCAACTGCCCACCGGCACCGCCAAGTACGACCTCACGCTGGCCCTGGACGAGCACCCCGACCGGATCGACGGCGGCCTGGAGTACGCCGCGGACCGCTTCGGCCCGGACTTCGCCGCCCGGTTCGCCCGGCACCTCGACGCCCTACTGCGAGCCGCGCTGGCCGCGCCCGACGCCCCGCTGGACGCGGTCGAGCTCGCCGACCCGGCCCTGCCCTCCCCCGTACCGGCCCGCCCGGCCGGCCGGGTGCGCGCCGGGCACGCCCGGTCGGTGACCGAGCTGTTCCGGGCCCGGGCGGCCGCCCACCCGGACGCGCCCGCGATCCGCGCCTACGGCCTGACGGTGGACTACCGGCAGCTGGACGCCTGGAGCGACGCCGTCGCGACCCGGCTGCTGGCGCACGGCGCCGGACCCGGCCGGTTCGTCTCGGTGCTGCTGCCCGCCGGCCCGGTGCAGACCGCCGCGATCCTCGGCGTCGCCAAGACCGGCGCCGCCTTCGCGGTGCTCGACCCGGCCGACCCGGACGCCCGGCTGACGACCCTGCTGGCCGACGCCGAACCGGTCTGCCTGCTGGCCGCCGAGGCGGCCCTGGCCCGCCACCCCGGGCTGCGCGCGGAGGACGGGGGCTTCGCCGGCGTCCCGGTCGAGACCCTCGACCCGTGCCCGCCGGACGCCGCGACCCCCGCCGGCCCCGCCCCGGCCGCCTCCCCCGCGGACCCCGGCGACCCGCTCTGCCTGGTCTACACCTCCGGTTCCACCGGCACCCCCAAGGGCATCGCCCTGCCGCACGCGGCGCTCGCCCAGTTCGCCGACTGGCAGCGCGAGCGCTTCGGCATCCGCCCGGACAGCCGGATCGCCCAGTGGGCGCCGTTCACGTACGACGCCGCGTACACCGAGGTGTTCGCCGCGCTCTGCTCGGGGGCGGTGCTCTGCCTGCCGCCGGACGGGCTGCGCCGCGACCCGCTGGCGGTGGCCGAGTGGCTGCGGGCCGAGCGGATCACCCAGATCCAGACCGTCCCGGCCTTCTTCCAGCTGGTCACCGAGGCACTGGACGCCACCGGCACGCAGCTGCCCGACCTGGAGCACGTGCTGATGGCCGGCGAGGTGCTCCCGGTGGCCCTGGCCGCCGCCTGGGCGCACCGCCCCGACCGGCCCCGGCTGCACAACCTGTACGGGCCCACCGAGTGCGTGCTGGCGACCCACCGGGAGCTGGCCCCGGGCGAGGAGTTCCCCAACGGGGTGCCGATCGGCCTGCCCATCCCGGGCCGCGAGGCCGTCGTCCTGGACCACCGCGGCCGGCTCTGCCCGGTCGGGGTGGTCGGCGAGATCCACCTGCGCAGCGACCTGCTGGCCGGCTCCTACCACCGCCGGCCCGAGGAGAGCGAGCGGGCCTACGTCGCCGACCCCTGGGAGGACGGCGGCCGGCTGTACCGCACCGGGGACCTCGGCCGCCGACTGCCGGACGGCGAACTGGCGTTCACCGGCCGGATCGGCAGCCAGCTGAAGATCCGCGGCAACCGGATCGAGCTGGAGGAGATCGAGGCCCTGCTGGAGCTGCACCCCGGGGTGCGCGAGGCCGCCGCCGCCGCGCACGGCGAGGGCTCGGCCCGACGGCTGGTGGGCTACGCGGTCGCCGCCCCCGGGGTCACCGGCGCCGACCTGCGGGCGCACCTGGCCGAACGGCTGCCCGCCGCGGTGGTGCCGGACACCGTGATGCTGCTGGCCGCGCTGCCCAGGACCCGCACCAACAAGCGGGACCGGGCCCGGCTGCCGCTCCCCGAGGCCGCCGCGCGGCCCGCCGACGCCACCCCGCTGGCCGGCGTCGAACAGCTCGTCGCCGACGCCTGGCAACAGCTGCTGGGCGGCGGCCCGGTGGGCCGGCACACCAACTTCTTCGAAGCCGGCGGCGACTCGCTGCTGGCCGCCCGGCTCCAGCTGGAGCTGGCCCGCCGGCTGGACCGGCCGGTCCGGCTGGTCGACGTCTTCGGCCGGCCGACCATCGCCGAGTTCGCGGCCGGCCTCACCGACGGCACCGGCACCGCGGACGGCCGGACCCCGGCCGCCACCGCCGAACCGCGCGGCGAGCGTCGGCAGAACGCCGTCCGCGCCCGGGCCAGGGCCCGCCGCGAGGCCCGGGACCGGGCCGAGGGGGCGGACGCCGCCGACCGGTACACACCGACAGGGAGGGACTGAATCCATGGACGTCCAGAGCGTGATGACGGAACTGCACGGCGCCCTCGGCACCGAGGGGCTGGAGCGGGTCGAGGAGTGCCTGCGCATCCTCACCGGGGAGCAGGTCCCCGAGTACCTGCACGAGGACCAGGAGCCGACCCGGCTGTTCTTCCCCGGGATCAGCGCCCTGCCCTGGCACGACACCGCCGAACTGCCCTGGGTGGCACGGGTGGAGGAGTCGTACCAGGCGATCAAGGCGGAGTTCCTGGCGCTGCGCGAGGAGCAGGCCCGCTTCGCCCCGTACGAGGACCTGTACACCAAGGAGCTCGGCTGGCAGGGCTGGGACACCTACCAGCTGTACCGCAACGGGCAGTGGCGCGACGAGGTCCGGGAGCGCTGCCCCGAGACCCACGCGGCCGTGTCCGCGACCCCGCACGGGCCGCGCGACGGCATGTTCACCATCCTCAACCCCGGCGTGCACATCACCCCGCACACCGGCGGCGTGAACCTGCTGCTCACCGCGCACCTGCCGCTGATCGTCCCGCCCGGCTGCGCCATCAAGGTCGCCGACGACGAGCGCGGCTGGGAGGAGGGCAAGGTGATCCTCTTCGACGACAGCTTCATCCACGAGGCGTGGAACAAGGGCACCCAGCAGCGTGCCGTCCTGCTCTGGGACGTCTGGCACCCCGAGCTGACGCCCGTCGAGGTCCGGGCCCTGGAGATCCTCATGCCCCGCTTCCAGCGCTACCTGATGGCGGTCTGAGCCCCGGTCGTACCCGGTCGTCCCCGGTCCTGCCCGCCCCGCCGCGCGCGGAGCCCACCACACCACGGAGAACACCTTGAACGCACAGCCGGTCCTTCCCGACCCGGCCGAGACCGACGGCCGGGTCGCCGTCGTCGGCCTCGCGGGCCGCTTCCCCGGAGCCGATTCCGTCGACGCGCTGTGGGAGCTGCTGGCCGCCGGCACCGAGGCGATCAGCCGCTTCGGTCCGGAGGAGCTGCGGGCCGACGGGGTGCCGGACGACCAGTCGGGCAAGCCCGGGTACGTGGCCGCCAAGGGCGTGCTGTCGGACGTCGCCGGCTTCGACTCCCAGCTGTTCGGCTACAACGCGCTGGAGGCCTCGGTCATCGACCCCCAGCAGCGGATCTTCCTGGAGTGCGCCTGGGCGGCGCTGGAGGACGCGGGCTGCGACCCCGACCGGGCGCGCGGGCCGGTCGCGGTCTACGCCGGATCGCTGCTGAGCACCTACCTGATCCACAACCTGCTGCCGCGCACCGACCTGCGGGACTCGCTCGGCGTGCCGATGCTCTTCCAGGGCAACCAGCCCGACCAACTGGCCGCCCGGGCCGCGTACAAGCTCAACCTGCGCGGCCCGGCGGTCAGCGTGCAGACCGCCTGCTCGACCTCGCTGGTGGCGGTGCACCTCGCGGTGCAGAGCCTGCTCTCCGAGGAGTGCGACCTCGCCCTGGCCGGCGGCGTCACCGTCACCGTGCCGAACCGCTCCGGCTACCTGCCGGTGCCCGGCGGCATCGAGTCCCCGGACGGGCACTGCCGGCCCTTCGGCGCCGAGGCCGCCGGCACGGTCTTCGGCAACGGCGCGGGCGTCGTGGTGCTCAAGCGCCTCGCCGACGCGCTCGCCGACGGCGACCGGGTGCACGCCGTCATCCTCGGCTCGGCCGTCAACAACGACGGTGCCAACAAGGCCGGTTACACCGCCCCCGGGGTGGCCGGGCAGACCGCGGTGATCCGCGAGGCGCTGTCCGTCGCGGGCGTCGCCCCGGACACCATCGGCTACGTCGAGGCACACGGCACCGGCACCCCGATCGGCGACCCGATCGAGGTCGAGGCGCTCACCGCCGCCTTCCGCGCCGAGCAGGACGCCGAGCTGCGCTCGGCCACCGGCTGGTGCGGCCTCGGCTCGGTCAAGTCCAACCTCGGCCACCTGGACACCGCCGCGGGCATCACCGGCCTGATCAAGACCATCCTGGCCGTCCGCAGCGGCCGGATCCCGGCCAGCCTGCACGCCGAGTCCGTCAACCCCGGACTCGGCCTGGCCGACAGCCCGTTCTTCGTCCCCGCCGACCTCACCGACTGGCCGGTCGCCGAGGGTCCGCGCCGGGCCGCCGTCAGCGCCTTCGGCATCGGCGGCACCAACGCCCACCTGATCCTGGAGCAGGCCCCCGCGGCGGCCGCCCGGGAGGCCGCCGAGCCGACCGCCGTCCCGGTGGCCCTGCCGCTGTCCGCCCGCACCGGCACCGCCCTGGACGCCGCCGCCGAGCGACTCGCCGAGGACCTCGCCGCCCACCCGGACCGCCCGCTCGCGGACGTCGCCCGTACCCTGCGCACCGGCCGCCGCCGACTGGTCCAGCGCCGGGTCGTGGTCGCCCGGGACACCGCCGGCGCGATCGCCGCGCTGCGCGGGGGCGGCCGCCGGGAGTCCGTCCGGGCCCGCGCCGGCCAGGGCGCCGCGCCCGTCGCCTTCCTGCTGCCCGGCCAGGGCGCCCAGTACCCGGGCATGGCCCTCGGCCTGCACGCGGCGCACCCGGTGTTCCGCACCGCCCTGGACGAGGCCGCCGACCTGCTGCGCCCGCACCTGGGCCTCGACCTGGTCGAGCTGCTCCGCGACGGAGACGCCGAGCAGCTGCGCCGCAGCTCCGTCACCCAGCCCGCCGTTCTCGCGGTCGGCCACGCCATGGCCGCGCTGTGGCGGCACTGGGGCGTGCGCCCGGCCGCCCTGCTCGGCCACAGCCTGGGCGAGTACACCGCCGCGCTGCTCTCCGGCGTCCTCGACCTGCCCGAGGCGCTCGCCCTGGTCGCCGCCCGCGGCCGGCTGATGGAGGCCACCGCGCCCGGCGCGATGCTGGCCGTCCCGCTGGACGAGGCGGCCGCCGCCGAACTCGCCGCCCGGCACGGCCTGGACCTCGCCGCCGTCAACGGTCCGGCCGCCACCGTGCTGTCCGGCACTCCCGAGGCCGCCGGGCGCGCCGCCGCCGAACTCGGCGAGCGCGGCCTGCGCGCCCTCGCGCTGCCGGTGGACCGGGCCTTCCACAGCGCCCTGTGCGCCCCGGCCGCCGAACAGTTCGCCGCCGAGCTGGCCAAGGTGACGCTGCGCGAACCCACCGTGCCGTTCCTCTCCAACCTCACCGGCGACTGGATCACCCCGGAGCAGGCCACCGACCCCACGTACTGGACCCGCCAGATGCTCTCCCCGGTCCGCTTCCACGACGGGCTCACCCGCCTGGCCGCGCTCGACGAGCGGATGGTGCTGGTGGAGACCGGCCCCGGCAGCGTCCTGACCGACCTGGCCCGCTCCGCCGCCGAGGGCACCGCCGCGGCGCGGCTCGCCCAGCCGCCGCTGCCCACCCGAGGCCGCCGCGGCCCGGAGGACGAGCCCGGCAGCGCCGTGCTCGCCCTCGGCAGCCTGTGGACGCACGGCGCCCCGGTCGACTGGGAGCCGCTCGACGCCGCCCGCCCCGCCGACCTGCCCGGCTACCCCTTCGAGCGGCTGCCGCACTGGATCGAGCCCGCCATCCCCGGCCGGGCGCCCGCCACCGCGCTGCCCGCCTCGGACCCCGACGCGGTACACGCCACCATCGGCTGGCACCCGCCGGCCGGGCCGACGGCCGAGGCGGACCCGCTGAGCGGGCGCCGCCAGACCTGGCTGGTCCTGCTGGACCGGGCCGGCACCGCCCAGCCGCTGGTCGACCTGCTGACCGCGCGCGGCCAGATCGTCACCACCGTCCAGCCCGGCGCCGGCTACCGCCGGGTGCGCCGGGGCGTCTACGAGCTCGACCCGGCCGACCCGGCCCAGTACGCCAAGCTGCTCGCCGACCTGCGCGCCCTGGTCCGCACGCCCACCGCCGTCCTGTACGGCTGGGGACTGGACGAGACCGCGGACGAGACCGACGGCTACTTCGGCCTGGTCCACCTCGCCCGGGCGATGTCCGCCGAGAGCGTGGTGCACGAGGTGCGCCTCGGCGTGGTCACCGCCGGCGCCTTCCCGGCCGCCCCCGGCGAGCGGCCCCGGCCCGCCGCGGCCCTGCTCAGCGGCCCGGTCCAGGTGTTCGGCGAGGAGTACCGCAACCTGCGCTGCACCCAGGTCGACCTCGCCGCCGGGACCGTCCTCGACGAGGCGTCCGCCACCGCGGTGGTGCGCGCCGTGCTCACCGGCCCGGCCCCGCTGCTGGCCCTGCGCGACGGCGCCCTGCTCGCCCGCACCGTCGAGCGCGCCGAGCGGCCCGTCCCCGCCGCCCCGGCCCGGGTGCGCGCCGACAGCACCTGGCTGATCACCGGCGGCCTCGGCGGGATCGGCCTGACCCTGGCCCGCTACCTGGCCGGCGCCGGCGTCGCCCGGCTCGTCCTGCTCGGCCGCGGGGCCGGCGGCGAGACCGCCGAGACCGCCCTGGCCGGACTGCGCGCGGCCGGCGCCGAGGTGCTGACCGTGCGCGCCGACGTCACCGACGCCGAGGCGCTCGACCGGGCGCTGGAGCAGGCCCGGTCCGCCTTCGGACGGATCGACGGCGTGATCCACGCGGCCGGTGTGCCCGGCGGCGGCTCGGTGGAGCTGCGCTCCGACGACAGCATGCGCACGGTGCTCGCCCCGAAGACCGCAGGCCTGCGCCACCTGCTGGCCGCGCTGCGGCCCGGCGAGGCCGAGGTGCTGGTGCTCTGCTCCTCGCTCGCCACCCTGATCCCGACCTACGGCCAGTGCGACTACGCGGCCGCCAACGCCTACCTGGCCGCCGTCGCGGAGGCCGAGGCCGCGCGCGGCGAGCGGTTCGCGGTGGCCGTCGACTGGGACATGTGGGCCCAGGTCGGCATGGCCGACCAGGCCGAGGTCCCCGAGGCCCTGCGGGCCTTCCAGGCCGAGATGCTGGCCGGCGCGCTCACCCCCGAGCAGGGCGCCCGCGCCTTCGCCGCCCTGCTCGACGGCCCGGCCGGCCGGGCCGTGGTGGCCCGGGTCGGCGCCGGGATCACCGACGGGACCCTGCGGACCTCCGCCGCCCCGGCCGCCGACCTGCCCCGGACGGCCGCCCTGCCCCGCCCCGAGCTCGCCACCCCGTACACCGCCCCGGCCACCGCGACCGAGGAGCGCCTGGCCGAGATCTACGCCGAACTGCTCGGCCTCGACCGGGTCGGGGTGGAGGACGACTTCCTGGAGCTCGGCGGCCACTCGCTGCTGGCCGCCCAGGTCGCGGCCCGGCTGCGGGCCGAGTTCGAGGTCGACGTCCCCGCCCGGGTCTTCTTCGAGGGCGGCCGCATCGCCGACCTCGCCGTCGAGATCGAAGACCGCATCATCGCCGAACTGGAGCAGCAGTGACCAACCCCGCAGGCCGCAACCCCAAGGGCCGCGAGGACCGCCTCGCCCGGCTCACCCCCGAGCAGCGCGCCGCCTTCGAGGCGCGCGCCCGGGGCCGCGCCGGCACGGCCCCGGTCACCGCCACCGGCCCCACCGCCGCCGGTCCCGCCGGTCCCGGCGCCGCGCCGACGCTGCCGCCGCGCGACCGCTCGGTGCCCGCGCCGCTGTCCTTCGGCCAGGAGCGGCTCTGGTTCGTGGAGCAGCTCACCCCCGGCCTCGGGGTGTTCAACGAGTACGTCGGACTGCGCCTCACCGGCGCGCTGGACGTCGCCGCCCTGGAGGCCGCGCTGACCGGCCTGGTGGAGCGGCACGAGGCGCTGCGCACCGTCGTGGCCGACGGTGCCGACGGCCCGGTGCAGCGGGTGCTGGAGCACACCGGCCCGGTCCTGCGGGTGGTCGAGCCGCAGGACGGCGAGGACGACTGGAACGAGCAGCGGGAGCGCGAACTCGCCGAGCGGGAGGCGGCCCTGCCGTTCGACCCGGAGCACGGCCCGCTGCTGCGCGCCCTGCTGATCCGCTCCGCGCCGGAGCGCGCCCTGCTGGTCGTGGTCAACCACCACCTGGTCGGCGACGCCTGGTCCCGCTCGGTGCTGGTGGAGGAACTCTGCGCCCGCTACCGGGCCTTCCGCGAAGGCGGCCCGGTGCCCGGGCCGCTCACGGTGCAGTACGCCGACTGGGCGCAGTGGCAGCGCGCCGAACTCACCGACGGCGCGCTGGCCGAGCCGCTCGCCTACTGGCGCGAGCGCCTGGACGGCGCCCCGCACGTCCTGGAACTGGCCACCGACCGGCCCCGGCCGGCCGTGCCCAGCCACCGGGGCGGCCGGGTGCACTTCACCCTGGACGCCGCCACCACCGAGGCCGTGGAGCAGGCCGCGCGCACCGCCCGGGCCACCCCGTTCATGGTCACCCTGGCGGCCTGGCAGGCCGTCCTGATGCGCCACTCCGGCCGGCAGGACGTGCTGGTCGGCGTGCCCACCGCGGGCCGCGACCGGCCCGAACTCGCCGGCCTGGTCGGCATGTTCGTCAACAGCCTGGTGCTGCGCTCGGACCTCTCCGGCGACCCGACCTTCGGCGAACTGCTCGACCGGGTCCGGGAGACCGCCCTCGGCGCGCTCGCCCACGCCCAGGTGCCCTTCGAGCGCCTGGTCCGCGAGCTGCGCCCGGACCGCGACCTCAGCCACGCCCCGCTCTACCAGGTGCAGTTCGGCTACCGGAACGTCCCCGCCCCGGACATCGACCTGCCCGGGGTCGGCGTCGAGCTCGTCGACCTGGACAACGGCCTGTGCCGCACCGACCTCAGCCTGGAACTCGCCCGGGACGGCGGACTCACCGCCGGCGTCTGCGAGTTCAGCCGGGACCTGTTCGACGACGACACCGTGCGCGAGCTGACCGAGGCGCTGCGGCGGGTGCTCGCCGGCGGCGCCGCCGACCCCGGCCTGCGGCTGTCCGAACTGCTCGCGCTCACCCCCGTGGAGCAGGCCCTGCTGGCCGCCGCCGGGGACGGCGGGCCGCTGCCCGAGGACGCCGTGGACGTCGTGACGGCCTTCGCCGAGGCCGTCCGCACCCGCCCCGGCGCCGAGGCCGTGCTGCCCGGCGGCCGCCCGGACCAGGCCCTGACCTACGCCGCCCTGGACGCCCGGGTCGACGAGCTGCTCGTCCGGCTGCGCGCCGCCGGGGTGCGCCCCGGCGACCGGGTCGGCCTGTGCCTGCGCCGCGGCACCGACCTGCCGGCCGCCATGCTCGCCGTGCTCCGGGCCGGCGCCGCCTACCTGCCGCTGGACCCCGACTACCCGGCCGCCCGGCTGGCCCACGTGGTCGAGGACGCCCGGCCCACCGCCGTGCTGGTGCACGCCGCGACCCGGGACGCGGCGCCGGCCGGTGCCCCGCTGCTCGACCTGGACGCCCCCGCCCCGGCCGGGAACGCGTCCGCCGAACCCGCGCCGGTGGACCCGGACGCGCCCGCCTACGTCATCCACACCTCCGGCTCGACCGGCCGCCCCAAGGGCGTCGTGGTCCTGCGCCGCAACCTCACCGCCTTCCTGGCGGCGATGGACCGCGTACTCGCCGAGGACGCGGACGGCACGGACAGCGCGGACGGCACCGACGGCGCCGAGGCCACCGACGGCACCGCCGCCGCCGAGCCGTCAACCTGGCTGGCCGTCACCAGCGTCTCCTTCGACATCTCCGTCCTGGAACTGCTCTGGACCCTCAGCCGGGGCCACCGGGTCGTGGTCAACCCCGACCCCGGGGCGGCGCTGCCCGCCCCGACCACCGCCCCGGCGCCCCGGGCCGACCGGGCCGTCCCCGAGTTCAGCCTGTTCTACTTCGCCAGCGGCACCGCCGGCGCCGAGCCCGGCCCCGAGCAGTACCGGCTGCTGCTGGACGGCGCCCGCTTCGCCGACACCAACGGCTTCTCCGCGGTCTGGCTCCCCGAGCGGCACTTCCACGCCTTCGGCGGGCCGTTCCCGGCCCCCTCGGTGCTGGCCGCCGCGATCGCCCGGGCGACCGAGCGGATCGGCATCCGGGCCGGCAGCGTGGTGCTGCCGCTGCACCACCCCGTGCGGGTGGCCGAGGAGTGGTCGGTCGTCGACAACCTGTCCGGCGGCCGGGTCGGCCTCTCCTTCGCCTCGGGCTGGCACGCCGACGACTTCGTCCTCGCCAAGGACGCCTACCAGGACCGCCAGGCGCTCACCGTCAGCGGCATCGAGCAGGTCCGGCGGCTGTGGCGCGGCGAGCGACTCCCCTTCGAGGGGCCCGGCGGCCGCACCGTCGACGTCGAGGTGCTGCCCCGCCCGGTCCAGGCCGAACTGCCGTACTGGCTCACCTCCTCCGGCAACCCCGAGACCTGCCGCACGGCCGGCCGGGTCGGCGCCCAGCTGCTCACCCACCTGCTGGGCCAGAGCACCGAGGACCTCGCCGAGAAGATCGCCCTGTACCGCGAGGCCTGGCGGGAGGCCGGCCACGCCGGCGAGCCGCACGTCACCCTGATGCTGCACAGCTACCTCGGCGCCGACCCGGCCGACGTCCGGGCGCACGCCTGGCAGCCGTTCCGGGACTACCTGCGCAGCTCGGTCGGCCTGATCGAGAACCTGGCCCGCAGCCTCGGCATGGACGTCCGCAGCAGCGACTTCACCGCGGAGGACCAGGAGGCGCTGCTCGACCACGCCTGCGCCCGCTACCTCGGCCACGGCTCGCTGATCGGCACCGCCGAGGAGTGCCTGCCGCTGGTGCACCGGCTGGCCGAGATCGGGGTCGACGAGATCGGCTGCCTGGTCGACTTCGGCGTCGACACCGATGTCGCGCTGGCCGCCCTGCCCCGGCTGGCGGAGCTGCGCCGCACCGCGGCCACCGCACCCGCCGCCACCGGCCCGGCCGACAGCGAGCTGACCGCGCTGATCCGCGCCCACGGCGTCACCCACCTGCAGTGCACCCCCTCGCGGGCCCGCACCCTGCTGGACGAGGCCGACCCGGAGGCGCTGCGCGGCCTGCGCCGGCTGCTGCTCGGCGGCGAGGCCCTCGACGCCGACCTGGTGCGCCGCCTGGCCGGGCACCTCGACGGCCGGATCCTCAACATGTACGGGCCGACCGAGACCACCGTCTGGTCCACCACCGACGAGGTCGACCCGCAGGAGGGCCTGGTCACCGTCGGCCGCCCGATCGCCGGCACCACCGTACGGGTCCTCGACCCGTACGGGCGCCGGGTGCCCGTCGGCGTGCCCGGCGAACTCCTGATCGGCGGCGCGGGCGTGACGGCCGGCTACCTCGACCGGCCCGAGCTGACCGACGAACGGTTCGTCACCGACCCCGAGGCGGCCGGCGCCGGAACGGGGCGGCTGTACCGCACCGGCGACCTGGTCCGCACCCGCCCCGACGGCCGGATCCAGTACCTGTCGCGCAACGACCACCAGGTCAAGATCCGCGGCTTCCGGATCGAGACCGGCGAGGTGGAGGCCGCGCTCACCGCGCTGCCCGGGATCCGCCAGTGCGTGGTGACCGCCTACGGCCTGGGCACCTCCCGGGCCGCGCTGGCCGCCTACCTGGTGCCCGCGGACCCGGCCGCGCCGCCGGCCCCGGCCGAGCTGCGGGCCGCCCTGGCCGGGCAACTGCCCGGCTTCCTGATCCCGTCCCGCTTCATCGCGCTCGACGCGCTGCCGCTCACCGGCAACGGCAAGGTCGACCGGGCGGCGCTGCCCGCGCCCGAGTCCGTGCCCGCCGCCGGCCGCGACCGCACCCCGCCGGCCACGCCCACCGAGGAGCGGATCGCCGCGATCTGGCGCGAGGCCCTCGGCCTCGACGAGGTCGGCACCGGGGAGGACTTCTTCGAGCTCGGCGGTCACTCGCTGCTGGCCGCCCGGATGGTCGCCGGCATCCGCGACGGGCTGAACGTGCAGCTGCCGCTGCGCACCCTGTTCGACTCGCCGACCGTGGCCGCGCTGGCCCGGGCCGTGGACGCGCTGGGCACGGACGGGGCCGCCGAGGCGCCCGCCGAGCGGACCGCGCTGCTCCCCGACCCGGCCCGCCGGCACGAGCCCTTCCCGCTCACCGACGTCCAGCGCGCCTACTGGATCGGCCGCAGCGGCGCCGTCGGCGGCGACGTCGCCTGCCACCTCTACCTGGAGGTGGACGTCGCCGACGTCGACCCGCTGCGCCTCCAGGACGCCTGGCGGTCGATGGTGCTGCGGCACGACGCCCTGCGCCTGGTCTTCGGCGAGGACGGCACCCAGCGCGTCCTGCCCGAGGTGCCCGCGTACGAGCTGACCGTCGACGACCTGCGCGAGCTGCCGGAGCGGGACCGGGCCGAGCACCTCACCGGGACCCGCGCCCGGATGTCGCACCAGGTGCTGCCGGCCGACGCCTGGCCGCTGTTCGAGCTGCGCGCCAGCCGCACCGCGGGTGCCGACGTCCGGCTGCACCTGAGCATCGACACCCTGATCGCCGACGGCGGCAGCGTGCAGATCCTGCTGCGCGAACTGCTCGCCGTCTACCAGGGCACGCTCGACCCGAGCCCGTTCGAACTCTCCTTCCGCGACTACGTGCTGGCCGAGCAGGACCGCCGCCGGGGCCCGGCCCTGCAGCGCGACCTCGACTACTGGCACGGCCGCCTGGACACCCTGCCGCCCGCCCCCGCGCTGCCGCTGGCGCGGCGCCCCGAGGAGCTGGCCGAGACCAGGTTCCGCCGCCGCGAGGCGCACCTGCCCGCCGAGCTGTGGGAGCGGCTGAAGAGCCGGGCCGCCGCCGGCCGGGTCACCCCCTCGGCGCTCGCGCTGGCCGCCTACGCCACCGTGATCGGCACTTGGTCGACGGCCGACCGCTTCACCCTCAACCTCACCCTGTTCAACCGGGTCGGCGACCACCCCGACCTGGCCGCCATGGTCGGCGACTTCACCGCGCTCAGCCTCTTCGAGGTGGACGGCGCCACCGCCGGCTCCTTCGCCGACCGGGCCCGCCGGCTGCAGGACCGGCTCTGGGAGGACCTCGACCACCAGCTGGTCAGCGGCGTCCGGGTCGGCGGCGAACTCGCCCGCCGGCGCGGGGTCGCCGAGGCGGCCATGCCGGTCGTCTTCACCAGTGAGCTCGGCGCCGACGGCGTGGGCGGCAGCCAGGTGCTCCGCGAGCTGGGCGCCGAGGTCGCCCACACCATCACCCAGACCCCGCAGGTCTGGCTGGACCACCAGATCTCCGAGGACGAGGGCCGGCTGCGGCTGACCTGGGACGCCGTCGAGGAGCTCTTCCCCGAGGGCGTGCTCGACGCCATGTTCGAGGCCTACACCGGCCTGCTCACCGCGCTCGCCGAACAGCCCGGCGCCTGGACGGACCCGCACCTGGTCGTCCTGCCCGCCGCCCAGCTCGACGCCTACCGGGCGCTCAACGCCACCGACGGCCCGCGGCCCGACGGGCTGCTGCACGAGCCCTTCCTCGACCGGGCCAGGACCTCGCCCGACCGCACCGCCGTGGTCTCGGCCACCGGCACGGTGACCTACGGCGAACTGGAGCGGGCCTCGGCGGCCGTCGCCCACGCGCTGCGCGCGGCCGGGGTGCGCCCCGGCGAGCTGGTCGGCGTGCGCGCCGACCGGGGCTGGGAGCAGGTGGCCGCCGCGATCGGCGTGGTCCGGGCCGGCGGCGCCTACCTGCCGCTGGACGCCGGCCTCCCGGCCGCCCGGGTCGCCCGCTCGCTCGAACACGCCGGCGCCACCGCGCTGCTCGCCCGGGAGTCCTGGGCCCCCGAGGACGCCGTGCCCGCCGGAGTGACCCTGCTGAGCTTCGAACAGGCCCTGGACACCCCGGCCGACACCCCACCGGCCCCGGTCCCGACCACCCCGGCGGACCTCGCGTACGTCATCTACACCTCGGGCTCCACCGGCGACCCCAAGGGCGTGATGATCGACCACCGGGGGGCGCTGAACACCGTGGTGGACGTCAACGACCGCTTCCGGGTCACGCCGTCCGACCGGGTCCTCGGGATCTCCTCGCTCGGCTTCGACCTCTCGGTGTACGACGTCTTCGGCACCCTCGCCGCCGGCGCCGCCCTGGTGCTGGTCGGGCCCGGCGAGGAGCGCGACCCCTCGCGCTGGTCCCGGCTGGTCGCCGAGCACCGGGTCACGGTCTGGAACTCCGTCCCCGCGCTGATGGAGATGCTGCTGGCGTACGCCGACGGCAACCCGGCCGCCGACCTGGAGTCGCTGCGCCTGGTCATGCTCAGCGGCGACTGGATCCCGGTCGGCATGCCCGGCAACGTCCGCACGCTCGCGCCCAAGGCCGAGGTGATCAGCCTGGGCGGCGCCACCGAGGCGTCGATCTGGTCGGTGCTCCACCCGGTCGGCGAGGTCGAACCGGGCCGCCCGAGCATCCCGTACGGCCACCCGATGCGGAACCAGGGCATGGTCGTCCTGGACGAGGCCTTCCGGCCGCGTCCGGTCGGGGTGGCCGGCGCCCTGTTCATCACCGGCGTGGGCCTGGCCGTCGGCTACCGCAACGCCCCGGAGATCACCGCCCGGGCCTTCCCGGCCCACCCGGTCACCGGCGAGCGGCTCTACCGCACCGGCGACCTGGCCCGACTGCTGCCCGACGGCGACCTGGAGTTCCTCGGCCGCGAGGACTCCCAGGTCAAGGTGCGCGGCATGCGGATCGAGCTGGGCGAGATCGAGTCCGCCCTGGTCCGGATGGACGGCGTGCGGGAGGCCGCGGCACTGGTCGAGGGCGACGGGCTCGGTGCCCGGCTCGCGGTCTACGTGGTCCGCGAGGCCGCCCGTCCGCTGTCGGCCGCCCCGGCGACCACGGCCCCGGCCCCGGCGGCAGCCCCGGCACTGGACGCCGAGCGGGTCCGCCGGCTGGAGGCGCGCCTGCGCCAGCCCGGCCGCCGGGCCGACCTGGCGGGCCGTGAGGTGCTGCCGTTCGCGCTGCCGGCCGACACCCTGGAGCTGCGCCGGGCCGCCGCCCTGCGCGGCGCCGCCACCGGCTTCGCCGACGTCCCGGTGAACCGGACCGACCTGGACGCGCTGCTGACCGTGCTCGCCCGCCAGGACGAGGACGGCGTGCCCCGGTACGCCTACGGGTCGGCCGGCGGCCTGTACCCGGTGCAGACCTACCTGGCCGTCGCCCCCGGCGGGGTGGCGGGCCTGGCGGCCGGCACCTACTACGTCGACCCGGCCGGACCGGCCCTGGTCCCCCTCGACGGCGCGCCGGGCGCGGAGCGGGCGCTGGACCCGGCGCTCTACAGCGAGGCCAACCGGCCGCTGCTCGAACGGGCCGGCTTCGCCCTCTTCCTGGTCGCCAGGAATACCGCGATCGCCCCGGTGTACGGCGAACTCGCCGACCGGTTCTGCCTGTTGGAGGCCGGGGCAATGGCGCAGCTGTTGCGCCACCGGGCCGGCGACTGCACGGTGGCACTCTGCCCGATCGGCGACGTGTTCCCCGAGCCGCTGCGCGGAGCGCTGCTGCTGGAGGACGGCCAGAGCGTGCTGCACACCCTGGTCGGCGGCCGCCCGCCCGGTGCGGCGGCCGAGCAGCCGGACTCCGGCGCCGACTGGACGCTCGGGCTGCGGGAGGCCCTCGCCGAGCGGCTGCCCGGCTACATGGTGCCGCAGCTGGTCCGGGCGGTGGAGGCGCTGCCGCTGTCCGCCAACGGCAAGGTCGACCGGGCGGCGCTCGCCCGGCTCGGCGCCCCGGCCGTCACGGCGGGCGCACCGGCCCGACCGGGCACCCCGGCCGCCCCGGCGGCACCCGCGGCACCGGTTCCGGCGCCGCGCGCGGTGGCCCAGCCCACCGGGCCCGGAGCGGTGGAGCGGCTCACCGCACTGTGGCGGGAGGTGATGGACGGGGCGGAGGTCGACCTCGACACCAACTTCTTCGAGGCCGGCGCCAACTCCATCCACCTGGTCCGGGTCCAGCGGCGGATCGCCGAGGACTTCGGCCGGGAGCTGTCGGTGGTCGAGATGTTCGACCGACCGACCATCCGGCACCTCGCCGAGCTGCTGGACCGGCCGGACCCCGCCGTCGCCCCCGCCCCGGTCGCGGCTCCGGTCGCGGCTGCGGAACCCTCGCCGGCCCCGGAGAGCAGTGCCCAGACCGCCGGCGGCGACCGCCGGCAGCACCACGAACGGCGCCGCGCCGCCCGCCGAGGCGGCCCCGGCACCGCACCGACCGGCTGACCCGGACGGGGGGGGGGGGGGGGGGGGGGGGGGCCGGGCCCCCCCCCCCCCCCCCCCCCCCCCCCCCCCCCCCCCCCCCCCCCGGGGGCGGGGGGGGGGGGGCCCCCCCCCCCCCCCCCCGCCGCGCCGCCCCGCCCCCCGCCCGGCCGGCCCCGCCCCCCCCCCCCCCGGCGCCCCGGGCGGGGGGGGGGGGGGGCGGGGCCCCCCGCCCCGCCCCCCCCGCCGACCCACCGAGCCGCGTCGATGACCACCTGTGAGGAGAACAGTCCGATGTCCACCCACGCCCCCGAGGGGCCGGCCACCGCAGCGCCGGACCTGCCGGACGCGATCGCCGTCACCGGCCTTGCCTGCCGGTTCCCCGGCGCCCCCGACGCCGGGACCTTCTGGGCCGACCTGGTCGCGGGCCGGGAGAACATCACCTTCCGCACCCCCGACGAGCTGGCCGCCCTGGGCGTCCCGGCCGAACGGCTGGCCGACCCGCGGTTCGTGGGCGCCGGCGGCGTCCTGGAGGGCCTGGCCGAGTTCGACGCCGAGTACTTCGGCATCCCGCCCCGGGACGCCGAGCTGATGGACCCCCAGCACCGACTGTTCCTGCAGTGCGCGGTCACCGCACTGGAGGACGCCGGCCAGCCGACCGACGGGGTCGAGGGCGGCGTCGGGGTCTACGCCTCGGCCGGCTTCAACTCCTACCTGACCCACCAACTGCTGCCCCGCGCCGCACACTTGGCGGACCGCGCCGAGGTCCAGTGGCTGGCCGCGGGCGACAAGGACTACCTCGCCACCCAGACCTCCTACCGACTCGGCCTGACCGGCCCCAGCCTGAGCGTGCAGAGCGCCTGCTCCTCCGCCCTGGTCGCCGTCCACCTGGCGGCCGAGGCGCTGCTGAGCGGCGAGTGCGACGTGGCGCTGGCCGGGGCCGTCTCCGCCGGGGTCGGCCAGGGGCTCGGCTACCTGCACGCCGAGGGCGGGATCCTCTCCGCCGACGGGCACTGCCGCCCCTTCGACGCCACGGCGACCGGCACGGTCTTCGGCAGCGGCGTCGGCGTGGTGGTGCTCAAGCGGCTGGCCGACGCGGTCGCCGACGGCGACACCGTCCGGGCCGTCCTGCTCGGTTCGGCGGTCAACAACGACGGCAACCGCAAGGTCGGCTTCACCGCGCCGAGCCTGGACGGCCAGGTCCGGGTGATCACCGCGGCCCAGTCGGTGGCCGGGGTCTCGCCCGGCGAGGTCTCCTGCGTCGAGGCGCACGGCACCGCGACGGCCCTCGGCGACCGGATCGAACTCGCCGCGCTGGCCCGGGTGTTCGGCGACGCGCCGGACTCCCGCCGGGTGCTCGGCGCGGTCAAGTCCAACGTCGGCCACCTGGACACCTGCGCCGGGATGGCCGGGCTGATCAAGACGGTGCTCGCGCTGCAGCACCGCACGCTGCTGCCGACCGTCCACTTCGAGAGCCCCAGCCCCGAGCTGGACCCCCGCCTGTTCCGGGTGCTCACCGAGGCCGAGCCGTGGACCGGCGCGGACGGCACCCGGGTCGCCGGGGTCAGCTCCTTCGGCATCGGCGGCACCAACGCCCACCTGGTCCTCCAGGACGCTCCCCCACTGCCCGCCGCGCCCGCCGGGCCGGCCGGCGGGTGGGAGCTGCTGCCGGTGTCCGCCCGCACCGAGGCGGCGCTCGACCGGGCCACCGAGCGGCTCGACGCGGCACTGGCCGGACCGGCCGCGCCCGCGGCCGCCGACGCCGCGTTCACCCTGCAGACCCGGCGCAGGCACCACCCGTGGCGGCGCACCGTCCTGACCGGACCCGGGGAGCAGCTGCGCTCCCGCCCGGTCCGGGCCGCCGCCACCGGCCGGGAGGTCGCCTTCCTGTACCCCGGCCAGGGCGCCGGCCGCCCCGGCATGGCCGCGGAGCCGTACCGCGCCGAACCGGTCTTCCGCGCCGCGCTCGACCGCGGCCTGGACGCCCTGCGCCCGTGGACGGCCGCGCCGCTGCGCGCGCTGCTGCTCGACCCGGCCCACGCGGACCTGTTCGACCGGACCGAGGTCGCCCAGCCGGCCCTGTTCGCGGTGGAGTACGCGCTCACCGCGTGGTGGACGGCGCTCGGCCTGCGGCCGGTCGCGCTGGCCGGCCACAGCGTCGGCGAGTTCGCGGCCGCCTGCGCCGCCGGGGTCTTCGAACTGCCCGGCGCCGCCCGGCTGGTGGCCGAGCGCGGCCGGCTCATGGGCACCATGGCGCCCGGCGCGATGCTGAGCGTCCCGCTGCCCGAGGCGGAGCTGCGCGCGCTGCTGGACGACCCCGAGGGCCCGGAGCTCGCCGCCGTCAACGCCCCCGACCGCTGCGTCGCGGCCGGCACCCCCGGGGCGGTGGCCCGGCTGGCCGAACGCCTGGCCGCGCGCGGCGTCTCCGCCCGGCCGCTGGCCGTCCGGCACGCCTTCCACACCCGGGACGCCGAGCCGCTGCTGGCCGAGTTCGCCCGGCTGGTGGCGGGCGTCCCGGCGCAGGCCCCGGCCCTGCCCGTGGTCTCCGGCCTGACCGGGCGTGAACTGACCGCCGAAGAGGCCGTCTCTCCGGAGTACTGGGCGCGCCAGCTGCGCCACACCGTGCGCTTCGCCGACGCGCTCGCCGCCCTGCCGGGCGACGGCCCGCTGCTGGAGCTCGGCCCCGGCCGGGGCCTGACCGGCTTCGCCGTGCGGACCCTGCGCACCGACCGGCCGGCCCTGCCCACCCTGGACACGGCCACCGACGGGACGCCGCCGCCCGCCCGGCTCACCGCGCTGGGCCGGCTGTGGGAGCGCGGCGCCGAGCTCGACTGGTCGGCCCTCGGCGAGCGGGCCGGGCGTCGGCACGCCTCGCTGCCGGGCTACCCGTTCGAGCCGGTCCGGCACTGGTTCGAACCGGCCGAGGACAGCGCGCCGCCCGCTGCCCCCGCCGGGCCCGCCGCCCCGGCGCCGGTCCCGGCCGCCGAGGGGGTGGACTCCTGGCTGCACGTCCTGTTCTGGACCCCCGCCCTCCCGCCGGTCGGCACCGGGCCCGTCCCGGCCTCGGTGCTGCTGCTCGCCGACGACGCCGGGCTCGCCGGGCCGGTCGCCGAGCGGCTCACCGCGGCCGGCGCCGCCGTCACCGTGGTCCGGGCCGCCGACGGAGCGGCCGCCGAGGAGACGAACGCGCTCACCCTCGACCCCGCCGACGCCGCCGCGCACTCCGCGCTGGCCGCCGCCCTGGCCGGGCGCGGCACCCCGCCGGACGCCGTGGTCTCCTGCTGGGCCCTGGACGAGCCGCCGCTGGAGCGGGCCACCCCCGGCCGGGCCACCGAGGGAGCCCTGCGCGCGCTGACCGTCCCGGTCCAGCTGGCCCGCGCCCTGGGCGAGGCCTTCCCGGGCCGGCCGCTGCGGATGCTGCTGGTCACCGACGCCGCCCACGGGGTCAACGGGCAGCCCGCCCGCACCCCGCAGGCCGCCGCCGGGCTCGGCGCCGTCCGGGTGCTGCCGCAGGAGGTGCCCGGCCTCACCGCCGAGGCGCTCGACCTGGACTGCCCCACCCGGGAGCCCGCCGAACTCGCCCTGGCCGCCGACACGGTGGTGGCCCGGCTGTGCTCCGAGCTCGCGCCCGCGCCGCTCACCGCGGTCCGCGGCCGGGCCCACCTGGTGCCCGCCCCGGACCGGCCCGTGCTCACCGACCCGGACGCCCCGCAGCGCGCGCTGCCCGCGGGCCCGTGGCTGGTCACCGGCGGTCTCGGCGGGATCGGCCTGGCCGTGGCCGGCCGGCTCGCCGAGGACCCCGCGCGGACCCTCGTGCTGCTGACCCGCCGCGCCGTCCCCGACGGCGACGGCTGGCACAGCGTGCGGCCCGCGGGCTCCGCTCCGGCGCGGAACTGCCCGCCGGAGCTGGCCGAGGCGCTCGCCGGGCTGACCGCCCACGGCGCCCGGCTCTGCCTCGTCCAGGCCGACGTCACCGACGAGGCCGCGCTGGCCACCGCCCTCGACGCCGTCCGGGCCGCGTACGGCCCCCTCGCCGGGGTAGTGCACGCCGCCGGGGTGCCCGGTGGCGGTGTGGCCGCCCTGCGCGGGCCCGAGGAGATGGCCCGGGTGCTCGCCCCCAAGGTCCTCGGCACCGTCCTGCTGGAGCGGCTGACGGCCCGGGACCGGCCGCTGCTGGTGCTCTGCTCCTCGGCGCTCACGGTCACCGGCGCGGTCGGCCAGGCCGACTACACCGGGGCCAACGCCTTCCTGGACAGCTTCGCCACCGGCAGCCCGGCGGCCGTGTCGATCGGCTGGGACCGCTGGTCGCAGACCGGCATGGCGGTCCGCTCCGGGCTGCGGGACTGGCTCGACGGCGGCGAGGCACTGGACGACGCCCTGTTCGACGCCCGCCGCACCGAGCCGGACGGCACTGTGGAGCTGCGGCTGCGCCGCGCGGAGCAGACCGAGTGGCCGGCCGCGGAGCACCGGATCGGCGACGTCCCGGTGCTGCCCGGCACCGCACTACTCGAACTCGCCGTCGCCGGGCACCGGTTGACGCTCGGGGACGGTCCGGTCGAACTGGACGCGGTCTTCACCCACCCGCTGCGGCTGCCCGCCGACCAGCCGCCGCAGGTCACCCTGCGGCTGCGTCCGGCGCCCGAGGGCGGGCACCTGTGGGAGGTCCGCTCCAGCGCCGCGCCGTCCAGGCCGCACGCCCAGGGCCGGATCGCGCCGTACCGCGGCGGCTCCCCCGAGCGCCTCGACCTCGACGCGCTCGCGGGCCGCTGCGCCCCCGTCGCCCCGGCCGCCGGCCGGGAGCCCGCCGGGGCCAGCGGGCTACGCACCGGACCGCGTTGGGAGAGCCTGCTGGAGGTCCGCGAGGGCACCGACGGGGACGCGCCCGAGGCGATGCTGCGGCTGCAGCTGCCCGAGCGCTTCCACGGCGACCTGGCCGCACACCCGCTGCACCCCGCGCTGCTGGACACCGCCACCGGGGCGGTCACCGCCCGGACCGGCAGCCACCTGCCGGTGGCCTACCGGCGGCTGGTGGTGCTCGGCCCGCTCGGCCCCGACGCGGTGGTCCGGGTGGTCCGCCGCCCCGGGGCGGCCGGGGCGGGCGGCACCCTGGTCGTCGACGTCACCGTCGCCGGGCCGGACGGCACGCCGAGCGTGATCGTCGAGGGCTTCGTGTTGCGCCCGGCCCCGGCGCCCGGCCCGGACGGCACAGGTGTGACGGCCGGTACCGCCGGTACCGCCGGTGCCGCCGCCGAGCGGGGCGGCATCCCGACGCGCGAGGGCCTGCTGGCCTTCGACCGGATCCTGGCCAACCGTCACCTCCCGCACGTGCTGGTCAGCCCCCGCGCCACCACCGCGACCGCCCCGGGCGCCACCCGCACCGCCCCGGCGGCCACCGCGCCGCCGGAGCCCGGGCCGACCGCGCCCGAGGAGCTGGAGGAGCGGATCGCCGCGGTCTGGTCCCGACTGCTCGGGGTGCCCGACATCGGCCCGGACGACAGCCTGTTCGAGCTCGGCGGCGACTCCCTGCTGATCGTCCAGATCACCGGTGAGCTCCAGCGGCTCGGGCTGGCCGTCTCCCCCGGCGACCTCTTCGCCCACCCCACCGTCGGGCAGCTCGCCGCCCGGCTCCGCACGGACCGCGAACCGGCCGCCGCGCCCGCGCCCGACACCCCCGCCCCGCCCACCGCTCCCGCCGGATCCGACCCGGCCCCCGCACCGGGGCCGCGCGAGGCCTTCTCGGACGCGGATCTCAGCGAAGACGACCTGGCCCGGGTATTCGCCCTGTTCCGGTCAGGAGAGGACACCAAGTGAACGACATCGAGGACATCTACCCCCTCTCGCCCACCCAGGAGGGGATGCTCTACCACAGCACCACCTCCCCCGAGCACGGCCTCTACGTCGAGCTGACCACCTTCCGGGTGCACGGCGAGCTGGACGTCGCCGTACTGGGCGCCGCCTGGCAGCGGGCGATCGCCCGGCACCCGGTGCTGCGCACGGCCTTCGTCCGGGAGCGGATCCGCACCCCGCACCAGGTGGTGCTGCCGAAGGCGGACCTGCCGATCGAGTTCCGCGACCTGACCGGCCTGGACGACGCGGCCCGCGCGGCGGCCGTCGCCGAGGAGTTGGAGCAGCGGGCCCGCGAGCGCTTCGACCTGACCCGGCCGCCGCTGATGCGGCTGCTGGTGCTGCGCCTGCCCGGCGAGCACCTGGTGGTGTGGACGTACCACCACCTGCTGCTGGACGGCTGGTCCGCCGCCCTGCTGCTGGCCGAGGTCACCGCCGGGCTGTCCGGCGACACGGCCGAGCTGCCCGCGCCGCCCGCCTTCCGCGAGTACATCGCCTGGCTGGGCCGTCAGGAGCCGGAGCGCGACCGCGAGTTCTGGACCGGCTACCTGGCGGGCTATCGCGAGCCGGCGGCACTGACCCTGCCCGGGATGCACCCGGGCGCCAAGCCGTCCGGCGAGTTCCGGACCGTCCGGGCGGAACTGCCCGCCGAGACCCTCACCGCGCTCCGGCGCCTGGCCGCCGCCAACGCCACCACGCTCAGCGGCCTGGTCGAGGCGGCCTGGGCGGGAACGGTCGCCCGTCACTCCGGCCGCGACGACGTGGTGGTCGGCGTGACCGTCTCCGGACGCCCGGTCGGCCTCGACCGCGCCGAGCAGATGCTCGGGATGTTCATCAACACCGTCCCGGTGCGGGTGCGGATCGACCGGGACCTGCCGGGCGACGCCTGGCTGGCCGGCCACGCCGCCACCCGTCACCCCGTGCTGGACCACCAGCACACCCCGCTGACCGACATCCAGCGCTGGGCCGAGACGGCCCCCGGCGTGCCGCTGTTCGACACCGTCGTGGTGGTCGAGAACTACCCGGACCGGACGGAGGCGGTGCTCTCCCACGGCGCGGTCACGGTCAGCGACGTCCGCTACGAGACCCGGACCAACTACCCGGTCACCCTGGTCGTCCGGGCCGCCGCGGAAATGCAGCTGCAGGCGGTGGTGGACGCCGGCCGGATCACCCCGGAGGAGGCGCGGGCGCTGCTCGACCACGTCGTCGCCGTGCTGACCCGGTTCGCCACCGAACCCGGCCGTACCGTCGGGGAGCTGCTGGACGTCACCGAGGAGACCCGCGCCCGGCAGCTGGACACCTGGAACGGAACCGAGGTCGACCGCAGCGAGCCGCCGACCCTGCTCGCCGGGCTGATCGACGAGGCGGTCCGCAGCCGGCCCGACCATCCGGCCGTGATCGACCCGCAGACCCGGTACAGCTACCGGGAGTTGGACCTGCGGGCGGACGCCCTCGCCCGGTGGCTGGCCGACCACGGGGTGCGGCCGGGGGACCGGGTGGGCATCTGCCTGGGCCGCTGCGTGGACCTGGTGACCGCAACGCTGGCGGTCGCCCGGGCCGGGGCCGCGTTCGTCCCGCTCGACCCGACCCACCCGGTGGAGCGGATCGGCCTCGTCCTGGAGGACGCCGCGCCGGCCGTGGTGCTCGTCGACGCGACCGGAGTGCCCGCACTGGCCGGCTGGGACGGCACCGTCGTCGACCTCGCCGCCGTGGACCTCTCGCCCTCCCCGGCCGCCGACGATCTCCCGGGCGCCGATCCGGAAGGACTCGCCTACCTGATCTTCACCTCGGGCTCCACCGGCCGCCCCAAGGGCGTCGCCGTCGGCCACCGGGCGCTGGCGAACCTGGTGGACAGCCTGGCCCGCCGTCACCCGGGCCTGGACGGCGACACCCGCTTCCTCGCCCTCACCACGCTCAGCTTCGACACCTCGCTCGCCGAACTGCTGGTGCCGCTCGCGGTCGGCGGGACGGTCCACGTCGGCGGCCAGACCCTCGGGCTGAGCCGCCGGGAGCTCGACCGCTACACCGTGGAGCACGGCATCACCGCGGTGCAGGCCACCCCCTCCCGCTACCGGGCGCTGCTGGAGTCCGGCTGGCAGGGCGCCGGGCGGCCCCGGCTCTACAGCTGCGGCGAGGCCTTCCCGGCGGACCTGGCCGCGCCACTGGCCGAGCGCGGCTCCTCGGTGTGGAACATGTACGGGCCGACGGAGACCACCGTGTACTCCAGCGTCGAGCCGATCACCGCCGACACCACCCGGGTCACCGTCGGCCGCCCGATCTCCAACACCGTGCTGCACGTCCTGGACACCGTGGACGGCCGGCTGCTGCCGGTCGGCTGCGTCGGCGAACTGTGCATCGGCGGCGACGGCGTCGCCCAGGGCTACTGGCGGCGGCCCGAGCTGACGGCGGAACGGTTCGTCACCGACCCGTTCACGGGCGGCCGGATGTACCGCACCGGCGACCACGCCCGCCGCCTGCCCGACGGCCGGATCGAGCTGCTCGGCCGGATGGACCGCCAGCTCAAGCTGCGCGGATACCGGATCGAGCCCGGCGAGATCGAGCAGGCGCTGCTCGCCCTGCCCGCGGTGGCGGGCGCCGCGGTCGCCGAACGGGAGGACCGCCTGGTCGCCTGGGTGGTGCCCGCCGAACGGGGAGCCCCGTTCGACGCCCTCGGGCTCCAGGCCGAGCTGCGCCGCTCGCTGCCCTCGTACATGGTCCCCGAAGCGGTCACCGTCCTCACCGAGCTGCCGCTCACCCCGGCGGGCAAGACCGACCTGCTCGCCCTGGCCACCCCGGCGAAGTCCACCACCGAGCCCGCGCCGACCGGCCGGCCCGCCGTGGCGGCGGATCACGAGGCGCTGGTGACCCGGCTGTTCCGTGAAGTCCTGGCAGTGCCGGAGGTCGGTCCGGACGACGACTTCTTCGAACTGGGCGGCGACTCGCTGCGCGCCCTGCGCCTGCTCTCCCGGCTGGAGGCGGAACTCGGCTGCGAGCTCGACATCGAGCTGCTCTTCGATGCGGCCACGGTCCGCGAGCTGACCTCGGCCCTCGGCTCGGTCCTCGGCACCACCGGCCAGTGAACCGCCCGGCGTCCCGGCCGGCCCCGGCCGGGACGCCCCTGCACCGACCCCACTGATTGGACAAGAACCGCCATGGCTAGCACTACGGCCACGCTTCTCGACGACGGCGCACGCCGGCTCGACACCCTGCTGCTGTCCCGGTGGGACGCCGCCCCGGAGCACCCCGCCGTCGTCGACGGCGACCGGGTGCTGCCGGCGGGCGAGGTCAGGGACCGGGCCGTGCGGGTGGCCTCGCTGCTGCGGGAGCGGGGTGTGCGCCCGGGCGAGCGGGTCGCGGTCTACCTGGAGCGCTCGGCCGACTTCGTGATCGGCGTGACCGGCGTCGTCCTCGCCGGCGCCGCCCAGGTCGCCTTCGACGTCAACGACCCGGTCGCCCGCACCCTCGACATGCTGGGCGACTGCCGGCCCCGGCTGCTCATCACCACCCCCGAACTGCGCTCCCGCCTCCCCGAGGGCCTCGCCGTCGAGGTGGTCACCGTCGCCGAGTGCGCGGCCACCGAACCGGCCGCCGCCTTCGAACCCGCCGCCGACCTCGACGAACAGCCCGCGGTGGTCATCTACACCTCCGGCTCCACCGGCCGCCCGAAGGCCTCGCTGATCCCGCACCGCGCGGTGACCACCCGGCTGCGGGCGCTGCAGCGCGGCCACGGCCTCGGCCCGTCCGACCGGATGCTGCACCACACGGCGTGCAGCTTCGACATGTTCCTGATCGAGGTGTACTGGCCACTCATCACCGGCACCACCGTCGTCATCGCCACCCCCGGCCGCCAGCGCGACGCCGACTACCTCGCCGAGACCATCCGTTCCGCGCAGATCACCGTCTTCTACTGCGTGGTCTCCCTGCTGGAGCTGTTCCTGCTGGCCCGCGGGCCCGAGGAGCGCTTCGACGGCCTGCGCCGCGTCCTCACCGGCGGCGAGGCGCTCGCGCCCGAGCTGGTCCGCCGCTTCCACGCCCAGTCCACGGCCCCGCTCACCAACCTCTACGGCCCGAGCGAGTGCACGATCTACTGCACCGCCTGGGTGCCCCCGCGCGACCCGGACCTGGACACCGTCTACATCGGCCCGGCCATCGAGGACACCACGCTGTGGATCCTCGACGAGGACGGCAAGCCGGTGCCGGACGGCGAGCCCGGCGAGCTCTACATCGGCGGCGCGGGCCTGGCCCTCGGCTACCTCAACCGCCCCGAGCTGACCGCGGAGCGCTTCGTCCCGGACCACCTCGGCGACGGCACCGGCCCGCTCTACCGCTCGGGCGACCTGGTCCGCACCCACCCGGTGGGCGGCCTGGAGTTCCTGGGCCGGATCGACCTCCAGGTGAAGATCCGCGGCTACCGGATCGAACTGGGCGAGATCGAGTCCGCCGCCCTGCGCGTGCCCGGCGTCCGGCAGGCCGCCGCGGTCGCCCACGGCCGCGGCAGCGACGCCCGGCTGGTCGGCTTCCTGGTGCCGCAGGCGGACGCCGAGCCCGAGGCCGTCACCGCCGCCGTGCGCGAGGCGCTGCGCGCGGCGCTGCCCCCGTACATGGTCCCGGCGTCGTTCGCGACCCTGGCGGCGATGCCGCTGACCGCCAACGGCAAGCTGGACCGCGCGCTGCTGACCGAGCGCGCCGGGGAGGTGCTGCCCAGCGTCGGCGCCGCCGCCGAGGCCAAGGCCCCGGCCGGCGACGACCTGGCCGGCGTGGTCACCGGGGTGTGGTGCGAGGTCCTCGGACTGCCCGCGATCGGCCCGGACGACGACTTCTTCGACATCGGCGGGGACTCCTTCAAGGTGGTGCGCGCGGTGCGCAAGCTGGAGGCGCTGCTCGGCGTCGAGGTCCCGATGGACCTCGCCTTCGACGAGCCCACCGTGACGGCCTTCACCGCCGCCCTCGCCGAGCACGGGGTGGCGGTGTCCGCCCGATGACGCCCCAGGTCGTCCGTTCCTTCGGCGAGCTCGACGCGATCGCCCGCGACCCGTCCGCCCCCGTCGTCACCCTGTTCAGCGGCGGGCTGGACAGCAGCTACCTGCTGCACCGCCTGGTCCGGGCCGGCGCCCGCAACGTCCACGCCGTCAGCGTCGACCTCGGCGAGGACGAGAGCAGCGAGCACAAGCAGCGGATCGCCGACCGGCTCGGCATCCGGGTCCACCTGCTCGACGGCCAACGGGAGTTCGCCGAGGACTTCGTCCGCCCGGCGATCACCGCGCACGCCGTCTACCTCGACACCCACCCGGTCAGCTCCACGCTCAGCCGGCCGCTGATCGCCAAGCTCGCCCTCGGCAAAGCCCGGGAACTCGGCGCCGCCACGGTGCTGCACACCGCCAACCGCTCGCAGAACACCCTGCGCCGGCTCAACGGAGCCATCGGCCTGCTCGGCTTCGCCGGCCGCTACGGCAGCCCGTACGACCTGGACCCGGTCGACCGGGAGCAGAAGATGCGCGAACTCAAGGAAGCCGGCCTGGAGCAGCTCAGCGGGCGGCTCGTCAGCGGCGACTCCAACCTGTGGTGCCGGGAGTTCGAGGCGGGGGTCCTCGACGACCCCGAGGACCACGCCGTGCCCGAGGAGCTCTACCGCTGGAGCGCGCTGCGCCCCGCCGAGGCCCCGGAGTCGGTCGAGGTCGCCTTCGAGGCCGGCCGGCCCGTCGCCGTCGACGGCCGGACCCTGCCGCTGACCGAACTGATCGACACCCTCAACCACCTGGTCGGCGCCCACGGGCTGGGCCGCTACAGCGGACTCGAACACCTCGACCACGGGCCGAAGGTGCTGGAGATCCGCGAGATGCCCGCCGCCTGGCTGCTGCTGCGCACCCGCCGCCACCTGGAGACCGCGACCCTCTCGGCCGAGCTGCTGCGGGAGAAGATCCACCAGGAGCAGCTGTGGGTGCGCGAGGCGCTGGAGGGCCGCTGGTTCGGCGAACTGCGCGAAGCCGCCGAGGCGTTCATCGACGTCTGCTCGGCGCGGGTCACCGGTTCGGTGCGCTGGCGGCTCGCGGCCGGCTCGGCCGAGACCCGGGCCATCGTCGCCGACCGGCCCCGTTACCTGCGCGACCGGGAGGCCTGGGAGCACCGCTCCGTCGCCGCCGAGCGGGCGGCGTTCACCCCGATCCGGCCTCAGGAGCACTGACCGTGGCACCTTCCGACACCAAGCCCCAGTCCTCGGCCCTGCCGGTGCTGCTGGTGGTCTACGGCCGCGGCTCGGCCACCCCGCGCGGCGTCCTCACCGCCGCCCGGCGGGTCTGCACCGTGGTCTTCTTCGGCGACCTCGGCGACCCGAAGGCGGCCGCGGACCTGGCCCAGCTGCCGAAGTCGGCCACCGTGGTGGACACCGCCGGCCTGACCGAGGAGCAACTGGGCGACCGGGCCTCCGAGTTCGGCGTCTCCGGGGTGATCACCTTCAGCGACCACCTGCTCCGCACGGCCGCCGCGCTGGCCGAGCGGTGCGGTGTGCCGTTCCACGACCGCGCCACCGTCGAGGTGCTGGTCGACAAGTTCCGGCAGCGCGCGGCGCTCGCCGCGGCCGGGGTGCAGTCCACCGCCTGCCGGACGGTCCGCTCCGCCGCCGACCTCGCCCCGGCGCTCGCCGCGACCGGCCTGCCCGCCGTCCTCAAGCCCCGCTCGGGTGCCGGCAGCGTGGACACCTGCCTGGTCCGCAGCGCCGCCGAACTGGCCGAGCGGTACGCCGAGTTCACCGACGGTACGGCTACTCCGGCGGTGTTCGTGCTGGAGGAGTACCTGCCCGGCGACCCCACCGTGGTGGGGGAGTTCTGGGGGGACTACGTCTCGATCGAGTCCGCGAGCAGGGACGGCGAGATCCACACCGTCGCGGTCACCGGCAGACTGCCGCCGGCCCACCCCTTCCGGGAGACCGGCTACTTCGCGCCCGCGCTGCTCCCGGGCAGCCTGGCCGAGGAGGTGGTGGCCCTGGAGCGCAGCGCGCTGCGGGCCCTCGGCATCCGCGAGGGCGTCACCCACACCGAGATCAAGTTCACCCCCGAGGGGCCGCGGCTGATCGAGGTCAACGGACGCCTGGGCGGGCACGTCCCGGACGTCCTCAAGCGCTCGGCCGGCACGGACCTGCTGGTCCTCGCCCTGCGGCTGGCCCTGGGCGACCTCACCCCGCCCGCACCGGTGCTCGGCCCGAGCACCGACTGCCCGGCCGTCGCCTTCCAGTACCTCCTCTCCCCGCCCGCCGACGGGCTCGCCCCCGGCGACCGCAAGCTGGTCGACGACCTCCATGCCGTCCCCGGCGTGGACCTGGTGGACACCCGGATCGACCCGGCCTGGCGAGCCGACTGGCGAGCCGGCACCGAGTGGCTGATCGGGACGGTCTACGGCTCCGCGGCCGGGCACGCCGCACTGCGGACCACCGTCGAGGGCATCCACCGCCGGATGGACGCCTTCTGGTCCTGAGGCCGCACCGCCCCGGAAACCGCCCCACCCCCACCGCACCATCCGACCGACCTCGCACCCCTGGAGTCAACGTGCCGCGGCGAATACGCACAGCCACCCACGCGGCGGTGGCAGCCGTCGTCTCCGGCCTGGTCCTCGCGCTGCTCGCGCTGGGCATCGGGCCGGTCCCCGCCCTCGGAACCGCCCTCGTCCCCGGGGCCGGAGTGTGGGACTCCGCCGCGGGCGCCGAACTCCCGCACACCGAGACCCTCCACCTGGCCGGACTCAGGGCGCCCGTCACGGTCGCCTTCGACGACAACGGCGTCCCCACCGTCAAGGCCGGCTCCGACGACGACCTGTTCCAGGCCCAGGGCTACCTGCACGCCCGGTTCCGGCTCGCCCAGCTCGACCTGGAACGGCGCGCGGGCCGCGGCCGGCTGGCCGAGCTGAACGGGCCGGCCGGCCTCGAATCCGACCGCTTCGAACTCCGGATGGGGCTGCTGCGCACCGCCGAGGCCGAATGGGCCGCCACCCCGCCGGACAGCCCGGCGGGCCGCGCCCTCACCAGCTACACCCGGGGCGTCAACGCCTGGATCTCCGAGCTGCGCCACAACGGGCAGTGGCCGACGCTCTTCTCCCTCACCGGCGTCTACCCCGCCGACTGGACCCCGGTGGACAGCCTGGTGATCCAGGAGGTCCTCACCCAGAGCATGGACTTCACCAGCACCCCGCTGGACTACGCGATCTTCCGGGACTCCCTCGGCGAGCAGCGCACCATGGACTGGTTCCCGGTCCACGCGCCCAACGACCAGCGCCCGTACGACCCCGGGCCGTACCGCGACCTCGGCGTCGCGCCGCTGCCCGCCAACGTCAACGCCGCCGGGCCCGAGGCCCCGGCCGCCGCGAACCGCTCGCAGCCGCGAACCGCACCCGTCGCGCCCACCGGCACGCCCGACCCCGCCGGGGAGGCCACCGCGGCCCGGACCCTGCTCGACACCATCCGCGCGCTGCCCGCCACCCAGATGCACACCTTCCCGGACAGCAACGCCTGGGTGGCGAACGGCCCGGCGACGGCCGGCGGCAACGCGATGCTGGCCGGGGACCCGCACCTGCCGATGACCCTGCCCTCGTACTGGTACCAGATCGCGCTCTCCTCTCCGGAGACCAACGCCACCGGCGCCAGCATGGCCGGCCTGCCCGGGGTGCTGATCGGCCGCAACGCCGACATCTCCTGGTCCCTGACGGACGCCCAGAACCAGTCGACCGTCTTCTACAGCGAGCAGACCAGCGCCGACCACCCCGGCCAGTACTTCTGGAACAACGCCTGGCACCCGATGCAGCGGGTGGAGTACACCATCCCGGTCCGGGGCGGGGACACCGAGCAGCTCGCCGTGGACCTGACGGTGCACGGGCCGGTGATCACCCGGGCCGGGCAGACCACCTCGGTCAGCTGGATGGGCAACGTCCCCTCCCCCGACCTGGCGGTGCTGCTCGCCATCGACAAGGCCCGCGACTACCGGGAGTTCCGCACCGCGCTGGCCGACTGGCACGCCCCCACGCTGAACTTCGCCTACGCCGACGGCGGCGGCGACATCGGCGTGGTCGCGGCCGGCTACTTCCCGCTCACCAAGGGCGGCAACCCCTGGTTCCCGCTGCCCGGCACCGGCGAGTACGACGTGGTCGGCGCCATCCCCTTCGACGCCACCCCGCAGGCCCACAACCCGCCGAACCACGTGATCGCGACGGCCAACCAGCGCCCGGTGTCGGCCGACTACCCGTACTACATCGGCACCTCCTTCAACGCCTTCGACAACGGCTACCGGGCCAACCGGATCTACCAGTTCCTGGAGAGCCACCCGGCGATGACCGCCGCCGACTTCACCACGCTGCAGAACGACACGACCGACTACCTCGCGACCGTCATCCTGCCGCACCTCAAGGAGGCGCTGGCCGGCACCGAGCTCGACACCCGCCAGCAGGCCGCGCTCGACGTCCTCGACCACTGGGACACCACCATGCGGCCCTCCGTCGCCGGCGGGCCGATCTGGTGGACCTTCTGGAACGACTACCTGCAGACCACCTTCCAGCCCTGGTGGGACCAGGCCAAGGTGCCGGTCGAGAGGGACCGCTGGTACCTCAAGGTGTCCAGCGCGCTGCCCAGCCTCGACGAGGACCTGGAGAGCTGGACCCTGCACGACCCCGCCAACCCGGCGTTCACCTCCCCCGGCGGCCCGGCCCGCACCGCGCCGGAGGCCATGCGCACCGCGTTCGCCCAGGCCGTCTCCGAGCTCTCCCAGGACCTCGGGAACGACCCCGCCACCTGGACCTGGGACCGGGTGCACACCCGGCAGATCCCCTCGCTGACCGGCGCCGACGCGCTCGGCTACGGCCCCGAGCCCGCCGAGGGGGACCGCTGGACCGTCAACGCGGCCGACGGCGGCATGAACTCCACCTTCGGCCCCAGCTGGCGCATGGTGGTCGACTGGAAGGGACCGGGCACCGCCACCGCCCAGGCCGTCTACCCGGGCGGCCAGAGCGAGAACCCGGCCTCGCCGTGGTACCGGAACTTCATCCCGTACTGGTGGGCGGGCCGTTCCCTGCCGCTGCTGATGGCCGCGGACCAACCTGCCTCCACCAAGGTGTGGACCCTGCGACCGGGAGCGTGAGCACCGTGACCGACCTTCAGAAGCAGTCCGCACCGCAGGAGTCCGCGGCCCCGTCCCCGGCCGACGGCGGCCGGGCCCTCGCCGAGCGGCTGGTGCTCCCCGCCGCGCTGGTCGGCGCCGGCGTCCTGGTGGCCGTCGGTTCGCTGTGGAGCCTGTGGTACCTGCCCTTCGCCGGCGGCCTGCTGATCGGCGCGGTGACGGCGGTCCGCGGCCTGCGGGCCCGCGCGGCGGTGCTGGTGGCGGCGATGGCCGCGCTGGCCGGCTGGGGCGCCCCGCTGCTGTGGCGCGTCGCGTCCGGCGAGGCCGTGGCCGGCACCGCCCGGACGGTGGCCGCCCTGGCCGGGTTGCCGGCGCTGGCCTCGCTGGTGGTCGCGATCACCCTGCTGATCGGCCTGGTCCAGGCGCTGCTGGGCGTCTGGCTCGGCCGGACGGCGACCGCGGCCCTGCGGCCCGGGCGGTGACGGCGGCGGACACACGACGGTGAGGTGACGACGGGACGAGGCGTCGGCGGTCCGAGGACCTGCCGGCGGACCTCCGGGCCGGGCCCGGTGCGCGAACTCCCGCGCACCGGGCCCGGCCCGTCTGGCGTGGCCCGGCCCGGCCGGGGTCAGGACAGGACGGTCCAGCTCTGTCCGGCCGCGGCCGAGTTGGCCGGGTTGGTCATCCCGGTCGAGCCGGCGGTCGTGCCGGCGACGTCCAGGACCAGGCCGTTGCCGACGTTGGTGACGGTCAGCGCACCGGCGCTGTTCTGGGTGACCTTCCACTTCTGCCAGGGGTTGTCGGCGGACGGGTTGAGCAGGTAGGCGCTGCCGACTCCGCCACCGCCGGCCAGCACGGCGTGTGTCTGGGCGGCGGTGTAGCAGTTGTCGGTGATCGTCACCGTGCCGTCCGCGTTCGGGGTGAACAGCCACTGCTGGGCGGCGCTGCCGCTCTGGTAGGCGTTGATGCCGGAGTTGCCGCCGACGGCGGCGTAGCAGCCCCCCTGGACCTCGAGCGCCTGGCCGCCGGTACCGCCGGCGCTGATCGCGTGGTACCTGCCGTCGCCGACGACGCTCGCCCGGGTGCCGCCGGAACCGGTGTCGCCGCCCATGCCGACGCTTCCGCCGGTGATGCGGTAGAGCGCGACGCCGTGCGCGGGGATCCAGTTGCCGCCGAGGGTGCCGGTGGTGGTGCCGGTGGCGCCGCTCCAGATCTCCCGGTAGCCGTAGCTGGAGCCGGTCAGGCCGAGGTCGGTGAAGCTCGCACTGGGCATGGCCCAGTTGTTCGGGTCCTGGTTGACCAGGGCGACGGCCAGGTCGCCGTTGGCCAGCCGGCGCTTGAGGATCACCGGCGCGGTCGGGGAGGAGGGCGCGCTGCCGACCAGGGTGGCGGGCTTGGCGAGGCTGTCCTGGTCGATGGCGATCATGTCGGGGTTCTTCAGGAGCGCCAGTGCGGAGGAGTTGATGCCGGTGGACCAGGTGTAGCCGTTCGCGGTGTGCTGCGAGTCGGCCGCGGTGCGCAGGTCGGCGCCGGAGACGAGCGGGGCGGCCATCATCGACAGGACGGACAGTTCGGTGCGCGACTCGTCGTCGGTGAACGGCTTGTTGCCCTTGTAGGTGTCGGTGACGCCCCAGATGCCGTTGGTGTCCTGCCAGCCGGCGAACATCATGTCCAGGTCGTTCCAGCTGCCGGGGTGGACGTTGCCCGGGTACTTCAGCGCGGTCTGCAGCTGGCCGTTGTAGAGCACGCCGTCCAGTTCGCTGTCCCGGTCGCCGCCGATCCGGCACATGTTGGCGACCTGCCCGCACCACACGCCGGTGGGCGAGTAGCCGGGTGCCTGGTGCGGCTGGGTGCCGGCGGCCACGATCAGCGGGTCGGTGCGGGCCGGGTCGTTGGCGTTCAGCAGGTAGGGGATGCCGGTGTGCGCGGGCTGCGCGGACAGGCTGAGGGTCACCTTCGGCTTGCCCCTGGCGGCGGTCGCCGCGTCGAGGGCTCGCTGGAAGGTCTGCGTCCGGGCGTAGACGGACTGGGTGAGCTCCTTGCCCTCGCCCTGCGGGTAGTAGCTGTAGCCGTCGGGGCCGACGATCGTGGGGCCGTACGGGCAGTCGTCGTACTTGACGAAGTCGACGCCCCAGGAGACGAGGTCGTTGGCGTCGGTGCTCTCGTGGCCGAGGCTGCCTGGGTGGCCCTGGCAGGTGGTGTAGGTGTCGGTGGCGTAGAGGCCGAACTTCATGTTCTTGCTGTGGGCGTACCAGGCCAGGTACTGGATGCCGTTGACGGTCTGGCCGTTGACGCTCTGCGAGGGGAAGGTGTTCGGGTCGGGCACCAGGTGTCCGCTGGTGGGGTCGTTGCCGGTGCCGTCGGTGCCGGACACCGGATTGCCGTTGTTGTCGTACAGCTGCATGGCGTTGTCGGCGGTCTTCGCGAAGTCCGTCGTCTGGCCGTCGCGGTGGCGCATCGACCAGCCGTCGTCGATGGTGACGGTGTTGTAGCCGGCCTGGACCAGGCCGTTGGCGGACATGAAGTCGATGGTCTGCTTGACCTGGTTCTCGTTGACCTGGGTGCCCAGGCTGTTCCAGGAGTTCCAACCCATGGGCGGGGTCAGGGCGTTGCCGTTGCCCAGGGCCGCGGCCGGAGCAGCGGTGGCGAGGGCGGTGGCGCTGATGCCGGAGGCGGCGAGGGCCAGGACGGCCAGCATGCCGACGACGCGGGGTGGCGGTGTGCGCATGTGGGGGCTTCCCGAGAGGCGGGCCGGGACGGGCCGCCCGAAGGGCGGTCCTGAGCACGGCTGGTGGGGGTGCGGTGCTCTGAGCTCTGGCGCAGCGATGTGCTGATGGGGGGCACGTCGGCGCCGGCGGCACCGCGGTGGCGGGTGTGACGACAGCTCAGACAGTCGCCATCGGCGAGGCGCTGACGCGGCGAAACCGCTGGGCCGCTGGCATCGACGATAGTGTCATATGATATTTCACTGATCGGAAACCTACAAGAGTCAACACAACCGCCCATCCGAAGGCGGGCTCAGTGCAGTCGGCGGGCGCCGGCGGCGGGGAGGGCGGGGAAGACGTGGGGCTGCGCGTAGCCCGCCCGGTGGAAGGCCTCGACGATCGCGGCGGACACCGGGTCCGCGTCCGACTCGTCGACCAGGACGATGACCGAGCCGCCGAAGCCGCCGCCGGTCATCCGGGCACCACGGGCGCCGGCCGCCACGGCGGTCTCGACGACGAGGTCGGTCTCCGGGCAGGAGGTCCCGAGGTCGTCGCGCAGCGAGGCGTGTCCGGCGGTCAGCACGGCGCCCAGAGCGTCGAGCCGGCCCGCCTGCAGTAGCTTCACGGCCAGCCGGACGCGCTCGTTCTCGCTCACCACGTGCCGTACCAGCGGCCGCAGTTCGTCCGGGAGCCGGTCGAGGGCGGCGGCGAGGCCGTCCGGCCGGAGGTCCCGGAGGGCGGGGAGTCCGAGCAGGGTGGCGGCCCGTTCGCAGCCGGCCCGCAGGTCGGCGTACGCGCCGTCGCCGAGGTCGTGCTTGACCCGGGTGTCGACGACCAGCAGCCGCATCCCCTGGGCGGCCGGGTCCAACGGAATCGGATGCTGCGTCAGATCGCGGGTGTCCAGGTGGAGGGCGTGGCCCTCGGTGCAGCAGAGCGAGGCCATCTGGTCCATCACGCCACAGGGCACTCCGACGAACTCGTTCTCGGCCCGCTGCGTGATCAGCGCCAACTGCGGCCTGGTGAGCGAGAGTTCGTACAGATCGCGGTAAGCCAGGGCGACCGCGGCCTCCAGTGCCGCGGAGGAGGACAGGCCGCCGCCGCTGGGCACGTCACTGTCCACGTGCAGGTCGGCGCCGCCGACCGGGCAGCCGGCCTCGCGGAGCGCCCAGACCACGGCCGCCGGGTACCGGGCCCAGCCCGGCACCCGCTCGGGGGCCAGTTCGTCGACGGTCAACTCGACCACCCCGCCGTCGCCCAGGGTGCTGTACAGCCGGAGCAGGCCGTCGCTGCGGCGGCGCGCGGTCACCCGCGCGGTGTGCGGCAGGGCGATCGGCAGGACGAACCCGTCGTTGTAGTCGGTGTGTTCGCCGATCAGGTTGACCCGGCCGGGCGCGGCCCAGACGCCGGTGGGGGTGGTGCCGAAGACGGATTCGAAGTCGGTCATGCGCCGACCTCCCGCAGCCGGCGGGCCGCGTCCTCGGGGGTGACGTCGTTGACGAAGGCGTCCATGCCGGATTCCACGCCGGCCAGGTACTTGAGCTTGTCGGCGGTGCGCCGGATGGTGAACAACTCCAGGTGCAGGGCGAGCTCGTCCCGGTGGCCGGCGGGGGCCTGGTGCCAGGCGGAGATGTACGGGGTGCGGCCGCCTCCGAAGAGGCGGTCGAAGCGGCGCAGCAGCTCCAGGTAGAGGCCGGGGAACTCGGCGCGCTGTGGCTCGTCCAGGGCGGTCAGGTCGGGCACCCGGCGGTGCGGGTAGAGGTGGACTTCGTAGGGCCAGCGGGCGGCGAAGGGGACGAAGGCCGTCCAGTGCTCGCCGGCCAGGACCACCCGGTCGCCGTGGGCGCGTTCGCCGTGGGCGCCTTCGGGGTGGGCGCGTTCGGCGGCGAGGAGGTCGTCGAAGAGGTTGCGGCCGGTGGCGGCGCGGTGTTCGGCGGCGCGGGCGGCGATCCGGGCGGTGCGCGGGGTGGTGAAGGGGAAGGCGTAGATCTGGCCGTGCGGGTGGGCGAGGGTGACGCCGATCTCGGCGCCGCGGTTCTCGAAGCAGTACACCTGCTGGACGCCCGGCAGGGCGGAGAGTTCGGCGGTGCGGTCGGTCCACGCGTCGAGGACCAGGCGGGCCCGCTCGGGGGTGAGGTCGGCGAAGGAGGCGTCGTGGTCGGCGGTGAAACAGACGACCTCGCAGCGGCCGGCGCCGGGACCGCCGGTGTGCAGCGGGTCGGACTCCGCGGGCACGTGTGCGGCCGCGTCGAAGGAGAGGGACGGGAAGCGGTTCTCGAAGACCGCCGCCTCGTAGTCCAGGGCCGGGATCTCGCTCGACCGGTCCGGCCGGGAGGGGCAGAGCGGGCACTCGTCGGCGGGCGGGAGGTGGGTGCGGGCCTGGCGGTGGGCGGCGATGGTGACCCAGTCGCCGGTGGCGGGATCGAGACGGATCGCGGAGAGGCTGGTGGTGGCCTCCGGCGGCCGCAGGTCGGTGGCGTCGCGGACCACGGACTCGTCGGTGTCGTAGTAGATCAGCTCGCGGCCGTCCGCGAGCTTGGTGGTGGTCTTCTTCACTGTTCTGCCTTCCGGGACCTCCGGCACGTCACGGAGGTCGGCGTTTCCAGGATGGTCGGCGGTGCCCATGGCGGAGGCCGCCTCCGGTGGGGGGCGGAGGCGGCCTCCAGGGGGCTCGGGAGAGGGCGGGTCAGGCCGGCAGGCCGACCGCCCGCTCGCGGCCGCGCCGCTGCTGGATGACCACGGCGGCGACCAGCAGCAGGCCCTGGGCGACGTTCTGCCAGAAGGTGTTGATGCCCTGGACGGTGAGGCCGTTCTGCAGGGCTCCGAGCAGGGCGACGGCCAGCAGGGTGCCGCCGATCCCGCCCTTGCCGCCCTTGAGGGCGCAGCCGCCGAGGGCGGCGGCGGTGATGGCCTGGAGTTCCAGGCCCTCGCTGCCGGAGGTGGGCTGTCCGGAGCCGGTGCGCGCGGTGAGCAGGACACCGGCCACGGCCGCGACCATGCCGGTGAGCGCGTACACCGAGAGCAGGTACTTGTTGAGGTTGATGCCGGCCAGCCGCGCGGCGGTGTCGTTGCCGCCGAGGGCGTAGATGTTGCGCCCGATGTCGGTGTAGGTGAGCAGGACGTGCACGGCGGCGGCGATCAGGATGAGGATCCACACCATCGTCGGCAGGCCGGCGATCTTGCCGCGGCTGAGGAAGACGAACAGCGGGTCGCCGAGCACGTAGCCCTGGGCACGTCCGTCGGAGATCAGCTGGGCGACGCCCTTGTACGCGGCCAGTCCGGCCAGGGTGGCGATGGTCGGGTTGACCCGGCCGTAGATGATCACGGCGCCGTTGAGCAGGCCGACGGCGGCGCCGACCAGCACGGCCGCGCCCATGCCGAGCAGCGCGCTGGAGCCGGTGGAGGTGAACACCATCGCGCTCACCACGGAGGCGAGGCCGGCCTGGGAGCCTACCGAGATGTCCAGGCCGCCGCAGATGATCACCACCGTCTGGACCACGGCGAGCAGCCCGGCGATGGTCGCCGCCTCGGCGATCACCTGGATGTTGTTCCAGCTCAGGTAGTTGATGTTGAGCGAGCCGAACAGGGCGAGCACGGCCGCGAGGGCCAGCAGCAGGATGAGGTTCTGGCCACCGACGACGTCGAGCAGCGCCCGCGGACCGGTCGGCCGCGCGGGCCCGGCCGGGGCCTGCGGCCGCTGGTCGGCGGTGGCGGAGGGGGTGGTCATCGGGCAACTCCGGTGGTGGCGTCGGTGTCGGTGGTACGGGGGCCGGTGGCGAGGTCGTCCGTCATGGCCAGGGCGAGGACGGCCTCCTCGGAGGCCTCGGCGCGGCCGAGTTCGCCGGTGACCCGGCCGTTCTGCATGACGAGGATCCGGTCGGCCAGGCCGAGGACCTCGGGCAGCTCGGAGGAGATCACCAGGACGGCGACGCCGTCGCGGGCCAGGTCGGCGATGATCTGGTAGATCTCGGCCTTGGCGCCGATGTCGACGCCGCGGGTCGGTTCGTCCAGGATCAGCAGCTCGGGGCGGCGGGCGAGCCAGCGGGCGAGCACCACCTTCTGCTGGTTGCCGCCGGAGAGCGTCCGGACCTCGGTCTCGATCGAGGGGGCGCGCACCCGCAGCCGGTCCGCGTACTCCTGGGCGAGCTGCTTCTCGGCGGCGCGCTTGACGAAGCGTCGGCGCCGCAGCCGGTCGAGGCTGACCAGGGAGGTGTTGTCCCGGATGGCGCGGTGCAGGAACAGTGCCTGGGCCTTGCGCTCCTCGGGCGCCAGGCCGAGGCCGGCCCGGATCGCGTCCTTGGGGGAGCGCAGGCGCACCGGCCGGCCGCCGAGGATGATCTCGCCGGAGCGGATCGGCGCGTCCCCCGCGAGGGCGAGGGCCAGTTCGGACCGGCCGGCGCCGATCAGCCCGGCGAGGGCGACCACCTCGCCGGCCCGGACCTGGAGGCTGACGTCGCGCACGTCGTCGGTGGTGAGGCCGCGGACGTCCAGCACCACCCGGTCGGTGGCGACGTCCTGGCGGACGAACAGGCCGGCCAGGTCGCGGCCGACCATCAGCCGGACCAGCTCGCGCTCGTCGGTCTCGGCGGCGGGCAGGACGCCGGTGAGGGTGCCGTCGCGCAGGACGGCGATCCGGTCGGCGAGCCGGAAGATCTCCTTCATCCGGTGCGACACGTAGACGATCGCGATGCCCTGGTCGCGCAGCCGGCCGATCAGGGCGAACAGCGCCTCCACCTCGTGTTCGGAGAGGGAGGAGGTGGGTTCGTCGAAGGCGATCGCCCGGGGCGGCACGGCGCCGGTGAGCGCTCGCATGATTTCGACCAACTGGCGTTGTGCGGCGGTGAGTTCGGATCCGAGCAGGTCAGGATCGAGAACCTGGTCGAAGCCGAGTGCGGCGAGGTCGGCGGTGATCCTGCGGCGCAGTTCGGCGCGGTCGAGGCGGCGGCCGGCCCGGCGGGGGAGGCTGCCGGCGTAGACGTTCTCGGCGACCGACACGTGCGGGATGATCTCCGGCTCCTGCGGGATGATCCGGATGCCCGCGCGGCGCGCGTCGGTCGGCGAGGAGAGGTCGAGGGGGACGCCGTCGAGCAGGACCCGGCCCTCGGTCGGGCGGTGGTCGCCACTCAGGATGCGCAGCAGGGTCGACTTCCCGGCGCCGTTCTCGCCCATCAGGGCGGTGACCTGCCCGGGCGGGAAGGCGACGGTGACGCCGTGCAGTGCCCGGACACTGCCGAAGGCCTTGCCGACGTTCTCGGCGGCCAGGCCGAGGACGGGCTGCGGGGACGGTCCGCCGCCGGGCGGGGATTCGGGTGCGGTCATGTGTGCCTCGCTGGAGGTGCGAATCGGACGGTTCTGGTGCGGCACCGTCAGTTGCAGGTCATGCCGCTGTTCTGCCACGTGGCGGCGTCGACCATGGTGGTGGGGGCGAAGCCCTCGGCGGGGAAGTCCTTGTTGTTCTTGAGCTTGTCGTACATGGTCTGGACGGCCAGTGCGCCGACGTCCTTGCCGTTGATGAAGAGTGCGGCCTTCATGCCGGTGGGCTTGCCGCTGGTCCAGTCCTTGCAGGCGAGGTAGGCGCCGAGGCCGACGCCGGCGATGTCGTCGGGGCTGACGCCGGCGTTCTGCAGGGCGGTGACGGACCCCTGGACGTTCTCGTCGTTGCAGCCCCAGACGATCCAGTGCTTCACGCCGGGGTTGGCGGTGAGGGTGGCGGCGGTCTTGTCCTGGGCGCCGGTGGGGGTGTTGTCGGTGGCGACGTCGATGTTCTTCACGCCGTCACCCGCGGCCTGGGCGAATGCGGCCTTCGCGGCCTTGACGCGGTCGCCGCACACGGTGACGTCCTGCTTCCAGGCGGAGATGATCCGGGTGTCGGCCGCGTTCCAACCAGCCTTCTTGAACTCGGCGGCGGCCCGCTTGCCGACCTCCCCGCCCATCTGCTCGCCGCTGAACCCGACCCGGGGGACCAGATCGCTCTTCGCGCAGGCGCCCGGGGCCGGGCCGGTGACGCAGATCTGGTCGTCGGAGGTGAGGAGGGCGACCTTGGCGTCCTTGGCGGTCTGCACGACCTGCGGGCCCACCGCCGGGTCCGGCACGACCACGATCAGCCCGTTGCTCTTGCCGGCGATCGCCGACTGCACCTCGCTGACCGTCTTGTTGGCGTCGTTGCCCAGGTTCACGACCTTCAGGTCCACCCCGAGCTCCGCGGCCTTCGCCTTCGCGCCCGCCGCCTCGCCGACGAAGTACTCCTGGTCCCCCTGCTTCTGCAGGTACGTCAGCGACACCTTGCCTTCGACCTTCGCGGTGTCACCCGCGCCCGACGACGACTCCTGGCCCGTCGAGCAGCCCACCGCGGCTACCAGGGACACACAGCCCAGCACGGCAACGGACAGAACCCGACCACGACGAATGAACATGCGAAGACTCCCGGTAAGGAGAGAAGGGTGAGGGAAGAGCCCGCGGGAAACATCCGCGGAGCCGGTAGCGCTTGAATCAAACACAATCGATCAGAACCAAACTTGATCAAACGTGCTCGCACAGGAAACTCTCCTGTCGGGCGTTCGTCAAGACCTTCGTTCCCGCTCGCGTCGATTCGAGACGATCCCGTTATCCGCATCCGCCGGAGCCGCGCGACTGCGCCCCACCCGCTCTCCCCACCGGGAGTCGAGGAAACAACTGCCGTGACCAGAGGGTCAGTTGACTGACTCTGCGACGATCACCTCGCCCACCTGCTCGGCCACGACGGTCCGGCGCTCGGCGGACAGCCCCTCGTCGGTGACCAGCACGTCGACCTGGTCCAGGGCGGCGAAGGTGGCCAGGCCGACGGTGTCCCACTTGGTGTTGTCGGCGACCACGACCACCCGGCGCGCGGAGCCGATGAACACCCGGTTGGTCTCCGCCTCGGCGAGGTTGGGCGACGTCAGCCCGGCCTCGACGGAGATGCCGTGGCAGCCCAGGAAGAGCACGTTGACGTGCAGCGAGCGGATCGCCTGGTCGGCGAGCGGGCCCACCAGGGCGTCGGAGGGCGTGCGGATCCCGCCGGTGCGCAGCACGGTGGTCCCGGCCCCCGCCCCCGGGCCGGCCTGCTCGAACACCTCGGCGATCCGCAGGGAGTTGGTCACCACGGTCAGCCCGTCCACCGACGCCAGCTCCCGGGCGACGGCGTGCGTGGTCGTGCCCGCGCCCAGGCCCACGGCCATCCCGGGGCGGACCAGTTCCGCGGCGGCCCGGGCGATCGCCTCCTTGGCGGAGAGCTGCCAGGACGACTTCGCCTCGAAGCCCGGCTCCTGGCTGCTCGGGGCGCCGGCCGGGACGGCGCCGCCGTGCACCTTGTCCAGCAGCCCCTGGCGGGCCAGGGCGTCCAGGTCCCGGCGGATGGTCATGTCCGAGACGCCGAACTCACGGGTGAGTTCGTTCACCCGCACCCCGCCCCGCTGCCGGAGCCAGTCGAGGATCATCGCGCGCCGTTGCCGCGCCAGCAGCTGTGCGTTGTCAGTCACGTGGCACTCCTAGGTACGCACGCGGACGCGGCCGGCCCGCGGGCGGTACGGCCCGACGGCCCGACCGTTTCGGGTGCGTCTGTTGGTGGTGGAACGTGTGACTATACGTGTCCGGGTCGTCGGCCTTTCTCCCGATGCCGACGGGTGGTGGTCCCGTGGCCACGGGGTGGTGGAAGGCGGCGGTGTCGGGTCAGGACAGGGTCGTCCAGCCCTGCGCCGCCGAGGAGTTGGGCTGATCGGTGACCACGGCGGAGGTGGCCGCCGGGTTGGGGGCGTCCAGCACCAGGCCGGTGGCGACGTCGGTGACGGTCAGCGCGCCGGTGGCGGTGTTCTGGACGACCCGCCACTTCTGCTGGGCGTTGTTCGGGTCGTAGCCGTTGGTCACGTATGCCGCCGCGCCGGCCGAGCCGGGTGCGGTGAGGGTGCCGTGGACCTGCGTGCCGGTGGAGCAGTTGTCGGTGATGTGCACCGTGCCGTCGGCGTTCGCGGCGAAGTTCCACTGCTGCGAGGTGTGGGTGTTCCACCACGTGTTGACGTCGACGATCGCACCGTCCGCGGCGCTGCAGGTGCCCTGGACCTCCAGGGCCTGGCCGCCGGTGCCGCCCGCGCTGATCCCGTGGTACTTGCCGTCACCGATCACTGCCGCCGCCACGGTGGCGGCCTGGGGGGAGAGCCGGAACATCGCGACGCCGTGCGGGGCGACCCGGTTGCCGCCGACCGTGCCGCCGGCGGCGACCGTGCCGGTGGCGCCGGTCCACAGCTCCTTGTACGTGTAGCCGTTGCCGGTCAGGCCGAGCGAGGCGAGGCTGCTGCCGATCGTCTGCCAGTTGTTCGGGTCCTGGTTCACCAGCAGGACGGCCGTGTCGCCGCCCGCGAGTCGGCGCTTGAGGACCACCGGGCCGGTGCTGCTGTTCGGCGCGGCGCCGACCAGGGTGGCGGGCTTGGCGAGCGCGTCCTGGTCGATCCGGATGACGTCGGCGTTCTTCATGATCGCCAGACTGGCGGCGGTGATGCCGGTGGACCAGGTGGTGCCGCCGTCGGTGTGCTGCGAGTCGGCCGCGGCGCGCAGGTCCGCGCCGGACACGAGCGGCGAGGCCATCATCGACAGGACGGACACCTCCGTGCGCGACTCGTCGTCGGTGAACGGCTTGTGACAGGAACAGGTGTCGGTGACACCCCAGGAACCGTAGACGTCCTGCCAGCCGGCGAACATCATGTCCATGTCGTTCCAGCTGCCCGGGCGCACGTTGCCCGGGTACTGCAGCGCGGTCTGCAGCTGCCCGCCGTACAGCACGCCGCTCAGGTCGCTGGCGCGGTCGCCGCCGATCCGGCACATGTTGGCGACCTGCCCGCACCAGACGCCGGTCGGCGCATAGCCCGGGGACTGGTACGGCGGGGTGCCGGCGGCCTGGACCACCGGGTCGGTGCGGGCCGGGTCGTTGGCGTTCAGCAGGTACGGGACGCCGGTGTGGACGGGCTGGGCGGAGAGGCTGAGGGCGACCTTGGGCCTGCCCCGGGCGGCGGAGGCGGCGTCGAGCGCCCGCTGGAAGGTCTGTACCCGGGCGTACATGGACTGGGTGAGTTCCTTGCCCTCGCCCTGGGTGCCGTAGTTGTGGCCGTCCGGGCCGGTGATCGGCGGGCCGTACGGGCAGTCGTCGTACTTGACGAAGTCGACGCCCCAGGAGACGAAGTCGTTCGCGTCGGTCGTCTCGTGGCCGAGGCTGCCGGGGTGCATCTGGCAGGTGAGGTAGGTGTCGGTAGCATACAGCCCGAACTTCATGTTCTTGCTGTGGGCGTACCAGGCCAGGTACTGGATGCCGTTGACGGTCTGCCCGTTGACGGTCTGTGAGGGGAAGGTGTCCGCGCGCGGGACCAGATGGCCGGAGGTGGGGTCGTTGCCGGTGCCGTCGGTGCCGGCGACCGGGTTCCCGGCCGCGTCGTAGAGCTGCATCGAACCGTACGAGGTCCGCACGAGGTCGGTGCTCTGGCCGTCGCGGTGCCACAGCGACCAGCCGTCGTCGATCGTGACGGTGTCGTAGCCGGCCGCCACCAGGCCGTTGGCGGACATGAAGTCGATGGTCTGCTTGACCTGCTGCTCGGTCACGTTGGTGCCGAGCGAGTTCCAGGAGTTCCAGCCCATCGGCGGGGTGAGGGCGGTGCCGTTGTCCAGGGCGGCGGCCGGGGTGGCGGTGGTCAGCGCGACGGCGCCGAGGCCCGAGGTCGCCAGGGCGAGCGACAGCAGCGCACCGGCTATGGCGCGGGGTGACCCTGCGGTGAATGAGCGCAGGCGTGGGCGCAGGCGTGGGCGCATGGGTGCTCCAAGATGGTGGGCAGTGGGGGTGCCAGAGCGATCGCCTGTTGAGATGTGTTGAGTAATGTCGAGAGCCGACGGAAGCCACTCAGGCCTCAACAGGGGCAGGCGCAGGCTAGTGGCTCGCCCCGGTCCGACTCAAGTGCCGTTCCCAGGAGCGATAACGAGCGGGTATCGGCCTGCATCTCGTCGTCGCGAGATCTTGACGGCCAGGTGAACGTGGCGTTTCCTAGCAGCTCTGCGTTCGAACACGTTGGCTTCTGATCGGTTTGAACGTTCAAACCGTCACATTCGCTCTGCCTTGCCCTTCTGCGCTCCCACGCTCCTACGCTCTTGCCCTCCTGCGCTTCGCACTCATCCGCTCCGCCGGCCGCACACCGGACGGTCGCCGTTCAAAGGAACCAGGCCATGCGCTCCACTCGAGCCCGCCGACCGGCACCCGCCGCCGCGGCCGGCGCGGCCGCTCTCGCCCTGGCGCTGACCGGGTGCTCGGGCGAAGGGCCGGGCACCTCGGGCCACGGCCCGATCTCCATCACCTTCCTGCAGAAGCAGGGCGACCAGGGCTACTTCGTCGACGAGGCGGCCGGGGCCAAGGCCAAGGCCCGCGAGCTCGGCGTCGAGCTGACCCTCGTGGACGTCGGCAACGACCGCGACCGCTCGCTCACGGAGGCCAAGAAGGCGATCGACCACAAGACGGGTGGCCTCATCGCCGTCGTGCCCGACCCATCCGTGGGCCCCGAACTCGTCGCCCTCACCCGCCAGGCCGGCCTGCCCCTGCTCTCCGCCGACGACCAGATCTGCGCCGACTACACCGATCCCGGTGCCTGTTTCGCCAACGGACTGGTGCCCCGGGTCGGCTTCAACGGCGCCACCATGGGCGCCGCGGTGGGTGAACGCGCGGCCGGCGAATACACCAAGGCCGGCTGGAAGGCCGCCGACACCTGGACGCTGTCGATCGGGAACAGCGACATCCCGGTCTGCCGGGACCGCATGAACGCGGCGGTGGACGCGTTCTCCGTCCACGGCGGTGCGGCGCTGAAGACCGCGAAGGTGTGGGCGGCCAACACCGTCGAGGACGCCCGCCGCCGAACCGCCTACGCCCTCACCTCCAAACCCGGCGTCAAGCACTGGGTGGTCTGGGGCTGCAACGACGAGGACACCGAGGGCGGCATCCAGGCCCTGAGTGAGGCGGGCTTCGGACCGGACAACGTCATCGGCGTCGGCATCGGGGCCTACCTCGCCTGCAAGGACTGGCTGACCGGCAAGCCCGCCGCGATGCGGGCCGCGCTCCTCCTCAAGGGCTCCCAGGTCGGCGCGCTCGCCGTCCAACAGATGGTCGACCGGCTGAAGGACGACAAGGCGCTCCCGCGCGAGACCACCGTCCCCGCCACCATGGTCGACCCCTCCAACTGGCAGGCGTCCGGCGCCGTCTGCACCTGACGGCCCTGGAAGCGACAGCGGTCGGGGCCGGTCTCAGCCTCCCCGCCCGGACCGAAGGCCGTTCGCACCCGCGTCCGCGTCGGAACCTTCCCGGGCAGGGCGGTCGCGCTAGGCTCGCGTCGTTGCGGAGCTCCGATACCCGAGGAGAGCGGCACGGCACACATCAACCACGAGCGCCTCACCAAGACGCTGACGTTCTGGTTCCGTCCGGCTTTCACGCTGCGCGTCGTCAACCGCTTCCAGCGAATCGTCGGCTTCGACCGGTCGATGGCGCTGGCTTCCGGGGCATTGGCGGCGCTGGTCCCGCTCGCGATGCTCACCAGCGCCCTCCTCGGCCTCGTCGGACGCCAGGACGTCGCGAACCCGATCATCAGTCGGTACGGCCTCACCAGCGGTGGAGCCGAGGCGGTCAGACAGCTCTTCTCGTCGGCCACCGACGCGACCGCCGGCGAGGGCGTCCTCGGGACTCTCTTCCTGGTGATCTCCGTGTTGAGCTTCACCCGGTCCGCGCAGCGGTTGTTCGAACAGACCTGGCAGCTCAAGCCGCTCAGCGTGCGCAACACACCGAACGGCTTGCGGTGGGTTCTCGTCCTCCTGGCGTACCTGGTCGTCACCGGCTGGCTGCGCGTCGAGCTCGGTCGTGGGCGCCTCGAACTGACAGTGTCTCTGTGCCAGGCGCCGCTGACGGCAGGTTTCTTCCTCTGGAGCGGCCGGCTCCTCTCCGCACAGCGGATCGCCTGGCGGGAGCTGCTCCCGTTCGCCGTCGTCGGGGCGGTCCTGACATCGGCCTACTCGGTCGGCGCGACCGTCTATCTGCCGCACCTCTTCGATTCCTACACCACTCGCTACGGCCCGGTGGGCGCTGTCGTCGCGATGATCTCGGCGCTCTTCACCGTCATGCTGGTCGTCGTCGGATCGGCGGCCCTCGGACGGGAGGTCGGCGACGAGCTCGGCCGGATCCGTCGGGGGCAGCGCCCTCCCCACGACGAGGTCCTGCGCGAGTGGGAGAGCCTGGTGGAGCAGATTCGATCGCATTGGCGTCCGGCTCGGGAGCAGTTCTCCCGGCACCACGGACCCGAGGACCCGAAGCACCGCTGACCGGCTCCCGTGGAACGCCCACGCCGTGCACGGCAGGACCCAGGAACACCTCTTTAACCCGGACGTCAGCCCACTGACCCTCACCTACCAGGCCTTCGCCGTACGCGACGCCGGCCCGGTCAGGACCTCACTTGGCGCCCGCGTGAACGGGAACCCGGGATTCCTGCTGATCCGGACCATCGACCGGGGCGGCGGCACGCAGCGCCGCCTCGACCCGGCGGTTGCTCGTCATGGTCGACGTGACGGCGGTCATGGTGAGGAGGAGGCCGGCGGCGGCGTAGAGCGGGGTGCGTACGTCGTAGGTGGTGGCCAGCCAGCCGCCGAGGAAGGCGCCGAAGGGGGCGGCGCACATGCCGAGCATGCGGGAGGTGGAGGCGACCCGGCCCATCAGGTGGGCGGGGACGATCGTCTGCCGGAGGGAGGGGCCGAGCACCATCGTGGCGCCCATGCCCGCTCCGCAGACGGCGAGCGCGAGGCCGGCGACGTACGGGTTCGGGGCGGCGGCAAGGCCCAGGATGGCGAGTCCCTCGACCGCGGCCGTGCAGGTCAGTGCGGCGCCGGTGCCGAGCCGTCGGCCGAGGAAGGAGGCGATGCCCGCGCCGAGCAGACCGCCGGTGGCCTCCGCCGTGAGGAGCAGGCCGAAGCCGAAGGTGCCGACGCCGAGACGATCGTGCGCGAACAGGGCGAGTACGGTCTCCACGGCGAGGAAGGCGATGTTCCCGACCGCCGGACGCAGCGCGAGCCCCAGCAGCAACCGATCCCGGAAGACGTACGACGCGCCGGCCCGGGCCTGCCGCAGCAGCGACTCACGGGCCTGCGGTACGGGCCGGGGTGCGGCAGGCAGCGACCGTACGAGCACCGCGGAGAGCGCGAACGACACCGCGTCGGCGAGCAGCGGAAGCGCCCGCCCGAGCGCGAGCAGGGCACTGCCCGCGGGCGGCCCCGCGAAGCCGGACGCGGCGGTCTGGGCGCCACGCAGGCGGGAGTTGGCGCGCTCCAGGAGCGCGGTGTCGCGGCCGAGCAGATCCGGCAGATAGGCCGTGGCGGCCGTGTCGAAGAAGAGTCCGCCGAGGCCGAGCAGGAAGGCGACGGCCGCGAGCAGCGGAATGCTCAGCACGTCGAGCGCGGCCGCTGCCGCCGGTATCGCAAGCAGCACCGCACGCGCCGCGTCCGTGACCCACATCGTGCGCCGACGGTCCCAGCGGTCCACCAGCGCACCGCCGAGCACCCCGAAGAGCAGCCACGGCAGCGTTCCGGCGGCCGTGACGACGGCGAGTGCCATCGGATCCCGCGTCAACGTCAGCGCGAGCAGCGGCAGCGCGGCATGCGACACCCCGTCACCGAGCGAGGACACCGTCTGAGCGGTCCACAGCCGTCCGAACCCGGTCGGCAACTTCTTGACGTCGTAGGTCACTTGGCGTCCCCTTCGGCCTGCGCGCGCTGTGCCGGGTGGAAGAGTGCGAAGACGAGTGACGCGTCCGGCAGCGACGGATCGGACAGCTCCCGGTACTCGTCCGCCAGCGCCTGCAGTCGCGCCCCCAGCTCGGCGAACTGCTCCTCGGTGAGCCGCAGATGCGCCATCCGTACGTGGCGCTCGCCGTCGGCCGGCGACGCCTCGAGGTCCGCCACCGCATGCCGCATCAGCACGTCGGGCCCTCCCTCGCCCGGATCCGGCAGCTCGATCGACCGCGCGGCCATGGCGTAGTACCGCTCGGTGACCCCCCGGACCTTCCGGGTTCGCACCACCTTCACCAGGCCGGCCCGTTCGAGCAGTCGTACGTGGTAGCTGGAACTCCCCTTCGCGAGGCCCACCCGCTCGGCGATCTGCGTGATCGTCGCGGGCTCGAAGCGGAGCACGGCCATGATCCGGTGACGCGTGAGATTGGAGACGGCGCGTAGCTGCTCGTCCGTGGTGACGTGGAACGTCTCGGGAAGATCATCGGTAGGCATGCGAGTAATGGTCAACGACTCTTGACCATTGGTCAAGGGGGTTTCGCCCGGCCGAGCGCAGGCGGTGCAGCGTGTTTGCCCCGGTTGTGGAGCATTTGTTGCCAATATCTCCGTACATGTCCGTGACTGCAGAGGAGGAGCCATGTCCGTGATCCTGACGTTGGAGGTCGCCGGCGATCCGAAGGCGTTGGAGCAGTACGCCCAGGACAACAGGAAGACCTTCCACGGGGTCCTCGAAGCGGCGAAGCGTCATGGGCTCATCGCCCACCGCTTCTACGGCACCGAGGACGGTAGCCGCCTGATGGTGTTGGACGAGTGGCCCGACCGGCAGAGCTTCGAGTCGTTCTTCCAGGAGCAGGACTCCGAGATCCGGCCGATGTTCGAAGCCGCAGGAGTAACGACGCAGATCGAACCGAAGGTCTGGCGGGAGCTCTCCACCCAGGACGCCTACGGCTGGGGCGCCTGATCCCGGAGGTACCACGTCGGCCGAGAGCCGACCTGCCACGCCGGGTGCCGCGCGGGCGGCAGCCCAGGGCGTCGGGGAGTCCGAGAAGGTCGGCGAGGTACCAAAGGTCGGCGTGGTACCAGATGACGGGCAGCCCCATCTCGGTGCCCTGAAGCCCGGGTTCGCGTCAGCGGTGACGTACGCGTGGACGCCACCGCTGACGCCCCGGAGCCACTGGTCGCCCGGGCGCTCACCCAGCGGTAGGCGGGTCGGCAGGGAGGTCGGCCTGGCACGGGCCGCGCACCGGACGAAGTGTCAGGGAAACGTCCGGCCAACGTCGTTCCTCGACCTGCCGGTGCACGGGCAGACTGCTGTGCGGACAACGACAGGGGGCGCCCCATGCCAGAGGTCGCTGTTGTCCACCGTTCCAGTGCCCCGGGGCCAACGAACCACGGAGGAACCATGCGTCGTCGTATCGGAGCAATGATCGCTGCCGCCTCGCTGGCCGGCATCAGTATTGTCGGCATGTCGGGAACCGCCCACGCCGGCACGACCGGTTCGGTCAGCATCTCGGTTCCGGGCTGCATCGGCCATCTGAACCTCGCGGCCAACTGGGCCTACGGCCACCTGGACTCGTACACCACCACCTGCTGGCTGACCATCTTCGATCGGAACGACCAAACCCATGCGATGAGCTCCCAGACCATCTCCTTCGGGCCTGGCGGGAGCGGTGACACGGGCCAGTTCTACCACGACAGCGTCGTCCACGCGGTGGCCATGGCGATCTCCAACGGCAGCCAGAGCAACGACACGGCCTGGTACCACTGAGGCCGACGATCCGGTCGGACGGGCCGGCCAACGGGCCGTCCGATCTGTGATCGTCCTCGACGCGTCCCCGCCGGAGTGGGTGGCCGGCGGCGGGCGCGCCGTAGTACTCCTGGGGAGACAACGTCAGGTTCGTTCCCCGTTTGGAGTCGTCGATGGCCGTTCGCCGTGTCGTGCCCAACATCCGCTCCGAGGCCGCGCAGGAGAGCCGGGAGTTCTACGGCCTCCTGGGCTTCGAGGAGGTCATGAACCACGGCTGGATCATGACCCTCGCCTCCCCGTCCAGCCCGGCCGCGCAGATCAGCGTCATGACCAGTGACAAGACCGCGCCCGTCGCCCCCGACATGAGCGTCGAGGTGGACGACGTGGATGCGGCCTACGCGGTCATGCGGGAGAGCGGTGCGGAGATCATCCACCCCTTGCAGGACGAGGAATGGGGCGTACGGCGATTCTTCGTCCGCGACCCCAGCGGACGGGTGGTCAACGTGCTGGGCCATCGCTGACGGCCCGCGCGCCCGGTGAACGTGCCGGCCACGGCCACTCGTCGAGCGGACCGGTCGTGCCCGCCGGCCCGCGGTCCCCGCGGTCCCGCGGTGAAGTCGAGCCATCCGTCGGCGCTCGGGGGACCTCCCCGGCCGGGGGCGCTGCGGGGCGGCGCGGGTGGGGCTGGCAGGCTGTGCCGGTCGGGGCGCTGCCGGGTGCCCCTCGGCGAGGGGGTACTGGTGGCGGGTGAGCCGGGGGGTCGGCGCGTGCCCCCTCTTGACCGGCAGGTGCGGGCGGCGGTGGCGGCCGCTGGTGAGCGGGCGCGGGAGGTGCTCACCCCGGAGCGCCTGACGGCGTGGCAGGAGCGGGACGTCGCCGCCCGGCCCCGCCCGACGCTCGACCGGTTGCGCGATGGGGGCCGGTTCGAGGTGGAGGAGCTGCGGGTGCCGCGGGCCGACGGCAGCGACGTCACGCTCGTCAGCGCGCGGCCCGCCGGGGTTCGCCAGGCGCTGCCGCTGCTGTACTACCTGCACGGCGGCGGGATGGTGACGGGCAACGCGTGGTCCGTCCTGCCTCGGCTGCTGCGCGCGTGGGCGCTGCCACTGGGGCTGGCGGTCGTGTCCGTCGAGTACCGGCTGGCGCCGCGCACCCGCTTCCCCGGGGCCGTCGAGGACTGCTACGCCGGACTCGCCTGGGCGGCCGAGCACGCGGACGTACTGGGCGTGGACCCGCGGCGCGTGATCATCGGCGGCAAGAGCGCCGGGGGCGGGCTCGCCGCGGCCCTGGCCCTGCTGGCCCGCGACCGCGGCGGTCCGTCGCCGGTCGGCCAGCTGCTGCTGAGCCCGATGCTCGACGACCGCGGCGACACCTTCTCCAGCCACCAGATGGCCGGCCACGACACCTGGGACCGCACCTCCAACGCCACCGCCTGGCAGGCCCTGCTCGGCGACCGGTACGGCGCCGCCGACCTTTCGCCGTACGCGGCCCCGGCCCGGGCCACCGACCTGTCCCGGCTGCCCCCGGCGTACGTCGACGTGGGGTCCGCCGAGACCTTCCGGGACGAGGCCGTCGGCTACGCCAACGCGATCTGGCAGGCGGGCGGCGAAGCCGAACTGCACGTGTGGCCCGGCGCCTGCCACGGTTTCGACACCATCGCCCCGAACGCGGCCCTCACCCAGGACGCCCACGACGCCCGCACCCACTGGCTGCGGCGCGTCCTCCAACGGTGAACCCGGCTCGGACCGGCCTTAACCGGCTCGAACCGGCGTGACCCCCCGGCCCGAGCCGGCAGACACGGGCGGCACGCGGCACGCGGCGTGAGGTGTCGGCCCCGTCGGCACGGGCCCTCTCCAGCACACCGTCTGCGGAGACGGTGCCCCCAGGTGGTCGGAAGCCTGTCGGCGGTGACGGTGATCTGTCGGCGGCATGTCGGCGGCATGTCGGCCGTATGCCGACCGTATGCCGACCGTATGCCGGTGGGGGGTGCGACCTTGGGCGGGCTGGTGCTCGCCGTGAGCACGCAGCCCCCCGAGTACAAGGAGTCGGTCACCGTGTCTTCCTCATCCCAGGGCCGACCGTGGAATGTTCACCGCCTGCCGTCCGCCGAGGGCAGGACCGTCCTGGTCACCGGCGGTAATGCCGGGATCGGCTACTTCGTCGCGGAGCAGCTCGCCGCGACCGGCGCCGTCGTCGTGCTCGGCAGCCGGGACGCCGCGAAGGCCGAGGCCGCCATGGCCTCGATCCGCTCGCGCGTCACCGGCGCGCACGTGCGCCACCTTCGGCTGGACCTCGCCGACCTGTCGTCCCTGAAGGCCGCCGTGGACAGGCTGGACCTCGATCACCTCGACGCGGTGGTCCACAACGCGGGGGTCGCGCTCGACGACCCGCCGCGTCGAGAGACCGCGGACGGCCATGAGCTGATGTTCGCCACCAACCACCTCGGCCACTTCGCGCTCACCCAGTGGCTGGCCCCCCTGCTGTCCGCGGCGCCGAGGGGCCGCATCGTGACGGTGGGAAGCTTCGCGGCAAGGTCAGAGCGACTGGACCTGGGCGATCTGCAGTCGACCCGGGACTACCGGCCCAAGCGCACCTACGGCCGGTCGAAGCTGGCGCAGATGTGCTTCGGCTTCGAACTCGACCGCCGTCTGCGCGCCGGCGGCAGCACCGTGCTCAGCGTGGTGGCCCACCCCGGCGGCGCACTGGACTCCCTCACCCCGTCCCGCCCGCCGGTGCGCGTGACAACCCCCGGCGAGCGGCTGCGCGGCCTGCCCGCCGGGCTCCTGGTGCAGGGCAAGGACGCCGGGGCATGGCCCGTCGTCCGTGCCGTCCTCGACCCGGAGGTGCAGGGAGGGCAGCTGTGGGGGCCGAGGGTCTTCGGCCTGCGCGGCACACCACGGCGTGAGCCCGTCCCCGCTCACATGGCCGACCCGGCCGTCGCCGCCGGCCTGTGGGCCGCCAGCGGTGAGCTGGTCGGCGCCGACGAGCACCTCGGCTTCCGGTAGGCACGCAGCCGCAGGACGGGGCGGCCGTCCGGTCGCCAACTGCCCTTCTCAGGGCGGTTGGCCAGCGGAGACGGCATGGAACGGCCGTTCGGTTGCCGTTTTCTGGGAGCTTCCTGGGAGCGCTCGAGGATCGTTCCGATCCGCCTGCCGTCGGCGTCGGTGATCCGGGCCCGGACCGAGGGAGCAGTATCATCCCAGCTCAGGCGCCCGTTATTCGATCTCCGACTGCACCGGGGACGAGGATCGGCCAGCAGGGCGCGAAAGCACCCGGAGCGAAGGGACCCACCCGTGTCAGCCGACACCTGGCCGGAACTCCTGATCCACTCCGAGCGGTTGACCGCGCTCTACTCCGAGCTGCCGCCCCTGGAGCACCTGGTTCTCAGATCGGTGCACCTGAGTCCGTACGGCGCCGCCGTGACGTTGCGGGTCGAGTTCCCGCGCTTCCCGGACCTCGCTCCCGCGGCGTGGACCGACGCCGGATGCGACCGGTTCGAGGCCCAGATCGAGTTCATGGGTGTGGACGAGGACCTCCGGATGCGGGGTGTCCCCCACCACACCGTGGTCGACATCGGGCTCACCCCCTTCGTCGAGGGCCGAGTACGCCGGATCACGGTCGCGGTGAGCGGGCCGGGGCTCACCCTGGACTTCACCGCGCATGCGGAGCTCAAGGCCGGCCATCTCAACGCCTACCGCTCCGGCGACGCCGATCCCTATGCGGCCCCGCGGTGGTTCGAGAGCCGGCTCGACCAGCGCCGGCACCCGAACCAGGTGCTGCCTCCCACAACGGCGAAGGTGTTCTATGAACGGTGCCCATGACTGGTCTGCCGAGTTGACCAGCCCCGAGACGGTCCGCATGGTCCTCGGCTCCCCGCCGCCACCACTGAGCGACTACGAGCTGACCTCCGTCCTCATCGACGAACGCGAGGCGTCGGTCACGCTGAGGTTCTTCGCCTTCGCCGTCCCGGCCGGCGCCGCGCAGCTGTGGCAGGAGCGAGGCCACAACGCGGTCGAGTTCGTCCTGCTCTGCCTCGGCGTGACGAACCTCGAGGTGGACGCCTGGTCCGGCTGGCCCACGACCACCGCCACCCTCACGGGGAAGACGGTCGTACTCGGCGGCCGGGGCAAGCAGGTGTCCTTCCAGGCCGCCCGGATCCGCGCCGAGTCCCCTATCGGACGGCTGGCCAGCCGAGCACAGTGACGTCACCCGAAGGTCGAACAGGCTCCCTCAGCGGCTGTTGTCGTTCCGATCTTTTGGGTGTTGGTCGAGCAGGAGTCTCGATCGGGTGACTGTGGGATCGGGTGACTGTGGCGGGTGCCGGACAGAGCAGGGCCTCTTGGCAGTTCGAAGGCTGTCTACGCCAACAGGCTGTCCAGGAGGCCCTGCTGTCCCTCTTCTACGCTCCCGCCGTCGCCGAGCGCGATGATTGCTGCAGCGTGTCGTGCAACCCGACGTTGCTCAGCTCAGTGCGCACGTCGGTCGGAGCGCCGAGGAGCTTCGAGTGTTTCGCGACGTCGACGGATCCGGGTCCGTGGATGGTGAGCTCGAAGTCCTGACGCACCTTGGCGTCCAGAGCCGGCGGCAGGTGGATACGCCCGTCCCCGACCATGCGTCGTATCTCGGTGCGGCTGAGACCGAGCCCGATCATGAGCAGTCGTTCGACGCGGACCGGCGCGGGCAGCTCGAAGCTGACCAGTACCTTGAGCGGTGTCGGGTCGTCGAGTGCGTAGAGGGGCGTGCGGGTCTCCAGTTCCCAGGTGCCGGTCCAGTCGAGGCGGTAGCCGTTCTTCGCGGCGAGCGACGCACTCATCGTCAGCTCCCGTACCACGGCCGGGTCATTGCTCTCGTACGCCACCCGGCGAGCGGGCTCCAGCGACGAGACGTGGACGCGTTCGTGGACGGGCACCTTCGACGTACGGTCGCACGCTGCACAGCTCAGGAGAAGCCAGACGTCGAGGAGCTTGCCGTTCGCGTTGACGCGGATCTTGCCCGAGGGACGGTGACGCGTGCCGGAGCAGTCCGGGCAGGGTCGTACGACGGTGGGCAAGGCGGACTGACGCACGGCCCACAGGGCCTTGCGGTCGGTATTCATGGATGTGGTTGCTTTCAGGACTCAGCAGGAGCTCTCGCAGGCCGGGCTGCGGCTCCTGGGATCTGACGGATGCACACGAGGGCGCGAGTCATCGCCTCGGGGCCGAGTCGTCAGACTCCGAGGTCAACCGCGCGACAGGTTGGCTGGTGCTACGTGGCAGCCGTTACAGGTCCATGCGGGCGATCGTGATCGAGGCCACGGCCCGCAGGCAACTCATTTTCCGCCGCCCGCCCGCCCGCGAGCCCTGGCAGCGCCAGTGATCAGTCCTGTGGCCGTGGTCGGGCACCGTCGCGTGTGGATAATGCCCTCCCGTGACTTCAGATATAGGCCGCCCGAGATGGTGGTCCGCGCTTCGAGGCTTCCTGCTCTTCTTCGTGTGTGGCGGGCTTGGCTCCTTCGGCTATGGGGTGATTCGGCATCGCCCGGTCGACGGGATGCCGTGGGGCGGGCTGCTCTTCGGGGCGATCATCTGTGCGATGCTCAGCGCCCTGATCCCGGGGCGACGGCGCCGCTGAAGTCCCGCTCACCCGAGGGAACGCGTTCAGGCCACGTCAGCCAGGGGCCGCCCGCCCCAGCGCAGTCTTTTCTCGCTGCGGATGCGGGCGCGTTCTCGGCGTTGGGCTGCGAGGACGTCGGGTGGCGGGCGTCGGCGTTGCGCCGGCGCAGGTAAGACACCAGCTACTCAGGGAGGGCGCCGAGCAGGCTCCCTCAAGGAGAACCATCCGGACCTCAACCCGCTGCCGTACTGCGAGACTTACCGGGACAGCTGCTCGATCAACAATTGAGTTTCGCGGTCTGTTCGGGGCTGATAGCGTCCTCGACGTGGCAAAGCTGAACCAGATCATCGCCGTTGAAAAGGGCGTCAAGTCCAAGTCCTTCCAGGAGCTGACGCAGGCCCACCAGGACCTGCAGAAGCCCGCGCTGCTGGCCGGGATCTCCCGCACCTACCAGCCCAAGGACGAGGAGGGCGAGCAGCTGCCGCCGGAGTCGACCCGTGTGCAGCTGAAGGCCGAGGACATCCTCCGGTCCACCGCGAACACCCTCACCCGGCTGTTCGACGTGACGGCCACCAAGGACTGGGCCAACATCGACGCCAGTGCCGACGTGGTGGTGGACGGCCAGGTGCTCCTGGCCCAGGTGCCGGTGCCGTACCTGCTCTTCCTGGAGAAGCAGCTCACCGACCTGTTCACCTTCGTGAAGAAGCTCCCGGTGCTGGACGCCTCCGAGTCCTGGAACCTCGACCCGTCCACCGACTCCTGGAAGACCGAGCCGGTGCGCACCATCCGGACCAAGAAGGTGCCGCGCAACCACGTCAAGGCCGAGGCCACCGAGAAGCACCCGGCCCAGGTCGAGGTCTACTACGAGGACATCGCGGTCGGCTACTGGACCACGGTCAAGTTCTCCGGCGCGCTGCCGGCCCGCCGGGTGAACGAGCTCGCCGAGCGGGTGGAGAAGCTCCAGCAGGCCGTCAAGTTCGCCCGCGAGGAGGCCAACGCGGTCGAGGTCACCGACCGGCGGGTGGGCGACGCCGTCTTCGGCTACCTGTTCCGGTAGCCTCACGATCACCCGCCCGGGGAGCCGGGCGGGTGCGCCGAGCGCGCCAAGAACCCCGTCCCGGGAGACCGGGCGGGGGGCGCTGCGCGGTGCGAAAAGCTGACACTGATGTTGAAGCTGACCAGGGGTCACAGTGGAGGTTCGATTCCTCCCCCCGGCACCACCGGCCGGGGTAGCCCAAGCCAGGCAGAGGCAGGCCCCTTGAATCTCAGACTCTCGCTCCAGTCTCAGCATTCGCCGCCGAACACCGGATCGACCGGGTGCGGACGAATATCGACGAATGCAGGTTCAAGTCCTGTCTGTGCCGCTCCGTGGCACGGTAGTTCAATGGCAGAACGCGTCGATTTCAATCTGATCCGCGACCCTTAAACGTGCCGGTGTGCGCAATTGGGCGGCAAACAGGGGCCCGGGAGCTGGCTACGCTCCCGGGTCCTCTCGCGTTTCCGGCACGGCCGATACGGCCGACACGGCGGGACCACGGCTGGGTTGCAGAGCCGCCGAACGGAGTCGCGGCAACATCACGCTCCATCCCTATGACCTCTGACTGCGCATCAGGGATGACGGCGCCGGCTCGGATGAGGCCGGCGCCACCGTTCCGGGCGGTTCCTGGTGGGACAGGCTGCCCGGGGTCGACCCGGGGAGGGTCAGATCGACTCAAGCCACCAGCCCTGGTTGCTCCAGCCGTTGCTGTCCCAGAGCTGGACCTTGGTGCCGTTGGCGCCGATCGTGTTCAGGTCCGCGTCCAGCACACGGCCGTTGTAGCCGTTGACCCATCCGTAGCTGGCCGCGTTCCACCGCTGGTTGGTCCAGCCGTTGTAGTCCCAGAGCTGCACCTTGGTGCCGTTGGCGCCGATCGTGTTCAGGTCCGCGTCCAGGTAGCGGCCGCTGTAGTTGTTCTGGATGTAGTCGATGTTGCCGTCGGTCCACAGGGTCCAGTTCTGGTTGGTCCAGCCGTTGCAGTCCCAGAGCTGCACCTTGGTGCCGTTGGCGCCGATCGTGTTCAGGTCCGCGTCCAGGCACTTGCCGTTGTAGTTGCTGTGGATCCGGTACTGGCCCACGTAGTTCAACGCCGCCACGGCGCGGACCGCACCGGGCTTCGCGTTCGTACCGGACGCCCGGTCGGCGGCCGCGCCGCCGTCGGCAGCCGAAGCCGACCCGATGCCCGCGCCGAGGGCGGCCGCGGCCAGGGCCAGGATTCCGAGGCCGGTGCAGATCTGCTTGCGCATGAACTCTCCTCGCAGAATGAGTGAGCGTACGGAGCATGTGCACGATCCGGAAGCAATGCCGACCGGAGACCCGTCCCGCAGGTGTCCGTCCGCACGGGGATTCACCGCACTGACCCTGCCTGACCACGACCGGGCCGATCCGGTGCCGGGCTCCGTGGCGCTTGTCGTGCCAGCCGACCGGCTGACACGACACATCCTCGCCGCGGCGGGACACCTGCGGCCACGACGTTGACCCGACGTTCGCCCGACACTTGCGCCCGGCCGGTCCGCCACGAAGGACGGGGTCTCCGACGAGCGACGAACGGCCCGAGAACGCGTCCGGGCCCGGCCCCCCGTCGGACCGGGGGCAGCCCCTCTCCTAGGGTGGCGTACGCACCGAGCCCGACAGGGAGACCGCCCATGACCAGCAGTTCTCGCCCGACAGCAGCCGTGTCGCCCGTCGAGGCCGGCAACAACGCCTGCCCGGGTCAGTTTCTGGTCGGCTGCCCTGGGCGTCGGCCTGATCGTGGCCGTCTTCGCCACGCCGATGTTCTGGCTCTTGTACGCGATGCCTGCACCTCGCCGAGGAACTGGGACTGGCCCTGGCCGGCATCGACCTGATGCTCGCCGACGACGGCGACGTCTACTGCTTCGAGGTCAACCCCAGCCCGGCCTTCAGCTACTTCGAGTCCCACACCGGCCAACCCATCGCCCGCGCCATCGCCCTCGCCCTCCGCTGACGGAGTCGCTGGAGGGCGAGCAGCTCACCCGGGCCGTCCGGCACGTTCACCCGAACCGCCCACAACCCCCGAACCCGATCCACCACGGCTCGGTCCTTCTGAACCGTCCTTCAAACCCCACCCCGAAACCCAGCCGCTCAACGAACCACCGGCCCGCCACGGCCAACAGGTCACACCCAACGCTGAGCCATCACACCTCCGAGCAGATGGCGGGCTGCCGATCGGACTATCAGCCCCAGGCATCGGACCGGCTTCCGGGAGAGGCGGGAACCATGGATCCGCGCCGCCTCAGGCCGCACATGGTGCGCCGGCTGGACGGCTGGGCGGCCGGGGTGTGGGGGCGGGGGTGAGGCCGGGGTGGTCAGGTGCCGGGGGTCGGCGTGGGGCGGCCGACTTGCAGGTGGTAGTCCGCGGCGGTGGCGAAACCGCCCGCGCTGCCTCGCAGGCTCAGCTCGTGGCGGCCGGGGGTGAGCGGTTCCAGCCGCACCCACAGGCCGCACGCGTACCGGTAGAGCTTCCCGGAGCCGGCGGTGAAGGGGTTGCCCTTGACCGCGTCGAACCCGATCGGGGTCGGGTCGATCGTTTCGACGGTGAGTGCGTGGCCGTCCAGGGTGGCGCTGCCCTCGGCGGCGGTCATGAAGTCCAGGCAGTCGCTGCGGACGCCGATCAGGTTCACCACGGGGAAGATGATCGGCATGTCGGCGGGGACGGTGCAGGAGCGTGTGACGGCTCCGCCCGTGGTGCCGGCGAGGAACCAGAGGTCGGCCTTCTGCCCCTGGCCGCAGAGGTGGCCGTCGCGGTCGAGGACGGGATTGCGGGCCTGCTCGATCGAGGCGGCCCAGCTCCACCAGCTCGACTGGACGTCGTACGGGAGCATGGCCCGCACCCTGGCCGTGTAGGCGGGGTTGGCGTCGGGCGGGGGGTCCTGCGTCGCCGGGGCGCTGGGCGAAGGAGCCTTGGCGGCGGCGGGGCTGGAGGCGGCCCGGTCGGAGGCGGTCGGGCCGGAGGCGGCCCGGTCCGATGCGGCGGGGCCGGAGGCCGGTGAGCCGGTGCAGGCCGCGGTGAGGGCGAGGGCGCCGACGAGCAGCCCGGCCAGTCGTCTGGGAAGCATGATCGCAAAGCCTAGAGGGCGGCGGGCCGACGCCGCCCGGAATATTCCTGGAGTGGCGGCCCGGACGGGGCGGACCGGGGCGGGTGAGCGGCAGCAGGACGGGGACCGCGGCCAGGAACCCTGTCGCCGGGAGTCCGGCGCCGTGACGCGCCCGGCGGATAATGGCCGGGACCGCAGGCCGGCTGCGCCGGCGGCACGGATCGATGGAGAGGCGGAGGACGGATGACCCTCACGGAAGGCCGGCGCGTCAGGTTGGCCGAGGACCTCGGGATCGGCGAGGCGGTCGCCGGGGAGCCCGGGGCCGTCGTCGGGTTCTTCTCGCTGGGAGCCGGGCTCGAGGGCACCGTCGAGCGGGTGGACGGGGAGCTCCCGGAGAGCCATGAGATCCGCGAGTACCAGCGGCTCAAGGCCCTGTTCGAGGACTACGGGCACACCATGCCGGTGGCGAGCCGTGAACGGCTGGAGGCGGAGATCGCCGTACTGGAGCCGGAGTGGGCCGCGCACCGGGAGCGGGGGAAGCAGGTGACGGTCCGGGTCCGGCTGGACAACGGCTTCGTCCTCGACGGGGCGCACCAGGACATCCTCACCCCGCTGTGAGGGAGGACGTCCTGGTGCGACGGCGGCAGGCCCGCCGGGCGGGCTGACGGCGTCGCCGGGCGAGTGGACGGCGTCGCCGGGCGAGTGGACGGCGTCGCCGGGCGAGTGGACGGCGTCGCCGGGCCGGAGGTTGTCGGTCGGCGCGCCGGACATCGGGCGCGGTTCGGCAGCGACCGTGTCGACGCCCTGTTCGCAGGGGGCGTCGCCGCCGGGAGCCGGCTGCGAACAGCGCCGGAGCGCCGGCCACTGTGGGTGAACTACGGTGCGTCGGCGGGTTCGTCAGCGGGTGCGTCGGCGGGCGGAAGGTGTCCGCCGGCTCCGCTCAGCAACTGGTGGAGCAGGTCGAGCACCTCGGTGGGCTGCGCCCCGGCGAGGTGGCCGAGGGTGCCGGCCGAGCGGGCGAGGATCACCCCGCTGAAGGCCGCGGCGGCGAGTTCCGCCCGCAGTTCGGGGCGGTCCAGGCCGTCGCGCTCGAAGCGCTCGCGCAGCGGGTCGACCAGCCGCCGGTCCAGGTGTGCCTGCGCGGCCTCCTGGACGGAAGGGTCGCCGGAGGGCTGCATGACGATCTGCAGGATCGGGCTGGTGCGGCGTTCGAAGAGTTCGAACAGGTCGCCGAGCCGCTGTGTGTCGAGCAGGTCGGCGGGGGTTTCGTCGCCGTGCTCGGCTTGGACCAGGGCGAGGTAGAGCTGGGTCTTGCCGCCGAAGTAGCGGGCGATCAGGGCCGGGTCCACACCGGCGCGTTCGCCGATCTCGCGGGTGGTGGTGCGCTCGAATCCGCGCTCGGCGAAGAGTTCGCCGGCCGCGTTCAGCAGTTCCTCGCGGCTGCGGGCCGCGTCCCGTCGGCGCGCCCTGGCGGGGGTCTGGCTCACCCGCGCGCTCCGCGGTCGCGACCCGAGGTCGCCCTGGTCGTGCTCTCGTTCACCAGCAACTCCTTCACCGGCAACTCGTTCACCGGCAACTCCTTCACCGGCAACTCCTCGTTCGCGGACCGCACCGACGGCCTTCCGCCCGCTCCGGCGGTCGCGCCGGGGTCCGTCGCGGCACGGCGCCGCGGCAAGACGATGGTAATCACCGCGACGAGGATCCACACCGCACAGCCGATCAGGGCGGCGACGCGGTAGCCGTCGCCGGAGGGCAGCGCGTGCCCGGGCGCGGTGTGGGCCTGCAGCACGGCGGCGCTGAGCGCGCTGCCGGTGGAGTAACCGACGTAGCGCAGCACCTGGTTGAAGGCGACGGCGCTGCCGGTCTGGTCGGCCGGTACCGCGCCGACGATGAGTCCGGGCATGACGGCGAAGGTGCAGCCGACGCCCAGCCCGGCGATCGCCATGACCGCGAACGCTTCCCAGAGCCGGTCGCGGGCGACCAGGAACACCAGCATCGACAGCAGCGACAGTCCGCATCCGATGGGGAGCACCAGTGCCGGGGAGGTGCGCCGGGCCAGCACCGGGACGACCTTGCTGGAGAGCACACTGGCCACCGAGAACGGCAGCAGGACCAGGCCCGCGACGGTGACCGAGGCGCCGAAGCCGTAGCCGGCGGAGCCCGGGGTCTGCACGAATCGCGTCAGCAGGGACATCAGCAGGTACATCCCGACGCCCGCGACCAGCGCGGCCACGTCGGCCGTCAGCACCACGCGGTGACGCAGCGAGCGCAGGTCGACGAGCGGGTGGGCGGTGCGCAACTCGTGGCGGGCCCACCAGGCCAGCAGCAGCACGGCGCCGGCGGCCAGGGCGAGCAGGCCGGGCGCGGTCCAGCCCCGGTTCTCGCCCTCGCTGAGGACGAGCAGCACGCCGCTCAGGCCCAGGCCGAGCAGGACGGCGCCGAGCGTGTCCAGCGGCTCGGGCCGACGGTTCGCGGCGGCCGCCGGCAGCACCAGTGCCCCGGCGGCCAGGGCGGCGGCGCTGATGGCCGCGCCGAACCAGAAGCCGGCGTGCAGGCCGAAGGACTGGGCGAGCAGCCCGGTGAGCGGATAGCCCAGGCCCACGCCGGCCACCGTGGTGATGGAGAGCATCGCCACGGCGGAGCGGGCACGCTCACCGGTCAGGCAGTCGCGGGCGGTGGCGATGGCGAGCGGCGTCAGCCCGAGGCCGACGCCTTGCAGGGCGCGGCCCACCACCAGACACCCGAAGCCCAGCGGGAGCGCGCCGAGCACGCTGCCCACCAGCACGGTGGCGACGGCGATGAGCATCACCGCCCGCCGCCGGGGCCCGTCGCCCAGCCGTCCCATGACCGGGGTGGCCACCGCGCCGACCAGCATGGTGACGGTCAAAGACCACTGCGCGTCGGTGAGCGAGACGTGATCGACGGCCGCGATCGTCGGCACCAGGGGCGCACCGAGGCTGCTGATGACAGCCACCACCATGCCGAGGAACACCAGAACGGGCACCAACGCCTTTTGTCGCAAGCCTGCTGCGTACACGACCCACCACTCTCCCCGCTTTAGTCATCAGTTGATGTCTTCATATGATGACATGAGGGTGGAAGGACCGGTGGGGCAGCCTGGGATGTGCCGGGCGACCGGCGGCGACGGGCGACAGGAAGAGGCGGCCGGTGTTCTGTGCTCCGGGCCCGGGGTCGGTGGTGACGGTCCAGGTGACGGCAGCCGGGCGGGCGCGGTGTGCGGCGACGGCGGCGAGCAGCCGGTTGACCGGGACGAGGGTGTCGGCAGGCAGGAGCACCGCGAGCGGGGTGTCGGGCAGGTTGGCCAGGGCGGCGTAGGCGGCTCCGGCGGTGCCTAGCGGCTGGTGCTCGCGGTGGATGGTCAGCTCCACCTGCCGGGCGCAGTGGGTGAGGGCGTAGGCCTCGACGTCCTGGGCGCCGGTCGCAGGGTCGGTGCTGGTGAGCACCGCAATGCGGCGCATGCCGATAGCGGTGAGCTGGGTTAGGGCGTGACCGAGCATCGGGGTCGGGCCGTTGGTGGTGTCGATCGGCACGAGCACCTTCGGCGTGGACTGCAGCTCGGGGTCGGCGGCTACGCGCAGCCGGGTGCCCCGGCCGCCGGCCAGGACCAGGGCGACGGTTCGCTCGGGCAAGCAGAGCAGGGTGCTGCTGTAGTACTGGACGGCGGTGGTGGTGGCGGCGGGGGTGGTGCTCCATTCGGTCACGGGGGGGTCCTCCCAGGTAGCGGGTGGGCGTGGTGTGGTCGGCCCGGCCCCCGTGCCGCTGACCTCCGGCTACAGGAGCTGGAGGTGGTCGAGGGCGAGGTAGGCCGCTGCGGTGTCGGTCATCGCTCCCAGGCGCAGCACGCGGTCGCGGAACTCGTGCAGGGGGAGGGTGACGACGTCGATGAACTCGGTGCGCTCGGGGGTCGGTTCAGCGACCCTGACGCAGTCGGTGGCGAGGAAGACGGTGCGGCGGACGTTGGAGTAGGCGTCGTGCCAGTAGGAGCCGATCTCGGCGATCGTGCCCTGGTAGCCGGTCTCCTCCAGCAGTTCCCGGGCGATGGCGACCGCGGCCTGCTCGCCCGGCTCGATGAAGCCGCCGGGGAGTTCATGCAGGACGCGCTCGGGGCCGGGCCGGTACTGGCGGGCGAGGATGACGTGCCGGTCGGGAGTGAGGGCGAGCACGGCGCCAACGGGCCGCTCGCGCTTGAGGTAGAACTCCTCCTTCCGTCCATCGGGCATCTCGAAGTCGACTTGATCGACGGCTCGCCCGAACTTCAACTGGGACACCGACGTCTGCAACTCCCCCGCACCGGACAGGATCGACGGCTTCGACTTCAGTCTCGCCTGCATCCGCCACGACTTCGGGTACCACGACTCCAAGGACCTGTACGGAGAAGATGGCTTCCGCAACAGCCTGACCGGCCCCTCCCCCAAGGCCCGTGTCGACGGCGTCTTCCTCCAGGACCTGACCGAGGCCTGCGAGGCCCCGAGCCGGCCGCGCGTTCACACCACCGCCGAGCGCGAGGCGTGCCACCGGATCGCCGGCTCGTACTACTCGGCGGTCGCCCTCTCCCACGGCTGACCCGCCGGCCGTCCCCGGCGCGCCGCGCCGCCGAGCCGGAACACCGGGCCGGCGGCGCGGCGCGGTTGAAGGGCGTCCAGCAGGGCGGTCTGCTGATCGGTCAGTTTGCCCTCGGTGCGGGCCTTGTCCTGCTTGCGCAGCCACGTGCCGGGCCGGAACGCCGGGTCGGCCTCGCCGCCGGTGCGGTTGACGGGGCCGGTGAGGGTGCCGCCGGCGGTGAGGTAGGCGAGCAGGCGGCGGTAGGAGCGGTTCCAGTCCGGTTCCAGGCGCCACAGCTCGTCCAGCGCGTCGAGCTTGGCGGCCTGCTCCTCGGTCAGGTTCTCCGCCCTGCGCTGGCGGCGCATCCACGCGCCCACCGCGTAGTCGTCCAGCTTCGCGGTCGCCGGGATCGCCAGATGGCCGTGCTGCCGCTGATAGGCCCTCGCGTAGGCGTGGCCGCGCTCCCACGCGTTGGCGTTCTTCGACCAGATCATGCCGAGCGCCTCCAGTTCGGAGACGCGGGCGGGGTCGAGCAGGCCCTGGCCGTTCAGGTGGCGCTGACGGGCGAGCCAGGAGACCAGCTCGGCGTGCGTCGTCCGGTCGGTGGGGTCGAGGTGGCCGTGCTCCAGGTGGAACACGGCCGCGACCGCGTGCATGCGCTGCCACTCGGTGGCCCGCGGGTTGAACACCCGTAGTTTCACGGCTTGCAGGATCGCGCCGGCGTGGTGCCGGGCGTCGATCCGCAACCAGTCGATCGGCGACTGCGGCGCCGTGGGGCGCTGCTCCCCCTCGCCGGCCTGGGTGACCGCGTTCTCCGGGGTCTCCGTCGTGGTGGCCTCCGCCGTGGTGACGTGCTGGGGCTGGGCGCGGTGGGCGCGCAGCTCGGTGATGCGGCCGACCACCCGGGCGTCGTGCGCCGCCAGGGCGCGCAGGACGCGCCAGATCGTCCGGAACGACGAGGCTTCGATCTCGCTGTCGGCCTCGGCCTTCACCGCCTCCCCGGCCTCGCGGACCTCGGCGGGGTCGGCGTCGGCGGTGTCGTCACCGACCTCCGGGGTCGGCAGGTAGACCGGGATGACGACCCAGCTGACCTTGCCCTGCCGGTAGGACTGGCGCAGCGCCCGGCCCACCGCCTGCACGATGTCGATCACCGACGACTTGGGGTCGGCGAAACAGACCGCGTCGACCGCGGCGATGTCGATGCCCTCGGACAGCAGTCGGGAGTTCGCGAGGATGCCGCACTCCTCGCCCTCCTCGCCGGGCCGCTCGCCGGTGTGGGCCCTGAACTCGGCGAACGCGGCCCGGCGTTCGCGCAGCCGGTCGGTGCCTGCCACCGCCTTCGCCCAGATCCGCTCCGGACGGTCCTCGTCCGCGAGCAACCCGGCCGCCTCCGGCAGGCCGGCGGCGAACTCCCGCGCCGCCGCCACCCGCGAGTGGAAGGTGATCACACGCCGTAGCTGGAGGTCGGCGACTGCGCGCAGCACGGCGATCTGCAGGGCCAGGCGCAGCAGTTCCTCGTTGGAGCGCTGGGAGCGCAGGTCCGCGATGGCGGGGAGGTTGAGGAGGTCCCGCAGGTCCTCGTCGGTGACGACGGGCACCAGGACGCGGTAGTCGGCGAGGTAGCCGTGCTCGATGCCCTGGCCGAGGGTCCAGGTGTAGACGATGGGGCCGTAGATCCGCTCGTCGTCCATCGAGCACAGCGCGGGCAGGGCCTGGGCCTGGGCGTCGGCGTCTGCGTTGGTGTCGGTGTCGGTGTCGGTGTCGCCGGTGAGGTCGTCCAGGCCCGCCGTCGCCGTCCGGTCGTCCGCGATCCTGGGGGTCGCGGTGCAGTAAAGCCGCCGCACGGCGGGGACCTGGTCGTCGTCGTGGACGGCCGCCCACGCCTTGCCCTCGGAGCCGGCCGTACGGTGGGCCTCGTCGACCACGACCAGGTCCCAGGCCGGGAGGCCGAACTGCTGGTGGGCCTGGACGATGCGCTCCAGCGAGGCGTAGGTCGCGTACACGGTGACCGCCTCCCCCGGCCGCACCGAGGCGACCAGGTCAGCGATCCGCGCAGCGTGTGTCGACACCTCCGCCCTGACCCGGCCGCCGGCCTCTGCGCTCTCCAGCGCCTCCTCCCGCGAGCAGGCCGCCACCGCCAGGCCCCTGCGACCGCCCCGCAGCGACCACGCCTCGGCCGTCTGCTCCAGCAGCTCGATCGTCGGCACCAGCACCAACACCCGTCCCCGGGGCGCCAGTCGGCGCGCGCACCCGGCGGCGATCAGCGTCTTGCCGGAGCCGGTCGCCGCCACCACCGTCGCCCGGCCGCCCGTCTTCACGGCCTTCACGGCGGCGGCGACGGCGTCCTTCTGGAACCAGTGCAACGGCAACGGGTTCACCGCCGCGACACCGGGCGCCTGCGCCGGGACCGTGGTCTCGGTGGTGGTGGCGGTGGCGGTGGTCGTCGTGGTGTCCACGGCGCGGTGTCTCCTGTTCTGCCGGTACTGCCGGTACTGCCGGTACTGCCGGTACTGCCGGTACTGCCGATCATGGCTGCGGACCGATTGTGGGTGCGGACCGGTGGGTGGGTTCAGTCCGGGTAGGCGTAGCGGTTGAGGGTGTCGATGAGAGTTTCGACCAGGTCGCCGAACGGTGTGATCTCCCAGTCGCGGTCGGCGTCGAAGCAGTGTTCGGTCAGGAGGATGTCGCCGAGTTCATCGGTCAGCTGCTGGGCGTCCTCCTCGCCGGGCGGGGTGTCCGGGTCGAGGGGGACGCCGACTGCCCCGGCGGCGCGGCGCAGCAGCGCGAGGGAGTCGTCGGAGCCGGTGAACCAGGCCGGGCGGTCGGGGTGTCGGTCCGTCATCCGGGGATCCAGGCGCGGACTTCGAGGTACTGGATGTCGGCGTCCTCGACGGCGCGGCCGGTTTCGACGAGCCAGGTCCGCATGGCCTCGGTGACGTCGCCGTGGTGGGCGGCGACGCGGCGGGACCATTCGGCGGCGTCGAAGCCGCCGGTGGAGGCGGAGCCGTAGGTGCGTTCCTCGGTGCCGTCGGAGCGGGGGACGAAGCCGCGGCGTAGGCCGCCGGAGTCCTTCTCCGACCCGGCGGAGTAGACGTACTGGTCGGCGCGCATGCGGACGGTGAAGGCGAGGCGGCCGCCGGCCCGGCCGGTCTCGTGGACGACGGGGGCGAGGTGGGAGGCGCCGGAGCGGATGGCCTGGCGTCCGGCGCGTCCGGCCATCGATCCGCCCGCCTCGCCGACGACGTCCTTGCCCCGGACCCGGGCTTTCTGTCCGGTCTTGGTGCGACGGCGCTCCACGTTCTCCTGGGCGATCGCGGTCAGGGTCTCGGTGTCGCGTTCGCCGCCGCGCACCGCGCGGAGGACCTGGCGCAGCGCGTTGACGAAGGCCGCACCCTTGCCCTTGGTGAAGAACTGGGAGACCAGCGAGGCGTCACGGCCGAGCATGGCGGCGATCTGGCGCTTGGTGTAGCCCTGGTCGATCAGCTGCTGGGTGAGGCGGGCGGCCTCGTTGGGGTTGTTCGGGTCGGCGGGGCTCACTGCGGCTCACTTCCGTCCGCGCCCGTGGCGGCACCGGCAGCGGCGTTTTCAACGGCGAGTCCGGCGGCGACTCCGGAGGCGAGTTCGACGCGGCCGCGGGCGCGCAGGGCGAGGTACTGCTCCTGGCTGGTGGGGTGCGGGACGGGCCCGGTGAGGTGGCCCTTGAGGAGGTAGTCGCCGGGTTCGCCCCGGTAGGGCCAGGGTTGGCGTTCGGTCAGGGCGATGCCGTCAGTACCGAAGTAGACGACGGTGCCGGGCCGGGCGTGCAGGGCGCCGGCGCTGCCGACGACATCCTTGCCCTGGCGGTACTTCATGTCCAGCAGGGCGGCCCGCGCTCCGGACCACACGTAGGCGGCCCATTCGGGGTGGGCGTAGGGGTCGCGGGAGAACCCGGCCTGGCGCTGCCAGGTCACCACGGCGTCGTCCTGGCCGAGGATCTCCACGCCGGCCGGCAGGGTCTCGCCGACCGGTGTGGTGCCCGAGACCAGGCGGGGGCGCTGCGCGAAGCCGCCGAGGCCGAACAGCAGGACGGCGCGTACGGCGCGCGAGGCCAGGTAGGCGGCGGTGCGCTGCCGGGCGTCGGTGTGCGCCTTCGAGAGGTTGGTCAGGTCCGCCCAGGCGGCCTTGAGGCGTTTGCCCCATTCGTCGAGCGGCTTGCCGTCCTCCCACACCAGGCCGCCGAGGACCTCGATCCGCCACGGCGCGAGGTGGTTGGCGAGGGCGAGGTGGATCTCGGCGCCGCCCGCCCAGGTCGTGAACGTGGCGCCCGGCTCGGACGGGTAGACCCAGGCGCGGTCGCCGGTGACGGGCGCCGGAAGCAGGCCGACGTGCTTCCACCCGGCGGGAACGGTGACGCGGACGTTCCAGTGGGAGCAGGACATCAGGGCCTTGGTCTGCTCGGCTTCCGTCATGGCGGCGAAGGCCCGCGCGGTGATCCGCTGCGGGGTGCCGACCGGGGACTTCCACAGGTGCTTGGCGTAGGCGAAGGTGCGGTCGTACTCCACCAGGGCGGGCAGCTCGGCCGGGACGCGCGGGGGCAGGACCAGCTCGGTGCGGCCCTGGCCGCCGGTCGCGTGCAGCAGGCCGCGCAGTTCCTCGGACAGCACCGGGTAGCCGCCGGCGAACCGGCCCTTGACCGGGACGGTGCGCGACCACAGGTCCCGTCCGGTCTGCGACGGCGAGCCCATCAGGACGACGTCGTCCCAGTGCCGGCGCAGCGCCTGCCACAGCAGCTTGAACGCCTCGCGCACCGTCACCACGTCGGCGCCGTCCGGGTCGAACCACTCCCCCACCGAGCGGATCTCGGTGCTTTCGCCGTCGGGGGCGGCGGCGGGGGCGTAGCGGCCGACGGGCTGGCGCTGGTGGACGAAGTGCCCGGCGAGCTTGTCGCGGCCCGCGCCGACGGCGGTGGTCCACCGCTCGCAGGGGGTGTTCAGCCAGGCGGCGACGGCGTCCTTGAGCGTGCTGTAACGCTCGGCGCCGTCGTGCCAGGGGGCGCCGGCGGTGATGTAGACGCGTTCGGTGCCCGGGGCGGCGGAGAGGACGGCGTCCAGGATCTCGCCGGGCGTCCGGGCACCGAGCGCGAGGCGCACGACGCGGTCGCGCACCGCGAGATCACCGGTCGCGGCGTCCAGGAACACCGTGGCGCGGGCCTGCTGGGTGAAGTTCGGTCGCTTGGAGACCAGGCCGGTGGTCACGGCCTCGAAGCGGGCGCCCGCCGGCCCCTCGGGGATGGTGGGCAGGTCACGCGGCCCGGCGACGGCCGCCGGGCGCGGGACGGCGGCGACTGCCGGGTGCTCCGCAGCAGCGACCGGAGCGACTGGAGCGACCGAGGCCGCCGGTTCGACTGACGAAGCGGCGGCGAGGTTTTCGGTGGCAAGGTTCTCGGCGGCGAGGTGCTCGGTGGCAAGGTTCTCGGCGACGAGGTTCTCGGCGGTGGCCGGCTCGGTGACGGCAGCGGCGGAGCGGGTCAGCGCCGGGGCAACCGCGACCGCCACTACGGGCTCCGGCTGTGGCTCCGGCTGCGGCGCCGCCTCTGCCTCTGTCTCTGTCTCTGCCACGGGCGCCGACGCCTGTACGGGCGCCTGAACGGGCGCGGGCACGGACGCGGGCACGGACGCGGGCACGGACGCGGGCACGGGCCCGGCGGCGACCCGCTCCTCCGCCGTGGCGGCGCGAACGGCGGACGGGGTCGGGTCCAGCACCGGAGCAAGCCGCACCACGTCGCCGAGCGTCAGGCCGGCGGCCTTGGCGATGGCGTCGGCCCTCGCGCCCTCGAACCCCGCGAGCCCGGTCACCCGGCGCGCGCGTTGGACGGTGAGCTTGTCCAGCTCCTTGCGCGCGGCCGCGACGATCTTCTCCGCGGCGGCGATCTCGGCGCGCAGCTCCCGCAGACCGGCGAGCTCGGCGGTGTACGTCCTACGGTCCATCAGCGGGTCACTCCCCTTCCACGGCGACGGCCGCAGCGACCACGTCGACAGCCGCGGCGGCCGCGCCGACCGTGGGGACGTAGGCAATCGGGCCGCCGGACACCGACGGCAGGCGGGTGCCGAGCAGCAGGTCGGCCAGGCGGGCGTCCTGCGGGTCGGCGGGAGTGGCGGCGTTGGCCGGTGCGGTGAGGTCGGTCAGACGGCCGGCCAGCCGGGCCTTCGGGAACCGGAAGCGGGCTGCGGTGCCGGCGGCGCCGTCGGACTCCCACTCCGTCAGGCCGCTCAGCACCGCCACGACGAACCCGGTCACCGTCACCGGCAGCACCCCGCCGGCCGCGACCCGGGCCGGATCGCACCGCCACCAGCCGGACAGCGAGGCCAGCAACTGCTCCTCGTCGAGCGCCGTCCCGAAGCCGACCCACTCCCGGCCAGGCCCGTCCACTCGCCGGAGGGCGTCCGAGCGCAGCACCGCCACCTCCGCCGCACCGAGCACGCTCAGGTCGGCGACCGGCCGGGCCTGCAACGCCTGCAGTGCGGTCAACGGGAACACCTGCCGACCCGTCTCGCGCACCCCGGGCACCACGCCGGTGGCCATCAGCTTCTTCACCGTCGGGATCGAGCACCCGAGCGCCGACCCGGCCTGCCCGGTCGTCACGAACACACCCAGACCTCCACGCGTCTACAGCTAGCTTCAAACACTATCCCAAGCGGCGGCTCCCCTCTGGTAGGCCCCTCGCATACGCCGAAGGGTCCGGTCGAGGGCGGTCGAGGGCGGTCCGGGGCCGTCCGGGGCCGTCGGCGTCAGGGTGACGGTGGTCGCTGCAGTCCCTGGAGGAGCAGTTCGATCAGTCGGCGGGGGTCGTAGCGGGGGTCGCTGTCGCGTCCGATGCAGAGGTTGCCGATGCCGCGCATCAGTTCGTAGGCGTGCGTGCCGGGTGTGATCTCGCCGGCGTCGACCGCGGCATCGAGCAGCTGCGCGCAGACGGGCACCAGGCGGTCGAGGAAGTAGGAGTGCAGCGCGTCGAAGCCGCTGTCTGATTCCAGGGTGTTGGCGAGCCCGTGCTTGGTGACCAGGAAGTCGACGAAGAAGTCGACCCACCGGCGCAGCGCCGTGAGGGGGGAGTCGGTGTCGGCCAGCAGGGTCGGGCCGGCCTCGGCACAGGCCTCGACCTGGTGGCGGTAGACGGCGACGACGAGGTCGGCCCGGGCTGGGAAGTGACGGTAGATGGTCCCGACACCGACGCCGGCCCTGGCCGCGATCGCGCGGATCGGCGCGTCGATGCCGGAGGTGGCGAACACCTCGGCGGCGGCAGTGAGGAGCGCCTGCTGGTTGCGCAGCGCGTCGGCCCGCTTGCTTCGGGTCGGCGCCTGCGCGGACCGGTCTGCGGTGGACACCACGTTCTCCGTCCGGACGATGGTTGACTAAGCGGAACGTTGTTCCGTATCGTAACTGGAACAAGGTTCCGCTTTGAGCTTAGCCGGAGCGGGGCCCTCCCGTCCGCCGCACCCGCCAGCCGAGCGAGACCGGCAGCAGAGCCGCAGGAAGGGAAAGGCACCTCATGACCGCACCGATGCGTGCAGCGACGACTGCACAGACGACTGCACCGACTCACGCCGCCGACACCGTCAGCGAGCCCGCCCCCGTCCTTTCCGTCCACCCGGTGGTCCTGCCGGCTCCCGGCCGCGCCGTGGACCTGAACCTGCGAGTCACCGCCCCCATGACCGGAGGCGACCTGCCGGTCATCCTCCTCTCGCACGGCCAGGGGCCCTCGAACAACCTCTCCTCACTGAACGGCTACGCCCCACTCGCCGACTACTGGGCGGCGCACGGCTTCGTCGTCATCCAGCCCACCCATCTCAGCTCGAGGACGCTGCGCCTGGATCCCCACACCCCCGGGGCACCGCTGTACTGGCGGTCACGGGCCGAGGACATGACGCGCATCCTCGACCGCCTCGACGCGATCGAGACCGCCGTCCCGCAGCTCCTCGGACGCCTGGACCCGAGCAAGGTGGCCGTGGCCGGGCACTCGATGGGCGGGCACACCGCGAGCCTGCTGCTGGGCGCCCGGCTCACCGACCCCGACCACGGCACCGAGGTGGACCTGGCCGAGCCCCGGATCACGGCGGGCGTGCTGCTCGCCGCACCGGGCAGAGGCGGCGACGCCCTCACCCGGTCCACCGCCGAGAACTACCCGTTCTTCCTGACCACCGACTTCTCCCGGATGACGACGCCCGCACTCGTCGTCGCCGGCGACCGCGACCTCTCCGCCCACCTCACGGTTCGCGGCGCGGCCTGGCACACCGACCCGTACGTCCTCTCCCCCGGCCCCAAATCCCTGCTCACGCTGTTCGGCGCGGAGCACGGCCTCGGCGGGATCTCCGGATACGACGTCGCCGAGACCACCGACGAGAACCCCGAGCGGGTCGCCGCCGTCCGGCGGCTCACCTGGGCCTACCTCCGCAGCGCGCTCTACCCCGGGGATCCCGCCTGGCGCACGGCGCGTGAGCTGCTCGCAGCCGGACCCGACCCGCTCGGACGGGTCGAGTCCAAGTAGCCCGCCGGCGCCACGCATCGCCACCACGCTTCGACCCGTCCGACCCGTCCGACCCGTCCGACCCGTCCGACCCATCCAATCCGTCATGGAGGAACACAGCCATGCAGTACCGCACCTTGGGCCGCACCGGTGTGCAGGTCGGCTCCCTCGCACTCGGCGCGATGAACTTCGGCAGGATCGGGCACACCACCCAGGACGAGGCCACCGCCATCGTCGACGCCGCCCTCGATGCCGGGATCAACCTCATCGACACCGCCGACGTGTACGGCGGCGGCGAGTCGGAGGAGATGGTCGGCAGGGCCATCGCCGGCCGCCGCGACGACATCGTGCTGGCCACGAAAGCCGGCCTGCCCGTCAGCGAGGAGCGCAACCACCGGGGCGGCTCGCGCCGCTGGCTGGTCACCGCGCTGGACAACAGCCTGCGCCGCCTCGGCGTCAACCACGTCGATCTCTACCAGATCCACCGGTGGGACCCGAGCACCGGCGACGAGGAGACCCTGTCCGCCCTGACCGACCTCCAACGCGCCGGGAAGATCCGCTACTTCGGCTCCTCGACCTTCCCCGCCTACCGCATCGTGCAGGCCCAGTGGGCCGCCCGCGAACACCACCTGAGCCGTTACGTCACCGAACAGCCCAGCTACTCGATCCTGCAGCGCGGGATCGAGACCCACGTACTGCCCGTGGCCGAGGAGTACGGCCTCGGCGTGCTGGCGTGGAGCCCGCTGGCCTCGGGCTGGCTGTCCGGCGCGATCCGCGAGGGCCGGGAGGTCACCACCAACCGCTCCACGCTCATGCCGCAGCGCTTCGACACCACCATCCCGTCCAACCGGGCCAGGCTCGACGCGGTCGAGCAACTGGCCAAGGTCGCCGACGACGCCGGTCTGACGATGATCCAGCTCGCGCTCGGCTTCGTGACCGCGCACCCCGCCGTCACCGGCGCGCTCATCGGTCCCCGCACACGGGAGCACCTGCACGCGCAGCTCGCCGCCGCCGACACCGTGCTCTCCGCCGACGTGCTGGACGCGATCGACGCCATCGTGACACCCGGTGTCGACCTCGCCGCACACGAGAAGTCCGACACCCCGCCCGCGCTGCTCGACCCGTCACTGCGCCGCCGCTGACCTGCGCGGGCGCCCCGACGATCGTCGGGGCGCCCGCCGAGACTGCCGGAAGGCCGTGCCACAGCCCGTCACGGCCGCAGGGTGGGCCTACGGACGGATCAGCCCACGCCGACCTCGTTCGTCTGGGAGAGCGGGAAGCAAGCGGGAGTCTGCCTGGTCAGCGAGATCTCCAGGTTCCCGACGGTGCTCGGGTGGACCGCGCCCTTCGGGTCCTTGTCGAGCAGCAGCAGGCTCTCACCGGGCGGGATGGCGGCGGGGTGCAGGACCGCGATGCGCCCGTTGGCGGGATCCAGCGACATCACCGACTCCAGTCGGCTGCCGTCGGTGGCCACCGGGGTGTGGCAGGAGTCCGAGGGCGTCATGACCAGCGCGGGCACGCCCACCGAGCGAAGGGCGCCCTGGAGCCCGGACCAGTCGGCGCCGATCAGCTGGAAGGAGACGGTGCCGTCCTTGTTGGGGGTCACCGAGTAGGAGGCGGTGGTGAGCTGCACCGCGGTCGAGCCGCCGCCGTCCGTCCGGGAGGTGGCGGGGCCGGCCTGTGGCGCGGCGGTCCCGCCGGTGGAGCCGCTGTGCGGCACCAGGACGACCGCGGTGACCGCGGCGGCCAGCCCGAGGCCGGTCGCCACCAGCCTGCGGGTGTGGCGCGGCCGGATCCGAGCCGTGGCGCCGGTGGCGGGCAAGTCCGCTGCACGGGCGGCGAGTTCGGCGCCGAGCTGCTGCCGGAAGTGCAGGGGCGTGGTCACGAGGCGGCCTCCAGGAGTGCGTTCACGGACGTGCTGGTGGTGCTGGACGTACTGGTGGTCCTGGACATGCTGGTAGCGCTGAACGTGCCGGTAGCACTGGACGTGCCGGTAGCGCCGCTGATGCCGGCGGTACTGGTGGCCTGCGGGGCGGCCTTCTGCAGAGCCTTGCGGGCCCGGTGCAGCCGCACCCGGGCGGTGGCCGCGCTGATGCCCAGCGCCTTGGCAGCCTCACGGACGGCCAGCCCGTCGACGGCCACCAGGTCCAGCACCGCGCGCAGCGGCTCGGACAGGGCGGCGTGCTGGGCAGCCAGCCCGCGGGCCTCGCGGGCCGCGTCGATGCGTCCCTCGATCGCGGACACGTCCTGCTCGTCCAGCATCCGCTGGCCGGCGATCCTGGCCACCGCGTTGAGCTCGCGGACACTGCCGCGGAAGTGCGCAGCGATCACGTTGCGGGAGATGCCGTACAGCCAGGCGACGGGCGCGCCGCGGCGGGCGTCGTAACTGTCGGCCTGCTCCAGCGCCGTCAGGAAGATGTCGGCCGTCAGATCGGCTGCCAGGTGCACGCTGTCGGTGCGCCGGGTGACGAAGCCGAGCACGGTGTCGAACTGCTGCTGGTAGAACACGGCGAACGCCGCCGGGTCACGCGAGGGTGGCGCTATCGGATGCTCCGCTGACACGGATGACTCCTTGGGACGACGAGCACTGCCTTACGTCTCTACTTGGCTCCGACGCCCCGAACCGTTACACGCTGCTTTTCCCACGGCCTGCCACGGCCTCCCGCAGCCTGGCACTGCTTCAGCCCGCCTGCCACCCACCCACCCCCCGCCCCGTCCGGCTGGTCTTCGGCCGGTACGGGCTGCTGAACGTCTTCACCTGCCCCGCCGGGCCGGAACATCCGCACCGGTGGAGCATCCGGCAGGCACTGCCGTGAGACTTCGGGTGGCGCCCGTAGTCCCGAACGAGCCGCCGTCGAGGAGGTGTAGGCGGGTCGTCTCGGCCGAACAGCCCTGTGAGGGGGTGGGCGTCCACGTCCTCCCGGTCGCACTGCTGGGCATCGGGCAGGGATACCGGTGCGGAACTACTCGGAGCGCTGCTGCGCCGGGTCAGCGGCGAGTCGGCTGGCAGCGCTCGATGCGGTCGAGGTCGCCGGCGAGAAGGTCGCTGTGGCTGATGGTGAAGTCTCCGTTGAGCAGGGCATCTCCTCCGCCGTAGTGCTGGCCCACGACAGCGGTGGGCAGGAAGGAACGCAGGCTGTGGCGCATGTCCCCGGGGTAGTCAACAGGTTCGCCCCACTCGGAGGGAGCCTGGTCGGTGGAGAACAGGACCCAATGATCCACGGGGACGGCGGCGTCGAGGTCCGGGGCTGCTCCTGTGTGGCAGTCCAGCGCGGGCACGGTCAGCCGGTCGGGGTCGAGCGGCTCATACCACAGCAGCAGGGGCTTGGCGCGCTGTGCGTCAGCGTTGTCGAAGCAGCAGACGGCGATGGTGTGGTCGGGGAAGTGGTCGGCGTAGAAACGCATGAGGTCCGGGTTGAGGTCCGGCCGCCGGTGTGACGGCACCAGCTGCAGTGCGGTGGGGATCGCGGTGGGGTCAGCGGCCAGGAGCACTGTGTAGACGTCATGCTCGAAGATCTTGACGGTCTCTGGCTCCCAGCTCATCCACGTGATCTCGTCGACCGCCACCGCGATGGGTCGAACGGCGGCCACCATGCGCTCAAGAACATCACCGCTGCGTCCGACGGTGAGGAAGTGCCCGGGGGTGAGCCGGCTGGTCGGCACGTGCAGCAGCATCGCGTTCGGGCCATCAGCGAGGTTGACGGCAGTGTTCTGGTAGCCCAGGACATGAACGAGACCGTGCAGCGGGTGCTGCTGCCGACCGCAATAGACGATCGTGCCGGAGAACGCGGCCTCACTGGTCGAGATGCACATGGTGGCACGGTAGCGCCCGGGTACAGGTGGGAAGCCAGAGGGTATGCACGCGGACCGAACCGCCGGTGATCCGCCGGTGATCCGCTGGTGAGCGGATCACCGGCGGGGTCGGCACCACACGCGGTTCACGGCGCCGGATCCGGCGTCTGCCACGCCGCCATCTGCTCTCGGAACTTCGGGCATCTGACGATGTCCTCTTCGCTGCACCTGAGGGCGTGGGTCAGGAGCTGATGGGCGTGGTCGAGATCGACCATGCGCTGCTGGATCTCGGTGATCTTGGCGCGGATCATGGCCTCTCGGCGTGGCTGCTCCTGCTGGAACTCGCCGATCTCGGCCAGGCTCAGCCCGGCCTGCTGGCACGTGCGCAGGACCGTGATCCGCTCGGCGGCCTCGGGCGGGTAGCGCCGCTGCCCGCTTTCGCGCTCGGGCGTGGGCAGCAGGCCGTGGCGCTCCCAGTACCGGATGGCCGAAGCGGGCACTTTGGTGATCTCGGCGAGTCGGCCGATCGTCATGCGCACGTTCTGCTCCTCCTGCTCCTCGTCGATCGGGCACTTGACTTGAACCTTAGTTCAAGGAGAAGAGTGGCCGGCACGAGGACAGCGGCGAACGAGAGCCGCTGGCAACACACTTGGAGACACCGCCATGAGCGACAGAAACGTACGGAACGAACGGGCCGACCAGCTGGTGGAAGCCGCGGAGAAGCTCTTCGCGGCCGGGGTGATGTCCCACTCCGGGCACGCCAACCTGAGCGCCAGGCTCGACGGTGAGCGCCTCCTGCTGACACCGGGATTCGTCCGCGGCCTGAGGCCCGAACAGCTGGCGACCGTCGGCTTCGACGGGCAGGTCCTCGAAGGCGAGCTGCAGTCCGTCAGCGCCGAGATCATCGCCATGCACAGCGCCGTGTACCGGGCCCGCCCCCACGTGGGCGCGATCATCCACACCCACTCGCCCTCCGCGACCGCCTTCGCCGTGGCCCACCGGCCACTGCCCTGCCGCACGGAGCCGATGCTGCGCTTCGGACAGGCCGAGGACGTCCCCGTGGTTCCCTGGGGACCGCGCGGATCGGACGTATCCGTGCGCGGCATCGCCGACGTGCTGCAGCAGCGCCCGACGACGGCCGCCGTCCTGCTGGCCAACCACGGCCTCCTGGTGTTCGGCCCGGACTCGGCGGCCACCGCCCACCTCGTGGTGGCGATCGAGGAGAGCGCCCAAGCCGAGATCGCCGCCGCGGCGATCGGCGGGGCCGTCGACTTCCCCCCGGGCGCCCAGGAGGCCGTGCGCGCCGCGATCGCGCGGGTCGCGTCATGACGGACGACACCCTCGCCTCCCGCACGGAAGCCGTACGCGACCGCTACCGCTCCACCCTCGGCACCGTTCCCGGCGGGGTCCAGGACCGGCTGCGCCTGGCCCAGGAGTTCGGCCGGCTGCCGACCGAAGAGGCGATCGCGGCACTGCGCCACATCGTGCTGACCGACAGCCCGCTGGGAGCACGCGTCCAGCAACTCGTCCACTTCGGGCAGCTGCTGGCCCTCGGCCGCCCACACCCCGCTCGGATCCACGCCCAGGGCGCACTCCACGCCGGAGCCTGCATCGCCGATCTCATCGGCGTCGCCGAGACCGCACTCATCACCGCCGGCGTGCCGGCATACGCACTCGGCACCGAGATCATCGCCGAACTCCTCCCCCACCCAGGCTCCGACGAAGAGCGACCGTCGGATCATGCGAGCGGCCCGGCCCGACTCTGACGACGTTGCCGTCCTTCCGATCCTGCGGAGTGCCAGCACGCCAGCCCGGCTGACGGTCCACCAGGCCAGGCTGGCGTGAGCAGGTCATTTCTGACCCGCGATGTCTACTGACCGTTTACTACGTCTTTTATGTTCTCGGCGTTGAATGCAGACACCGCTCAACGCGAAATCCACGACCGCCCGCAGCTATGAGCGTCTATCCGTCCGGACGAGCCATCAAAGAGCCGCCGTCCCGGTCCGCCAGAAGCCCGTCGCCCGCAGACGCCGGCCTGGCAGCATGTCGGGATGACTGAAGAGGTGCACAACCACAGCGAGGGTTCGCCTCGGAACGTGATCCAGGCGGGAAGCGTCCGCGACATCTATGTGGGCTCCGCCCCCGCTGGCGGACGGTCTGCCTTCGCTGTCAACGCCGAGAACGATGCGCTGGACGGGCTGGCCCGCGAGGTCCTGGACCAGTGGCGTGACGAGGCCAACGTCCGCGGTCTGCGAGAACGGGTTCCGATGGTGATTCCGTGGAAGCTGGACCAGGGACACCAGAGCGGGCCCGGCGAGGAGCACTCTGAGCGGGTCGGGCTCGAGGGTCTGGTCGACCGGGTCAAGACGCTCTCACTACACCAGTTGGTGATCACCGGGCCGCCCGGGGCAGGTAAGTCCTCCCTGGCTGTCCTTCTCGTCGTCGAGCTGCTGGAGGGCAGGGAGCCGGGTTCCGGGGAGGCCGTTCCGGTCGTCCTGTCGTTGTCAGGTTGGGAGCCCGAAGTCAGTCTCCAGGACTGGGTCATCAGGCGGATGAACGAGGACTACGGAGGACTCGTCCGAGGCTTCGACCAGTACATGGTGAAGTCGCTGGTGCAGAACCGACGGATCGTTCCGGTGCTGGACGGCTTCGACGAACTACCCCCGCTGGCCCGCAAGAAAGCCGTGAAGGCGCTGAAACAAGCGTTCGGGACGAGAGATCCTCTGGTCCTGGCATCCAGACCAGAGGCCTACCAGGAGGCCGTCGACGCGGCGCCTTTCCTGCGAGGTGTTCCGGTGCTGCGCGCCTGCCCGGTCCCGCCCGAGGCCGGTAGGGCCTACCTCGCCCAGATGTGCCATCGGGACCGCATCGGATCCTGGCAGTCGCTCTTCGATGCGATGGACAGCGACCCCGAAGGGCCGGTCGCCACCACCCTCTCCTCGCCCCTGATGCTCTGGCTCGCGGGGACGGTGTACGCGCCGAAGGACGCCGATCCTCGTGAGCTGCTCGACGCGACACGGCTGCCCACGCAGACCGACATCGAGAGCCATCTCCTGGACGGGCTGATTCCGGCCGTCTGCGCGCAGGGACCACGGCCGTCCTACCTCCCCGGACCGGTGCGCCGCTGGAGGTCCGGCAGCGCGCCCGCGTACGTCCGCTACCTGGCCGGCGAACTCCACCGCCGACGCACGCAGGACATCGCCTGGTGGCAGGTGCGGAGCCCGCTGACCGAGCCTGGCGTCTGGGGCGCCGTCGTCATCATCGCCGTAGCCGTCTGCGGCACGTCTGCGAGCTATGCGATCGCGGGCCTGGCCGCCCTCCTGGGGGCTTCTCCCCCGCGGCCTGGGCTCGGGATCCCGGGCATGGGCCAGGTGCTCGGGGCCGTCGCCGCGGTCGCCATCATCGCCACGGCGTTCGGAAGGATCATCACGCGGCACCTGTTCAGTGGCTTCGACGATCGCCCACGACGGCCGGCGCCCGGAATCAGTGGCCGCCTCCTCCTGGCAGTGTCGGCCGTCGCTACGGCAGCCGTCGGCGTGGCCCTGCCCGGCAGCATGACGGCGAACCTGTGCCTCTTCGCTCTTCCCCTGCTCGCCGGTGTGCTCCTGACCCGGTCGGCCGACTCCGAGATCGCGGCCAAGCCGAGGCAGTTGCTGCGCGACGAGCGCAGGATCGCTCTGGTCGAATCCGCAGTGGTCGCGCCGACCATCGCGGGGACCTCACTGGCGATCTTCCACTGGCTCAACGGCGATCCACTGCTCATCGGCGGCGGTCTCCTCATCGGCTGGTCGTGCTCGGCCGCAGTGCTGATAGCCCTCAGCCGATGGGGCCGCTGGACCGCCACGCGCCTCATCCTGGCGGGGCGTCGGCATCTGCCACGGGACGTTCTGGGCTTCCTCGAGGACGGCCACCAGCTGGGCGTGCTGCGACGGGTCGGCGGGATCTACCAGTTTCGGCACGCCGGGCTCAGAGAGCGGCTCGCGGGCGAGGCAGTCGGCGGGAGGCCCGGCAGTTCCGCAGGGCCACACGAGGTGGTGCTCAAGAGCAGTATGCGGAGCATCGGGGTCCTGCGAGCGTTCACATTCGACCTGTTGGCGCTGATCTCCGTGTTCCTCCTGGTGGTCTCCCCGATGTCCTCGGGCCCCGGCTTCCGTACCGACCTGCGCCAGACCTGGCTGCTACTGGTGCGGTGGTGGCCCTTACTGCTGGCTGTGCTCGGCGTCCTCGCCCTGGGGGCAATGGCCCTGCGGGCGGTGGCGACGCGGCTGCGCATCGACAGCGAGTGCGTGGAGCTCAACGACGGCCGCAGGCTACGGCTGCGGTGGGATGACGTGGCGGAGGTACGGGTGCTCAGGGTCCGATCCCGCAGGAACGTGGAGACCGGCTCCCCCACTCTGAACGTCTCGTACTGTCTCGCGATGAAGCCGGTGGCCGGACGGGAGACGCCGCGATCCCTCACCGACTCGGACGGCTGGGTGAGGGTGTGGGACCTGGGCTTCACCGAGGTGATGCCGCTCGACCTGGAGGTCGCGCTGTCCCGCTTCGCCGCCGATCGCTGGCGCCGTGACGTCTGAAAAAAACCTGAGGCCGTCACGCGCCAGGAGTGCACCGGGCCCACCCCTGGAACCGAGGACGGCTGGAGGCCCCGGCTGTCCGCCCTGAACCTCCACACGGTGCCCTGCGGCCACACTGGACACGAGAAATTTTCCGCGGAAAATCCGAGAGCCTGCTGATCCGCTCACGATCCGGCGCCGCCCATGGGACTGGTCGGTGCCGCAATGCCGATCACCCTGACGGTCGCGGAGCAAGCGCAGTAGGTGGTGGCTGCCTGGGGCTGTCCGTCCGAATCCAGGACATCGGCAGCGCGCCGGGAGGCGTTCGCGAGCGCCTCGAGACGGAAATCCGCTGTCCGAGTACGTGCTGATGAGGTTGCCGCGCACCAGGAGCGCGGCCTCGTGGGTACCGCCCAGGCTGCGCTCACGTCGGCCTCCGCCCGTCGCCGTCCGCCGTCGGGCGACGGCGGCGGCGGCGAGCTGTCCGGCCTGGCGCGCGGCGACCGCGAGGTTGGCCCGTGCGATGACCTGGGCGCCGGGTGCGTGCCCGGGCGCTGGGGCCCGGCCGACCCAGAGGTGAGCGAGGACGGGAGGGCTGTCGAGAACGGCTTCGGCGATGCCGTGGACGAGAGGAAGACGGCCATCCCTGAGCATGGGGCGGGCCAGACCAGGAGGGTAGAGGGAGTCGGCGCGTTCGGTGGACAGGTCCCAGGCGGCAGCGCCGGTGTGGGGCTGGTGACTAGGGTCCGCCCCCTGCGGGCTGGCGGGCGGCCACGACCCAGTGAGGTCAGCGGGATCGGCCACCTCGTCCAGGACGATGAGTCATCGGCAGGACGGCCGCCCCGGTCCCCGGTTCGAGCCAGGCCAGGAACTGCCGTGCCGCCTGCTCGGCATCGGACGTGGCGTTGTCGAGAAGCTCGGCCGACCGGCGCTCCGAAATTTTCCGCAGAAAATCCGGAGTCGTCAGGGGAGCGAACTTGTCCCCGGCAGCCGACGCAACGGTGGCCGTCAAGCCGAGGCGACTGCGGGTCGGTGGCGCAGGATCTGTCGACGTCCAGACGAATCGGCACTGGCTCTGCTCGACGTCCGGGATTTTCCGCAGAAAATTCGCGAGGGCAGGGAGTCGGCTCCCCGAACCTGGGAGTACCGGGAGTGCCAGGCAATCAGTGTCGCCGGCGCCCCTCGCCCAATGCTGTCAGCCATCGTGCCCGACTCCGCGAGGCGGGACCGTTGGCCGACTGGGGCGGATCGCGGCCCCAACCTCAGCTACCCGAAGTCCCTTCAGAATTTTCTGCGGAAAATCAGTGGGTCAGTCCTGCCCATGGCTGCGAGCCCTCAGCATCCTCCGCGCACCCGGCATGTCCGACGCGGGACCACTTACGGCATGCGATCGGTGATCCCGCCGGAAGCCTCAGTCTCGTCTTCACTGGGCCAGTGCCCCTCGATGTGCAACTGGATGAGCGCGGCGTGGGAGAGCGGGCTGGTGGGATCGTTGACGTCCCCGTTGGTGGTGTAGTCCAGGAGTACGACGTTCTCCTTGCTCCTGAGCAGCTCGACCAGGTCGCCGACGCAGTGCTCGAGGATCCACCGGTAGGCCGGCAGGTAGATCCGGCGCCGAGCCGTTTCGTAGGGCAGCAGCCGCTCGCCGTGCAGACCGGCTCGGTGGCCTTGAACCGGGCCGTATCGGCTCACCGTCCGCTTCAGCCCCATCATCGTGGTGACCGCGAGCTTCGTGGGGTCGACATCGGAGTTCTGGAAGACCTTGAGGGCTTGCCAGATTCCCTCCACCGACTGGCTGGTCACACCGTCGCTATAGGGGACCGGGATGCCGCCGTGAGGATAGAACGGGCTCAACCGCACCCACGGGTCCGGTCCCTTGGAGGTAACGTCGATGATCTCGGCACCGGGGAACGCAGCGGTCAGTGAGGCCATCGAACGACGACGGCTGGCAATTCGGATCGACACCTGGCGGCCCCCTTGCTGGATGACAACAGGCCCTCAGCATCCCCGACAGCACTGACATCTCGCCCTCCATGCGCCGGATCGGCCATGGCCCTGGCACGGAAGTTTTCCGCAGAAAATTCCTGCCCACCAAGAGCCGCCTGGGCAGAGTGATCGTTCAACGCAGCCTGAGTCCCTGCCCGGCAGCCCGGGGCCCCCACAGCAATGCAGCCACCAGGATCCGCAGGATTTTCCGCGGAAAATCGGAGGGCGGAACAGAAGGAATGACGCCCGGCTCCGGGAGCGGGATCGCGTCCCTCCAGTCCGGGCTGGGTCCCCCAGCGCATCCTGCGAGCGGTGTCAGCCGATCCCAAGGGTCGCAGACGTGAGATCACCTGAAGAGCTGGGAACGACCGACTGACCGTCCCTCGGAGCCGCCTACGGCGATGGCAGCAACATCCCGGGCTCGATACGCGCCGTGTACTCCGACGACCGGGACCAGGCCCCCGCACGACCGTGTTCATGTTCTTCTGTCAGGCACTGCACCAAGCTTCGGTGTCGTCGTCCGCCGTGTCCCCTTCCGCGCACACACGGCGGTACACACCGTCCACGAGCGGGCGGCCTGCTCGCAGCTCCGGCCGGATGCGGCCTCCGTCCACCGCGGTCTCCGGTCGACTCTCACGGACCCGGTGCCCGCCATCCGCGCTGCCGCCGCCCTTGGCCCTGCTGGAACCGGCCGAGGCGTCGACGTCCTGCCACACGAGCGGTCGCGCTGGGACCTCGGCATCCTGCTCGTCGCCCTCTCCCTTTCGCTGCCGAGCACCACCCGCCCCGACCCCGCGCTCGCCGGCGACCTCCTCCCCCACGTCCCCACCGCCACCCTCGCGGGCCACCGCACCCAGACGATCTCGGTCACTCGGCGATCCACACCTCGCGACCGACCCTCCTGACCCGATCGCCGCGAGGCACTGGCCGCGCTCGCCGGCCGTACCCTCGCTCCTCCACGCCGATACCAATGCCTCGCCCTACGGCAGCCCACCCGTTCCGGCCCGGGCCGGAACGGGCTCTACGCAAGGCTTCTCCCCCGAGGACGCCCACACCCCTCCGCCCAACCCAGCGCACCTGCTTCGCCACCACCCCGCCCAGTCCCTCATCCACCGCTTCGCCGACTGAGCCTTCCAGGACGCCGAAGTCCTCGTCCTCCGGCGGAGGTCCGGACGCCGCCCTGCGCCTGCTGGAGCTCCAGCTCGCGGACAGCGCCCAGCACCTGGACGAGCAGCTGCGCAAGACGGCACGTCGCATGCTCGCCTGACGTCGCCGACGGAGGACGCCAGCTCCAGCCGGGGAGTGGGTAAGGGGCTCGGAGTCGAGTACGGCTACTCATGAACCGGCCGAACCGGGCCGCGCACACAACGAACTCTGCGGCTCGGCTCTTCAGCAGGGGCGGTCGCGGGAGAGCCGGATCACCTGGCGTACCTCTCGCTCCCGGTCCGCGTCCGCCCGGCGTGACAGCAGGCCGCGCGGAGAATTTTCTGCAGAAAATCCGAAGCCCGGCGGAGACGGACTCTGACGAAGGGGGCTGATGCCACCTGTGGGAGGTTGCCGACGATGCCGAATGGGCTCATGGGAACTACCCGTCGTTCGTGAGCGTGGTGCCGTTGCGCTTCGGCATGCGCCACCAGCAGACGGTGGCCGCCAGCTGTGACGCTCTACTACCGGGAACCGGCACCCTGGCCTGTGTGGCTGTCAACGCCCTGCAGAGTCCGCAGATATGGCTGGACACCCTGCGGTTGGTCCGGCAGGTACGGCCCGAGCTCACCCACCGGCTCTTCGACTACGTGACCGAGCAGGGCCACGGGCACGACGCGCGACTGCGTTCCGAGCAGCGAGTGGAGCGTCCGCTGACGATCTGAGACGTAGCCGGACCCGAGTTCGGCTGAGCCTGCGACGTGATCAAGAGTGTCCGGCCAGGAGGCCGAACTCGGCCGGACACCGCGGACGCTCGATCCCTGGCGTCCGGATCAATCCGGACAGCTACGCCTGACCGTCCGACACGTACTACCCCGCCAGCTCCGCCAGCCATGGGTGACCGGGGTGCACACGCTTCAGCCACCCGCTGAGGATGTCCCGCCGTGCCGGGCTCAGCAGCGGCAGGACGCCGTCGAAGTCCGCCTGATCCTTGGACCGCGCCGCCTTCGCCTTGAACAGCAGCACCAGCTCCGGCACCAGGTAGGGGATCCCCTCGGCTGTCCACTCGATGATCGTTTCGTACGGCAGCCGCAGACTCTCGTCCCGTCGGCAGATCCAGGTCCCGCCCTCGTGCGGCTCGCGGAAGACGTCGAACAGGAACTGATCGGTTGCCGGATCCCGCACCCAGGTCTGGTGTGTGGCCGCCAGCGCCTCGGCTCCCGCAGCCGGCCAGACCCGCCCCGAACCCGCCGCGTCAAACACGTACTCGGGGAAGCGGTCCCGAATCTCCGGGTATCCCGCCGCCGGCACCGCAATCTCCAGATCGCCGTGTGGCCTCGATTGCCTCCCGCGGAACAGGTCCAGCGCCCAACCTGCTGCGACACACCAGGTCACGCTGACCCCGTCCAAGCGCTTCGCGATCTGTTCCGGCCGCCATGCGTCCGCCCATCTGGCATCCAGTTCATCCGCATCGAGCACAACGCCACCGGGCGGCAGTGAGTCGGTCATCGTGACAACCTACTGCCGGCCACGGTCCAATGGCGTAGGAAACCGGTCCCGCGAGCCGGACAAGCCAGGCTCCTCCAGGCTTCCCCGGCTCCGATTTTCCGCAGAAAATCCGGGTCCGCCAGAGCTGCTTCCGAGGGCAGGTGTCCGACGGCGCGACAACGTGCTGCAGACAGTCCGAACCGCTGAGCCGCCCATGGATCTCCGAGTCTCGGAATTTTCTGCGGAAAATCCGGAGGCCGCTGCCATGGCCGGGCGCGCCCGCTCCGGCAGGGTCAGCGGTGCAGAACGTCCCCCTCCTCCGAGCCGCCGCGGTGCTCCCGGACCAGGATCTGCCCCGTCCCGAGAGGCACAAGGCAGTCCGCGTCACGCGGATTCAGATCAGCGAGATCTGCGGGAAACGGGAAGCCGGTCCCGACATGCGCCGGGTCGAAGGCCAGGCTCCCCCACACACCACTGCCGCAGTCCGACAGCCGGAACTCGTCGACGCCGGCAAGCGCTCGGAGTCCTGCCAGCGCACAGGGACCACACATCCGGCCACCCACGCATGTATTGACCCGCCGGGTTGTTGACACGGCTGATGGGTGGCTGCCCGCCGAGTTCGGTCGGATTGTGGCTGCGGCGAATGATCTGACGGCCGCCCGGGACCATAGAGGTGTTCCGGATGTTGCTGTCGGAATCGGTGCGCGGGACGAACCAGTACGCCATGTGGATGCCGACCCGCCAGTACGGGTCGAAGCCCTCGGGGAGGGTCGCCCGGCGGATGCGTGATCCCTGTCCGTCGGCGCCGACCAGGAGGTCGAACTCGCCGGACGACCCGTCGGAGAAGTGCGCGACGACCTTGTGCTCGTCCTGCTCGAAACCGTCCACGGTCTTGCCGACGACGTACTCAGCGTTGTGCCAAAGCCGTCGCGCCCCCAGGCCGAGGTCGAGCACCTCCATGTTCACCTGCCCCGAATCCTGAGAGCACCGGGTCGTGATCAGCGGTTTGGTCGATTGCTCAGCCGTCCGCCTCGAACCACGACCCGATGTTGTTCAACATGAAGTCGTTCTTCCAGCTGGGCTCCCTCTTCGCCCAGCCGAGCATGGCCGCGATGACCCTGTCACGCGAGACCGTTCGGGTCTGATGGTGCTCTGCTGGAATCCCGTCCCGGTACTCCAGCTGGAACGTGTTGTCCTCACGCATCCAGACCTGGACATACCAGTCGCCGGACTCCTCATCGAGGCGCTCAAGAATCAAGGAACCGCCACGTTGAAGGTTGGCCACCGTCGAGCTGATCGCTGACTCCGACGGGCGCTCGACCAGCACGACCGCGCCACTTCGCATCACAAGCATCCCGAGATCATCCCCCTAGCCCCTGACAACCCGAAGTCCGTACGGCCCGTAGTCCACACGGGCCGTACCAGGAGCCGAGTGAGTCCGCGGGGTGCGGCTTCCTCTCCTCGGGCGGCCGGTTGGACGGCCTGGACACCGGTGATGCCGACCGTCCCAGGCCACGGAATTTTCCGCGGAAAATCGTCCGGCCAGATCCTAGAACGATCCCGGTAGACGACGGGGGAGTGGCCCGGGGAAGCAACCCCAGGGCGTCCAACGCCGAGCACAGCATGGTTCGGCTCCGCTGCTCGGGAACCGGCGGGCGCAGGCCAGACACCCCTGGGTCGGCACCAGACCAGCCAGTACCGTACGGGGACGATCTTCGGGGGCGATCTGGTGCCGCCGATACTGCTGGTGGACGTGGATGGGCCGTTGATACCGAATGCGGCGAAGCCATACCGGCGTCCCGAAGGCTACGAGACGCACCCCTGATGACCCCACGGTGCCTCGTCAAACGCGGCGCCCGAGGTCGCGGCGACCGCCGGCCGGGGCCTGCGATCTGTGCCGTGCCGACGCATGGTCGGTGGCGCTGTCATTCATGACGGTGGTGCTCTTCCTGATCGCAGCCCGCGCGGATTCCCGCGCCGACCGAGTGGGTGTTCGTGCTGTCATGGGGGTCGGATAGGTTGCCTGGATGACTGCCATGGACCCGCTGGTGCCCATCCTCGCCGGGCTGGTCATCGACACCGTCTGGTTCCTCGACAGCTGCGAGGACGACGAGGTGGACCCCGACTCCGCGGTGAAGACGATGGAGAGCGTGGCCGGAGTGCTGCAGCAACTTCCGCACGACCAACGCGACCGGTTCCTACGGACGCTCACGAACCTCGCCGAAGCCGAGCCGAACCCGCAGCGGCGGGAGTTCCTGGAGTCATTCCCCTCCGCCTGCGGCCTGGTCGCGGACGAGGTCTGAACCTGGTCGGGTCGAGCCAGCCGCGGCTCCGTTCGCCCCGAACCCGGACCAGGCGGAGGTGCCCGGCTGCTGGCTGGGTGTCTCGCTGTGGCGTGCTCGCCCCGGTGGCCCAGGATCGACAGGAGGTTGCCCTCGGCGAAGCGGCAGAGTCGCCGCCATACCGAGCGCTCGGTCGACGTCGGCGCTGCCGTGCCGTATGACCAGCGCGATGGCGTTGGCCATCTTCGCCCGATCCGGCGGGTGTCAGCCCCCGCGACCTCGATCAGTCACGCCGCTCCCGGGCCGATGGCCAGGAACTGAGCCGCGGCCGGGTTGGTCGGCTTCGGCGTGCGCTCGCCGCGCGGGGCGTCAGGGTAGTGCTCGTCGGCGATCCGCGGGTTGCCCGGGGTGGGTCGGGCGTGGCGGGCGACCCGGACCACGCTGCCCCGCGACCACGGCGGTCACGATCAGGTCCTCGCCGTGAAAACGGACCCGGACGCTGTCCTCGACAAGCTTGTGTGGCACCGAGTAGCGCACCGAGTTGACCGAGATCGTGGAGTCCTTGCCCACCCGTCGGCTTTCGCCGAACGCGGCGGTGAACGGCTGCTCGGGCACCGGTGGCAGCCGCAGTCTCTCCTCGGCCAGCAGCTCGGCTGGGATCCGGCGGGTCTCGCGGTAGACCCGGCCGTGACCTCGGGCATGAAGGTCTCGCAAGGCTTCCTGCGGCTCGGCGAAGTCGCCGTACCCGCCTCTCAGGTTCACCGCGGTGGGCACCACGTCCCGTCCCATTGGCGATCCGAACCGTCGATTTCTGACTGCTGATCAATGTGTCCGGGGCCGAGGCCATTCGCTGTCCGAGGGCACACCGTCCGGCCAGGCGAAGCGCAGTTCGCCGTCCATCGCGGCAGCCAACCACTGGGCCAGGTTGACGCCCTGGGGCCGGCAGTCACCTTCGGCGTTGGACCACATCGCGCCGTCCGGGTCGCGGAAGTCGATCATCGACCACATCGTGCAGCCCCAGTCGTAGAGCGGCACCACTCCGGCAGGCACTCCACCGGTGGGGTCCGGTCCGTGCTCATAGGACTCCGCAATGTGCTCGTCCCGCTGCCCCACGTCGACCGGCAGTACCCCGTCCAGGGGGCCGAAGCCGCCGTTGGACACCTCGGTGTACAGGCGCCGCAGAAGCGGGGGACAGACGAATCCGATGACACGTTCCGCCTCGGCAACCGCCTCGTGCGGGGCGGGCGGGGGAGCCTGCCGGTCTCGTGCGATCCTCCGGCAGGCTTCGACGATCTCGTCATCGGTCACCGGGGGATCGTAGTGGCCGGATCGGACAGCCGGGGCCCGTCACTCCGCGACGGAATCCCGGGGGCAGGGTTGGCCGCCGCGCTGTCGCAGATGCCCAGCAACGGAACCTCGGTGCCGGCCCTTCACAGGCTCTGCTTCTCCCACCTGACCGGCAACCTGATTCAGCCACCGCAGGCCCTCCGAGGCGGTAGTCCCAGCGCATCGACGAGGGTGACGTCTGTTGCTTCCAGCGATGCACGTCGAGTCGCTTGAAGCCTGGGTCGTCGAGCTGAGCAAGGCGCTCCCAGCCCCGCGTCGTGGGCCGGGACGGGGCACGAGGGCGCCGTCATGCGGGGGGTGGTCGTGGTCGTCGCCGTCGCGCACGACCCGGACGTGGAGAAGCCGCCGTACGTCTTGGTTGGCCCGGACCAGGGGCGCCGGTCTCGCCGATGTGGCGGTTCGTCGCGCGTGGCGCCGAGCAGGTGGACGCCCTCGGGCGCGGGCAGTCCCCCGGCTAGGCTAAAGCCGCACGTCAATGGCCGTGAGCGGCGGCCGGGGGAGGTTATGGGCAGTGGAGACGATGGGCGAGCTGGAGGAGCTGCGGGCGCGGGTGGCGGCGCTGGAGGCGGAGGTCGGGCGTCTGCGCGAGGAGTCTGCGGCAACGCACACGAAGACGAGGCCTGCGAAGACGAGGCGCGCGACGACGACAACGTCGCCGGCAGAGACAGCGACGACAGTGACGACCGCGACACCAACGGCGACAGCGGCGCCCGGCCAGGACGGTACGGAGGCCCGCTCCACTGCGGCTGACGGCTCCTCCGCGAACGACCGCACCCGGGTGCCGGACGTCGTCTCCACGGACCGGATCGAGCCGCGCCAGTCGATGACCTGCCTCGCCGACGCCGTCGGCGTCATGGTCTCCGACCAGGCCGAGCAGACCCGCGAGCAAAAACCCGAGCAAGACCCCGAGCAGACCCGGGTGCTGCGGGCCCACGCCCGGACTCCGGAAAGCCGGAGCAGCACGCTCGTCCAGCACAGCCGGTTCCTGGAGAGCCTCCTGGCAGGCCAGGCGGTCCTCCAGGAGGAACGGCGCCCGGAGGGCCGCTGAGCACTACGGCGGTGGGGGCTACCCGAAAACACGGGCAGCCCCCACCGCCGCTCGGCAGGACTCAGGCCTTCGGAAGCGTTATCCCCAACTCGAGCATCGCCGGGGAGGCCGGGCCGCCCTCGGAGCGCTCGGTCTTGTAGCCCTTGACGCCCGGGGCGACGGTACGCGGGTCGACGGCCTCGGAGGGGGCGCCGGTGGAGTACAGGCCGTCCGGGTCCTGGTCGCGGTCGTGGGGGAGGAGCCAGAAGACGCGCCGGCGGAAGGTGCCGGAGGCGCGGGAGGACTTCGCGTCGGGGCCGAGGATGGCGTAGCCGACCATGCGGCCGTCGCGGTGGTACGCGGGGCGGCCGCGGCGGGTCGTGAGGCGGTCCAGCGACTGACGGACGTAGTCGAGGTCGGAGGTGTCCTCCAGCCAGACGAGGTCGGTTTCGTGGGCGAGCTCGGCCGGGTCGATCAGCGCGCTCACGCGTTCTGCTCCTCTGTGTCGTCGGTGATCAGGCCGATGCCCGGGTAGTACTTGCGGCTGTTGGACAGGACCATCTCCTTGGGAGAGGTCATACCCAGTGTCTCGCGGACTCGTGCGGCGAAGGCACGCCCGGATACGGGATTGGCGCCCTCGAACCCGCACCAACGGGTGTAGGCGCCGAAGAGCTGGGATTGTTCGGCGCGCATGCCCTCGCCGGTGACGCACGCCTCCTTGAGGAAGCGGCCGACGTGGTCCTCGGTCTCCGCGTAGGCGGTGGTGGCGACCTGGACGCGTTGGGGGCCGGCGAGGTCCTTCTCACCGGCGAAGTAGCGGCGGGCGCCGTCGATGAGCCAGGCGAGGATGCCGGGGCCCTCCTCGGCGACGAGGACGTGCGCCAGGTTGTCGATCTTGCGTTCCTCGGGGACGACCCGTTCGAACGGGATCAGGCGCATGCGCCGCCAGAAGGCGAAGCCGCCGGTACCGACCTCGGGGCGGTGGTTGCCGAGCAGCCAGAGCTTGTGGGTGGGCTCGAAGGAGAAGAAGTCCTGGCGCATCCGGCGGGCCTTGATCTTGTCGCCGCCGGTGAGGAGCTTGACCCGGGCCTCGTCGAAGCGGTCGCCGGGCTTGAGCTCGGAGCAGACGATGATGCGGCGGCCGTGGAGCTCGGCAAGGTCGGTGGGGTGGCCGTCGAAGGTCTTGGCCATGAGGAAGCCGGGCGGGGCCGCGTCCGCGTAGTCGCCGAGGAGCTGGATCATGACGTCGAGGAGGACGGACTTGCCGTTCTTGCCCTGGCCGTAGAGGAAGGGCATGACCTGGGCGCCGACGTCGCCGCTGATGGAGTAGCCGAGCAGCAGGTGGAGGAAGTCGCGGGTCTGGCGGCCTTCCTGGTCGTCACCGAAGGTGTCGGTGAGGAAGCGGTTCCAGCGCGGGGTGGGCATCCGGGCGGGGGCGAGGGTGGTGGAGCGGGAGTGGTGGTGGACCTGCGGGTCGGGCGGCGCGATGGCACCGGTGCGCAGGTCGACCACGCCGCCGGGGGTGCACAGGGCGTAGGCGTCGGCGTCGAGGAGGGCGGCGTTGAGGACCATGCCGGGGGCGGACTTGGCCTGGGCGAGCATGGCGTTCATGCCGGAGGTGGACAGGGCGCGGCGGCGGTGCCGGCGCAGGTCGGTGTTGGTGTAGACGCCGCGCGGGTCGTGGGTCGCGACGCTCTCCGCCATCTCGCCGGCGGCCCACAGGACGGTGTCGTCCTCGTCGAGCTGCCAGCGGTGGGTGGACCAGCGGTACCAGCCGATGCCGGGGACGTGACGGTAGTCGCGCCCGTAGAGGTGGACGAAGAGCTTGGCGTTGCCGCGGTCGGAAAGCGAGTCGGGCAGCAGGCCGTGGGCACTCGCCTGCGGTCCCGCATGGGGGCCCGTCTGGGAGCCCGCTTGGGGGCCCATGAGGGCCTCGGCGGGCTGGACGGGCTGGACGGGCTGGGCTACCGCTGCGCTCTGTGTGGTGTGTGTGGTGTGTGTGGTGTGGAAGGGCTGGGTCGGCTGGGCGGGCGCCTGGGAGGCCTCGGCGGGGGCGTCCAGGAGGCTTTCCTGGACGGCGGCGCCGTGCCAGGGGGCCTGCGAGGGGCCGGGGACCGGCGGGTATTCCAGGATCTGCTGGGCTGCGGCCACGGGGTCGAAGACCGTCCTCTTGCGGGTGCTGTCGGTCATCCGCGGGCCTTCCCGATGTGCAGGGGCTGCCGGGCGCCGGCGGCGAGGCCGGAACGGATGACGGCGGAGCTTTGCCGGTCCTGGGTGGGACGGGCGGTGCGGGCGGCGTCGAGGAGGAGCCGCTCGGCGGTGGTGTGCGTCAGGTGCCCGGCGGAGACGAGGCCTCCGACGGTGTAGGCGGCGCGGTTGAGCTTGCCGGTGAAGCCTGCGCCCTCGGGGGTGGTGGCGCAGTCGGTGACGTCCTGCAGAACGGTGTCGAGGACGCGTTCGGCTCCGCGCTTACCGCCGCCGGCGGCCACGACGGCCTGGCGGGCACGGTCGGGTACGGGGGCCGGGACGGCCGCCGGCTTGGGCTCCTGCTTGTCCTTGAGGTGCCCGGTGCGGACTAGTTCCTCGCCGAGCCACCGGGGGAGCGGGGCGGGGGTTCTGGCTCCGGGCAGGACCGTGTAGGTGCCGGCGCTCGTCGTGGTGCCGGGAGCGACGATGTAGCCGCCGTGGGCACGGACGTCGACCTGCCAGGCCAGGGCCCGCCCGGTGGAGGAGCCGGTTGAGCAGGTGAAGCGGTGGTTGGCGTCATCCAGGTACCAGATGTGCAGGCCGCCGGAGGGCGTGCGCACACGCAGCGTGGACGTGTCCTCGGCGGGGGCGGGGGAGCGACGGAGGGCCGCGAGCAGCGCGAGCGTGTGGTAGCCGTTCTCCAGGCCCTCCAGGTCGACGTGCTCGTGGATCGGGATCCCCGGCAGGATCCGGTCCCGGGCAGGCACGGCACCGGGGTGACTGTCGACGTCGATGACGACCAGGCCCGCAGGGCCACAGGCGACACCGATGCCGAAGTCGGGGTTGGTCTGCCACCAGGCGGTGATGACGTCCTGGTCGAGGGTGGCGGCATGGAAGCCGTGGCACCAGCGACCGAACCGGGAACAGGCGCACTCGGCGGGAGAGTGCGGGGATTCCTGGCACGGCTGACAGTTGGCGGGCGGCGTTTTGCGCCCCGGAGCCAGCGGATGGACCGGCCAGCCCTGGGAAGCGCACCACCGGGCAACGGCCAGCGCATCCGGCTGGCGGCCCGTTCGGTCGCTCCCCACGGCCTGCGGCGCCGTCACGCTGGTCCCTCCCCCTTGGTTCAGTAGCTGCTTCAGCTGCTTCAGTCGCTCGGTAGCTGCCCGACTTTCGGTCGCTCGTTCAGTAGCTGAGGGCAAAAAGCCAGGTCAGGGCACTGGCAAACGCCGGATCAGCGACTGAAGCGACCGAAGTCCAGAAGATAGCTCACACAGACTATCGGAGCGAGGACGTACGCACCCGGAGTGGCGGACCTTACGCGGAAACTCAGCGACCGAACCCTGGGGCAGCGACCGAGTCGCTTTGGTCGCTGTTTTCGGTCCGCCGACGTTTTCGCAGGTCAAAACCGGTTTTCAAGCCAAACAGCGACTGAAGCGACTGTAGCTCGGGTCTATAACGCGCACACGCACACGGGAATGTCTTCATATACCCAACCTTGAGTCGCTTCAGTCGCTTCTTGGGTGGGTACAACGCCTCTGACCTGGGATTTTGTCCAGCGACTGAAGCCCAGCGACCGTAGCTACCGAGTCTCTCGCGCCCGGTCGCTCGGCGTGTCGCGCGTGTCAGGACTGTCTGAAGGTCCGGAGTTCGGTCGCTTGAGTCGCTTCGGTAGCTCCCGGTCAATGGGGGAGTGGCGGAGCCCTGTCGTGGAGTCCTCTCGACCCTCCCGCGCTTGCTGCGCGGAGAAGTCCCTTCCTTGAGTCGCTTGAGTCGCTTCGGTAGCTCCCCCCAAGCCGGGCGGGGAGATCGGCTGGAACGCGCGTGGCGCCAGGCTTCCACCGTCTCGGCGCCGGGCACCTGACGCCGGCAGCGACCGAAGCGACTCTGCCCCGGGGTTGGACTGCTGCCCCACTGCAGGAGCGCTTTTGCCCTGCAGGGGGACAGGCCGCGTAGCGGCCCTAGGCGTCTGACCCGGGGAAACGTGCCCCTCACCGTGCCGAGGAAAGAAGCGACCGAACTCAGTGAGCCCGGATCCGTTGCCCTTCGGTCGCTCTTGGTCGCTCTCGGTCGCTCTCGGTCGCTGGCATCCGGAGAGCGACCGAAGCCCGCCCCAGGACAGGCGTGACCTTTCCGTTCCACAGTCGTTGTTCACGCGGATCTGCTGGGCATGGATCGTCTCCCCGACCGACCGGGGCGACGGCAAACGCTTTCCTCGGTGGTAAGGGCTTTGCGGATGGGCGTCATGCTGGGCGTGGTGGTGCTGACGACGGGCGATCGAAAACGGGAGCTGTCCCGCGCTCCTGGACTCGGTGACCCCCGGGAGAGCGATGCTGTGACGGCTTACTGCCCCGCACCGACATCTTCCGTTTGGTCCGGGAAGCCTGCGAGCAGGGTCCCGCCTCGGTGTGGTCGGCTTCCGGGGCGGCGCCGAGGACGACACACTCGGCGCCGGTACGTCCCACGTCTGGGCACGAGCGCCCCACTAAAGCCCGGGGAGGTCACCACCTGCCTTGGTGGCCACGACCAGCCAGAGCTGCATTACCCGGCCCAGGGCTGAACGCCTACTACATCCACGCGACCCGGCCCTACCTTGTGTCCCCGCTGCCCGGCTCCTGATCAGAGCTGGGCACCACAGCCGGGCGGTACCGACAGCGGGCTGACAGACCGGGGGAGTGGCGACCGCAGGCGGATGCCCGAATCCTGTAAGCCCACTCTCTGTCTCGGGGAGGCGCTCGGATTTTCCGCCGAAAATCCGGTGCACGGGCGGCGACACCGGCGGCCTCACCCGGCCGTTCCGGCACCCCAAAGGCAGCCCGTGCGGGCTGCGGCTTCGCCCGGTGCGGGCCGGGCGAAGCGGTCGAACGGTGGCAGCGTGCGAGACACCATGGGACGTCGCTCTACTCCTGACGTCTGTCCGGCACCGTCGACGCCCTCGAAGCCGCCGCACCCACACCCTGACCCACACCCTGACCCACGGTCGGCCCCTGGCTGGCAGCCGGCTGGCACCCGGTCGACGCCCGTTTGCCAGGCCCCGTTGGCGACGCGCACCTCGCGCACCCGCGTATCCCGCGCGCATCCCGCTTGCGCCGCCAACATCGGCCCCGACCCGGTCGGCTCGTGGTCGGACTGCAGCGATCAGCGCACGATCGGGCTGCGGCGCTCGACGAGGACGACGTCGCGCCAGAGGCCGTGGTGTCGGCCGAGTCGCTCGCGGGTCCCGATGACCCGGAACCCGGCCTTGGCGTGCAGGACGAGGCTGGCGGTGTTCTCCGGGAAGATCCCGGATTGGAGGGTCCAGATCCCCGCCTGCTCGGTCGAGGCGATCAGTGCCTGAAGGAGGGCGGCGCCGACGCCTCGGCCGCGGGCGTCGGGATGGACATAGACGGAGTGCTCGACCACGCCGGCATACGCGCATCGGTCGGAGACCGGCGCGACCGCCGCCCAACCCAGTACCCCGCCGTCCTGGTCGAGGGCGACCAGGCGGTGGTCGGGCAGGCGGGCGCTGTCGAACGTCTCCCAGGTGGGGGCGGTGGTCTCGAACGTCGCGTCGCCGCCGTCGATGCCGAGCTGGTAGATCGCCAGGACCTGGTCGGCGTGCTCGGGCAGCATGCCGGTGATCCGCACCGGCCCGGCGGCCGTCACGGCTGGGCCTGGATGCCGAGGTCGCTGAGCAGGCCGCGGATGCGGCGCTCGATCTCGTCGCGGATCGGGCGGACGGCCTCGACGCCCTGGCCGGCCGGATCCTCCAGCTTCCAGTCCAGGTACTTCTTGCCGGGGAAGTACGGGCAGGCGTCGCCGCAGCCCATGGTGATCACCACGTCGGAGGCCTGCACCGCCTCGGTGGTGAGGATCTTCGGGGTCTCGGCGGAGATGTCGATGCCGACCTCGCGCAGGGCCTCGACCACGGCCGGGTTCACGGTTCCGGCGGGGGCGGAGCCGGCCGAGCGGACCTCGACCCGCTCGCCGCCGAGGCGGGTGAGGAAGGCGGCGGCCATCTGGGAGCGGCCGGCGTTGTGCACGCAGACGAACAACACGGAGGGGACGGCGGGATCACTCACAGGATGTCCTTGATCGGGAACGTCGGGAACAGCGGGAACAGCGGGGATGTCGGAACGACGGGAACGTCGGGGCGGGCAGTGCTCAGCGGCCGGAGGCGGCCGGGTGATGGTCGCCATGCGGGACGACGACGTCCTCGGCGGCCGGGGTCGGGCGGCCGAACAGCAGCGCGACCAGTGTGATGCCGGCCACCAGGCCGACCAGCTGGGCGGCGATGAACGGCAGCACCGAGGCGGGGGCGATCCCGGCGAAGGTGTCGGTGAAGGCCCGGCCGATCGTCACCGCCGGGTTGGCGAAGCTGGTCGAGGACGTGAACCAGTACGCCGAGCCGATGAACGCGGCGACCGCGACCGGGGCGAAGTGCGCGCGACCGGCCCGGGCCAGGCCGAAGATCAGCAGGACCAGACCGGCGGTCGCCACGACCTCGCCCAGCCACAGGTGCGGTGCCCACCGGGCATGGGTCGACCAGTGCACGAGCGGCTCGGCGAACATCGCGTCCGCGAGCACCGCCCCGCCGATCGCGCCGGAGACCTGGGCCAGGGCGTAGGCCGCGACCTCGCGCAGGCCGGGCCCTTCCCCGCTGCGGCGGCCGGTCCACCAGGCGGCCAGGGTGACCACAGGGTTGAAGTGGGCGCCGGAGACCGGGCCGAGCAGGGCGATCAGTACGCCGAGGCCGAACACGGTCGCGAGGGAGTTGGCCAGCAGCTGCACGCCGACGTCCTGGGACAGTTTGGTGGCCTGGATGCCGGAGCCGACCACGATCGCGACCAGCGCGCCGGTCCCGACGAACTCGACGGCCGTCCGGCGGCCCAGCGGGGCGAGCTCGGTCATCTCGCGCCTGCCGGAGCCTCGAGGAGCGAGGAGAGACGGGCCAGGGCTGCGGGCAGCACCCAGTAGTAGACCCAGGTCCCCCGGCGCTCGGAACCGACCAGCCCGGCTTCACGCAGCACCTTCAGGTGGTGGGAGATCGTCGGCTGGGACACGTCGAACGGGCCGGTCAGGTCGCAGACGCAGGCCTCGCCGCCCTCGTGCGAGGCGATCAGTGACAGCAGCCGCAGCCGCACCGGGTCGGAGAGGGCCTTGAACATCCTGGCCAGATCAACAGCGGCTTCCTCGCCCAGCGGCTCGCGGACCATCGGCGAGCAGCACGCGGCCGCGTCGTCCTGGCCGAGCACCGGCAGTTCCAGATTCGACATGTGTCTATGTTGACAGTCATCTAATCCAGTGGCAACGTCATCCATATCGATAACCGTCGAATCAAGGACCCGGATCGGGGAGAACCGCCCATGTCCCGCGTTCAGCTCGCCCTGCGCGTCGCCGACCTCGAAGGCTCCATCGCCTTCTACTCCAAACTGTTCGGCACCGAGCCGGCCAAGCGCCGCCCCGGCTACGCCAACTTCGCCATCACCGAGCCCCCGCTCAAGCTCGTCCTCATCGAGGGCGAGGCCGGCGAGGACACCCGCCTGGACCACCTCGGCATCGAGGTCGAGAACACCGAGCAGGTCACCGCCGCCACCGCCCGACTGCAGGACGCCGGCCTGGCCACCTTCGAGGAGAACGACACGTCCTGCTGCTACGCCCTCCAGGACAAGACCTGGGTGCACGGCCCCGGCAAGGAGCCCTGGGAGGTCTACGTCGTTAAAGCCGACGCCGGCACCCTCGGCAAGAGCGCCACCACCGGCGGCCACGCCTGCTGCACCAGCAGCGGGCAGGATGCCGAGCCGGCCGCCGCCGCGGTGGCCGCCGCCGAGTCGGCCACTGCCGCGGCAGCATGCGCCTGCGGCAGCTGAGCAGGCGTCAGATCGCCGGCGGGAATCCCGCGAACCCGTTGGTCCCTGGCCCCATACGGTCACCAGAGACCGGCGGATTCGTGCTGTCAGCCCTCCCGGACTCCGTGAACGGATCGCCGAGCTTCAGGCGCTCATGCTGGAACAGCAGCCGCCTGCATCCGTCCGCCATCTCCGCCCTCTTCAGGGGGCCACTCCGTCGTAGCGAAGGCTCCTGAGGAGGCTGTCAGTGCCCTGTGCTTGGATACGGCACCGGCGTCGGAAAAGGGGAAGACATGACGCGTACGACACCGCCGCGGCCGCTGGATGTCGAGATGGCGTTTCCGGAGCTGGCCAGCCTGGCAAAGACGGCCACCCGTCTGCACCCAAGCCCGGGTGCACCAACCGTCCATGACAGTTCGGTGGGCGGGCCGCTGCTGTGGCCGGCGGACGAGCCCTGGCCGGAGTACGGGTCGGAGTACCCGCCCTACCGGCCGATGACGACGCTTGCGGATGTTCGCGCGCTGCGGGCCCTGCTCACCCAGGCATGGTCCCGACCTCGGGGGCCCCGGGAGAACCTCCTGGCTGCGCAGGAGAAGGAAGCGGTGGACCGGATCCATGCCAAGCATGCCCCGGAGATGCTGCCTCCGGGGCCGCTGCCGCTGATTCCGCTCGTGCAGCTCTACGCCCGGGACGTGCCCGGATTGCCGTTCCCGGAGGGGACTGACCTGCTGCAGGTGTTGTGGGAGCCGTCCGCGGAGATTGAAGGGTGCTCCGAAGCCGTGCAGCTGAGGTGGCGGCTGGCTTCGGGGGTCCGGGAAGTCCTGACCAGTCCTCCTGAGCCCGCCTATGTCGAGTGCAGTGACCACGTGCCGGAGCCATGCCGACTCCACCCGGAGCCGGTGCGTGAGTTCCCTCCCCATCAGAACCTTGACGAGAAACTCGCGGAGCGCTTGGACCACTGGTGCGCGCAGCAGTCGGTGAGTTACCGAAGCGACCTGTCCGTCGCTCCCGGATGGAAGGCAGGTGGGTGGCCGGCGAACTTCACCTTCCGCGATCCGGCGGACTCCGACGAACTGCCGTGCGGCGAGTGCGGCGGGCCGGTGGAGGCGCTGCTCACCATCGACGGCACCGAGTGGGACGGAGCCACTGGCAGCTGGCGTCCGATCGAGACGGGCGAGGACGCGGAGAAGCCGGCTGGGCATCCGTACCGGACCCTGCGGGAACCAACGATGGTGACCATCGGACGCGGCTACACCCTGCAGTTCTACAACTGCGTCAGCACGCCGTCCCACCTACCGCGCACGATCATGCAGTAGCGCAGACCCAGCTAAGGCTGTCCCGTAGGCCGTGCTTCGGCTGACGGTGACAGGGCACAGGTCGACAAATTGGTGGCAGGCTGACCGTCGGTACGAGACGATCACGACGTGCATGGCCCTGCTCTTGCCGGACGCGCCTGGATGCGTTGCGCGGTGGTGGTGCCGTGCTGACATCGGATCGATGCTCGGTCTGGCGCTTTCCGCGCCGGCCGGAGAGGACGCGTGTGTCGCTCGCTCTTGAAGATCGCTTGGCCATCACCGAACTGGTCTCGTTGCACGGCCACCTCGTTGACGACGGAAGCCTTGACCGGTTGGAGGAGTTGTTCACCACCGATGTGGTCTACGACCTCACCGACTTCGGCCAGGAGCCACTGTCCGGGGTGGCAGCTATCCGAGAAGCGGCATGGGCACTGGGAGCGGCCAACCCTGTCGCACATCACGTCACCAACGTCGTCGTCACGGCGTCGGCGGATGGCCGGGTGCAGGTCCGTTCCAAAGGGCTTGGCATCAAAGCGGACGGCTCCTGCGGTTCCGTCTCCTACGACGACACCGTCGTGCGCACCGCTGACGGCTGGCGGATCAGCCATCGCAAGGTGTCGCCACGCCGAACTCCCTTGGGCGGGATGATAAAGCTGGGCTGACCAGGTACATCCCGCCTGGTCCCAACCGGTGAGGACGAGATTGTGCAGGCGGCCGATGCCGAGCATGGCGTGGTGGACACGTGGTGAACTACTCGGCTGGCTCGCCACCAAGGCCGGCGATTGTCACCGTCGCTTCGACGGCAGCGTCGACCTGGGATGGATCCGATTCCATGAATCACGCCAGGCCGAGCCGCTGGTGGTACGTGACGGTGTAGTCATCTGGCGACCGTAGCCTGCTGCGATCCGCTGCCACAGCGACGAGCTGAGGGCCGGTCTTCCTGATGGGCTACTCCAACCCCGGTCACGGACGCGGGGCAGGAAATCGGTGGGGCGGCCCAGCGGGATCTGCCACGATCGCCGGATGGGAGCATTGGATGCGGTGTCGGCCGGGGTCGCCGGAGGGGCCACCGTTGAGTTCCGGCCCAGCGGTTCGTCGATGGTCCCACTGATACGCAGTCGGCAGTCGGTGGTCGTCGCCCCGGTCGACCCGTCAAGGCTCGAGCCCGGGGACATCGTCCTCGCCCGTGTCGCCGGAACCGTGTACCTGCATCTGGTGTCGTCCATCGATCCGGCCAGGAAACGAGTGCAGATCAGCAACAACCGGGGCCGCATCAACGGCTGGACCCATCACGACCGCGTCTTCGGTATCTGCGTCGCCGTCGACGGGGTCCCCCGGGCCGGTGCCGCGGACAAGACCCTGGCCGCCGACCCTGACAACCGGCCCGGAACAGTAAGGGGAACAGCAAAGGGAACAGGCATCGGCCGCCCTGCCGAGATCCGACGCTGCAGCAGTAGCCAAGCGCCGAACAAGACACGTGACTGCTGACCCCCGGAGTTCCGGGTTTGCAGAACACGAGGCGGGCCGGCCGCGAGGTCGACGCAGGGCATCCCTGGCCCAACCTCGCTCCAGCCGGCGCCAGGGTGGACGGCTACTGCTAGGCCCGTACTTCGCGGGTCACCGTTTCAGGTCTGTGGCCAGTGGCTTGACGCCTCCGGTTGCCGGGCCGGTCGGAACTGCCGAAGGGGCCGGCGCGGTGATCAACATCAGCTTCTCCGGTTCGGACACGGCCGAGAAGCCGACACGTGCGTAGACCTCGTGCGCGTCCGCGGTGGAGAGCATCAACCGCTTCAGCCGGTAGGGAGCCAGCGCCGCGACGACCGACTCCGCCAGCCAGGTGCCGATGCCCCGGCCGCGTGACTCGCGGGCGACGTAGACGTCGCAGAGCCAGCCGAAGGTGGCGTAGTCCGTGACGATTCGGGCGAATGCGACTTGCTCGGCGGTGTCCGGGGTGTAGACACCGAAGACGAGTGAGTGCTCGATCGATCGCGCCACGGTCTCTCGGCTGCGGCCCAGGGCCCAGAAGGCGTCAGTGGAAAGCCAGTGGTGCACGCGGTCGAGATCGATGCGCGCGGGGTCGGTATCAAGGGTGAGGCCGTCTGCCCTGGTCGTGATCACGGCATCTGATCGTACGGGGCCGGCCCCGAGTGCTGGACCTGCACTGCAGGGGTCACGGTTTCAGGTCTGTGGCCAGCGGGTTTGGGTGACGTCGACGCCGAGGAGTTCGAGGAGGTGAAGTTGGACGCAGCGGGCGATCTGCACTGGCGGCCGGTCGGCGATGCTGCCGACGCGCAGGGTGAGTTCGCCGAGGTGGTAGAGGATCATGCGGCCGGTGGGTCGGACGCTGCGGTTGTCGGGATACAGGCCGACCATGGGCCGTTCCGGGCCGAGCGAGCGTCCGGCCTGGCGTTCGATCAGGCAGAAGACGAGCAGGGCCAGGCAGATCACCTGGATCAGAGCGGCGACGCGGCGGTTGTGCTGGACGAACACCGCGGCGACCGCGAGCGGGCCCTTGAAGTCCGCATGGCGGCGCTCCACCGAGCCTTGGCCCTTGTACCGGATCAGGACCTGCCCGGGGTCGGCCTGCTCGGCGGTCAAGGGGGTGATCAGTGCGTACCAACCATCCGCCACCAGGATCCGGCGCAGCCTCAGCACGGGGTCGCTCTTGCGAGGGTTGTTGAGGGTGTGGACGTCTTCGAGCACCCGGTAGACGTCTCGCTCGGCGGGCTGCTTGCCCGCATCCCGCTGTGGCACCCAGTCCACGGCCTGCGCCTGCTGGAGGTCGAGGGCGGCGTAGACCTCGTCCTTGACCTGGGCGGCCGGGACCGGCGCGATGAACGGCACCTCGGCCTTCAGGAAGGCGGACACGTTCGGGTAGGACACCAGCTTGGAGTCCGCGACCATCAGGAACCGCGGGGACCGGGAAGTCATCGACACACCCACTCAATGCCCACGCCGGGGACACCACCACGAGCCACGATCCATCCGAATCAACGACCTGCGAAGCACGGGACTAGGACCAGGCCGGCAAGGTCGCCGGGCCGGTCAAGCCGCATCGGCGAGGGGACGTCCGCCCCAACGGATGCCCTTCTCGCTGCGGGAGCGCGCGGCGCCGTGGGTGGGAGTGCGACGCGGATTTTCCGCAGAAAATCGAGTCTCTTCCGTGGCCGCTGCCAACGGCCACGGCACGCCTCGTTCATCGACACCCACAACGCCGAGGCACAGACCGTCATTTACCGCGATGTCCACCGAGTCCCTCGGCTTCAGGAAGAGGTGGAACACGAGGACAACGCCGAGGCGTGGCAGGAGTTGGGCTTCCGGCTGTCTCCTCGCGAGCGACCTCGTCTTCCTCGCGAGCTTCGCCGCGTTCCCTCGGCCGGCGCCCAGCGAGGAACTCGCCGGCACGGGGCGGTGGATGTACGAGACCGCTGTCCGCGACGAGCAGGAGCGACTCGCCGACGGGATCTCCCATCTCTTCGGCAAGGCCGAATGCCCGTGCTGCGCCGCCGTGTTCACCGTCGCGGACGAGTACGCCTCCGCCGACCGCCCTGGGAACCACCAAGGCGCATTGATCGGGCCGGCCCGCGAACTCAGTCTGCGGGGGCCGGACGGTGAACCCTTCGAACCTCTCCCCGGCCCAGGTCAGCCGTGACCGGCGGCCGGACTGTCAGAGGCGTGTTGTTGAGTGTGCGGCATGACCGTCCACGAACTCGTCGCTTCCCTGCCCGCGCCCAGCGAACTTCGGGCCCGCTGCCGTGCGCTGGCGCTGCTGGACTCGATCGTCTCCGCTCCCTTCGCCCCGAGCCACACCTTCGTGACCGACTGGCGTCCGGGCGTCGAGCTGGCCTTCATGGAGAACGGCTCCGGTGACCAGTACGCGGTCGTCGTCGACCCGGCCGGCGTGTTTCTCTACGGGTTCGACCACGAGAGCGACGCCACCCCGTGGCGGGAGGAGGACCGCGCGCACTGGCCCGGCCTGCTCGACGGTCTGCCCGCCTCGCTCGCGCACTACGCGCAGGTGCCCGAGTTCCAATTCCTCGACTTCTTCGACGCGACCGTGTGCGCCTGGTACGAGACCGGTTCCACCTCGTGGCAGTGCGGACCGGTCGAATTCGCCGACGGCGAGACGGACGGCGCCGACTGGCTGTTCGAACTCCTCACCGAAGCCGACGGCGCGCGAGCGTTCGCCGGCTTCGCCGAGGACGACCACCAGCGCTCCGTCGACGGGGAAGCGGTGGCGGCCGTGCTGAAGGGCGCCCCGCTCGACCGCCGTGCGGTTGCCGCGCTGTCGGCCACCGCGAACTTCGACACCGTCGCCACGCAGGCCCGTGTGCTGGGCTACCAGGTGCAGAGCAGCTGAGGCCGCGACAACCGCGCCGGCCGCCACTTCGGTCGAGCCAAAGTGATCGACACATCCACCTCGACACATCCCCATCAACACATCGACCTCGACGCGGTCCGCCGCGACGCGATCCGAACGTGCCGGTGGCATCCGGGGAGTCGCTCCGGGAGACGATCCTGAGAGCCCACAGCGCCGACGGGACGACACCGTGCAGGGCCGGTGGCCGTCGTCGCTCAGTGCCCGTACTAGTGTCATGGTCGTGCCGCGGCCGCGGTCCCCACCCGACCGGGCGGCACAGCCGGGACCGGCGCGGACGTGACTTCTGGGGGCTGAAGCGGATGACGATGACGTTCGGCGTGCTGGGCCCTCTGACGGTCGCCGTGGACTCCGAGCCCCAGCCGCTGCCGAGGGCCACCGTCCTGCGCGGGTTGCTGGGGGCCCTGCTGCTCGCGGAGGGGGAGTGGCTGCCGGTCGGGCGGCTGCTGGAACTCGTGTGGGCGGAGCAGGCGGACCGGATCGGCCGGGGCTCGGTGCACACCGGGATGTCGCGGCTGCGCACCTGGCTCGGGCGGTTCGGGGACGAGGCGGTGGCGCTGGAGTCCGACGCGCAGGGGTACCGGCTGGTGACCGGGCCGGACGCGGTCGACCTCGGACGGTTCCGCGGGCTTGCCGCCGACGGGGACCCGGCCGCGGCGATCGATCTGCGGCGCGGCCCGGTGCTGGCCGGGCTGGAGCGCGTGAACAGGGACGACCCGCTGGTGACGTCCGTGGAGGGCGCGGTGCGCGCCACGGTCCTGGCCCTGGCCCGGGCCGCCTTGGCCGCCGGAACGTCCGGAGCCGCCGGAACGTCCGGAGCAGCGGGAGCCTCCGGAGCCGCCGGAGCGGCCCGGGCCGCCGTTCCCCCCGTGACGGCGCTCGCCGAGGAGTATCCGTACGACGAGCCCGTGCACGCGGCCCTGCTGGAGCTCCTGGCGGCGGACGGTCGGGCGGCCGAGGCGCTGCGCCGCTTCCAGTCGCTGCGCCGACGCCTGTCCGAGGAACTCGGGATCGAGCCGGGCGAGCAGGTTCAGAACGTCTTCCTGGCGCTGCTGGCCCACGACCGCGACGGCGCCCGTACCGACCCCGAGCGGTCCCGCGTGGTGCCCTCCCAACTACCGCGAGACGTAACCGACTTCACCGGCCGCGACGATCAGGTGCGGCTCGTCCTGGACGCCCTGGCGGCCGGCCGGGTGCCGGTGATCGCCGGCATGGGCGGCATCGGCAAGACGGCGCTGGCCGTCCGCGCCGCCCACCGCGCCGCCGCCGACTACCCGGACGGCCGGCTGTACGCGGACCTGCGCGGGGTGGACGAGTCGCCCGCCGACCCCGCCCGCGTCCTGGCCGCCTTCCTGCGCGCCCTCGGCGCCGACCCCCGCGAGATCCCGGCCTCCCTCGACGAGCGCTCCGCGCTCTACCGCACCCTGCTCGCCGACCGGCGCACGCTCGTCCTCCTCGACAACGCCGCCGACGAGCAGCAGATCGGCCCGCTGCTCCCGGGCACACCGGCGCACCCTGCCGACCACCCTGCCGACCACCCTGCCGACAACGCTGCCGACCTCCCGGCCGGCCACCCTGCCCACCGTTCACTCAGGCATCCCGCTGCCCGCCCCGCCGTCCTCGTCACCAGCCGCACCCCGCTCACGGCGCTGCCCGGCACCCAGCTCATCGACCTCCACGAACTCGACGCCCCCCACGCGCAGACCCTGCTGCGCCGCATCCTCGGAGACCACCGCGTCGCCGCCGAACCGGTGGCCGCCGCCCAGATCGTCGAGCTGTGCGGCGGCATGCCGCTCGCGGTCCGCATCGCCGGGGCCCGCCTGGCCGCCCGGCCCCGCTGGACCCTGGCCCGGCTCGCCCACCTGCTGCGCGACGAACGGCGACGCCTCGACGAACTGGAGGCCGGAAACCTTGCCGTCCGGGCCGGTTTCGCCGTCGGCTACGCGCGGCTGTCGGAGCCGACCCGCCGCACGTTCCGGCTGCTCGGCCTGCTCGACGCCCCCGACTTCGCACCGTGGGCCGCGGCCGCGATGGCCGACATCCCGCTGCAGCAGGCCGAGCGGCAGCTGGAAGAGCTGATCGACGCCCAACTCCTGCAGGAGACCGGCACGGAACCGCACCCGCGCTACCGCTTCCACGACCTCGTCCGGCTGTACGCGCGCGAACACGCCGAGGCCGCGGACGAACCCGCCGCACGCACCGCCGCGCTCCGACGGGCCTTCGGCGCCTGGCTCTGGCTCGCCGAGCAGGCCGCCGACCAGGTGCCCGGGCCGTGCTTCGCCCCGATCCACGGCGACGCGCCCCGTCACCCGCTGCCGTCCGCCCTCGCGGCAGCACTGCTGGACGACCCGACGGCCTGGTTCGACGCCGAGCAGCCGGCCCTGAACGCGAGCGCCCGGCAGGCCGCCGCGCTGCGCATGGTGCCGCTGGCCTGGGACCTCGCCGCCTGCCAGGAGAAGTACTGCGACGTGCGCGGCCTGTACGACGATTGGCGCACCACGCACCTGGCCGCCCTCCAGGCCTGCCGGGCGGCCGGCGACACCCTGGGCACGGCCGTGCTCACCCGCGGCCTCATCGAGGTGACCACCTGGACCACCCCGGCCGACGGCACCCACACCACGGCCGACCTGCCGGACGGCGCCCAGACGATGGTCGCCCTGGAGGACCGCGCGCGGCACCTGCAGCGTCTCTTCGAGCAGGTACGGGAACCCGGCGGGACGGCCGACGCCCTGGTCCTGGCCGCCTGGAGCCTGGTGGCCCAAGGCCGCGAACAGGAAGCCCTGGACGCGGCCCGCCGTGCCCTGGACCTCGCCACCACCCACGACCACCCGGGCGTCCAGGCCCGGGCCCACCAGATCATCGCGATCGCCTACGGGGAGACCGACCTCGACCGCACGATCGACCACCTGACCGAGACACTCCGGCTCGCCCGCCTGATCGGCAACACCCGCTTCGAGGCGACCGCGATCCAGTTCCTGGGAGCCGCCCACGGCCGCGCCGGGCAGCCGGAACGAGCCGGCGAACTGCTCACCCGCTCGCTCGCCATGGCCCGCTCCCTCGACGACCGCTACGTCGAGGTGTTCTCCCTGCTCTACCTGGCCACCCTGTACGCGGCCACCGGCGATGCCCGCGCCCGCGAGACGGCCGAGGCCGGACTGGCCATCGCCAGGCGCTTCGACCTCGGACACCACCTCGCCCAGGCCCTCGGCATCCTCGGCGAACTGGACCTGGCGGCCGGAGAGCACGCCTCGGCCATCGCCCACCTGGAGGAGTCCGTCCTGGTGTGGCGCGCCCGGGGCTGGCGCTCCTTCCTCGCCGGCGCGCTCCGCGCCCTCGGCCGTGCCTACGACGCGGCCGGTCTGCCCGACTCGGCCGCACGCGTGCTCTCCGAGGCCTGCGCCCTGAGCGACACGCCTGTCACCGGCCCCGACGCCCCGACCCGCGAGAACTGACGGCCGCCACCCGGGCTCGACCGGCGGGGACGCCCTTACGACCTCGGGAGAAATTCCGACGGGCCCTGAAACTCCTCGACCAGCACGTCAACCACGCCATCGCCCTGGCCAGACTCCCACGAACAGCCTGACCAGGAACGGAAAACGTGCCTCAAGAACAAAAAACGCAGCGACCAGGTGTTCTAGCCTCTGGTGGCCGTGCGTCCGCACGGGCGGAATCGGGCCATATACGCCAAGCTGGGCCCACGACGCGCAGTGAAGTGCAGGCCGTTTTGGTCGGCCATCCGGTGTAGGCGGCCGAACGAAATCCAGTGCCGGTCGAAGAACTCGCCCACCACCAATCGCCCGCTGGGCCTCAGTACGCGTGTCGCCGCGCTCAGCACTCGCTCCGGTTCAGGGATCTCGCCAAGAGCTGTAACCACGTAGACCGCGTCAAAGCTGTGGTCCTCGAAGGGCAGTTCACGAGCGTCCGCGCGGTGTGGGTGGATCGTGGAGATTTCACCCCGCCCTGCCTGTGTCATTACGTGGTCCAGCATTTCCTGTTGGATGTCCACGATGTCCAGGCGTCCGTTCGGGCCCAACTGTGGTGCGACGTGCAACGCTTGCAGGCCGGTGCCAGGGCCCAGTTCCAGGATGCGTTCTCCTGCTCGCGGCTGGAGCATCGAGTCCAAATCTGTCTTGGTCAGGAATGGAAGCTGAATGTCGAGTAGTCGACGTTGTGCGTATGGGTAGGGTGCCTGATCGGTGAACCACAAGGCTCCCGCCGTCAAAGCAGCGACACCGGCCGCCGCCGCGATCTTGGTGTGGCGTGTCGGGTAGGTACGGTTCGGCATCCGACTGATATTGGCGTTCATAGTGATTCCTGTTCAGTGGTTTCGGACTGTGGGAATGGGTGGCGGATCAGTCGCAAGGCCAAGACGGTGCACACGATGGCGATTGGAATTTCCGCGCATACTGCCATCACGACCGCGATAGCCAGCGCGCCCCCGGATGTCGCCGCGGTAACGTCGAACCAGGCGTCTGTCAGGAAAAGCGCAGCGGCCGCTGTGGCGGTCAGCGTGGAGCGGTTATCCGCCCGCTTCAGGAATCGACCGGTGGTGAATAAGGCCAGTGCCTCGCAACTGTCCAGACCCACCCAGTCCAGGGCCCAGTGACTATCCATCGCCTTCTTCGGCAAAGACATCGACAGATAGAGAACCCACGGGATCATCATCAGGCCCGCGGTGGCGAAGGCCCTGCCGAGACGTCGCGGGCTTCGGGTACCGGGTCTGTCCGGCACCGCCGACCAGCGCACGTGGTCAGCGCTTCTGAGCGCTTCGATCGTGTTGGTGGTCCGACATTCCGGGCCCTGCTTCATGCCCGGGGAGAACCCGCCAATATGGCGGCGCACGATGCCGGACACGCCGGAAGCGGTCAGCACCTCGCTGGTCCAGAGCACAGTGATGCCAGGCTACTTACGGCCAGGACGTGAGGTGCGGGGCGCTCGAGCGACGGGTTCGTTGCGGTGGCATCCGCTGGCGCCCAGACCTGCTTGACCGGGTCGCAGAGCCTGGTTTGGGGGCGTCCATCGGCGAAAGGGGCGCCGGAATCGGGCGCGCCCGGGCCCAGGATCATCCGCATCGTCGTGGACAAGGTCACACCGGCCAGCGCGGGCGGGCCGCCGTCGCACTTCTTCGTCGTGTCGCGAAGATCGATCATCGGTGCGTTCGTCATGGTCACGAACCTACGAACAGAGCGTGATCCGTCGCGTCGGCTGGTGGATGTCACCGTTCCCCAGGCCGTCGGCTCGGGGGTGTACCCCGCGTACATCCCCGGGGCGACGCGCGGAGCCGAAGCCGCTGAATACGATCTCCGTATGGAAGAGCTTCTCCAGCGTCTCCCGACATCGAAGCGCGTGACCTGGCTGAGGTCACAGGCCGTGGTGTTGGCCACCGCCTGCTTTTACGCGCTGATGCTCCGCTTTACGATGCCGGTCCCTGAGGCTAGGCACTTCGACGGCCTGTTCTGGTTTCCCGGCCTCGGGCCTTTCCAGACGATCGGTCTGTGCGTCGTGCTCGCCCTTCCGGTTCTGCTGGTGCACCGTCTGCCGGCGGCAGTCTTCGCGGCGATCCTGGGCGAAGCAGCCCTCAGCGACATCTTCGGCGCGCGGCCTTTGACCGTGTTCGTCCTGCTCGTCGCCTTGGGCGGGTACCTCGCCGTCCGGCGGCCGAAGGCTGCCGCAGTCGGCTCCGTCGCGGCCGTCGCGACCGCGTTCGTCAACTTCACCCACGTCAACCCCGAGGGCTCCGTCGGCGACGCGGCCGGGTGGGCCGGGCATTACGCGTTGTGGCTCGCGGTCGCGTGGGTTATCGGGGGGGTGTATCGCAAACGCCGTGAATACCTCGGAGCCTTGCACGAGCAGAGGGCGGCCCGCGCCGTCATGGCCGAGCGGCTGCGGATCGCCCGCGAACTGCACGACAGCGTCGCGCACAGCATCGGGATCATCACGGTGCTGTCGGGAGCGGCGGCGCGGGTCGTGGACACCAAGCCCGAGCAGACGCGGCAGGCGCTGACCGGCATCGAGTCCACCAGCCGCCAGACGCTGCTCGAGCTGCAGCGCATGCTCGGGGCGCTGCGCCGCGCCGAGCCGGACGACGCCATGCCGGGGGCCGCTCCGCTGGCGCCGGCCGGCAGCCTGGCCGACGTCCCGCGGCTCGCCGAACGCACGGCCGACGCCGGGGTGCGGGTCCACGTGGCCTGGCGGGGCGAGCGGCGTCCGCTGCCGCCGGAGATCGAACTGTCGGCGTTCCGGATCATCCAGGAGTCGGTGACGAACGTGCTGCGGCATTCCGGTGCGCGGACGTGCCGGGTCTCGGTCGGATACGAGCCGGAAGGAGTGACGATCGAGGTGGTGGACGACGGAGACGACGGTCCCGGCGGGCCCGGCCGTCCCAGGCCCTCGACGGCGGCCGGCGGGAGCGGCTTCGGCCTGCTCGGCATGCGCGAGCGAGTGACGTTGCTGTCCGGCCAGTTCAGCGCCGGCCGGCGTCCGGAGGGCGGATTCCGGGTAACGGCTAGGCTCCCGGCATGAGCGTGCGAGTACTGCTGGTCGATGACCAGCCGCTGATGCTGGTCGGGCTCGGGATCCTGATCGGCGGCACCGCCGACCTGGAGGTGGTCGGCGAGGCCGGCGACGGCCGCGAGGCGGTGCGCCTGGTACGTGAGCTGCGGCCGGACGTCGTGGTGATGGACATCCGGATGCCGGGCATGGACGGGATCGAGGCGACCAGGCAGGCGACCGCCGAGCCGGACCCGCCCAAGGTGCTGGTGCTGACGACCTTCGACGACGACGAGTACGTCTACGGCGCGCTGCGCGCCGGCGCCAGCGGATTCCTGCTCAAGAGCATGGCCCTGGACGCGATCCTGGACGCGATCCGCGTGGTGGCGGCCGGCGACGCGTTGATCGCGCCGAGCGTCACCCGACGGCTGATCGCCGACTTCGCCGGAACCTCCGCCACCCCCGCGGCCCCCGCACCGGCCACCGAGCCCGCCGCGGACTCACGTCTCATCGCGGGGATCACCGACCGGGAGCGCGAGGTGCTGGCACTGGTCGGACAGGGACTGTCGAACGGTGAGATAGCCGAGCGGTTGGTGATCAGCGCGGCGACGGCGAAGACCCATGTCGCGCGTCTGTTCGCCAAGCTCGAGGCCCGGGACCGCGTCCACCTGGCGATCATCGCCTACGAGAACGGACTCACGCCGGGTAGACGGTAGGGCAGGGTGAGAAGAACGATCGCCGACCCCGAGTTCGCCGCGTTCGCCAGATGCGCGCGCTCACCCACCTGGCCGCGGCGGGATTCGGGGCGAGGTTGTTCAGGAAGTCACGGACCCTCAACGAACCGACCTGAGAAACGCGCCGCGCGGTTCGTGGCGAAGCCCCGGGCTACGAGTAGGGGACGGAGCCGGCGGATCGCGCCATAGACGCCGGAGCGGTCCACGTCGAAGAACTCGGCCAGGACCGAGAGCGCTGTGAGCAGGAATCAGGCCGGAACGGACCGGATCACAACCAACGAACCTTCGTAAAAAGGTTGCTGCCGCAGAGTGCCGAACCGGGCGTCCCAAGCTCCGCTGTCCAGGTCACCCCGCAAATCCGCGGCGAACCGTTCGCGCGCCCGCTCGTCGACGAAGCTCCACGCCGAGCACGCCTGCCGGGCACCGGGGTCGAGCAGCATCTCGGGGCGCGCGTAGTACGCCTCGTTGAAGCCGTCGGTGCAGTCGACGGGTATCGGCACCAGGGTCACCGTCGTATGTCCACCGAGGGCCTCGGTCAAATCCGCGATCGCCGGATAGCGGCGCGCCTCGGTGTCCAACACCTCCGGCGCGTACTCGTACAGCCAGAAGTCCCGCACGAGATCGGGGTCGCAGGTCAGCACGACCGCAGGGCCCCGCGCCACTCGGCGCATCTCGCGCATCCCGGCCTTGTAGTCGCTCCACTGGTGCACGCTGAAGGTGGTCATCGCAGCGTCGAACGAATCGTCGCCGAACGGCAGGTGCTCGGCGACGCCATCGACGGCGGGCGACAGGTGCGCGGGCCGCTGGGCGCGCATCGTCGCCGACGGCTCGACTGCCGTCACCTCCAGCGTTGGGGACTCGTATGACCCTGCCCCGGCCCCGACGTTGACCACCGTGCGCGCCCCACCCAAGGCGGCGGTGATCACCTGCTCGATCCTTGCGTCCGGCTGCCGGTAGGTGGCGTAGCCGCCGCCTATCCTGCCGTAGTCCGCATCCCCTGAGGTGCCGTCCGCCCCGCGTTCGCTCATGATCCAAACCTAGCCACGCTGTCAACACGTCTATCCCGGTTACCGCGCCCAGGGGCGCCGACCTGGAAACAGCGTGCGCAGGTTCTCCACTGATCAACCACCAGGTCAATGCCAGCACACCCGAACTCAATTCCTCCCGCGGTCGTTACCGAAGCCTCACCGCCCGCAGGCAATCGGTAAGCCATCGGTAAGACGCCCCGCCCTAGGCTCGACCCCCACGGCACAGGACAGGTGCACACCGGGCCCAAACCCGGTCGACGCGCCCGTCCCGCACCCGCCCCATGGGCTACCGGCCGGGTCCGCGCAGGGGACGGACCCGGCCGGAGGCACGTCCACCGGGCTCCCGGCCGGAAGCAACGTCCACCAGCTCCCGGCCCGGCGAGCTCCGCACCCTCGATCAGCTGCCGCCGACCCCCGTTCGCCCCGGACCGGATCACGACCCGACCGGGCGTCGCATGTTGCCCGGCATCCTCCGCAGTCCGCCCACGGCGGGGGAGGAGTTGGGACGGCAGGGACGGCATGCACGGAGGTGGGCGTGTACGTCGGAGGATGCATGTCCTCGCCCGGTCCCGACGATCCTCTCCCCGTCAAGGCCCGCCAGGATGCCCAGGACTGGGCCCAAAACATGACCGCGTCCATGGCACAGACCGCCGGAGCCAATCTCGACGTGGCCGATCTTCAGCAACTGTGTCGGCAAACACGAGACGGGTCTCGTGGACCCATCCACGGGAGAATGTCATACGGGGGTAACCGACCGGCCCGCACACGACGCGGCTGCGGAACCCAGGGCAGGCGTCGGCGGCCGCGTCGTCCATGGGGGCTTCCCTTCCGCCGGGGCGGGCTGATGATCCGTCTGGGACAGCCGATCGGTACCAGGCCCTGTACGGCGTCCTCTGAATCCAGTTCATGGGGCGCAGCACATAGATCGGTACACAAGGAGCACTCGAGGTGTCCTCCTTGTCTCTGGCATGTTTGCTGTGGTTATTTGTGTTCAGGCCTCTGAGGTGCAAGGGTGTCCGCCATGAAGATCACGATCACGGTGGAGAATCCGACCCCCGAGGCGCTCGAGAAGCTGCTCGCCCTCGCTGCCATGCCGGCCGCCGTCGTGACTGCGGTGCCCGACGACCGTTGGACCCCGGAGCGGGCCCGGTCGTACTACGACCGCCTGCCGCCCCGTGCGCAGCAGATCCTGCTCCAGGTCGTCGAAGGCGAAGGCGAGTGCGCCGCCGGCGAGTTGAAAGCGAACGGCCGAAGTCTTCGGGGATCCACCGGCGCGTTCCGCCGGGTGCTCTCGGAGGGCAGGAGGACCGGACTCTGGCCGGAGGGCTTGCCCGTGCCGCTGGTTTCCCACATCGTCGGCGGACAGCTCAAGAAGCTCGAGATGCCGGGGCGTGGCACAGAGCAGTACGTCCTCCCGGCTTTCGAGGAGGGCCTGGGTGACCTGCGGAGTGGTGACTGACCGGGAGGGCCACCGGTTACAGAGGATCGTGCGGCGGGGCAGTACCGGCTCGGTTCGCTATCGGCGGGCGATGCTGCGGTTGGCCTCCGCCGGCGGGAACCGGGTCCCGATGATTGCCCAGCTTGTGCCGGCGGACGAGGAGACGTGCGGAATGTCATTCATCGGGTTCGATGAGATCGGCCTGGCCTGCCCGCCACTTCGAGCTCCTGGCCGGGCTTCGGCGGCTCCGTGTCACTCCTGAGGGGTAGCCGCGGGAGCTGATCGCACCACCAGCCTGTACTTGTCCGGTGCCGTGACCGGACCTACGCCGTTGAGGCGATTCTCCGCAGGGACCGGAGAAGCCCTGGTGTGTGGTGCAAAGACGCTGAGATCGAAACATCAAGTTGTCACTGTCCTGCTACGGGCGCCGGGCCGGGGAACCCGCTCCGATCCGGCTGACGTCATCGACCTCAGAAGCGGGCAGGTGCGTTGGGGGGAGTGGTCGTTGATGGATTTCAAGGCGCGCATGGGGAAGCTGGGCAACCGGTCGCGGGCGGCCGTCGCCGTCGCGGTTGTCGTTGTGGCGGCGAGCGCCTGGGTTGTTCCGACGGTCACCGGGTCGGTCCCCGCCCCCAACCGGAGCGTCACGCACGGCCATGACGGCCAGGACGGCGGCGCCCCGAGCAGCGGCGGCGGTGCACAGCAGGGATCCGGGGCCGTACCGGAGGGCATAGCCCACGCGTCCGAGGCCGGTGGCAACGCCGTCAACATCACCATCGATGACGGTCCCGACCCCGCTTGGACCCCGAAGGTCCTCGACGTGCTCAAGCGGTACGGGGTGAGGGCGACCTTCTGCATGATCGGACCGCAGGCCAAGGCCCACCCCGAGCTGGTCAAGCAGGTCGTCGCGGGCGGTCACCGGCTCTGCGACCACACCGTGGATCATGACACCTCCATGGACAAGAAGCCCGTCGCGTACCAGGAGAAGGAGATCCTGGACGCGAAGAAGATGATCGAGCAGGCCGCGGGCGGCAGCGCCCAAGTGCTGTACTACCGGGCTCCCGGCGGCTCGTTCACCCCCGACAGCCGGCGCATCGCTGCGGCGAACGGCATGCGTCCGCTCGGTTGGAACGTCGACTCGAAGGACTTCGAGAAGCCCGGTACGGCCGCCATCGTCGACACGGTCAGGAAGGAGATCGGCAACGGCCCGACCATCCTGTTCCACGACGGCGGCGGCGACCGCCAGCAGACCGTCGAGGCCCTCGACCAGGTGCTCGGCTGGCTGAAGGCCCAGGGCCGCCCCACAGGATTCCCGGTCCAGAGCACCCCGTGACACCTCGCCGCCAGGGCGACGCAGGGAGGCGATGACCCGGAGCGGCCTCTGCAGACCAGGGTGTGCGATCCGATGTCAGAGGGGCTTGGCAGGATGCTCCCATGCTCGCCATCTGCCCTGACCAGCGCCGTGACGACCGGCCCGTCCTGCCCGCTCCTCCCGACGTCCGGGGTGACTTCGAGGTGCACTTGACCGTGCGGCCTGGTGCCGCTGAGGCGCTGGCCGCGTGGGCCGACGGTCATGGCCTGAAGTTCACCCACATTCTGCTGGCGCGTGGCGCGGTGCCCTCGCAGCCGATGCTGACCTTGTGCGCCGGCGGCTCGCTGGACGAGGTCGCCTCGGTCGTCTTCCGGACCACGGACCGGTTGGTCCGGGCCGGGTTCACCGTCCTGCGGGCGAAGATCGAGGCCACGCCGTGGGCGGAGGGCGTTCCGGCCTCGGACGAGGACGCCGTGCCGCACGGAGCCCACCGGTACTTCGAGCACCACGTCAAACTGCTGCTTCCGAGGCCGGTTTCCGCAGCCGCCGACCCGGCCCGCCTCGCCGAGCTCGTCGCGTTGCACGGTGCGCACCTGTCGCGCAATCCGCGCCGGGTGCGCGAGGACGGCCGGTGCGAGTGGTTCGTGACCCAGCGGTGCCGCCTGGTCGGCCTGGGCACCGCGGGCCGTCGGCTGGAGGCGCTGCTGGGGGAGCTTGCCGCCGACGGTCGCGAGGTGGTGTCGGTGGAACGCGAGTTCGTCGTCGTGGACAGTGACGAGACCCTGGACGCGGGGTGGATAACCGAGCACGGGCACAGTGCCGGGCCGTACGGAGAGGGAGACCCGAGATGACCGAGGACCAGTCCCAGTCCCAACAGCAGCCCCAGCCGCAGTCGCCGCTGGCGTGGGAGGACCTGAAGTACGGCCCGTGGCAGGGCGTCGTGTTGCCCAGGCAGCCGCCGGCGGAGGACGTCCGCGAGGACCGGGACCTGCCCAGGAGCATCCGGCCGATCGACGACGAGGCGGTGAACCAGCAGCCGGTCTTCGATCCCGCGCTCGCCGGGTACAGCCGGGCCCTTCGGCCCAGCGAGCCCGCCTTCGCCGACCCGCAGCTCGCCGAACGCTGGCTCGCGGCGCGGCGCGAGGCGCTGAACACGGCGTTGTCCGCCGTCGCCGGGTCACCGTGGGCCGAGCACCTGGTGCTGCGCGGCAGCGTCCTGCTGAGGGCCTGGTACGGCGAGGAGGCGCGGGAGCCCGGCGACCTGGACTTCGTGGTCAGCCCGGTGGAGTGGGAACTGGAGGACGAGCGCACGGACCGCATGCTCGATGAGCTCGCCGCCGGTGCCGAACGGCTCTCGGGTACGGTCCGGCTGCACGCCGACCAGGCGGTCAGCGACGAGATCTGGACGTACAGCAGGGTTCCCGGGCGCAGGCTCGTCCTGCCGTGGACGGCACCGGGCGTCCCGGGCGGGACCGTCCAGCTGGACTTCGTCTTCACCGAGCACCTGCCCGTCCCGCCGCAGCCCTACCGGCTGCCGGGCGTCGCCGGCCCGCTGCTCGGAGCCACGCCGCAGCTCTCGCTGGCGTGGAAGGTCCTGTGGCTGGTCTCGGACAACCACCCGCAGGGCAAGGACCTGTACGACGCGATCCTGCTCTCGCGCACCGCCGAGGTGCCGTACGACCTGTTGCGCCAGGTCTTCACCCAGTCCGACGAGAACTGGTCACGCCGGCCGGTCCTCCCGCAGCAGATCAGCGGGCTCGAGGTGGACTGGGACGAATTCGCCAAGGACTACCCGCGGTTCGCCGAGCCCGTCGAGGAGTACCCGGCGCAACTGCTCGCCGGGCTCCACGCCACCTTCGCCGACCTCGGCGAGTACGCGCTGCGCGCCCGGTGGCTGGCCCCGCTGACCGAGGAACTGCGGGAGGTGTTGGCGCGCGAGGGAATGGACGAGGTCCAGCAGCGGATGCGCCAGCACTACCTGCCGGTGGACAACTCCCTCGTGGTCACCAGCGAACTGCTCGGCGGTGACCTCGACGGAGCCGGCCGCACCATCACCGACCATCTCGCCGCCCACCTCGGCGGCGCATCGGAGCGGACGACCCGCAAGCTGGCGGAGGCCGCCGCCCGCTATGCCTCGGATGTCGAAGGCGACCGCCCTGCCGGCGGTGCGGCCGGCTGACACCGCGCTCGGCATCCGATGGCCGAGGCTGCCGGATGGCCGACGCGCCTGATGGCCGAGGCCGCCGGATGGCCGACGCGCCGAGTTGCTCGGCCTCGCACCGGGCCCGTCCCACCCGGGGATCGTCCGGGTGGGACTGCTCTCGGCCCGCGCCCACGAACACTCCGGAGCTGCCCCGGTGACGAGCAACACCGCACGGCACGATCACCTGCCTGGGCGGCATCCTGGTCTGCCACCTCTGACCGGGGACCGGTCCGCTCCACCGGTTGCGAGACCGCCCGCGCCGACGGTGGCTTGCCACCGGCGCGGCCGCGCCGAAGCGCGCCCGCCCGTCGGCTGTGGCAGGAGTGTTCGTCAGGACGGGCTGGCGGCCAGCAGCGCGGTGGTGGTCACCTTGTTGTCGCACTCGGCGAAGAGGCCGTCGTCCAGGGCTACTTGGTGTGCTCCGGCACCCGGCAGGCCCAGGACGAGGGTGGGGTAGGCGACCGGCGTCGCACCGGAGACGCAGTAGCCGTCGGCCTCGCCCTGGACCTGGACGAAGGTGAGCTTCACCCAGGCCTTTCCGCCCGGGGCCACTCGGACCGGGGCGGTCGGGCCGGTGTGCGTCACGGTGAGTGGGGCGTTGCGGTCCGGGGAGCCGTTGGCCGCCCCGGCGACCGTCGGAAAGCCCTGCAGCGTGCACGGGTGCGCGGAGGTGTTGGTGAACGCTACGATCGCCGCTCCCACGCCCGTGCCCTCGGGGCGCTGCTTCGCCTGGTGGGCGTCCGCCTTCAGATCGCCGACTGCGCAAGCCGGCGCCGCTGCACCGGCAGACGCCGCTCCACTGGACGACGCGCCTCCCGTGGCCGGTCCCGTGGCCGGCGCCGCCGACGGTGTGCTGCCCTTGGTGGGGGCCGGGGACGTGGGGCTCGGTACGGACGAGGCGGTGGCCGCCACCGACGGTGCCCCGGCGGTCGAAGGCTCGTCGCTCCCGGGCCCGCACGCCGTGATCAGCAGGGTGGCGGTGGCGGCTGAGACCACCGCGACCGCGGCTCTGCGGGCCTTCTGTCTGTCCCGCATGTCCTGTCCGTGCTGCATGTCCTGCATGGCGTCCCCCGAGGGATGGAGTGGTGCCGACCCAGCGCAGGCACCTGCCCGGTACACACCGCCGCCCCGGCGCCGGTTCCCCGAGCGGTCAGGTGTGACAGGACGGTGACGAGACCCGGAAGGCTCCCGGACAACGGCGGCGACCGGGCAGGTCGCGGCCCAGGTCGCGGCCCATGTCCGTTCAGGAGGGCGTCTCAGGAGGGTGTCCCGCCCTTGCAGAACTCGGCCTCCAGCTCGGCGGTGAACACGCCGATCGGCCACTTCAGGTCGCCGTAGGCCCAGTCGCCGTTCACTTCGGTGGAGAGCATGTGGCGGCCGTCGCGGGTGCCGAAGGTGTAGGACCAGGAGCCGTTGATCGCGCCGCCCATGCCCCAGACGTCACCGCAGGAGAGGGTGACCTGGCCGATGCCCAGGCCGTAGTGGGAGTCCGGGACCCACCCGTTGTTCGGGTCCTCCATGGTGAACATCTCGTTCATCTGGGCGGGCGGCAGTACCCGGCCCTGCATCAGGGCGCGGAAGAAGGTGTTGAGGTCGCCGAGGGTGGAGATCACGTCGCCCGATCCGTAGCCCCAGGAGGGGTTGAGGTCGGTGACGTCGTAGATGCCGTAGGTCGGGGTGTCGGGCTTGTCGGAGTCTGCCAGCCGGGAGTAGAAGCGGCTGTGCGGGCCGTGGATGCCGGTGTCGTCCCCGGTCGGCTCGTAGGTGCTCTTCAGGTGCAGCGGCTTGGTGATCCGCTCGGCCAGTTCCTGGGCCAGGCTGTGCCCGGTGGCCCGTTCCACGATCAGGCCGGCCAGCACGTAGTTGGTGTCGGAGTACGTCCAGCCGGTGCCGGGTGCGAAGAGCGGCTTGTCGGTGAGGGCGAGCTGGACCAGCTGGAGCGGCGTGAAGCTGTCGAACCGGTGCTGCAGGAAGGCCGTTCCGGAGAAGTCCTTGCTGACCTGATCCGACATGGCGAAGTTGGCGATCCCGCTGGTGTGGTTGAGCAGCTGACGGATGGTGATCTTCGCTCCGTCGTAGCCGTTGCCGTCCACCACCCCGGGCAACCACTGCTCGACGGTGTCGTCCACGCCGAGCCGGTGCTCGGCCTCCAGTTGGAGGACCAGGGAGGCGACGAAGGTCTTGGTGGTGCTGCCGATCCGGAATCGGTCCTGCGGGCCGAGCTTGCGACCGGTGGTCAGGTCGGCTGCGCCGGCCTGACCGAACCAGGTCGAGCCGCCGTCCTGGACCTCGGCCATCGCCCCCGGCACCCGCAAGGAGAGGAGCCGCCCGTGCCCGGCGCCAGGCTGACTCAGGAAGACCGCCGCACGATCGCCGCCGGGCTCGTCGCCGGGCTCGACTACGCCGAGATCGCCCGCCAACTCGCCCGCCCCACCTCCACGGTGGCCCGGGAGATCGCCCGCAACGGCGGTCCCTCCGGCTACCGCGCGGCCAGCGCCCACCGCGCCACCGTCCAGCGCTCCCGTCGCCGCCAGTCGAGCCCCGCCCGGCTCCCCGGCGACGCCGCGACGGCCGCCGACGTTCACGACTCCGCCGTGGACGGACGCGACGCCGCCGCCATCACCGAGTTCACCGGACAGTTCGCCGACCTGCTGGTGCACCTCGGCCTGCCGCCCATGGCGGCCCGCGTGCTCAGCTGTCTCTACGTCACCGACACCGGCCGCCTGAGCGCCGCCGAACTGGTGCAGCGGCTCGGCGTGAGCGCGGCCTCGGTCTCCAAGGCCGTTGCCTACCTGGAGAGCCAGGAACTGATCCGCCGCGAACGCGACGAGCACAGCCGCCGCGAACGCTACGTGATCGACGACGACGTCTGGTACCGCTCGATGCTCGCCAGCGCCCGACGCAACGCCACGCTGGCCCAGTTCACCCGTAACGGCGCCGGCCTGCTCGGCGCGGCCTCCCCCGCCGGGGCGCGGCTCACGACGGCGGCGGTCTTCCTGGAGCACATCGGCATCGACCTCGTCCGCTCGGTGGAGCAGCGGTTCGCCGAGGGCGAGTTGCTCCCGTAGCTCCTCGGCTCCTCCGCTCCTCCGCTCCTCGGCTCCTCCGCCGTGCCGGGCAAGGCCGCCGACTTCCTCCGCGCAACCGAGCCGGACGGCGCCGAGTCCGCCGAACCACCTCGGCCTGTCACAGGATCGCAGGATCAACCAGACCGCCTCACCCCGCGACCGACAGGACGATCTTCCCCGTGGTGCGCCCCTGCTCGCCCAGGCGGTGGGCCTCGGCGGCCTCCTCCAGCGGGAACACCGCGTCGGCGATCACCCGCAGGCGGCCGTCCTCGACCAGGCGGGTGAGCTCGCGCAGGCCCTGGTGGTCGGGCTCGACGAGCATGAACGCCGCCCGGACGTCGGCCGCCTCGGCCTCGGCGTGGGGGAAGGTCTCGTCCGGCGGGATGATCGAGACGAGGGTGCCGCCCGGGCGCAGGGTGCGCAGGGAGCGCGGCAGGTTGGCGCCGCCGATGGTGTCCAGCACGACGTCCATGTCGCGGACTGCCTCGACGAAGTCCTCGGTGCGGTAGTCGACGACCTCGTCCGCGCCGAGCTCGCGCAGCAGCCCGTGCTTGGCGGCGCTCGCGGTGCCGGTCACGTGGGCGCCGCGGGCCTTGGCGATCTGGACGGCCAGGTGGCCGACCCCGCCGGCCGCGGCGTGGACCAGCACGCGCTGTCCGGGCCGCACGTCGGCGGTGTCCACCAGGGCCTGCCAGGCGGTCAGCCCGGCCAGCGGAAGGGCGCCCGACTCGAGGTGGGTCAGGCTCCGGGGGCGGGGCGCGAAGTGGCGGGCAGGTGCGGTGACGTACTCGGCGTAGGCGCCGGCCGGGTACGGGAAGCGCGGCATCCCGTACACCTCGTCGCCGGGCCGGAAGACCGTCACGCCGGCGCCGACGGCCTCGACCACGCCGGAGACGTCGAACCCGAGGACGAACGGCGGTGTGGCGCCGGTGGCGAACTCGCCGCGGGCGCGGGTCTTCCAGTCGGCCGGATTGACCCCGGCCGCGTACACCCGGACCAGGACCTCGCCCCGTACGGGCTCCGGGCGCCGCGTCTCGACGACCTTGAGGACGTCGGGCGCCCCGGCGGTGTCCTGGGAGACGGCACGCATGGTGATGGGCATGAAGGTTCTCTTCTCCTGGATTCGTCGGTTCCGTCGGTTCCAACGGATTCCGCGGGGGTTCCGTCGGATCCAGCGGGGTTCCGTCGGGCTCCGTCGGGCTCCGCCGAGTCCCGTCGGGTTCCGTGTGCGCCGGTTGTTCGGGCACGTCGTCAGACTGCCCCTACGGGAGGGTCCCTGGTGGTGGCGCGACGGCCACGGAGTGAAAGGATCCGGCCATGCACCATGTCGGCGTACTGGCCCTGGACGGCGTCGTCCCCTTCGAGCTCGGCATCCCCGCGCGGATCTTCGGCGCCGCCCGCGACGAGGCGGGCCGCCCGCTCTACACCGTCACCACGTGCAGCCTCGACGGCGGCCCGGTCCACACCGCCGCCGACTACGCCCTCGCCGTCTCCCACGACGCCGCGCTCCTCGGCGCGGTCGACACCGTGGTCCTCCCGCCCTCGCACGGGCTCGGCCCGATCCGCGAGGAGGGCCGTCTGCCGGACGCGCTGCGCGAGGCACTGGCCGGCATCCGCCCCGGCACCCGCATCGTCGGCATCTGCACCGGCGCCTACGTGCTGGCGGCCGCCGGGCTCCTCGACCACCGGCCCGCCACCACGCACTGGGGCGAGGCCGACCGTCTGCAGCGGATGTTCACCACGACCCGCGTCGACCCCGACGTCCTGTTCGTCGACGACGGCGACATCCTCACCTCCGCCGGGGTCGCCGCCGGCATCGACCTGTGCCTGCACCTGGTCCGCCGCGACCACGGCAGCCGCATCGCCAACGACGTGGCGCGCTCCTGCATCGTCCCGCCGTGGCGCGAGGGCGGGCAGGCCCAGTACATCCGACGCCCCGTCCCCGAACCGAACGCCGCCGGCAACTCCGGCACCGCCGCCACCCGGGCCTGGGCGATGGAACGCCTCGCCGAACCCCTGACGGTCGCCGACCTCGCCGCGCACGCCCACACCAGCGTCCGCACCTTCTCCCGCCACTTCCGCGAGGAGACCGGCACCACCCCCGGCCAGTGGCTCACCCGCCAGCGCGTCGACCTCGCCCGCCACCACCTGGAAACCACCGACTGGCCCGTCGACCTGGTCGCCCGCCGCTCCGGCCTCGGCACCGGCGCCTCCCTGCGCCGGCACCTCCAGACGGCGATCGGCGTCAGCCCCCAGGCCTACCGCCGCACCTTCCGCCCGGCGGCTTGCTGAGACCGGCAACTACCTCGGGTTCCGGTGGAACTTCACCAGCGAGCAGGAACGCGAGGCGTGGACCAACGCCCGCAAGGCGACCGGCACCGCCTACGGGACGCCGGTGACCAGCACGGTCGCCATCGCCACCAAGGGCGTCTTCGCCGAGGCCGTCCTCGGCCGGGCCAACTCGGCCGAGAAGATCGACCTCACCCGGTTCTGGAACTGGAAGGACTCGCCCATCCAGATCACCCCGGCCGACATCGCCCCCGTCTCCACCGCCTCGCGAGCTCAGAACCTGGACACCAAGGTGGCCCCCCTGGGCGCCTCCGAGGCGCGGTTCACACCCCTGATGGCGATGCCCGACCCGGCCGGCCTCCAGACCGCGCAGGCCATCGCCACCGCCAACCTGTTCCGCCAGCAACCTCAGCGCCCTCGGCGGCATGCTCAACCAGAACGGCAAGGACGGGGCGGACAAGAAGTGGTCCAGCCGCACCACCCGTCGGTGGGGCTGCGGCGACCCCCTGACCATCCCGCCCCAGCACCCGAAGAGCTACACCCGACACCCGTGCACGGCGCACCCGCGACCCGCCCCGACCGATTCGGGCGCGGGCCGCGGGTGCGGGGCAGGGACGGTCAGCGGTCGGCGTCGTGCGCGAGGCCGCGGACTGCGGGACGCGGTCAGCCGCGTAGTCGCACGTGAGAAACCCGGCGACGTCGGCGAACATCCCCGGGATACTGATCGCCCATGGATGAGGTCGAAGTCGTCGTCGCCCATTCCGAGCGTGCGACTCTGCGCGTCGGCGATGTGTTCCTGAAGGTGGACGCCGATCAGGCGCGCATCGACGTCGAGGTCGAGGCGATGTCCCTGGCGCCGGTCCCGACCCCGGAGGTCCTGTGGCGCAAGCCGCCCGTGCTCGCGATCGCCGCACTTCCGGGGAGGACGCTTGGGCGCCTCGGTGGGCCGTCGACCGGGTCGCCGACGGCGTGGGCAGCGGCGGGCGCCGCCATCCGGAAGCTGCACGACGCGCCGCTGCCGCCTCGGCCGGGCCGGGCCGGCCGGAGCGTCGTCGCGCTGGCGGCGGAACTCGACGACGAGTGCGGGTTGCTCGTGACGAACGGCGTCCTGCCCGCCGACCTGGTCACCCGCAACCGCCGGGTCGCCGAGGCGGCACTCCGACCGTGGACTCCGGCGTTCACGCACGGCGACCTGCAGATCGCGCACGTCTTCGTCGACGGCGACGAGGTCACGGGCATCATCGACTGGTCCGAGGCGGGCCAGGGTGATGCCCTGTACGACCTCGCCACCTTCACGCTCGGACACGAGGAGCACCTCGACGACGTCATGGCCGGCTATGGCACCGACATCGACCTCGACCTCGACGTGATCCACGCGTGGTGGTCGTTGCGAAGCCTGCTGGCGGTTCGCTGGCTGATCGAGCACGGCTTCGACCCCTTCGCACCGGGCTGTGAGGTCGACGTGCTGAGATCCCGGATGTGAGGCTGCGCGCGCCTGACTGGCTCTCAGCGCCTGACTGGCTCTCAGGGAGTACCGGAGCGCGGTTCCGGCGTCCGCGGTAGGCGAGAACGAGCGGCGGGGTTCCGGGCGGCGTGGGTGTGGTCGTCGCTGGAGGGCCGCGGGCGCTGGGAGTCCTGCCCCGTTCGATTTGCGGCATCGAGCCGGGAGGCCGCCGGGTGCACGAGGCGGACCCGCCCTCAAGGCCGTCGCCGCGGTCGCCGGCCCTCGGATCAGGCACGCAGTCGCGAAGAACCTCGACGTCCTGAAGGACACCCTCGAACCCCGATGACCCCCTGCACTCCTGACTGTCCGTTCACAGACGTCCGGCAGCGGAGGGGATGGTGTCGAAAAACGACTATCCGTCTACCGTCACCGGGAGCGTACGGCGGCCTCCAGGGCCTCGTGGACGGTCCTCGAGGGGTGGCCGATGGTGGCTTCCAGGGTGGGGTCGGTGACGTCGAACTCGCCGTTGCGTGATGCGCCGAACATCGTCAAGGCGAACTCCGCGGCCGGCCGCGGCATCCCGCCGGCGACTGCCGCGGACGTCCACTCGTCGTCGTCCAGGACGACTCGGGTGATGGTCCGACCGGTGATGCGGCTGAGGACGTCGGCGATGTCGGCGAAGTCCAGCGTGCGGGGGGCGGTCAGCGGCGGGGTGATCCCTTCGAGTGCTCCCTTGCCGGTCTCTTCGGTCAGGGCGGCGGCCGCGGCTTCGGCCAGGTCCTCGTGGGCCGTCCAGGACACCCGGCCGTCCTGCGGCACGGCGAGCGTGCCCGTCTCCAGCGCCGCGCCGATGTAGGGGCCCAGGGCGGAGGCGTAGAAGCCGTTGCGCAGGGCGGTGTAGGGCACTCCTTGCTGCTTGAGGTGCTCCTCGGTGGCCGCGTGGACCTTCTGCGGGGGGAAGCGCGATGTGGGGGAGGCGGCCTGGTGGCTGGTGTACAGGATGCGCCGGGCGCCGGCTTCCCGCGCCGCGTCGATGGCGGCGGTGTTGGCGGTCAGCGCGCCGACGCCCCGGATGGCCGCGGAGACGACCAGGACGCGCTCGGCGCCGTCGAAGGCGTGCTGCAGGCTGTCGGGTTCGGTGAAGTCTCCCGCCCGGACTCGGACGCCGCGCTCGGCAAGGTGGGCGGCCTTGTTCACGTCGCGCACACTGACGCCGATCCGGTCGGCCGGTACCCGTTCCAGCAGGCGGTCGACGATCAGCGCTCCGAGGTGGCCGGTGGCTCCCGTGACGATCAGCATCGGTGGCTCCCATCTGATGTTTCCAACGGAACGGAAGTTACGATAACACTGGTACTACCGTTGGATGCAAGCACGGGCGTTCATCCGGCGGGCGATCCCATGATCCGTTGGTGTCATGGGGTGGGTCGTACAGCCGAGCGTGCCGATACCGGTGATATCGGCGATAACATCGCCGGTCATGCGTGCGCGATACCATCGCCCCCATGGCACAGAACACGCAGCGGCGAGACATCACCCGGGACCGCATCGTGAAGGCCGCGGCCGGCCTGCTGCGCGACCAGGGGCCGGCCGCGGTGACCACGCGCCGGGTGGCCCAGGAGGCCGGGCTGCAGCCCCCGGCCCTCTACCGCCTCTTCCAGGACAAGGACGAGCTGCTCGACGCCGCCGCGGACCACGTTTTCGCCGAACACGTCGCCGGCAAGCAGGCCACCGCGCCCTCGGACGACCCGGTGGAAGACCTCCGCGCCGGCTGGAACACGCAGATCGGCTTCGGCCTGGCCAACCCGTACGTCTACGGCCTGCTGCTCGACCCGGCCCGCGCACGCGACACCCCGGCCCAGGCCGAGGGCGTGCGGATCCTCGCCGAGCGTGTGCACAGAATCGCCGCCGCCGGACGGCTCCGGGTGAGCGAGGAACGCGCCGTCAACCTCATCCGCTCGGCGGGCATCGGCACCGTCCACACCCTGCTGACCCTGCCACCAGGGCAGAGCGACCCGCACCTGGCCGACGCCGCCTTCGACGCGATCGCCCGCGCCATTCTCGTGGACCGGCCCGCCGTCCCCACCCAGGACCCGGCGGCCGTCGTCGCGGCCTTCCGCACCCTCCTGCCCGAACTGCCCACCCTCAGCACAGCCGAAGCCGCGCTGCTCGACGAGTGGCTGCAACGCTGACCCGGCACCGCGCCACGGGCCCGGCCGCGACGACGAGCGGCCACGACGGTCGACGGCACTCGTGATCACGGCCGAGCGGGAGAAGGAACCGTTCACCCCGTCCGCCCGTCATCTCCACGGGGACTGCACGTATTTGACGCCCCGAGAGCTCGTCACCGCCGAGGTCCGAGGAGATCCATGGTCGACACCGTCAACTCACTGGCCACCCGTCTTCACGACGTGCTGGTGGAACTCCTGACCAAGGGAGCCGCCGTGGCGGGCACCAGGGGCCTCCACGACGTCATCGCCCGTGCCACGGCACTCGGCCCCAGCGGTGCGTGGCTCGCCGCCGCAGGCCACGCGAGCCTCGGCGGGCTGGCGTGCGCGCAGGGGCAGGCGGAACCGGCCATCCTCCACCTCGAGGCCGCGGTGTCGGGCGGCTTCAACGACTGCGTGGTGCTGCACATGGCCCCCATGCTCCCGCTGCACCGGGACCCCCGCTTCCAGGCCCTGTACCAGCGGATGCGCATCACCCCGGCCGACCTCGACGAGTTGTTCTGGCTGCACCGGGAAGCGCAGATCATGATGAGGGACGCGCAGCGGGCCGGCGTCGACAACATAGGCCGCCTCGACACCGGGGTGTCCCTGCTCCCGCAGGCCCCCATGCCGACCCGCGAACCGAACACCCTCGGCGTCCTGATCACCCGCATCGACGTCGCCGCGACCCAGACCGCACTCCAGCAGGCCGCCGTGAAGGCGGACCTCCAGCGCAGCTCCGGCAATGTCAGCCTCAGCCTCATCGACGACACGTGGGACTACTCCCGCGCCAGGCGCGACGCCTGGCACGCCGACGACCTGGAATCCCACCGCCTGCAGGCCGGCGCGGCCCGGGCCTTCGTCGAACGTCCCGGCGTCGGCACTTTTCTCATCCCCTGCCCGCCGCTGGGCTCGATCACCTACCCGGGCTGAGGACGGCCGCACGCATTGGGCGAGACCGCGACGCCCCCGCCGGCCGGGCGGGGGCGTCGGCGGATACTCAGGCCTTGGTCAGCCAGTCCTCTTCCAGACCGTCGAGGACGAACCCGTTCTCGAAGCGCACCCGGTATCTGATCCGAGCGCCGACTGCGCCGTCGAACGCTCCGTGCCGGATGACCTGCTGACGGAGGTCCTCGACCAGGTGGGCCGCGAAGCCGTCGAGCCGGGTGCCGCGGATCTGCTGATCGAAGCTCGCGAGGTGGTCCTGGGCCACGCCGCCGGCTTCCTTCGTCACGCCCGTGACGACGCCCCCCAAGCCCTCGGCCAGGAACAGCGGACCGGGGACGCCGATCCTGGCCGCTGGGTCGCCTGAGGTGACCTGCGTGTCCCTGGTCAGCTTCACCTTCGCGCCGGTCTCGTACGGCATGGGTGTACCCCCCTCGTTCGATCTTGGCCATGACGACGGTGAGCGTAGTCGAGATGCCTTGGAGGGAAAGGGTGTTCGGCAGGACCAGGAGCCCCACGGCTTGTTTTGCCCGGGCGGGCGCCCGGTTCGGCGCCCGCCCGGGGTGGTGTCAGGACTGCTTGCTGCTGCGGCGGCGCAGGCTCAGCACGCCGAAGGCGGTCCCGGCCACGCCGACGACGATGCCCACGATGCCCAGTGTCCGGGCGGTGCTGTCGGACGAGGACGAGGACGAGGACCCGCCCGCCGCCGGCGCCGCCTGCGAACCGGCCGCCGCCGCGTGGTCGCCGTCGCCGCCCGCGGCGGCCTTGGTGAGCGCCAGGACCGGGGCCGGGTGCTGCGGCTCGGCCTGGCCCGGGGTGCTCTCGTCGATCCACCGCACGACGTTGCCGTCGTCGTAGGTTTGCAGGGCCTTGAAGACCAGCTTGTCGGTGTCCGTGGGCAATGGGCCGAGCGAGATCCGGAAGTCCTGGAACTGGCCGGGGGCGATCTTCGTCCCGGCGCCCGCGGTCCAGGTGATCTTGGAGACGGCTTCGGTGATCTCGTCGCCGTCGTCGGTCTTGATCGGGCTGGCGAGCTTGGTCTTCTCCGTCGTGGCCGTCCAGCCGGGGATCGGCTCGGTGGCGACCGAGGCCACCGGGTGATCGGTCGGCAGCGCGACTTCGAGCTTGGTCGTGGAGGCGGTGTCGCTCTCGTCGGGCACGCGGAAGGCTACCGCCGGGTAACCGCCCTGGGGTGCCGAGCCGGGTTGCACGGTCACGTGCGCGAACGCGGGGGCCGCGGCGGCGAGCACGGCGGTCGTGGCCAGTGCGGCCGCGGCGACGGCACGGCGAGAGGTGGTGAAACGCATGAAGGGGGTTCTCCGTCCGGGAGATCGGCACGTCGCGGCCCGGTGTGGCGGCGCAGGGCCGCCCCGGGCGCTCGTGCAGTGTTCGGGGGTGTGGTCGACAGGCACGTCGAACCGGCGGCGCGGGCCCGGAAGGCCCGGTCGTCGGCTACGCACCCACCCCCTGCGGAGGCCCCCGCCTCACCAGGCTGTGCATCAGGACGACCGCCCCGAACACCGGTCTGCGGGCGGTAGGGACCGGGCCGACCCGACAGTCCGGCCAGGGCGCGGCCGGACCGGAGTCGCCGAGCAGGCGGGCGAGTGCGTCGGTGAACCGCCGACGCCAGTGACGCGCCAGTGCGGACAGGGTCCGCGCCAGATCCATCAGACGCCACAACGCCACCTCGACCCGGTGCAGCAGCCACCCGGTCAGGACGGCAGCGGCGAGGTGGGCGACCGCCATGGCCGGCGAGTGCCCGAGCAGCCCGCCATGGGTGACGGCGTGCGCGGCATGGCTCGGGGGCGCGGGGTGATGGGTGTGCACGTGCCCGCCGGGCATGGCCTCCGGCCGCTTCGGCGGGGCGGGCAGCCACAGGCCGGGGCTGGACTGGAACAAGAGGTGCAGACCCAGTTGGCCGACCGTGAACCCGCACGTGATGGCGGGCAACGACCGCTTCCGCCCTGCCCCGGCGACGCCGACGAGCACGACGAGAAACCAGCCGACCACCAGCAGCCCGGCCCCGCCCGCACCACCCGCACGTCGGCGGCGGCACGAGGCCCAGGGGGATCGGGATCGGGGAGCGCGAGCATGGCCGCCCCATCATGACAGCCACGCCGGACCCGGTGAACCCGCCCTCGGAATCCGGCCGGGGAACCCGCCCGGCGTTCCGGTCCCGTCCTGGCAGTCCGGCACGGGCGGTGACAACACCCAGGTCTGGCCCCGGCCCGGCGGCTGGCCGATCTCGAAGGTGAAGTACCTGATGGTGAGACCACTGGCCTGCTGCGAGCCGTCGAGGCAGATGCGCTCCACGAAGGCACCCCCGAAGATGTACCGCAGATGTACCGCTTGACGATGTTGCCGGCGTAGTCGGTCAGTCCGGTGGTCAGGGTCTTGAGGCGTCCCTCGCGTCCCGCGATCGCGTCGTCGGTCCAGCGGTCGCGGGATGGGCGTCGTCAGCGCCGTCCTACCCGGCGCAGGGAGGGCAATGAGCCGGAACCGGCCATCCCGCCCCACAGCCGCGGCCATCACCACCCGCCCCGACGGGCCGTCATGCCGGGTCGAGCGCCGCCTCGATCTTGCGGGGGACCTCCGCGGCGGCGGACTCGGCAGCGCGGCGACGGCGGTAGTAGTGCACGGTGAGGATGCCGAGCAGCGGCCCCCAGGCGGCCAGCGGCCAGTACGACGCGTAGAAGACGAAGGCCTGCCAGCCGTGTGAGCCCACCCCGGGGTCGACGCCCCCGTCGATCCTGCGACCGAAGGAGATCATGGTCATCGCGTACGGCCAGAGCAGGGTGTTGAACGTCGCGCCGAGGCCGGCCGGGATGACCGCGGCGAGGATCGGCACCCGGCGGCCGCCCAGCCAGGGGATCCACCGGGGCCACACCTCGCCCCACCCGCTCACCAGACCGACCGCCAGGAACGCCAGCGCCTCACTGACCGCGCTCAGCCCGATGACGTACCACCATTCGAAGCCGAACCAGTCCGGCGGCGGGCGGCCGTCGCTCGGGGCATCCATCAGCGGGATCCGGAGGTCGACGCTCAGGACCCGCCAGAGCCCGGCGGGCAGTACGGTCAGCGTGATCGCGTAGGCGACCCGCACCGCCCAACGGGGCACTCCAGCCGCTGTCCGGCCGTGCAGCCCTGCCAGAAACGAGCGAGCGGTCATGAGGGGTCCTCCCGGTCCGGACGCCCGGTCGGCGCGGACGGTCTCTTCGTCCGCCGATCCCGTCAGCGCACCTTGCTGAATCGAAGATCGCAGCGAGAGGAAGGACGGCACATCCGCCCTGAGCACGGAGCGGCTCACCCTCGCGGGGGAGGCCGACCCCTGAGGAGTAGGACGAGTTCACCCGACCGCCGCGGCCGACATCGGTGGGCTCGCCGCTGCTCCGCCCGGCTCCGTCCGGATCCGCCCGGCTCCGTCCGGATCCGCCCGGCTCAGGCTCCGTCCGGCTCAGGCTCCGTCCGGCTAAGGCTCCGGCTCCGGCGCGGGCCGGAGCCGGAGAACGGCCGAGGAGGCGTCAGCCGGCGTCAGTCGATGCGCCAGGCCACGGCGTAGGGCTGGGCGAACTTGGTGATGCGGTGGGCGCGGACGACGATCTCGGCGTCGCCGGCCGGGATGCCGTCCCAGTGGACCTGTTCGACGTTGTTCGCGCGGTCGAAGCCGGGGTCGGTGCCCATGTTTCCGTGGCGTTCCGTGCCGCCGGCGCGGACGATCAGGTCGAGGTCGTTCTGCAGGGCGGCGCCGGGCGGGTCGGTCCAGACCAGGGTGATCTTCAGGGTGTGGCCGGCGTCGGGGACGGGGACGCGGAAACTGCGTTCCTTGTCCTGCTCCAGCTCCGCCTCGTCGACGAAGCCCGCCCGGCTGCCCGCCGGGTTGCCCGCCTGGCCGCCGGCCCCGTCGCCGTTGCCCGGGAGGACGACCGAGCGGGTGAGGTTGACGCGCCCGAACCCGGAGTTGTTGTTCGGGGACGCGCCGGCCTCGGTGGGCAGGTACTGGCCCGGCAGGTCCTCCGCGCCGTTGATCAGCATGGCTTTCAGCAGCGCGGCGCTCGGCTCGGGCGTCCCGTTCTTCACCAGCGTCTCGCGCAGCACCGCGACACAGCCCGCGACCAGCGGGGTGGCCATGCTGGTGCCGCTGTCGAAGAAGAAGGCGGGGTCGGAGGAGACGCCGAAGAGGGTGCTCGGCGCGGCGGCGCGCGAGTGCGTGGAGAGGATCGAGGTACCGGGCGCCACGACGTCCGGGCAGATCCGGCCTTCCTGGGTGGGACCCCGGCTGCTGAAGGCCGCCATCCCCTTCGGATCGGTCGCCTGCGGGTCGTCGTGGATCGGGCTCACGGGGAAGGACATCGAGTTCAACTGGCCGTAGGTGAGGGGGATGTGGGGGCGGCTGCTCTCGCTGGCGCCGACGGTGATGCAGTTCTTGGCCCCCGCCTGGCCGCTGACCGACGCCTGGTTGATGCGGCCGCTGCGGTCGCGGTCCTGGCCGCTGTTGCCGGCCGAGAAGCAGATGACGAAGTCCTTGTGGTCCCAGACCATCTGGTCGGCTTCGAAGGCGCTGCTGTCGTACGGCAGGCTCGGCTGGACCGGACCCCAGGAGTTGCTGTGGACCCGTGCCCCGTCCTCGTTGAAGGGCGGTCCGAACAGGTCGGCGAGGTCGGTGGGGATTCCGCCGAGCCCGCCCTGGTCGTCCAGGAGCGACTGCAGGACCAGGGTGGCCTCGGGGGCCGTGCCCTGGACGGCCTCTCCCATGGGGGCGGACGAGCCGTCGCCGAGAATGGAGCCCGCCACGTGGGTGCCGTGGCCCTTCGGGTCGTCCGTCCGGTCGGGGCCGGTCCGGCCGAGGGCGGTCAGGCGCTTCACCCGTCCTTTGAAGGCGGGATGCACGTCGGTCGTGGAGCCGAGGTCGAGGCCGGTGTCGGCGATGGCCACGACCTGGCCCTCGCCGCGGAACCGCGTCCCGTCGAGCGAGATCCGGGCGTTCATCAGCCCTGCGGCGACGCTGTTGTGCAGTCCCATCACGGGGACCTCCTCGACCTGCTGCACCTCGTCGAGGGCCGCCAGCGCGGGCAGGTCCCTCTCCCGGACCTCCATCCGTACCTTCCGCCGCTCCGGCCGGATGGCGCCGGCGTCGGCCCCGGTGGCCGCGGCGATCCGCTGCCGGACGGCGTCCGCGCCCGCGTCGACGTCCTCGTGCAGGACGATGTCGACGGTACGGGTGCGCGAGCCGGCCGCCTCGAGGGGATCGGCCAGCACGGCGAGGGCCGGCCGCATCCGCCCCGACCGCAGCGAGGGCGCGATCTTGAAACCCTTGAGGTACACATCCGCCCAGGCCACGAACGGCAGCGCCCGGACGGCCGCCAGATCGGAGGGCCGGTAGCCGCACAGATAGGTGCTCTCCGGCACGTACTCATGGATCATCACACCGAGCCGCGCCAACTGCTCCTTCTCCTCGGCGGTGGGCACATGGGTGGTCTGGACGAGCAGGTAGTCGGACGCGGAGGCGTCCTCGGAGACCAGCGACGCGTGGGCCATCTCGATGGACTGGGCCAGCGGATCGACGGTCACGCCGTTGATGGTGATTCGGGCCAAAGCGGACTCCCGGGTCTCGCGATGCGGAGGGGCGGTCGCATCGTGTCACCGATCGGGTACGGCGTGTGGCAGGCGAGGCCGCATCGGTTCGTGTACGGCGCCGGGGGAGGTGCGGTGGTTCGGGTGTCGGCACCGGGATCCCGGCCCGGGCCGTCCCGGCTTGGACGGCCGTGCAGCCGCAGGTATCCGGCGACGGCCGGATTCAGGCCGCCGGGGTCAGGCCGCCGGCGTCGGACCGGCGGGTTCAGGCGGAGTGCAGGGTGATCAGGCGGACGGCCGGGGCCGAGACCACCTGCACCGTTTCGGTGCCCGGCAGGCGCAGCTTGGCGAAGCCGCCCTGGAGGGAGACCAGTGCCTGCGGTACCGAGGAGGTCGGCTTGCCGTCCGCGTTCACCACCGAGCCGGCGACCAGTTCGACGGACGCCTCGTTCCAGTCGTCACTCATGCCTTCACCTCGGGGAAGTCCAGTTCCGGACGCGCCAGGTGGTTGTAGTAGTTGGAGAGCGTGTTGAGCGCCACGTGCGCGACCACCTCGCCGGCTTCCGCGTCCGTGACGCCGGCCGCCCTGATCAGGGCGCGGGTCTCGTCGCTGATCTGTCCGTGGGTGCGGATGAGTTCGCGGGCGAGCGTCAGCAGGGCCCGGGTGTGTGCGGGTCGGTGTCCGTGGCGTCGCGGGTGGCGAGCAGTTCCTCGTCGCTCAGCCCCAGCTTGCTGCCGCGCAGGGAGTGCGCGCTGACGCAGTAGGTGCAGTCGTTCTCCTGGGCGACCAGGAGGGCGAGCCGCTCGCGGACCCTGGCCCGCAGCACGCCGCGGGTGAGCCGGCCGACGGTGAGCGCCAGAGCCCATGTGATGTGCGTCATGGGAACGGCTTGAACTGTCGCACCAGATAGTGGGCGTGGACTATTCGGATCCAGAGATACGGACTCGGGTGCGTGCCGGTGACCGGGACGCGTTCGGGCAGCTCTTCGACGCGTACGCGCGCTCGGTGTACAACCACGCGTTCCGGCTGGCCGGGGAATGGTCGGCGGCGGAGGACGTGATGTCGCTGACCTTCCTGGAAGCATGGCGTCAGCACGGCCGGGTCAGCGCCGAGGGCGGGTCCCTGCGGCCCTGGCTGCTGGGCATCGCCACCAAGCTGGTCAGCAACCAGCGCCGGGCCGCCCGGCGGCACTGGCAAGTGATGGCCCAATTGCCGCCCGTGCCCGAGGGCCTCCCCGACTTCGCGGAGGAGGTGGCTGGGCGGATCGACGACGCGGCGCGGATCGCCGCCCTGCAGGAAGCGTTTGCGCGGCTGCGGCGGCCGGACCGTGAGGTGCTGGCCCTGTGCGTGTGGGCGGGCCTGGACTATCAGGAGGCCGCCGAGGCCCTCGGCGTACCGGTGGGCACGGTCCGTTCCCGGCTCTCCCGTGCCCGGGCCAAGCTGCACCGCCTCACCGAGGCGGCCGCCCGCAAGACTCCGCGGAAAAAGAGGGAACCCGACTTCGCCCCGCACCAGATGAAGAGTGGGCCCGCGACCGCGGGTCTGTCCCCCAAGGAGGCACACCAGTGAACGCCGACCAGCGGCCGGATCCGGTCGAGCGCGCCGAACTGCTCGGGCGACTGCCCGTGCCGGCCGAGCGCGACCTCCCGCCAGGACGCCACGCCCTACATCGGGAGCGCCTGATGAGCCGGATCGAACTCGACACCCCCGCCACCTCGCCCACCAGGCAGCCCGCCAGGCCGCGCTTGCGACGACGGCTGGCCTTCACGCTCGCCGGTGCCCTCGCCGTGGGCACGGCTGTGGTGGGCGTGACGCTGTACGACCGGGCGAACAGCGGGCCGCTGAGCTCCGTCGAGCTCTCCAGCTGGACCAGCACCCCGACCCCCGTGGACACCTCCACCGGCCGGGGCGCCTCCACCCTGAAGTGGTGCCTGGAGGGGATGCCGGGCGCCGGCGAGCCCGTCACGATCACCAACGCGGACCTCCGCGGCAAGGTCACCTCCATGGTGGTCGCCCGCGGCGGCACCGTGATGCTCTGCTACGTCGCCTCGAAGAACAGTGGGCTGTCGATGGCGGTCGGTGCCGTGAAGCCCGTTGCGCGCGATGTGATCACCTATGACACGGGCGGCTCCCACGGCAGCGGTTCGGCGACGTTCAACTACGCAGAGGGTTTCGTCGGAGCCGACGTCAAGGCGGTAACCATGAAGGACGCCGGGCGAACCTTCGAGGTCACCGTGCAGGACGGCCGCTGGACCGCATGGTGGCCCGGCTCCGACCACAACAACGGTGGCGTGCCGGAGTCGGTGACCCTCACCCTCGCTGACGGCACCACCCGCACGGTCACCGGGGACTCGCTGTTCCCCAAGTAGGCCAGGTCGGCCAGGTCGGCCGGCGGCTCACCGCGCGAGGCCAAGCAGGGCGGTGGTAGTCGCTCGGCAACGGTGATCACGTGGCAGGGCTGTCCGGGGCCCCGGCCCCGCAGTGGCGGCCTCGATGACGAAGACCTCGGACGACCTGGCCGGGCGGTCGAGGGCGTGCTCCGCTTCGTCGTTTACCGCGTCGCCCGCGCCGTGGTCGACGTCCACCAGGGGGCAGGCCCTCGGCAGCTCCCAGGAAACTCCCAGAAAACAGCAACCGAACGGCCGTTCCAAGCTGTCTCCCATGCGACCGGGCACACGGGCCCGGGCGGCACAGAAACCGGGCACGAACGCGATGAACCTGACTGGCAGTCCCTTCCTCGTCCTCACCGTCGTGCTGTTCGCGGCCTCCATAGCGCTGGCCATGGCGCAATGGCTGGGCAGAGGACCCCTCTTGGGGGCGGGACGTACGGCGCAACGACGGCGCACGCCGCTGCGCGCGCTCTCCTACCTCGGCACCGTGCTGCTCTGCCAGTTCACCGCCGTGGCCATGGTCTTCGTGATCGTCAACGACGAGAACCAGCTCTACGACAGCTGGGGCGACCTGCTGGGCACCGCCAGCCACGTCCGGGCCGTGCCCGTGCCTCCGAAGGACGAGGGCCTGGCCGGCGAGGGTGCCGCCGGCGGCCCGTCCGGCTCCCACGCGCCGAAGGTGGCGCAGGCCTTCCACGCGCCCGACTCGGACGCGGTACCCCGCAACGTGAAGCAGGCCGACCTCAAGGGCAGGCTCTCCGGCGTCGACGGCGAGGTACTCGTCTGGACGCCGCCGCAGTACGACGACCCCGCCTACAAGGACAAGACCTTCCCGGTGGTCGAACTGCTCGCCGGATACCCCGGATCCTCCAGCGCCTGGTTCGGCGAGGCCATGGAGGCGACCAAGCAACTCGAACCACTGATGAAATCGGGCCAGGTGACGCCGTTCATCCTGGTCGCACCGCGCGTCACCCTCCTCGGCACGACCGACACCGGCTGCGCCGACATCCCGGGCAAGGTCAACGCCGACACCTGGCTCTCGCGCGACGTCCCGCAGATGATCGCGGACAACTTCCGCGCCGACACCACCCCGGACCGCTGGGCCCTGTCCGGCTACTCCGCCGGCGCCCACTGCGCCCTGCGCCTCGCGCTCGCCCACCCCAACCGCTACCGCGCCGCGATCAGCATGTCCGGCTACAACGACCCGGCCGGCGAACCGAGCTCACTGACCGCCAAGGACCCGAAGCTGCGCGAGAGCGCCAACCCGCTCCACATCCTCACTCATGCCGCGACCCCGCCGAACGTCGCGCTCTACGTGACCGGCAAGCGGGGCGACGGCCTGGAGGACGCGACCGCCCTCCAGCAGGCGGCGAAGAGCCCGACCACCGTCACCCCGTTCGAGACCACCGGCGCGCACCTGACATCGACCTGGAAGCCGCTGGTCGTCCCGACCTTCAAGTGGCTGACCGGGATCATCCCGCCCCGCTGACGACGGCCCGGCCGCGGGGCGCGCTCGCTTGCGCGCGCTCGGTGCACCCCACTGGAGCGGACAGCCCTCAAGGCCGGCAACCGGCTTCCCGCCGCGCGCGGCGGACCGCGACGCCTGGGTGCGGGGTGAGCCCGCCCGCCAGGATGTCGGCGGACCGCGGCGGGCGGGACGTCTTCGCCGTTGGGCTCCTGGCCTTGGACCGCGGACGCCCGTGCCCGCACCCAATCGTCCTGAGGTCGGGGACCCAGGACCACTGCTCGGTACCGGCAAGGCCGGGCCTGATATCGATCGGAGAGCTTTCACCATGCAGCAGCCGCAGTCACACCCCACCCGCGCCCGTGCGGTCCTGGCCGGTATCACCGCGCTCGCACTGTGCTCCGCCCTGGCGGCCTGCAGCGGTGGCGGCAAGCAGGCTGCCGATCCCAGGGCGGGTGACAACGCGGCGGCGGGCACCCCGTCCACGCCCTCCGCCGCGGCGAGCAGCACGCCGCCGAAGGACTCCAAGGTCATGATGCCGACCGGCCCGGCCACCGACCTGAAGAAGGCCCGCGACACCAAGGCCGGCCCGATCATGATGACCACCCTGGCGGGCAAGAAGTCCGGCGTCTCCGCCCAGGTCTGGGTCTGGCTGCCGCCGCAGTACAGCGACCCGGGGTATGCCAAGTTCGGCTTCCCCGTGCTCACCCTCTACGCGGGCGGTCAGAGCAACGGCTACAACACCTGGACGGACAACCAGCTGCCGATCCAGGAGATCGACGCCCAGCTCGTCCAGGAGCAGAAGGCGCACCCCTTCATCATGATCATGCCGGTGCAGAACCTGACGGCTGACGAGCACCGGTCCCTGGACTGCTCCGACATACCCGGCCAGCCCAAGATGGGCACCTGGCTGTCCCAGGACATCCCGGACTTCGTTCGCGCCAACTTCCGTACCCTCAAAGGCCCTGACAGCTGGGGCCTGATGGGCGCCTCCAGCGGCGCGGACTGCAGCGCCAAGCTGGCCCTGCAGCACCCCGACCTCTACAAGGCCGCCGTACCGATCGACGGCGACTTCAAGGCGGACTCCTTGCTCTGGAAGGGCCACGAGGCCGAGCAGGCCGCCAACGGTCCCGACAAGCTGATCGCCACCAGCAAAGCCGCCGTCAAGATGCTCGCCACCGCCGGCGGCGGTACCCCCTACGAGGTCAACCTGGTCAAGGCCTGGGTCGCCAAGGCTGTCCCCCCGACCACCGTCGAGTACTACGAGCAGCCCGGCGGCAACCACAAAACCACGGACTTCGAGAAGCTGGTCCCGATGTCCCTGGAATGGCTCACCAAGAACCTCACCGGTCCACAGAGCGACAGTTGACGACTCGCGAGAGTGCCGGTCGAGGTTGTTGCGCCTGAGACTGTGGGGCCCGCTTCACCTCCCAGGGCGGCATGCCCGGCCTACGACGGGCTGTGGCGAAGCTCTACAGCTGTCCTGTCTCCTTCGACCTTGCTGCCGGAGGATGTCCTGACCTGCGCAGACACAACCTGCGCAGACACAAGGCCAGGTGTGACACCGGAACCTTGCCGTCGCACGTGAAGTCGTCGGCAGGGCGGGAGCGGCGGTCTCCCTGTGGCGCGAGGCTTGTGTTGGAATGTCCCGACATGATCCGTGCACGACGATGGGGTGAATGCGATGCCTCTTGAGGGCGAGTACGAGCCGAGTCCGGCGCAGTGGGTGCGCGAACAGGTCGAGCTGTACGAGAGTTCGGGTGGCGCACAGGGCGCAACGCTCTGGGACACGGGCCTGCCGGTCGTCATCGTCACGATGCGCGGCGCGAGGAGCGGCAGGATCCGCAAGATTCCGCTGATGCGCGTGGAGCACGAGGGGCGGTACGCGGCGGTGGCCTCGAAGGGCGGCTTCCCACGCCACCCGGCCTGGTACTTCAACCTCAAGGCCGATCCGCAGGTGGATCTCCAGGACGGCCCCGAACGCCGGGGCATGAGGGCCCGTGAGCTCACCGGGGACGAGAGGGCCCAGTGGTGGCAGCGCGCGGTCGCCGCGTATCCGCCGTACGCCGAGTACCAGGAGAGGACCCACCGCGTGATCCCGGTCTTCGTACTCGAACCCGAGCCCCTCGCCGGGCCGGCGAAGGACCCGGCGCCGACGGGGAACTGAGCTTCGGCCCAGCCCGGCCCAGCCCCGCTCGGCCCCGCTCGGCCCCGCTTGCTCGGCACGGCTCGTCGATGCGTGCTCGGGCGCCGAGTTCAGCTGGCGGGAGTCGTCCCGGTCGCCGTCGGGCGGGAGAGCCTGTGGGTGGTGTTCCGGATGAAGCGGCCCGCGTGGTAGAGGGCGTCGGCGGCTTCGGGCAGGAACGACCAGAAGATGTGGAAGTCATGGGTGGCCACCGGGTACAGCTCCAGGCGGACATCGACACCGTCTTCGCGTGCACGGTCCACCAGTTGGCGCGCGTCCGCGAGAAGGGGGTCGCCGGTGCCCGCCTGGACGAGCATCGGCGGCAGGCCGCTCAGGTCGGCCGTCAGCGGGCGGACGACGGGATCGTCCGTCGGGTGGCCGGCAAGGTAGTCGGTGATGAATCGTCGCCGCAGCGCTTCCGCCGTCAGGGCCGCCGGCTGGGGTTCCTGCGGTTCGTCGTCCAGGACGCGGCCTGCGAGGTCGACGCCCGGGCAGAGCAGCACCACGCGGCCGGGCAGCGGCAGTTGCCGCTGCCTGAGGGTGAGGAGGACGGACAGGGTCAGGTGCGCGCCGGCGGAGTCCCCGACAACGGTGACCTCCCCTGGCGTAGTCCCGCTGTCCACGAGCCAGAGATAGGCACTCAGCGCGTCCTCGACCGCCGCCGGATACGGATGCTCGGGCGCAAGACGGTAGTCGGGCAGCAGGATGCCGACCTGGCACTCGGTGGCGAGGGCACCGGCCAACGGCCGGTAGCCGAAGGCGGATCCGCTGACGTACGCGCCGCCGTGCAGGAACAGAACCGTGGCGCTCGCCTCGTTCGGCGGCGTCAGCAGGAGGGACGGGACGCCGTCGGCGTTGACGGGCCGCACGGTCACCTCGGGCGGCGGCGCGAACTGTGCGTGCAGCGCCTCGTACGCGGTGCGCAGCGCCAGCAGCTCCCGGTCCGTCGCGTCACCGACCGGCTCCCAGTACTGGGCCATGCGGGCGGCGAGTTCACCGCCGATCCGCCTGGTTGCCGAGACCGCCTCGTCGACATCGTCGAGGACCCGGCGGGCGCGGTCGAGCAGCGCCGCTCCGGCCAGGGTGAGCTCCACCTGGTGGGTGGAACGGCGCAGCAGATCGCAGCCGACGAGTCGTTCGAGTGAGCGGATCTGCCGGCTCAGTGCGGGCTGCGACACGTACAGCTGTGCGGCGGCCCGGCCGAAGTGCAGTTCGGTGGCGACCGCGACGAACGCCCGCAGATGACGCAGTTCGATCGCGTCGGGTGCCTGGGGGAGCTGTACCAGCCTCCCCGGCGGTCGTTCCTGGTCCGCGTTCGCCGTGGTCATGAGGGCGAGTATCTCCCGGACGTGCGGCACGTGGTGATGCGATCCGTGCATCACCGCATTGCGCATTCGGCCTTTCCCCCGGCGGATCCGGGAGTGCGAGCGTAAGCGTCGGTCCGCAGCACTCCGACGAACCGAAAGCACACCATGCGTACATCTCGCACCATGCTCCGCGCCTTCGCCCTCGCCACCGCCATCGGCGCTGTCGCCACGGCCGCCGCGCCCCTCGCCGCGGCGGCACCGGAGGCACCGGAGGATTGGCGTCCCCCTGCCGCCCATCGCCCGACGGTGTGGGCCATCCCGGGAACCGACGCGGGTCCGGAGGGGATCGCCCGGGACCCGCACGAGCCGTACTTCTACACCGGGAGCACCGGTGACGGTGCCGTCTACCGGGGCGACCTGCGCACCGGGGCCGTCGAGCCGTTCCTGGCGCCGGGCGCCGACGGGCGTGCCACCGCGGTCGGGATGAAGGTCGACGCGCACGGACGCCTGATCATCGCGGGCGGCTCCACCGGGAAGGTGTGGGTGTACGACACGCACACCCGCAAGCTGCTGCACACCTTCGACACCGGCCTGACCTCCCACGCCGGCCCGACCGCGGGCTTCCTCAACGATCTGACCGTCGCCGACGACGGCGACGTCTACGTCACCGACTCGGTGCAGCCGCGCCTGTACCGGATCGCCGCCGACCAACTCGGCGGTCACGCCCCGGCCACCTCCCGGCTGCCGGTGTTCGAGGAGTTCGCCGGCACCCCGATCGTCTTCCGCGACGGCTTCAACCTCAACGGCATCGTGGTCACGCCGGACCAGCGGTACGTCATCGTCGCGCATGACAACGACAGCGCCCTGTACCGCATCGACCGCCGCACCAAGGACATCCGCAGGATCGACCTCGGTGGCGCGGGCGTCACCGGCGACGGCCTGTTGATGCGCGGGCACACGCTGTACGCGCTCAGCAGCGTCGACCACATCGGCGACAACCACAGCATCGTCGACGTCGTCCGGCTCGACGCCGGGTACGCCTCCGGCACCCTCGAACGGCGCGCGACGAACCCACTGCTCGACCGGCCCTCCACCGGGGCCTTCGACGGCGACGCGATCCTCGCCGTCAACTTCCAGTGGGCCGTCACCGATCCGCACCTGCCCTACTCCGTCGTCCGCGTCCCGCTGCGCGATCTGACGTGACGTCCGACCAGGCACGTTCCCGTTCGGCAGCAGCAGCAGCCGCAGCAGCAGCGGCGAGGACCACGAGCAGAACACCGAATGCAAGGACCAAAAGGACCGAGGAGCACACCGGCATGACGCATGACAGCCTGCCCACCCGACGCCTGGGCACCACGGACATGGACATCACCCGGCTCGGCTTCGGGTCGTGGGCGGTGTCCGGCTCCGGCTGGGCGTTCGGCTGGGGCGCGAGCGACGACGCCGAGTCCGTCGCCGCGATCCGCCACGCCCTGAAGCGGGGAGTCAACTGGATCGACACCGCCGCGGTCTACGGCCTCGGGCACTCCGAGGAGCTCGTCGGCAAGGCCATCGCCGATCTCCCCGAAGCGGACCGGCCCTTCGTGTTCACCAAGGCCGGGCTGGTCTGGGACCCGGCCGACCCCACCGCGTCCCCGCGCCGGATCATGAAGGCCGCCAGCGTACGCCGCGAGGTCGAGGACTCCCTGCGCCGCCTGGGCGTCGAGCGGATCGACCTGTACCAGGTGCACTACCCCGACACCGGCGAGTCCCTCGAGTACACCGGCCACGGCACGGGGGCGGTGTCCCCGAACGCGACGCCGTTGGCCGAGTACTGGCAGACCATGGCCGACCTGAAAGCCGAGGGCAAGGTCCGCGCGATCGGCCTGTCCAATCACGCCGTCGCGGAACTCGACGCCGCCGAAGGCATCGCGCACGTGGACGCCATCCAGCCGCCGTTCTCCGCGATCAACCGCACCGCCGCCCTCGACATCGCCTGGGCCGAAACCCACGGCGCCGGCGTCATCGCCTACTCCCCGCTCCAATCCGGGCTCCTGACCGGCGCGTTCACCGCCGGGCGCGCCGCGAACCTGCCCGCCGACGACTGGCGCTCCGCGCACGCGGACTTCACCACCGGACTCACCGCGAACCTCCGGCTCGCCGACGCGCTGCGCCCGATCGCCGAGCGCCACGACGTCACCGTCGCCGAGACCGCCGTCGCCTGGGCCCTGGCCTGGCCCGGCATCACCGGCGCCATCGTGGGTGCCCGCACCCCCGCCCAGGTCGACGGCTGGATCGGGGCAGCCCACGTCAACCTCACCCCGGCCGACCTCGACGAGATCGCCGCGGCCATCACGACCACCGGGGCAGGAGCGGGCCCCTCCCGGGCCTGACCGAACCTGACCGGGCCTGACCGGGGGCAGGACGGCGTCGGGGGGGGGGGGGGGCCCCCCCGCCCCGCCCCCCCCCCCCCCCCCCCGGGCGCGGGGGGGGGGGGGGGGCCCCCCCCCCCCCCCCCCCCCCCCCCCCGCCCGCCCGAACGGCGGGATCGATGGGTCGGGCTGCCCCGACGCCCCGATGACGCCCCGACTACGCCCCGATCTCGAACGCGGGCGGCTGGAGGCCTGCGAGGCATCCCGTGTCGGGGGCGGTCGGGGTGTCGAAGAACGAACGGGTGATCGACTGTGCGCACGGCGAGTCGGCGAAGACCACGTGGGCGACGTAGGGGACCGTGACCTCGGTGGACCGGCTCAGCGTGCTTGCGGCGTACGGCCCGCTGCTCGGTGCGGTCTGGGCGTCGAACCCGCCGGACAGGACGAGCGACGGAATGTCACTGTGCGTCACGTCCCGGATCGAGGCCGGTGCCGCGGGAACGTCCCAGGCGCGGCAGTCCGCGTGGAGGAAGGCGAGCAGCGGCGCGTTGGCCAGCACCGATTCGGGGAACGACGGGAACTCGCGCCGCCCGCCCTCGATCAACTCGGCCTGGCTCTCGAACGGCGTCCACTCGCTGCAGAAGATGCCGTACGCGAGCCCGTGGGAGGTCCTGCCGATGGCCTGCGGGCTGAGCTTGCCCCCGGCCCACTGTTCGGCGATCCGCTGCGGGTTGCCGTGGGCCAGCTCGTCGATGGAGCGGGGCACTCCGGCCGCCACGTGGGTGGCGGAGACCAGCCAGTTCACCAGGACTCCGCCGTCCAGCACGACCTCCACCGGGCCGGGTTGGCCCGGGACGGTGACGGTGGTGGTGACCGGCTGCGCTTCGAGTTCGCCGACGAGGCGCTCGAAGGTGGCCTTCAGGCCCGGGTAGCGGTCGTTGCAGGCGGCCTGTTGCTCGCAGGCCTTGAACAGGCCGTCGGTGCCCTCCCGGGCGGCTTTCCAGGTGACGGCCCCGCCCGCCAGGGACGGCGGCAGGACGCCGTCGATGCCGACCGACCGGATGCCTTCCGGGTGCAGGCGCATGTAGAGCAGGGCCAGGTCGGTGCCGTAGGAGATGCCGAACACGTTCCACTGGTCGATGCACAGCGCTTCGCGCAGGTCGGCGTAGTCGGCGGCGCTCTCGGTGCCGTTGTAGGCGCTGAGGTCGGCCCCGCGGCCCACCAGTTCGTCGCGGCAGGCCTGTGTCGCCTCGACGTGCAGGCGCCCGGTGGACGGCGCGCCGTAGACGAGGTTGAGGGCGCGCGCGTTGAACTCGTCGATGTTCGGGCAGGTGAGCTGCGGGTCGGCGGAGTAGGTTCCCCGCTGGGACATGAAGATCACGTCCCGGTCGCGGTTCAGGTTGCCGTTGAGCGCCAGCTGGATCTCGGAGACCGCGTCGTCGCCGGGCCCGCCGGCGAGCCACACGATCGGGTCGGGCGCCGGTCTCTTCGTGGCCGCGGGCACGATCTCGACGGCGAGGGTGATCGTCCGCCCGTCGTGCCGGGAGCGGTTCTCGGGCACCGTGAGCGTTCCGCAGCGGGGCCGCTTGACCGGGGGAGCCGGGTCCGCCGTCCGTGGGCAGGGGCCCGGCTGGAAGTGGGCGTGGCCCACCGTCCGGGCCACCGTGCCGAGGCGCTCCGTGGCGCCGGTGTCGGCCTGGGCGGGCACGACGGCGAGGCCGGTGACGAGGACGCCGGCCGTGGCGCCGGCCAGCGTGGCCAGGAGCCGTCGCGCGGTGCGCCGGTGGTGAGGTGGGCGGATGGACATCATGCGGTCTCCGGGTCCGGGGTGATGGTGAACGGTTTGGGGGAGAGCCCGGCCACGCAGCCGGTGTCGGGCGCGGTCGGATGCGTGAGGAAGGAGGCCAGGACGCTCTGCGCGCAGGGCGATTGGGGGACCACCCAGTGGCCGATGCCGGGGATCCGTACGGTGGTCGAGCGGGACAGCGTCCGAGCCGTGAACGGCCCCCAGCTCGCGCCGGTCTTCGAGTCGAAGGTTCCGGAGACGACGAGCGTCGGCACGTCGCTGACGGTGGCCACCCGCTGGATCGCGGTGCGGTCCGGGACGTCCCAGGCGCGGCACAGGTGGTGTTCGAAGGGAAGCTGCGGTGCCTGGGCCAGCACCCGGTCCGGCCACCCGGGGAAGGCCTGGCGCCCGGCCTCCAGCAGGTCGGACTCCGAAAAGCGCGGGACCCACTCGCTGCAGGCCACCGACTGCGTCAGGCCGTGGCCGAACTCGCCGATGGCGCCCACCGCGTCGGCGGCGCGGGCCCGCGCGAACCGCTCCGGGTTGCCGCGGGCGAGTTCGTCGAGCGCGGCGGGGGCGTCGACGGCCTTGACGGTGTTGGCGACCAGCAGGTTCACCATCGCGCCGCCGTCGAGGACGACCTCCACCGGGTCGCCCCCGCTCGGCGGCTGGGCCGTCAGTTTCAGGGGGTGCGCCTCCAGCCGCCGGACCTGCTCCGTCAGGGTGTCCGGGAGGTTCGGGTAGCGGCGCTCGCAGTCGGGCTGGGCCGCGCACGCCGCGAGGATCGCGCCGATCCCCTCCCGGGCGCTGTCCCAGGTCCACGGCAGGCTCACGATCTGCGGGGGCACGACCGAGTCGATCGCCACCGAGCGGATCCCCTCGGGGTGGAGGCGCAGGTAGGTGAGGGCCAGCTCGGTGCCGTAGGAGTACCCGTAGACGTTCCACCGGTCGATGTCCAGGGCCCTGCGCAGATCGGCGAAGTCCGCGGCGTTCTCGGTGGTGTTGTAGGCGCTGAGGTCGACGCCGTCGGCCGTCAGCCGGTCCCGGCACTCCTTCGCCGCGCCCACCAGGCGCCGCCCGGTCGACGGGGCGTCGTAGCGCAGCGCGACGGCTTCCACGGAGAACCGGTCGATCTCCGGGCAGGTGAGGGCCGGCTGCGCGTGGAGCGTCCCGCGCTGGGCCATGACGATCAGATCGCGGTCCCGGTTCACCCCGGCATCGATCAGGAAGGGGATGCTCCCGAACGCGTCGCCGCCGGGACCCCCCTCCATGAACACCACCGGGTCCTGGGCCGGCGTTGCCGACGTGGCCGGGATGATCGCCACGGCCAGCCGGATCGTCCGCCCGTGGTGACGGTGGTGGGTGCGGCTCTCCGGCACCTCCAGCAACCCGCACCGCCCGGGGACCGGCTCGGGTGTCTCCGGGCAGGGCCCGGACACGAAGTGCGCCCGAGCTCCCGGCCAGGGCCCACCGACGGGCGCCGACAGGGCACTGCTCGGCGTCGGCCCGACCGCACCCAGGAAGGCCAGACCGGCGGCGACCAGCGCCGCCCCCGTGCGCGCGCCCCGGGAGCGGCGCCCTGCGCACCGGTACCGTGTCCGCCTTCGTACGAACCCGCCGATCCCGCGAACGGACGGCAGGCAACCCGGACCGGTGTCCTGATGAACCATGAGACCCCGTCTCTCTGACGTACCCGGCCGCCCCGTCCGGGACGCCGCCGCGGTGCCGCGCCCGCCGCCGCACGGTCCGGGCGGACACCGCACGGCCAGCCTGCGTTCGCGGACGGACGTCCACCACCCGTCGGCGCCACTCGGAGCAGCCCGGTCTCACCCCCGGCGCGGGCAGTGGGGTTCTGGTCGGCCGGAGGGGGCGGAACGGCCGCTATGCTGTCCGGCGATCTTCGGGCTGCATGACGGGATATCGGGGGAGATTCTCATGGGCGACCCCGTGAGGACGCGGTGGCGCCGAGTCCTGCTGACGGAGGCCGTGGTCCTGGCTGCCGCGGCCACTCTAGGCGCCGTGGCCATCCACCGGACGACCACCGGCAGACTCGACCACGGCACCGTATTCACCCAGGGCTCGGGACAACTCGCCGTCAAGCCCGACGAGTTGTTCTCGATCGAGGTATTCGCCTACCAGGGCGCGGGCGACATCTTGACCGGTCCCGGCAGGCCGGTGGCTATTCGCCGGTGACGCCGTCGGCGAGTTCTCGGACGATGTCCAGGTGGCCCGCGTGACGGGCGTACTCCTGCAGGACATGGAACAGGATCCAGCCCAGGGTGGGCCGCGCGGTGCCGTCGTCCGGGAAACGGCCGCCGGCCGCGGCGACGGTGGACAGCGGCGTACCCGACACGACGGCCCGGGTGTACTCGCCGCCCGAGTGCAGCGCGGCCATCAGGTCGGCGGCCGTCTCCTCCGGCGCGACGTACCAGCGGTCCGCCGGCCCGCGGTCGCCCCAGGGCGCCGCGACCTGCTCGCCCCGGAAGCCCCAGCGCAGCCAGCGCTGTTCCATGTGCACGAGGTGCTTCAGCAACTCGATCAGGGTCCACCCGGAAGGGAGCCGACTGACGCGCAGTTCCGCGTCGGACATGCCCTCGACCTTGGCGCCGACCACGGACCGGTAGTAGTCGAGATAGTCCAGCAGCAGCTCGCTGGGGTCGGAGAGTTGCTGGTCCGGCTCGGGCAGGGAGGAAGTCATGCCGCCGAGTCTGCCACGGCACGGACCGGCACCCGCAGGGCGGCCCGCTGACCGGTTCTCGCTGTTCTTCGAGGACCGGTCAGCAGCCGGTGACCCCACGGCACTTACGCAAGGTCACACTGACACGCCCCCGGCGGGGTCCGGCCGATCCCGTGGTGGTCAGCGGCCCGTCGGGGTCTCGCCGCAGAGCAGGGGTTGCAGGAGGGGGACGTACAGGTCGGCGACGTCGTCGGGGTCCAGTCGGGTGAGCCGGTCGGCTTGGACGGTCGCGTAGAGGGCGCCGAGGCCGAGCAGCACGCCGATGGCCATCTCCGCTCGCAGCGGGGCGTCCGGGCCGGGGAGGCGGGCGGCGAGGGCGTCGATGACCTGCGTGCGGAAGTTGGCTCGTGCCTGGCCGCCGAGCTCCAGGTGGTGGCGGGAGAAGGCGATGCGCAGGATCGGGTCGCGGGTCTGGCCGCGTTGGGTGGCGAGCAGGTGCAGGACCATGTGCCGGGCGAGGCGGTCCAGGGGGGCGTCGAAGAGGGCGGTGGCGTCGGCGTCGAAGGTGAAGACCTGGGTGAACAGGTGTTCCTTGGTGCCGTAGTACTTCATCACGAGCGCCGGGCTGACGCCCGCGTCGTCGGCGATGGCGGCGATGGTGGTGTCGGCATAGGCGTGGCGTGCGAAGGCGCGCCGGGCCGCGGCGAGGATGTCCGCGCGGCGGGCGTCGGCGTCACGCGGTCGTGCCGGCCGGTCCGGGGCGGGCGTCGGCGGCGGTGCCGGCGGGTTCTTGGAGGTCGTTCGCGGACGGGCGCTGCGCGGGGAGGCGGAGCTCGGGTCGGGCATCTTGTTCAGTCTCCTGGAGGGGGGACGGCGCGGGGCGCGGACGGCGCGGGATGAGGCAGGCGGCCGCGCAGGCCAGCAGCGCAACCGCGCCTGCCGCGGCGAACGCCAGGCGGTACCCGGACAGGGTCGGCGCCGCCACGGCCACGCCCGCCGTGTCGGCGAACAGGCGGGTGTGCTGGGCCAGCACGGTGGCGACCACCGCACTGCACAGGGCCTGCCCGATGGTGCGCATGAGGACGTTGAGGCCGTTCGCCGCGGCGGTCTGCTCCAGCGGCACCGCCCGCATGATCAGCATGGGCAGGGCGGAGTAGGCGAGCGCCGTGCCGACCGAGACCACGGCCGCGCCCGCGATGACCGCCCACAACTCCCGGCTGTCGGCGAAGCGCAGACCATAGCCGGCCGCGATGACCACCGTGCCCAGGGTGAGGGTGGCCTTGGCCCCGCGGGCGGCGGACAGGCGGGCGGACAGCGAAGCACACAGCACCATGATCACACCGCTGGGCAGCAGACATGCACCCGCCGCCATCACCGAGAGCCCCAGGCCGTATCCGGTGGCCCGGGGCGCCTGGACCAGTTGCGCGGTGACGAGGGAGTTGGCGTAGAAGGAGAACCCGGCCAGCAACGCGGCCAGGTGCGGCAGCAGAACCGCCGGACGCGTCGCGAGCCGCACGTCCACCAGTGGCCGCGACGCGCGGCGCTGCTGGACGGTCCAGCCCGTCAGGATCAGCAGCGCCGCCCCCGACAGACCCAGCATCCGCCGACTGCCCCAGCCCCACTCACCCGCCTTCGACAACGCCAGCAGCAGAAACACCAGCCCCGCGCTCAGCCCGCACGCCCCGAGCAGGTCGAAGCGCCCCGGTGACCGGACGGGCTCCTCCCGCAGCAGCCGCCACGCCAGGGCGAGCACTCCCGTCGAGAGCAGGGTCATGGCCCAGAACATCGCGTGCCAGTCCGCGTACTGCACCAGCAGCGCGGCCAGCGGCAGGCCGAGAGCCGCGCCGATGCCCACCGTCGAACTCATCAGCGCCACCGAGGAACCCGTCCGCTGCGGCGGCAGCACACCCCGCAGGAAACTGATCGACAGTGGCACCACCGCCGCGCCCACACCCTGCAGCGCCCGCCCCACCAACAGCCACGGGAGGGTGGAGGCGAACGCGCACACCAGCGACCCGGCGGCGAGCGCCCCGAGCGCGAGCAGCAGCATCCGTCGCTTGCCGTACATGTCCCCGGCACGCCCCAGCAGGGGGGTGGCGACCGCGCCGGTCAGCAGCGTGAGCGTGACCACCCACCCGACATCGACCGGCGCCGCGCCGGTCAGCCGGGGCAGCTGCGGCAGCAGCGGCACGACCGCGGTCTGCACCAGCGTGGTGACGATGCCGCCGGCTGCCAGAACGGCCATGACGCCACGGTCGGCGGTCGGAGACGTCGACGGACGCGAATCAGTGGGCACGGCAGGACTCCCTGGCAGGTGAATGGCGTTCACCACCCTAGGTGAACGCCATTCACCTCGCAAGAGAGGTCGGCCGTCGCTACCTGCCACAGCGGCCCGCAGGCACCGAGCCGGCCGTCGACTGCTGCGCCCGTCGCGCTTCCGACGACGACGTCGCCGCCAGGCCCGAGCCCGCCGGCCCCACCACAGACGCCGAGGTCGAATCCCCCGGAAGCGATGGCCGTTCCGACCCGGCGATCGCAGACCGTGTCCCGGTTCCGGAGGCCGCACACAGTGGCCGAACACAGCGGCCTGCTGTCGCAGTTCTGTACCAGGGACGACCCGTTCGGTCAGGCAGGGTGGATCCGGGCTACCTTCTGGTGGAACGCGCTGACCAGGGGGATTGCGTGAAGAGATCGATCTGGGTGCGAACAGCGCTCGGCACGTTGCTGTTCGCCTGCCGGGCGTTCGCGTGCCTCGGGATCGTCGGGGTTCTTCTCTGGTGCGCCGTCCGGGCACTGTTCGACTGGAGCGGCCCGCAGCCGGCGGACGCCGCCGGGTTCGACCTGTACGTCGATGTCGCGCTGGCCTGGGCGGTCGGCATGGCGGTCGCCGGCCTCGTCGGGCCGACCGTCCGGCCGGGTCGCGGGAAGGCCAACTCCCTCGTCTGGCTGGTCTGGTGCGATCTGGGCATGCTGCTCGCGTTCCTGTGGCCGCTCCAGGCGCTGATCGTCGCCTTCCGCTTCGCGGTGACGGCGCGCGGACGGGCGCGGTGGCAGCGCGGCGGCGCCGTACTCGCCGGGTCCGCCCTCCTGGCCGCCGGGGCGACCTGGGGCCTCGCCTGCTACCAGGCCGATCAGCGCTGGGCGCCGCCCGACCCCTCCGACCAGGCCCTCGTCGGGACGTGGAGCGGCGTCGGTGGCAGGGTGTTGGAGCTGCTACCGGACGGCCGGTACCGCACCAATTTCATCGGCGAAGCCCCCTACCGGATCTCGGAGACACGACCGCCCGTCTACCTGTCAGGGCACTGGACGCGCACCGGGACAGCGGGCCGTGGCCAGGAGCAGAGCATCGTCCTGAACGGCTCCGAGACGATGGACGTGTACGGGGCCTCGTCCCCGAGCATGCTGTGCGAGCCCGAGGAACAGGACCCCTGCTACCTGTCCATGCAGCGGAAGTAGTCGCAGCGACCTCACCGAGCAGCCGTCACCAGTCCCGTCTCGTCGGCGATGACCACCAGCCGGACCCGGTCACCGGCGCCGCGCCCGGCGCAGCGGCATGCTGCACCACACCGGGGGTCCGTCTGGCTGCGCAGCGCCCGCCTGGGGGCGCAGCGACTGCCTGGCTGTGCAGCTCCTGCCTGGTTTCCTCGGCCGACGGGCTGTTGCCGCCGAGGCGGGCCCGGTCGCAACCCGGGTTCGGCCGTACGGAGTATCCGGCGCCCCCGGTTGTGTGAGCGCCGAGGCGAATCCGATTGATAGGGAGTGTCTCCGGCCCGGTCGGCGGGACACTCCTTGAGGCCTTGAGGTTTCCCACCCGTAGCGACGTTCATCCAGGGGGACGTGTTGTCAGCTTGCCCGGCCGCAGTGGTCATCGGGACGGGATCGCACCTGCCGTCACGGGTCGTCCGCAACACCGATGCGCCGTTGTCCCGTCTGGAGACCAGCGACGAGTGGATCCGGTCGAGGACCGGGATCGAGACCCGCCGTTGGGCCGAGCCGGGGGAGAGCACGGGGGACCTGGCGGTGCGGGCCGGTCAGCGGGCGCTGCGCAGCGCGGGTGTGGAGCGGGTGGACCTGGTGGTGGTGTCCACGACCACCCCCGATCACCATTCCCCGGCGACGGCGCCGTGGGTCGCGGCGCAGCTGGGCCTCGGTACGGTGCCGGCGTTCGACATCGCGGCGGCCTGTTCGGGTTTCGTCTACGCCGTCGCGGCCGGTGACGCGTGGATCAGGGCGGGCGCCGCGGAGACCGTGCTGCTGATCGGCGCGGAGACCCTGTCGACGATCACGGACATGTCGGACCGGGGGACGGCCGTCGTGTTCGCCGACGGGGCGGGGGCTGTCGTCCTGCGTCGCGGTACCGCCGACGAGGCCGGTGCGGTGCTGGCCACGCAGTTGGGCAGCGACGGCACGCAGAAGGATCTGGCGGTGATCGCCGCCGGCGGCTCCCGCCGGCCGGATGCCGGACCGGATGCCCGGCCGGATGCAGGGCAGGCAGTGGTGCAGGCAGCGGGGCACGACGCGCGGTGTCTGCGGATGCAGGGCCCGCAGATGTTCGCGCATGCGACGCGGCGCATGACGGAGGTGTCCCGGTCCCTGCTGGGGGCGGTCGGCTGGGAAGCGGAGGACGTCGAGGCGTTCATCGGGCACCAGGCGAACCAGCGCATCCTCGACAAGGTGGCCGACCTCGTCGGGATCCGCCCGCCCGGCCGGCTGGGGAACATCCGCGAGGTGGGAAACACCTCCTCCGCCTCGATCCCGCTCGTCATGGACGACGTGGTGCGCGAGAAGGCCGTCGGGGCCGGGGCCCGCACGCTGCTGACCGCCTTCGGGGGCGGCGCGGTGTGGGGCGCGGTGGCGATGACCTGGCCCGACATCCAACCGGTGTTCTGACACGGAATCCGACACAGAATCTGGCACAGAAGGAGAAGAGAACCATGGACATGCTCGATCAGCGACCGCTGGACTTCATCACCTCCTACCTGGCGCAGGCCTTCGGTGTGCCGCAGCAGGAACTGACCCCCGAGGCCAGCTTCTCCTGCCTCGCCCTGGACTCCATCGCCCAGGTGGAACTGTTCGTCACCCTCTCCGACCACTACGGCGTCCACCTGGACGACGCTCACGCCACCGGCAGCCTGACGCTGCAGGAGACCGCCGACCTGGTCGAAGCCGCGATCGCCGACTCGGGAGCCGCGACCGAGCGGACGGCCGCGGTCCCCGGCCCGGGAGCCGCCACGGAGCGGATGGCCGCGCGCGGCTGACCGGCTCGGGCAGGGCCGTCGCGGCCAGCACCGGTTCGCGGCCAGCACCGGTTCGCGTCCATTGCCGGTCCGTGTCCTGCACCGGTTCGCGTCCGTCACCGGTTGGAGAAACCATGAGCGAAGTGACCATCCGCAGGCTCACCCACGAAGGGCTGTCGTTCTCGTACCAGTTACTGCGGGCCGCCGACCCGTCGATCGCTCCGGTCCTCGCGATCGGGGGCGTGCTGCAAGGCATGAACGGCTGGTCCGTCCTGCGGCAGCACGTCCTTCCCTTCGCCGACCTGGTCTCCGTGGACCTCCCCGGTGCCGGCGACTCGACCCCGCTGCGCCCGGAGCAGGGGATGGAGACGATGTGCGAGGTCGTGGAGGCCCTGCTCGACGACCTCGGAGTGGCCCGCGTCAACCTCCTCGGCTACTCCTTCGGCGCCGCGGTCGCCCACCGCTGCGCACAGCGTCGCCCGGACCGGGTCGTCAGGCTCGCACTCGGAGGGGTGCCCGTGCGCATCAGCGACGAACTGACCGCCCTGTGGCGGCGCGGCGCGGAGCGGATGGCCGCCGACGACGCCGAGGGCCTGGTGGACGTCCTCATGGAGATGTTCCTGTGCCCGCAGGGGCGGGCGCCCATCCGTCAGCGGGACATCGTCCACCGACTGGTGCGGCGGATGACGTTGCGGGCCGTGAACAGCACGGCCCACGGATTCGCCACGATGGAGCGGTCGGTGCTGGAGAACCTCGACCCGACGGGCAGGCTGGACGGCGTCTCCACCCTCGTCTTCTGCGGGGAGCACGACACCATCAGCTCCGCCGCCGAGCAGCGCGACTTCGCGGCCACCATCGGCGACTGCCGGTTCGCCGTCATCCCCGAGGCCGACCACTGGGTCTTCATGGAACGGCGGTGGGAAGCGTCGGATCTGGTGATGCGCCACTTCACCGGCCGTCCCACCACGGCGCTGCCCTACCTACTCGAAGACGCGGCCCCGCTGCCCGCCCCGCAGGAGCGCGTGGCGGCGACGGCCGGCTGACCGGCGGCTTGTGACGACAGCGGCCCCGGCCGCCCAAGAAGGCTCTCCAGGAGGGGACTTGACGCACACCGTGCTATGCGGACTCGGCAGCTGGCTCCCGCCGACGGTAGTGGACAACAGCCAGGTCATGGCACCGCAGACGGCCGCCTTCGTGCACCGGCGCATCGGCATCGCCCAGCGCCGCCGGGTCACTCCGGGCACCGCCACCGTCCACCTCGCGGCGCAGGCGGGCCGCCGTGCCCTCGACTCGGCCGGCACGTCCGAGGTCGACGCGCTGATCCTCGCGACCACCACACCCGACCGGCTCTGCCCCGCCGGCGCCCCCGAGGTGGCGAGCCTGCTCGGCATGACCGGCATCGCGGCGTTCGACCTCAACGCCGGCTGCTCCGGATTCCTGTACGCATGCGAACTCGCCCGGGGCCTGATCAGCTCGGCGACCGCGCGCAGCGTGCTCGTCATCGGCGCGGAGAGCGCCTCGGCCATGGTCGATCCCCACGACCTCAACACCGCACCGCTGTTCGGCGACGGTGCGGGAGCCGCCGTCCTGCGCGCCGCCCGACCGGGGGAGTCACCGACCTTCGGCCCGACGGTGTGGGGCAGCGACGGCACCTTGGCGGACATCATCGCCATCCCCGCGGGCGGTGCCCGGCAACGCCTCCCCCTCGACGCCGGCGGCGAGCTCTACCTGCGCATGAGCGGAAGCCATGTGCTGAAACAGGCCGTGCGCCGCATGAGCGACGCGGTCCGCGCGGCGACCGCGGCCGCCGGATGGACCCTGGACGACATCGACGTCCTCGTCGCCCACCAGGCGAACGCCACCATCACCCACGCGGTCGCCGCCGACCTCGGCCTCCCCGCCGAGCGGATGCCGACCAACATCGAGACGGTCGGCAACACCGCCGCCGCGTCGGTGCCCCTGCTGCTGGCCCACGCGGCCGAGCAGGGCACGCTGAAACCGGACCAGCGCACCGTCCTGGTGTCCTTCGGCAGCGGCCTGACCTGGGCCGCCACCACCGCCACCTGGCCCCAGAACCTCACTCTTCACCCATGACAGGCCACCATGACACGCCACCCGGAAGGGCCCGGTCCCATGCAGGACATGCTCACCACCGTCATCCACGTCCTCACCCACAAGGCCGCCCTGCCTCCGGGGCCCGTCACCCCCGAGGCGACCCTCGCCGACGCGGGCGTCGACTCCATGGCCGTCGCCATCCTCGCCATGGTCCTGGAGGAGGACCACGGCCTGGTCATCACCGAATCCGACCTGTCCGCCACCTCCACCATCACCGAGCTGGCCGACTTCGTCGAACGCCACCAGAGGGCCACCGCATGACAGCCCCGCCCCGCACCGTCACCGTGCAGGACCATGCCATCCCGTGGCGCGGCACGACCTACCCCTGCCGGCTCGTCACCCCCTGCACCGCCGACCACGCGGTCCCGGTGCTGGTTCTCGGCGGCGGCCTTCAGGACCGTCACTCATGGGCCCGCCTGGAACGCCACCTCGCCGACCGCCACCCCCTGCTCATCCCCGACCTGCCGTCCGCCGGTCCGCCCGGCGGTGGGGCCGTCGGCCCGGACGGACGGCGCCACCCCGACCTCAGCTGGGACGACCTGACCGACGCCGCCCTCCGAGCCCCGGACCACCTCGGGATCGAGCGCTTCGCCACCCTCGGCGTCTCCTCCGGCTACCCCATCGCCTACCGACTCGCCCAGGACCACCCGGCCCGCGTCACCCACCTGATGATCTTCGGGGCCGCCCCGCGCCCCGGAGCCCGCCTCACCGCCCTGATCCATGAAGGCCTGCGCCGGGAAGCCGACTCCCGCCAAGGCCACCGCGACCGACACGTCGACCGACACGTCGACCGACACGGCGACCAAGCGGCGCTGCAAGGCCCGTGCGCCGGCCGGACGGCCCACCCCCGGACCCTCGCGGCCCCCGCCTCCCACCGGGAAGCCGCCGAACAACTGGTCGGCCTCCTGACGAACCCCCGGGCCGGTCGCCGCGTCCTCATGATCCGCGCGGCCGCCCGGGTCCTGCTCAACCAGCTGACCTCGTCCGCGCAGGACCCCCTCGTCCGCTACGTCCGCGACCGCGGCCACCTCCTCCTCGACGGCCTGCTCCCGCCCGGCGGAATCCGGCGCACACCCGCGCTGGTCGGCGTCGGCGAACACGACACCATCACCACCGTCGCGGACAACCGCGCCGTCGCCGGCACCATCACGGACGTGACCTTCGCCGTCATGGAGGACGCCGACCACCTCCTCCACATGGAACGCGACCGTGACTTCGCCGACCTCATCGGCCGGTTCCTCCACCAGCAGCCGCTCACCACCCCGGGCACCACCACCCTGCGCCTGTGACCACCCGCCCTACCGCCCCGCCCGCCTACCCCGTCCCGCCCGCCCCGCCTCCCGGAAGCACCAAGCCACCTTGAACCCCGCACCGGACAGCGCGACGCGCGTCCTCCTCGCCACCTGGGGCACGACCGGCGACATTGCCCCCTACACCGGCCTGGCCCTCGGGCTCAGGGACGCCGGCCACCACGTCACCGTCGCCACCTCCCGCCGCCACGCGCCCCGCTTCGCCGACCACGGCCTGCCCGTCCACACCATGCCGCTGGACCGTCAAGAAGCGCTGACGGCCCAGCGCAAGCCGTGGCGCGAACGGCTGCGCAACGGCCAGGACATCGCCACCACGGCGGCACGCACACTGCTGGAAGCCGCCGACAACGGGACCGACGTCCTCCTGGCGCACCCGCTGATGCACCCCCTGTGCGCGGTCATCGCCGACGCACTGCGGCTGCCGTGCCTCGGCGTCTACACCGTCTCGCACGCCATGATCCTTCCGCGACTGATGACCGCCCTGCCCTGGAGGCAGCACGCCGTCGCCGACACCGCCGTGAAGACGCTGCTCCACCCCATGTACGCGCCCGCCCTCACCCACCTGGCCGGCAGCCTCGGGACCCCGCCACGGCAGGCGACGGGCGTCCTGCGAACCCTGCGCCACCGGCCGGTCCTCTACGGGATCAGCGACGCCCTCCTGCCGCGGGGCTTCCGCCTGCCCCCGGGGCACGCCACCACCGGATACTGGCCGGCGGCACGCCCGCCCGGCTGGCAGCCCGACGCCCGGCTCCAGGACTTCCTCGACAGCGGGCCGGCCCCCGTCTACTTCGGCTTCGGCAGCATGAGCCGGATCGACAGCGAGCACCTCAGCCGCACCATCGTCAGCGCCACCAAGCGGCTGCGGATCCGTGCCGTCATCCAGTCCGGCTGGGCAGGGCTTCACGGAGACACGGACGATGTCCTCACCATCGGCGAATGCCCGCACGACTGGCTCTTCCCCCGGGTGCGCGCCGCCGTCCACCACGCCGGCCCCGGAACCACCCACGCCTCGCTCAACGCGGGCACCCTCACCCTGCCCGTCCCCGTCGGGCTGGACCAGCCCTACTGGGCCGCGCGCCTGACCGCCCTCGGCGCGGCACCCGCCGCCCTCCCCCTGCGCCACCTCACTACCGACCGCCTCACCGGGCTCCTGCAGCGATCCCTCCACCACCCGGGGTACCGCCACGCCACCGACCGGCTCGCGACCGGGATCCGACGTCACGACGGCATCCACAATGCGGTGACACACCTCGGGACGATCAGGTGATGGCCATGACACGCCACCGCCGCTAAACGCTCAACCGCCGCCAGAGCGGCAGCTCCAGGACACCCAGGTCATCCCAGACGCAGACCTCGAGGGTCGAAAGGTACCCACCGAACGCGAAGACCATCGCCTCCCCGAGGTAGCCACCGTCGACGGTCCGGATACTTCCGTCAGCAATGACCGGACTCTGCTCCGCCACCGGCCCGGCCGCCACGGCGTCCTCGTCCACGTGCAGATCCACCGTCGGACACCCGCACGTACATCCGGGCCTCATCCGCACGTGGGGTAGCTGTGCCCGGTACGCCCGGGCCACCTCGGTGTCCCCGGCCAACAGCAGGTCCAGGCTCCGACGCACATCCTCGCTGAGCGGTCCCCACACCTCTGGTGCCTCTTCTCCTGGCCGCCGGCCATCGGCCTTGCGGTGCCCCGTGGTTCCCCGCAGTCCCCCGTGGTTCCCCGCCCCCGTGGTCCCCCGCGTGCTGCGCGGGCCCGGTCCGTCCTGCGAACCGGGCCCGGCGGGTGCTACGCGGTGGGGGAGACGCGCCTGGGCGCCCGACGGCGGCCGGCGGAGCCCTGGCTGTCGCGGCCGGAGGCGGCCCGGGTGTCGCCGCTCGTGTGGGCGGGGCGGCCGCGGCGGCCGCGGCTCGCGGACGCGCTGCGGCGCGGCCGCTCGACGACAGGGTCGGCGATCACGGTGGGGATGCCGGTGGGCACGCGGGCGCCGGTGATGCGGGCCAGCTCCTCGTCGCCGGCGCTGACCCTGGTGGTGACGGGGGTGATGGCGGCCGTCGTCATCATGCGGGTCATCGCGCGGCGCTGGTTGGGCAGCACCAGGGTGACGACGGTGCCGGACTCGCCCGCCCGGGCGGTGCGGCCGCCCCGGTGGAGGTAGTCCTTGTGGTCGCTCGGCGGGTCCAGGTTGACGACCAGGTCGAGCCCGTCGACGTGGATGCCCCGGGCGGCGACGTTGGTCGCGATCAGAGCCGTGACCTGGCCGCTGTGGAACTGCTCCAGGGTGCGGGTGCGCTGGGGCTGGGACTTGCCGCCGTGCAGGGCCGCGGCCTTCACCCCGTTCGCGAGCAGGTCGTGCACCAGGCGGTCCGCGCCGTCCTTGGTGTCGGTGAACATGATCACCCGGCCGTCGCGGGACGCGATGTGGGCGATGGTGGCGTTCTTGTCGAAGTTCTGCACGTGGAGCACGTGGTGCTCCATGGTGCTGACCGCTCCCGCGGACGGGTCCACCGAGTGCGTGACCGGGTCCTTGAGGAAGCGCCGCACCAGGCGGTCGACGTTGCGGTCCAGGGTGGCCGAGAACAGCATCGTCTGGCAGCCTTCGGCGACCTGCTCGAGGAGCTCGGTGACCTGCGGCAGGAAGCCCATGTCGGCCATCTGGTCGGCCTCGTCGAGCACCGTGATGCCGACCCCGTCCAGCTGGCAGTCGCCGCGCTGGATCAGGTCCTTGAGCCGACCGGGGGTGGCCACCACGACCTCCGCCCCGCGGTTCAGCGCCTGTGCCTGGCGTCCGATGGACATCCCGCCGACCACGGTCGTCATCCGCAGGCGCACCGCGTGGGCGAAGGGGGTGAGGGCGGTGGTGACCTGCTGCGCGAGCTCGCGGGTGGGGACCAGCACCAGGGCCAGCGGGCGGCGCGGCTCGGCCTTCTGCCCGGCGGTGCGGGCCAGTACGGCGAGGCCGAACGCGATGGTCTTACCGGAGCCGGTCCGGCCCCGTCCGAGGACGTCGCGGCCGGACAGCGAGTTCGGCAGCGTCGCGGCCTGGATCGGGAACGGCGTGGTGACGCCCTGACGGGTCAGCACCGACAGCAGCGCCTTCGGCATGTCCAGTTCCTCGAAGGACTCGACGGCCGGCAGTGCCGGGGTGGTGCTCACCGGCATCTCGAACTCGCCCTGCAGGGAAGAGTCCTGACGGGTGCCGCGACCGAAGGAGCGACGGCCGCCGGAAGGCCGGTCGCCGTAGAACGAGCTGCCGCCGGAGCGGGAGCCCGAGGAGAAGCGGGAGCCGGCGCCGGAGCGGGAGTCGGCGTTCCGGTACGGGGAGCGACTGGAGCGATTCATGCGGGAAACCTTCCTCGGGGCGGCACGTCACGAGGAAGGCTCTGCGGCGCGGGGCGCCGGCGGAGACCGCAAGGGAACGGGCCGGAAATGTGACGGTCGGAGCGTGGACGGCAGAACCGTGCGGCACGTCACCTACGGTCGGCGCTCACCGCGGAGGGCGGGAGCAAGGGACCTCGAACCGTGAGATGTCACGGCAGGGCGCCGATCCGGACGCGGCGCTGTGCGTCTCGCGTGGGGATGGCCGCCGGTGGCGAAGCCAGAGGGCCTGAGCGGCCGGGGAATGCGCCGTGGCGCCATGCCGAGGGGCCCGCACCGGGCATTGCGCGGTGCGGGCCCCTCGCTGCTAGGCGGGTGCCATGGCAGAAAAATTACAGCGGACGAATGTTCTCCGCCTGCGGGCCCTTCTGGCCCTGCGTGACGTCGAACTCGACCTTCTGGCCCTCGAGCAGCTCACGGAAGCCATTGGCGTTGATGTTCGAGTAGTGGGCGAAGACGTCCGGGCCGCCACCCTCCTGCTCGATGAAGCCGAAGCCCTTTTCCGAGTTGAACCACTTCACGGTGCCATTAGCCATTAAAAATTCTCCTTCAGAGGCTGTCCGAAGCACGCACAGTGCGAACCTCGAGTCGCCGCGATGAGCACCCACCCGGCAAAAGCCGGGAAAGAAAAATGCGCCTGCAATATCAGCAGGCGCACACAAAGTTCATGGGAACCACTACTGCAACTGATTCGACTCTAGCAGGCCGCGGCCCGCCGTGGCGGACTATTTCATCCCTGGTTTCGCGGGGGCCGCCCCCGGGGTGCCGGCCCCGCGTCAGCGGGATCGCCAACAAGCCTGAAGGGAAAGCCAGTTGAGCGTCAAGACGCACCCCGTAGGCGCCGCCGGCTCCCGGGTAGTTCCCGCAGGCCCGCAGCGCCCGCCCGCCCGCGCGAGCCCCCCGGAGGCGACGCACCACCCCCACCGGCGCCTCCCCGGGGCGTACCGGGCGGCGTACGCGGCGTTCCACCCCGACCCGAACGTCCGGTCCGCTCCGCCCCGATTTTTCCGGTCCCACTCGAACTCGTTATACGCCGGAGGGGCCCAGGCTCCGCCTTCCGGCGCATACTGGGGGCAATGTCGAAATCTGCAGCAGTCCGCCGCCCCCTGCCCACCAGCCCCTTCAAGCCCAAGGTGGAGGCACCGCGCAAGCACTTCGCCGTCGGCGACCGGGTCACCCACGACCGGCACGGCCTCGGCCGGGTCATCGCCGTCGAAGACGACAGTGACATCGCGGTACTCGTCGACTTCGGATCACGGCAGGAGCGCATCACCCCGCCGTACAGCGAGATGTTCAAGCTCTGAGCCCGGGCACCCCCGGGGCCGGAGGCCGCGGGGGTCCACCAAGAGTCGCCAGTGGCCGTCCCGGTTCAGCCCGGTGCCGCCCCGGGCCGGTGTGCCATGCGCGCCGGGGGCGGGAGCGCGGGGCCGGGCGGGCGCCGACCTGTCCGGTGCCGGCCGGAGCTGTGGGCGGTGCCGACCACACCACGCACCGTGGCGAACCGGACGCGTGCGGTCAGCTGTGGTCGACGATGACGAAGATCCCCCAGCCGATCGCGGCGAGGACCACCGCGAAGCACACCGCGGCGACGGCGTAGCCCAGCGCCCCGGACGCGGGGCGTGACGCGCCGGCCTCGTCGGCCCCGACCGGCGGGCTGAGAGCGCGCACACCGATGGCGAACAGCGCGGGCAGGCCGGCGCCGGCGAGCAGCCCCACCACGATGATCTTCCACAGCGCGTCCAGGTCGATCCAGGAGTTCACCGGGTCACCTCGTCGACGGGAGGCTCCGGGACGACCGAGCCGGTCCACGCGGCGTTGACGTTCTCCGGAGTGACGGCCGGGTGGCGGGAGACGATGAAGAAGGCGACCGAGGCCAGCACCAGAACGGCGAAGACGACCACGACACCGCCGGTACCGCCGATCCCGTGGGCGACCCAGTAGGCCAGCGCCCCGACCAGTGCCGCGGCCGGGAGGGTGAGCAGCCAGGCCGCCACCATGCGGTGGGCGATGTTCCACCGCACCGCCGCGCCCGTCCTGCCGACCCCCGATCCGAGGATCGACCCGGTGGCGACGTGGTGGTGGAGAGCGAGTACCCGAAGTCGGTGGAGGAGAGGATGACCGCGGCCGAGGCCGACTCGCTGACCATCCCCTGCGGTGGTTCGATCTCCACCGGACCCTTGCCCAGCGCCCTGATGACCCGCCAGCCCCCGACGTACGTGCCCAGGGCGATGGCCGTGGCGCAGGAGGCGATCACCCACGTCGGGGACTTCGCCCCGGCGCCCAGCGTTCCGTTGGCGATCAGGGCCAGGGTGATGACGCCCATGGTCTTCTGCGCGTCGTTGGTGCCGTGGGCGAGCGAGACCATGCAGGCCGAGCCGATCTGACCGGTCCTGAAGCCCCGCGTGCGCGGGCCTTCGGCGACATCGCGGGTGAGGCGGTAGACCAGGTAGGTGCCGAGCGCGGCGACCGAGCCGGCGATCACCGGTGACAGGGCGGCCGGCGTACGGCATGTACCGCGAGGGCGAGCCGATCGGTCCAGCCTCGCACTCATCCTTGTCCACCAGGCGGACCTGCGGCGTGCACCGCGTCCACCTGATCCGGGAACAGGCCGGCAACGCCAACCACGGCGTGACGCCCGCCCGCAGGCGCGGGATGCCGTCCGACGGGGCCGGGCGCGCCGGGGCGCCCGGCGGGGTGGAGGATGGCGATGTGCGCACCACTCGTTCCGAGGGAGCCGGCGGCTTCGACCGGACCGGTGCTCCGTACGCCGGCCGCGACCTGTACGGCACGAAGGCCCCGTACGTGCCGCAGGAGAAGGCGGGCCGGTACCAGGAGCCGCCCAGGGGCTTCCGCCCGGTGTTCACCGAGAACGTCGCCCGGCACGGCTCCCGGGCCATGACGGACGGCACGGACGGCGAGGCGGTGCTCGCCCTGCTGCGGAGGGCGGGGCAACGGGGCGCCCTCTCCGGTCTCGGCGCGGAACTGGGCCCGCAGGTGCGCTCACTCCTCGATGCCGCCACGGCCCTCGGCTACGGCAACCTCTCCGCGTGCGGGGCGCAGGAGCACCGCCGGACCGCGCAGCGCATGGAGCAGCGCCTGCCGGCACTGTTCGAGAGGATCGCCGCCGAGCGCGAGCCCATCGTCGTCGAGACGTCGGGCGTGGCACGCGCCGTGGCCAGTGCCCAGGCCTTCGCCGGCGGTCTGGCCTCCGGTGCTCCGGCGCTGGCGGGCCTGATCGGGGCCCCGGTCACCGCCAAGGACCTGCTGTACTTCCACCGGCAGCCGCAGAACGCCGACTACCAGGCCTACTTGGCGGGCGACCCGGACCTGGCCGCGGTCCTCGCGCGGATCGACGACGACCCGCGTACCGCCGAAGCGGCCCACCACGTCGTCGCGTGCCTGTTCCGCGCCGACTTCACGGCCGCGCTGCCGGCCGCCGCGCAGGTCTCCTTCGCCCGCTCGCTGTACCAGCTCTACGCCACGGCGCCCGACCTGAGCGTCGAGGCGCCGGACGTCGACCTCGCCCGGTTCCTCGCCCCGCGCGACGCCCGGTGGTTCGCCTATCTGGACGACGCCGAGGAGTTCTACCGGAAGGGCCCGGCCTTCCGCGGCCGCGCGATCACCTACACGATGGCCGGCGTCCTCCTCGACGACCTCCTCGCCCAGGCCGGGGCGAAGGCGGACGGCTCCAGCGACAAGGGCGCCGCCCTGCGCTTCACCCACGCCGAGGAGATCGAGCCCCTCGCCGTCCTCCTGGGCCTGCCCGGCAGCACCTGTCCCGCCGGGCCCGGGGAGCCGTACTCCTACCGGGACAACCCGTGGCGCGGCGCCCGGGTCGCACCGATGGCCGCGAACATCCAGTGGGACCTGTACGCGAACGCGCCCTCCGACGGCGGGCGGGCCACCCACCTCGTCCGGATGCTCTACAACGAGCAGGAGACCGCCTTCAAACCCTCTTGCAGGCCCGTCAGCCGGGGCAGCCACTTCTACGACCTCGACGAGCTCGAGCGCCGCCTCGGCCACGGCTGACCGCGCTGCGGCGCACCGGTCGCGAGGCGCTGCGCGTCAGGCCTGGTCCAGCTTGGACAGGGCGTCGGCGATCAGCTGGGTGGCGAAGGTGTGGTCGTCCTTGCCGGAGATCCGGTTGATGTGCTCCGCGAGCAGGACGGTCACGGCTTCGAGGGGGTTCATCTCGGCAGCGGTCCACGGGCCGTACTGGGCGCGCCACAGGTTGGGGCTCAGGCCGGTGCCCGCGGCGAGGAGCAGCCCGGCCATGGTGGGGATGACCTCGGGGCGGAAGGTCCTGGGCATCATGCGCATCGTGGCCACCAGGGTGGGCACCGTGTACTCGACGATGTCCTCGTCGTGGTTCTCGAGGCTCCCCCGCAGCCAGTTCATGAACAGGTAGATGAGGGTGCACGTGCCGTCGAGGAGCTCGTTGAGCCCATCGGGGCCGAAGGACGCGGCGAACTGGTCGATCATCCGCTCCTGTTCGGCATCCGTCCCGGCCTTGCCGTCGTGGACGGCCTTGAGCCGGGAGTCGATCACCATGAGCGCGGCGCTCACGTCGCCGACGGAGGCGTATCGGGGGTCACAGGTCGAGGGCATGGGACTCCTTCTGGTGCGGCTACGGCACGTAGCGTGGCGCGTTCGCAGGGTAGTCCTTCGAGCCGTCCGGGGTCCGGCGAATCCTGAGAGCGGGTGATCCGGCGCCTGCGCTGGCAGTTCCCCATGGGGGCGGCCCGCAATCGGTACCGCCCGGGAGTTCAGGTGTCGAGGGTGTGTCCGGTCGTCGCGTCCACGTGGGCGGGGATCTCGTCGTGGCGGTCGCCCACGGTCGGTGTGCCGGTCGGCTCGAACATGAGGATCGCGGCGCCGGACGGGGCGGACGGCTTGTGCTCCGTACCTCGGGGGACGGTGAAGACCGCCCCCTGCGGCAGCACGACCGTGCGCTCGCCGTCGGGCTCACGCAAGGCGATGTGCAGTTCTCCGTCGAGGACCAGGAAGAACTCGTCGGTGGCGTCGTGGGCGTGCCAGACGTGCTCGCCTTCGACCTTGGCGATCCGGACGTCGTAGTCGTTGACGCGCGTGACGATGCGAGGGCTCCACAGAGCGTCGAAGGAGGCCAGGGCCGTGTGCAGGGGGATGGGCTGGTTGCTCATGGGCCCATCCTGGGCCACTCCGCCCGAGCGCCGTGAGTGCTAGGAATTGCACATGGCGAAAGAATCCTCGCATCGCGAACCCTCGCGTCGCGCTCACACGACGGGCGTCCACCGGGTGGTCGTGATCGTGGACGAGAACTCCAACCCCTTCGAACTCGGGTGCGCGACCGAGGTCTTCGGCCTGCGCCGACCGGAGATCGGGCGCGACCTGTACGACTTCAGGCTGTGTTCCCCCGAGCCCCGCACCCTGATGCGCGACGGGTTCTTCACCCTCACGGGAGTCGCGGGACTGGAAGCGGCCGATAGCGCGGACACCCTGATCGTCCCCAACCGTCCCGACCCCGAAGTGCCCCGCCGCCACGCGGTGCTGGAGGCCGTCCGACGGGCGCACGCACGCGGCGCCCGCCTGCTCGGCTTCTGCAGCGGGGCCTTCACCCTGGCCGAGGCCGGAGTCCTCGACGGGCGCCGGGCCACCGCGCACTGGCAGTGGGCGGACTCCTTCCGGGCCCGATTCCCTTCCGTCCACCTCGAAACCGACGTGCTGTTCGTGGACGACGGCGACATCCTCACCGCCGCGGGGAGCGCGGCCGCACTCGACCTCGGGCTGCACGTGGTCCGCCGCGACCACGGCGCGGAAGTCGCCAACTCCGTGAGCCGGCGGCTGGTCTTCGCGGCCCACCGGGACGGCGGACAGCGGCAGTTCGTGGAGCGGCCGATGCCCGACCTGCCGGACGAATCCCTCGCACCCGTCCTGGCCTGGGCGCAGGAAAGGCTGGACGCGCCCCTCACGGTGTCGGACCTGGCGGGTCGCGCGGCCGTCAGCCCGGCGACCCTGCACCGCCGCTTCCGGGCACAGCTGGGAACGACCCCGTTGACCTGGCTCACCGGGGAACGGCTCACCCTGGCATGCCGGCTGATCGAACGGGGCGAGAACCGCTTCGAGATCGTCGCCCGGCGCAGCGGCCTCGGCACCGCCGCCAACCTGCGCGCGCTGATGCGCCGCGAGACGGGCATCACCCCGTCGGCGTACAAGCGCCGGTTCGGGCCCGAGGCCGATTGACGGCCGGCCGGCGGCGTCGGCGGCGTCGGCTCCGGTCACCGGGCTGGCCTCGGCCCGCTCCAGGTCGAGACCGACGGGCCCGCAGAGGTCGGCGTGCAGGGACATCGGGAAGTGGGTGTCCAGCACCACCCTGGCCGTCCGGCCCAGACTACGGTGGTGCTACGTTCGCCCACGCAGTCGCAGTCGCAGTCGCAGTCGCAGTCGCAGGTCGCAGTCGACAGGTCGGCGGGGGTGGACGCCCCGACCACGCCGACGAGGGGGCAGCGTGACCGAATCGCCCTTCAATCAGCCGGGCCGCTTCTGGCGCGGAAATCTGCATGCGCATTCCGACAAGTCCGATGGCGCCCTGTCACCCGAGAAGACGGTGGCCCACTACCGCGAAGCCGGCTACGACTTTCTGGCGATCACCGACCACTTCCGCGCCAAGTACGGGTTTCCGCTGACAGACACCCGACCGCTACGAACCCCCGAGTTCACCACGCTGCTCGGCGCTGAGTTGCACGGCCCGAGCACTGAGTTCTCCTCGGAGTGGCATATTCTCGCGGTGGGGTTGCCGCTCGGCTTCCCTTCTCCGGGGCCCGGAGAGAGCGGCACGCAGCTGGCGCGCCGTGCACGAACCGCCGGCGCGTTCATCGGGATGGCACACCCTGCCGCATCGCTCCTCACTCTCTCCGACGCCGAGAGCCTGGACGCGGCACACGCAGTCGAGGTCTACAACGCGCTGTCCGCCTACGAGGACCGGGGCGACAGCTGGCACCTGACCGATGTGCTGCTCAGCCGCGGTCATAGACTGAGCGCCTACGCTGCGGACGACTCGCACTTCCAACCCGAGGATCCACCGGCCTGTGCAGCCTGGGTCCAGGTCCGCTCGGAGTCGCTCTGCCCGGAGGCACTCCTCACGGCACTCAAGGCAGGCCACTACTACTCGAGCACCGGGCCCGAGTTGTACGACATCCAGCTGAGCAACGACCAGATCGCCGTGGCATCTTCGCCGGTACGCAAGGTGCTGATCACCGGGAGCAAGCCTGGCAAGCAAGTTCTCGAAGGCACGGACCTCACGGACTGCTCGCTGCCTGTAGCGATGTTCGCGGGCGGGTACTGCCGGGTCACTGTCGAGGACGTGGCCGGGCGACGGGCCTGGAGCAACCCGATCCACCTGGGACCGCGAACGTAAAATCAGCACCCAGCTGGAGTTCAAAGGCGCCACGCGGATCAGCGACGACAAGGTGTCGCTGGACCTCGCGAGCACAGAGGGATAGCGACGATGCGCACCAAAGACGTGATAGCCGTAGCCTGCGTCAGCTTCATCGTCCCCGCCAGGCCGCACCGCTGACAGGCTGACACTCGGCTCCCGGACCCCGGACCCCGGACCCCGAGCCCCGGACAAGGAGACAACGACAGTGGGCACACGGACGGTTGCGATCTTCTCCCTGGGCGGCACCATCGCCATGACCATCGATCCGGCCACCGGCGGTGTCGTGCCGGCCCTGTCCGCCCATGACCTCCTCGCCGCCGTCCCCGCCCTGCGGGACCTCGACGTCGAACTGCGCGTCCACGACATCCGGAACGTGCCCAGCGCCTCCCTCGGCTTCGACGACCTGAGCGCGCTCTCGGACGCCCTCGCCGACGCCTTCCGGACCGGCTGCGACGGCGCGGTGGTCACCCAGGGCACCGACACCATCGAGGAGACCGCCTTCCTCCTCGACCTGCTTCATCCCGGCGACCAGCCGATCGTCGTCACCGGGGCGATGCGCAACCCCACCCTGCCCGGGGCGGACGGCCCGGCGAACATCCACGCGGCCGTCATCGCCGCCGCTGCGCCGGAGTTGACGGGTGCCGGCGCGGTGGTCGTCCTCGGTGACGAGATCCACGCCGCCCGCCAGGTCCGCAAGTCCCACAGCACCAGCCCCGCCGCCTTCACCTCCCCGGCCACCGGCCCGCTCGGGCGGCTCTACGAAGGGCACGTCCACCTCCACGGCCCGCTCGCCCGCCGTACGACCTTCGCGGGCCCGTCGACCGGCGCCGCGGCCCGCGTCGGCCTGTACACCGCGACGCTCGGCGACGACGGCACCCTCCTCGCCGCGATGGCGAAGGCGTGCGACGGGCTCGTCGTCGCCGCGTTCGGAGTCGGTCACGTCCCCGAGAACTTCGTGGGCATCCTCGAGCAGGCCGCGTCGCGGATCCCGGTCGTCCTCGCCAGCCGCATCGGCAACGGGCCCGTCCTGCAGGGCACATACGGCTTCCCCGGCTCGGAGAAGGACCTGCTGGCCCGCGGACTGATCCGAGCCGGCCACCTCGACGCCTACAAGGCCCGCCTGCTCCTGCACATCCTGCTCCGCCAGGGCCGCAACCTCGCCGACATCACGGCCGCCTTCGCCGCCGCGGCCCCCTGACTCGTCGGTCGCGGAGCCCGTCGGCCGTCACCGCCGAGGTGTCAGGAGCGGCTGTGCGGGCTCCCCGTGTGGTCCGCGTTTCGGCCGAGGCCGGGGCCGGGGCCGGGGCCGGGGACGCGGACCACACGGGAGCGTGCGTGGCGGTCAGGCCGGCGGGGTGCCGTTCGGCCAGACGCAGGGGGAGCTGACGCGCAGGGAGAGGTTGTGGCTCGCGTCGGAAACGCCGTCCAGGACGGCGAGGAAGTCGTCCTTGGGGTTCTTCAGCTTGATCCAGTCGGGGCCGGTGGCGTCCGAGGTCGGCTGGAAGCCCCGGTCGGTCAGGAAGGCGCGGAAGGCGGCGGCGGTCTCGGCCTTGGGCGCGGACGGTACGTCCCCGAAGTCGTACCCCCGGGCGGTCTGCTTCCTGCCGTGCGGGCCGACGTCGTCGTGGTCGCACTCCAGGTCGCTGAAGTCGCCCGAGCCGGCGGTCGGTTTGACCGGCAGCTTGGCCAGGATGTCCGCGAGGTAGCCGTCGACCTGCTTCTTCGCCTGGTCGAGTGTGACGGTGGGCTTCGACCGCTCCGGCACGGTGTTCGCGCCGCAGGCGGCGAGCAGCAGCGTCGCCGCCGCCAGCGCGGCCGCGGCGGCGGACCGCCGGGCGTGGCGGGTGTTGCGGGTGTTGCGGGTGTTGCGGGTTTCGCTCATGAGATCGGCTTTCCGGCGATGGCCTCGCCCATCGCGCGCAGGGAGGCGGAGCCGTTGTTCCAGTAGTCGGAGTGGCCCGTTCCCGGGCTGGTGGGGAGGATGTGGGCGCCGAACTGGTCGACGCTCGGGTCGCGCCCGAAGGCCACGTGGTGGTCGGGGTTGTCGTTGAAGCCGGTCCAGGCGCCGATGTTGTTCTCGACGTTGCTCCACGCCCCGCCGAGGTCCTCGGGCGCCGCGTACTTGATGATGTCGTCGTCGCCCTGTGCCGCGAAGACGTGGGACGGGTCGACGCCGAGTTCCTTGGCGTGTTCGACGCCGGCACCCGGGCTGGCGATGAGGACGACGTTGTCGACGGGCAGGCCCTTGTCGCGCAGGGTGTAGCCGACGGTCGTGGTGCCGTAGCTGTGGCCGAGGATGGTGTTGTTGGAGGGCTTGCCCTCGTGCGTGGCGCGCAGGCCGGTCTCGAAGCTGTGCAGCTTGTCCTCGGCGTTCTTGGCGTACGTGTCGTCCGCCGCCTCGGGGATGATCGACTGCGGCGCGTCGTAGCCGATCCAGGTGATCGAGGACGTGGTGGCGGGATCGCCGGCCTTCTTGTTGGCCGCGTTCGCGGAGGCGACCATGAGGTCCGACCGGTCGATGTCGCCGCCGACGCCGCCGAGCCGCGCGCCGGTGCCGGGGACGTACGTCGAGACGTTGTCCGCGGTGTCCGGGTTGTTGACGGCGACGATGGCGTGGCCCTTGCCGTTGGTGTCGAAGCCGAGCAGGTACGTGGGCGGGTGGCTGGCGTCGACCGGCTTGTTGAGCCGGTCCTCGATGGCCTTGACGCCCTTCATCTTGTCTTCGAGGTCGTCGTGCTGGCGCTTCCACTCGTCGTACTTGGGGTTGGGGATCGGCTCGCCCTTGACGTAGCCGAGGAACTGCTTGGGCTCGGGGCCGAGGCCGTCGAGCTGGCGCTGCAGGTCCTGCTTGCCGCGCTGCAGGTTGATCCGGTTGGCCTGGTCGCGGGCGGCGGCGGGGACGCCGTCGAGGCCGCCGACCTGGTCGGGGTGGTTGAGGATCATCCGCTGCTGCTCGGCGTCGGTGAGGCTGTTCCACCATCCCTTGACGCTGTTGGGGTCGGTGCCGGCGGCGGGAACCTGCTGGAGCGCGTTCGCCGCGTCGGTGTCGGCCTTCGCGGTGGCGGAGTCGAGGCCGGTGCCGTTGCTCGCGTTGGTGGCGAGGTGGCCAAGGCGGGCGCTGATGGTCTGGTCGGCGTGGTCGGCCTCGGTGAGCGCGGCGGTGATCCGCTTGCTGATCAGCTGGGCCTGCGCCTCGGCGTCGGTGCCGGCGAAGTTGGCCGATTTGGGGTCGTTGTCCCAGGTGATGCCGCCGTCGGGGGCGACGGTCATCTTCTTGGCCTTCGCGTCGTCGAGGGCGCTGATCAGGTGTGCCTGGGCGGCCGCGAAGCCCTCGGAGGCTTCGTGTAGGGCGGTGCCGACGAGGGTGAGTTCCTGCTTGGCGGCCTGGAGTTCGTTGTCCAGGAGCTGGATCCGGGCCTTGGCGTGGTCGGACGCGGTCCCGGTCCACTGCGAGTTGTTCAGCCGGTTGATGACTTCCTGCTGCCACGACTCGTGGTGCTGGCCGAAGGCGGTGGTCAGGGTGTCGAAGGCGGTCTTCGCGGTGATGAGGTTGATGAAGTCGGCGTCGTAGAGGGTCTTGATGTCCATGGGTTACTCGGCTGCCTTCGCGCTGGAGGGCTTCACGGGGCCCGGGACGAAGGTCGTGCCGAACGGGTCGGGCTCGGCCGGGACCGGCGCGTTCGGGTTCCGCATGCTCTCGTGGATGTCCTTCTCGACCTGGCGGTAGTACGTGGCCGACGCGGCGAGCTTGGTGCCGACGTCCCCCATGTCACCGCCGAGCTTGTCCAGCAGCGTCTTCCAGTTCGTCCCGCAGTTCTGGATGGCGGTGGCCGTCTGCCAGCCCTTCAGGCCGCCGGCGGCCTGGTTGCACGGCTCGGTGACCTTCGAGGTCTCGCCCGGTATGAGGCCACCGATGTGCTGTGCGCTCTGCCCGCAGCCGTCCAGCTCGGCCGGGTTGACCTTGAACTCCAAGCCCGCATCGGGATCAGCCATGTCTTTCCCCCGTAGTTCGTCCGGCCCCTGGGCGTTCCCGCGGCCGTGTTTCGTCAGACAGGATCGCTGGGGGATCGTAATCGGTTGCAGGTCGGCCGTGATCCGCGGGCACCGGCTCGGGCACGGGCACAGGCTCGGGTGCGGTATCGGGTGCGGCTCCGTGGCGGCCGCGCCGACACCAGCGGACTGTGCCTGGGGTGCGCGGGCCGGATGGTGAACTGCCGTGTGGAATACCTCATTTGAGTGAAGGTTTGTCCACGGATCGTCGGAACGGCGGCGGCTCGCCGTAGCCTCGGTGGCGACCCGTGGCCACCGAGGGTGCGCGATCCACTCGAAGCCGCAGCAATCCACTGGAAGCCGGCAGGAATCCGTTCGGAGCCGCAGGAATCCGTCGACTCGGAAAGGCCATCGACAGCATGACAGACCCATCGGGCGGGAACGACGCGACGACCGGCGGGCCCTCCCGCCGCAAGCTCCTCAAGATCGGCATCGGCGTCGCCGTGGGGGCGGGGGCCATCGGTTCGGGTGCTCCCGCGGCGATCGCCAACGGCCCGTACGACCCGACCGGTCCGACGATCGCGACCAAGGTGAGGAACCTCAGCGGCCCGGTCGAGACCGGGCCGTTCGCCTCGCCGTGGACCGACCTCGGCATCCCCGTCCTGTGCCCGGACGGCACCATGCTGTTCGTCTGAGGCGACACCTTCGACGGGGACCAGGTGGGCGCCGCCGACTGGCGCGCCCCGGTCGGTCTGCGCTCCGGCAGCGCGGACCTGAACAACCTGCGCATCGACGGCAGCGTCGGCGGCGGCCACGCCAACAGCCTCGTCGACGAGCCGCACAACCCGGTCGGCGACAGGTTCACGACGGCGATCCCGTCCGACGTGTTCGTCGTCGACGGCGTGATGTACATGCACCTCATGCGGGGCGTCATCTACGACACCCACCACACCGACTTCTGGCGCTCCACCGACAACGGTGCGACCTGGGAGTACCTGTGCCAGTGGGCGGGCGACCTGCACGGCGGCCAGTTCCAGCAGAAGACGTACGCCGTGGCCGACGACGGCTACTGCTACGTCCTGTCGACGGTCTTCAACCGCGACGTGGAATCGGGAATGCTGCTGCACCGGGTCCGCAAGGACAGCCTCGGCAACCCGGACGCCTACGAGCCGTGGGGCTACGCGGACGGCGGCTGGCGGTGGAACGCGCCCGCCCCGACGACCGTCTTCGGCACCCGCAAGTGGGGCGAGATGTGCTTCCGCGCCATGGACGGCAAGTACGTCCTCACGTGGCTGAACATGGACCCGCTGTCGATCAGGGCGATGGTCTTCCCCCTCCCGACCTCGGACCTGACCAGGACCCTGGAACAGGCCATGATCCTTCCCGGCACCCCGGGGCAGGAAGTCGGCAATCTCGTCGCCAGCCCGTACGGCGGCTTCGTCATCCCCGGCTCGACGTTCGGCAACTTCCACATCGTCGTCAGCCAGTGGTACGACCCGATGAACTACCGGATCATGCAGTACCGGATCAACATGCTGTCCTGACGGCGCACCTGCACCGGCACCGCGCACCGGCACCGGCACCTGCACCCTCGAGGAGGCGCTCCTCGTCGTCGGCGCACGTGTGACAGCGGCGGTCGTCGAGGCGGGCTCGGGCCCGGACCACCCGTACGGCCAGGCCAGCCCGGACCACCCGTACGGCCAGGCCAGCCCGGCCGTCGGACGGCGGCTCTGCTGTGGCGCCGAGCACGTGCCTCGCCGACTGTGGGGTTGCCGAGGCCACCGCCTCGACGCAGCCGGCAGAAGGGTTCTCCCATGGCCATCACCACGACCGACCACGCAGTCCCTCACACCTCGACCGTCCCCGCAACGGCGGGCCAGAAGGTCGAACTCTTCGTGCGGGAGCATGACGGCACGCCGTCCGGTCCCCCCGCGAACCGCAAGGCCGTCCTCATGCTGCACGGCAGGAGCATTCCGGTGCTGGCGGGCTACGACCTCCAGCACACCTCGTACGGGTGGGCCAAGGCCCTCGCCCAGGCCGGGTACGACGTCTTCATGATGGACCTCCAGGGGTCGGGCGGGTCGCCGCGTCCCCGGATGGAGGACCCGTGCAACGTCAACCCCGGTCAGCAGTCCGCTGTCACGCCCCCGCTGATGGGCTCGCGCACCGCGAGCTACCCCTTCGTCCTGACCAACTCCCAGAGCGACCAGGACGAGGTCGCCACCGTCGTCGACTACATCCGCAGCACCCGCGGCGTCTCGAAGGTCGCCTTCATCGGCTGGTCGGCGGCCGCGTTCGCGATGGGGCCGTACGCGATCAAGAACCCGGGGAAGGTGGAGAGCCTGTTCCTCCTCGCCCCGATCTTCCCGCCGCTCGGTCCGCCGAACCCGCCGACCCTGCCGGCGCCGGGCTTCCCCACCCACGTGCTCACCAGGAAGGGCTTCGAACAGGCCTGGACCAACGAGGTGCACTGCACGGACCAGCGTGAGTCCGACATGGTCGACGTCGTGTGGAGCGCCCTGATGGACATCGATCCGATCGGCCGCACCTGGGGACCGGTCGACCCGTCGACCGGGAAGCCCGCGGGCGCCAGCCGGTACCGGAACTTCGTGACGTGGGGCTGGAACAACACGACCGCGGGGCAGGGAGGCGTCCTCGGCGGAAGCGTGCCCGTGCTGATCGTGCACGGCGAGTTCGACAGGACAGCCAACACGACACCGTCCAACCCCAACCCGGCGCTCGACTTCCACGTCCCCGCGCTCTACGACGCCATCACGGGACCGCACAAGATCCTGGTCACGGTGCAGTGCGCCAGTCACTCGATGCCCTGGGAGGTCCAGCACAAGAACCTGCACAACCTGTCCAAACACTGGCTCGACCAGACCAAGGTCGACGGCAAGACCGAGGGCCGCTTCGAGATGGACGACAACGGCAACATCAGCCCGGCCCCGTAGGCCGGCCGGCGGCTGTGACCGGCCACCACGACCTCGGCGACACCTGGCACGAAGCCCTCGCCGCCGCCCTGGCCGCACCCGTGCTCACCGACGCCCTGCACGCGGCACGGGACCGGACCGCGCGGCAGCCGGGGACGGGCCGATCGCGGGCTACCGCCGTGCGTCGACCTGGACGACCGCGTGCCGGCCGTTGGTGCGCCACGGCGCGCCGCTGCTGTCGAGCCGGTCGACGGTGGCGGCGTCGACGCCGACGATGACGTCCGACTTCAGCGTCCGCAGGGCCGCGACGGCTGACGGGAAGTGCCCCGTCGCCTCGGTGAACGGGGTGGTCGGCGGCCAGAGCCGGTCGCCGACCAGGCGGCGGTAGTTGAGGTCGCCCTTGACGACGGTCAGTGCCGCGCCCGCGAACTCGGCCCGGAGGCCGGCGGGCATGTCGTGGAACGGCAGCGGCGCACAGAAGAACGGGTGGGTACGGACCACGAGCGTGCCGCTGCCCATCGCCTGCCACAGCCGCTCGCCGACTGCCCCGGCGGCCGGCGACGGCGCGCTGCGCAGGCGTTCGACTGCGGCGAGGACGTCGGTCATCGTCGCGTCCGACACGTAGTACGGCTGGGGTTTGACGTACAGGGCGACCTGCGCCGCCGAGCCGCAGGCCAGCAGGTGGTCGATCAGTACGAGGTCCGGCAGCAGCTCCCGGCCCGCGTTGTCCGCGACGACGCAGACCCGCCCGCCGCCCCCGGCCCGCTCCAGTACGGCCCACAGCAGCGCGCTGTCGTCGGCGACCAGGTCGGACGCGGCCGGCCCGCCGGGCTCCGCGGTGATCCGGAAGCTGAGGTCCGCGCGGTTGCCCCACAGCGCGGACGACAGCAGTGCGTCTGCCCGCCGGGCCTGCGGCAGAGCGTCGAGCCCGTCCAGCGCCGCCAACTCCTCGTCCACCGCCGCCCCGCCCAACTCGGCGGCCTTGAACGGCGCGAACGGGTCGACGCCTTGCCACGCACCGGGACGGAAGTAGCCGGTGGCGTCGAGGAGTCGGCGGTAGAAGTAGCTCTCCGCCCACAGGAACGGCGCCTCGCCCCACGGCCTGCCCCACAGGCCCTCACCCCACGCCAGCCACTGGGCCGCGTCCGGAGCATCCGGGTGCGGCGGCTCCAGGACGCCGGTGGTGCTCTCCACGAGCAGCCGCTCGACCGCCGCCCGCTCGGCGGGGCCGTACGGCAGGGCGTCGAGGACCTGCCGGACGAGCTTCGGATGGCGTTCGTGGAAGACGCCCCAGGCGAAGGACCCGGGAACGTCGCTGCGGATCACGGGCGCGTTCGACACGGTGGGGCTCGTCTCTCTCGTCGGCATCGGGCGGGCGGGCGGGTCGGCGTTGGGCAGGGGCGGGCGGGTCGGCGTCGGGCCGGGTCAGCGTGGCCGCAGCCCGGCGAAGACCACGTCGAAGATCCGTTCGCGGGCCGCCGGATCGGCCGCGAGCTGCTCCGCCGCCGTACCGACGCCGACGAGCAGCGCGATCAGCTCCGGCAGGCCCACCTCGGGGCGCACGGCCCCCACCCGCTGCGCCGCGGCGAGGATCCCGGCGAGCTGCGCCCGCATCAGCTCGCTGGACTCCCGCAGGGAGGCGTGCACGTCGATGCCGGCTTCGGTGAGGGCGCGGGTGAACTCCTGTTTGCCGGCGGACTGTTCGACGACCAGGCGGAAGCAGGCGAAGAAGGCCTCGGCGGGTTCGGCCTCGGCGGCGAGCCGGGCGGCGCGGTCGGTGATCGTCTGCAGCCGGCGGACCATGACGGCTTCCAGCAGTGCTTCCTTGGTGGGGAAGTGGCGGAAGAGGGTGCCGACGCCGACGCCGGCGGCGCGGGCGATCTCCTCGGTGGGCACGCCGATGCCGCGGGTGGTGAACACCTCGGTGGCGGCGTCGAGGAGCCTGGCCCGGTTGCGGGCGGCGTCCGCGCGCAGGGGCCGTTCCGAACCGCTGCTCATTCCGCTCGTCTCCCTCCTCTCCGCGGCGATCGCGGATGTACCCGTGGACCACCGGAGTGGGCAGTCCGTGTCGTTCCAAGTGGAGTCGCTGGTCCGATTCTAGCGGCGCGATCCCGGGGGTTGATCATGTCCGAAACACCGTCGCCGCGCGAGGTCTCCGTCGAGCTGCTGGACGGCAGGGAGCGGTCGACCCGTCAGAAAAGCCGACCCCGCCGCGTCACCGTTACGGCCTTCGCCCCCGAGTCAGCCCCTGTGCCGGCTGGCGGCACGTCGAGGGTCATCCGGTTCGGCAGCACCTCCACCGGCAACGGCATGGGGCAAGTCTTCCCACCGGTGGTGATGATCATTAAGGTGTGGAAGCTGTGAGCATGCGTGAATCCGGTGACGAACTGTGGGAAGAGTTCGTCAAGGAGTTTGAGAAGAACAACGCGGTGCGGGAGCCGAGTGCCGCCGAACGGGCGCGTCAGCCCGTGCGACGAAACGCGCGGCGTCGGCTGCTGCTTCCCGTGGCCGCTGCGCTGCTGGTAGCCGCAGGCGCGGCGGCGTCTCTACTCCGACCGTCGGATCCGGACCCGGACCCGGACCCGGCGCCGGCCGCCGCAGCCCCGCCTGCGCCGACCGCCGCGGCTGTGCCGTCGTCGTCCGCTCCCTCGCCGCACGCAGCGACGCCGTCGATCGGCGCCCCGTCGGCGGCGTCCGACGGTCCGACCTCGGCGATCCCGCTGTCCGTCTTTCCGGCGCAGGTGCAGGGGTACACGCTGGTGGCGGACGTGGCGCACCCGAGCTGCACCGGCCCGGACACCGTGGCGCCGACCCTCGCCGGGTTGATCACACAGGGCCACGGCTGTCTCGGCGTCGACCTGGCGCTGTACAAGGATGCCGAGGGCAACCAGTACAACCTGGCGCTGTTCACCATGAAGGACCCGGGCGACAGCGTGCACCTGGTGACCCTTCTGGGCTCCCACCCCGAGGCCTACGAGGTCGCCGTCCACATCCCGCCCACGGACTCGGGCCTGAGCCGGTTGCCGGCCGACAGCGGCCTCGTGCAGGGCTTCGCGTCCTACGGGCACGGCATGCTCATCGGTATGGCCCAGTGGTCCGATGGTCGGACCGCAGACTTCGACAAACTGTCGAAGCAGCTCTCGCCGCTGACCGAGGCCGTCATCAACAACGTTCCTGCCTGACGAAGCGCCGTGCCCGACTCGCTCCTCCTCGAAGGGCACGGCGCCCCACCGGACGTCGTACGGCGCCGAATCAACCTGTTGCACGCCCTGGGGCCCGCCTCTGACACGCCGCGGCATCTGGAAGCGCTCCTCGGCGGTGATCCGAAGGCCTTCGTCGACGACTCGGCGGCGACACGCGTCCCTGGCTCGGCAACCCGCACGTGGGCGTCCGGGGCTGCGCAGCCCCGGCGCCCGAACTGGCCGGCGACGATGCAGCGGCCCGGATTCTGCCGGGACTGGCACAGTCGCCGCGCGCGTTCGGCGCGTCATTCGGCGACATGGCTCCGCCGCTGCAGTTCCAGTTCAAGCCGTACAAGGACCTGCTCACGGCAGCGCTCCTCTGGCGGGTCGATAGCGCCGAGATGACCGCGCCGAGATGACCGCGCCGAGATGACGGCGCCGAGCTGACGGCTTCGTCGAGCTCCTGATCCGGACTCTCCGACCTGTCACCAAGCGAGGGCCGCCCGGCGGGGTCCGGACCTACCCTGAGGACTTGACCGCCGCACGGAGGCGAGCTGCGTGGGCGGTGGTCTGGCGACCCGTTCGGTAGCGGCCCGGGGTCGTTCCGATGAGGTCGGTGAACGCTGCGATGAAGCTGCTGGGGTTGGCCCATCCGCAGGCGTGGGCGGTCTGGGTGGTGTCGTGGCCGTCGGCGAGGAGTACGAGCGCGTGGTAGAGGCGCAGTTGTGTGCGCCACTCGTAGAAGGTCATGCCGAGTTCGTTGCGGAACAGTCGGCTGAGGGTGCGGCTGCCGGCTCCGATCGCCTTCCCGAGTTCGGCCAGCGTGGCGTTGTCGGCCGGTGTCTCGTACAGCATCCGGGCGACGGCTTGCAGTCGGTCGTCCTGTGGCTCCGGCAGGTGCAGTGGCTGTTCGTGTGCTTCGCCGAGTTCGTCGACGAGGACTCGAAGGAGGCGAGCGCGCGCAGGGCGGCTGTAGCCAGGCGTGGCGTCGTCGGTGTCGCGGGGACCGGTCAGGGCGAGCAGGACCTCGCGGGCGAGGGCGGAGGCCAGGAACACGGCGGGATGGTCCGGTAGGAGCCGGGCGAGGGACGGTGCGAGGAAGACGATCCGCATATCGGTGTCGCCGTGGGCGCGGTGAGAGTGCGTGGACCCGGCCGGGGTCCAGGCGACCCGGTTGGCGGGAACGACGGACGTGCCGCGCTCGGTGTGAACTGCCAGGACGCCGCCGGCCGCGTAGACCAGGTGTCCCCGGGTGTGCGACTGCTCCGCGCTTGTTCCGCCGGACGGCCAGAGGTGGCGCCCGCCGGACGGCCACACATGTGACGTCACACCGGTGTTCGGGCGGGGTGGGCGGTGAACAGGCATCGGTTGGCACTCTAGCGGTGGCAAGCCACCCACCCACCCACCCACCCACCCACCCACACCCGACCCCGGTCGACGTCCCACGTCCCGCAGCCGACAGGGCCGCTTCCTGTACCGGCCGGAGGACGTCACCGCGGGTGACGGATCGCGCCACCGCGGATGACAGGGCGTCATCCGCGGGAGGGCGCCCACCAGGGCCGACGGGCAGTCGCGCGGGAGGCGCGTGCCGGTCAGCCCGTGGGCATGCCGATCTGGTCGCGTTCGAGTGCGGAGCGAAGTTCGGACAGGAGCTGGACGGCGGCCGGTCCCGAGGGGCCGGCGAGGGCGCCTGCGGTCAGCTCGGCCAGTGCCTCGGTGAAGGTCGCCGCCGCGGCCTCGACGAGTTGCAGGCCGTCGTCTGTCAGGTCCAGCAGTGATGAGCGGCGATCCGACGGGTTGGGTTGCCGCATGACCCATGCCTGCTTCTCCAGGCGGTCGATGCCCTTGCTGGTCGCGCCGATGCCGATGGCGAACTCGGCGGCGAGGTCGGCCACCCGGGACCCGGGGTGGTCGCGCAGGAAGCGCAGGAACTCGAACTGCGAGGTGACGATCCCGTGCCGTTCGCGGAGACGGTCGTTCAGCGCGTTGTAGAGGCGCGTCTCGCAGCGGACGAGATCGGCGAAGAAGCCCGGGAGGTCGACCCGGTCACCGCTTGACGTAGATGCCATGGCATATATTCTAATCTAAATGCCTGGGCATATAGTTCTCTGGAATGCACTTGAGATGGAGACGGCGACGATGAGCAGGCAACAGCGCGCGAAGATCGACGCGATGGTCCGGCAGCCCCGGCCCGAGGGCCCTCGGGCGGTGGAGGAACTCCGTGCCGGGTTCAGGGCGATGATGGCCGAAATGATCGTCCCGGCCGGGATCCGCACCCGGACCGCGACGCTCGGCGACCGGCCCGCGATGCTCGTCGAGCCGGCCGGCGCCCCGAAGGCCGGGACGATCCTGTACTTCCACGGCGGCTCCTACGTGGTCGGCTCACCGCAGACGGCCATGTCGCTGACGGGGAACCTGGTGACCAGAACCGGATTCAGGGCGTTCTCGCTGGACTACCGGCTCGCCCCCGAGGACCCGTTCCCGGCCGCGATCGAGGACGGGGTGAGCGCCTACCGCGCACTGCTCGACAGCGGCGAGGACCCTTCGGCGATCGCGTTCGCCGGGGACTCCGCCGGCGGCGGTCTCACCGTCGCCACCTGCCTCGCCGCCCGCGACGCGGGCCTGCCCGTGCCCGCCGCGATCGTCGCGTTCTCCCCAGGGCTCGACATGACCCGGACGGGCGCGAGCATGGACACCAAGGCGGGCATCGATCCGTTCTTCACGCGTGCGGCCATGGAACACACCGGGGCCATGTACCTCGCGGGACAGGACCCGCACCAGCCCTTGCTCAGCCCCGCCACCCTCGCCGACCTGACCGGCTTCCCCCCGATGCTCCTCCAGGCGGGCACCAACGAGATGCTCCTGGACGACTCCACGCGCATGGCCGCTCGCGCGAGGGACGCCGGAGTGGACGTCATCCTGGACATCACCGCCGACGTCCCGCACGTCTTCCAGGCGTTCGCCGGTGTCCTGGACGAGGCCGACGAGGCACTGGACCGCGCCGCCCTCTTCCTCGGCCAGCGCATCCGCGCAAAGGGCACCGCGCGCACGCCGGGCGTTCGGCTGCGGTAGTGGCAACGGGTGCCGTCGGAGCCGCTGTCCCGCGGCGGGGCATCCCTCAGGGCTGTCCCGTTACCGCGGTGCGCGTGGGACGGTCCGTTCGTAGATGGCCCCTCCTGGCGTGTACCAGCCCGCCTTCTTCCGGACAGCCGGGCTCGGGTCCTGGGCGTGGGCCGCCTCCAGAGCGGCGACGGCGCGGGCATCGGTATGGACGAACTTGCCGACGAGTTCAGCGGCCCTCGACCGGACCTGCGCGTCGGGGTCGGAGGCCAGGTGCTGCAGTGCGGGTTCGAGGACCCGGCCCGGGCCCGGTGCGCAGGTGTCGCCCTTGCACCGGTCGCAGGCCAGGGCGTGGAACGCGGCGATCCTGACCCGGGCGTCGGGATCGTCGGTCATGGTGATGAGCCGACCCATGGACGCGGTGTCGACCAGGTGGTCCAGAAGGCGGCAACAGCCCTCACGGACAGCCGCGTTCTCGTGGGACAGGCCGGCGCGGATGGCGCCCACCGAGTCCTCCTTGCGTCGCAGCAGCTCCTGGTAGGCCGCCACGGCGCGCTGTGGGTCGCCCAAGCACGAGACGAGGGCTTCGTTGTCGGTCCTGACGAATCCGAGCATGGACCCAGTCTCGGGTCACGCGGCAACGGCTGGCAAAGGGATTTCACCTCAGCCGTGGGAAGGAGGACCGACGCCACCTTCCGGCCTCCCACGGGCACAACGAGGAACTGCATGCCCTGAGGCTGGACGAGAGCCGGATCCGCGACACTGATAGGCATGGGTGCCGGTGATCACGCCGGACGGTCCTGGACTGCTGCGGTGATCCGACTCGGATCGAACGCGTCGGTCACCCGCCCGCCTGAGCCAGAGGACCAACCGGGCATCCGGCTCCGCACTCGAAAGGCTCCGACCCCGTGACCTTCCAGGACCATCTCCGAACCCTCGCCACGCGAGCGATCAGCTCGATCCCGGCTGCCGAGGCAGCGGACATCTACGTCCTCTCGTTCTTCGTCGACAACGAGCGGGACGACCCGCGACAGCCCACGCTGACCATCGGATTCAACACCGAAGCTCAGTTCCGACGCAGCATCGCGAACGCCTCCGACGAGGCAGAAGCCCGCTGGAACTACGCCTTCTGGCTCCAGAACGAGCTCACTGTCATCGGCGACCTCACCCGAGACCCCGACGGAGCCGCAGCCCGCCACCGGTGGATCGCCGACCTCGGACTCTGGTACGACGACCCCGCCCACCCCGACGACTGGATGACCACCGTCGGGCCGACTGCCGCACTGATCGAGGCCAACTTCAACCAGACGTGCGTGCAGCTCGCTCGCGACCTCCACGACGAGGGCGTCATCGAGAACACCATCGGCAGGCCGGTGCCCGTGATCCTCCACGAGCTGGAGTACTACGAGGCCATCGCCCGCCGGACCGAGGCGGCCAACCCGCCCGGACTCGCTGACGACTTCACTGCCTGGGTCCGCACCGGGTGAGGCGTTCCAGGCACGTCCACGGCACCGGGCAGTGCCGAGTGCCGCTGGGCCCGTGACCGTCGTTCAGCCGGCGAGTACCAAGTCGTGGACCAGAAAGTGGAGTTGTACGTCATCCAGGGACTCCGCCCACAGGCCCTCGGCGTCGAGCACGGATGCCGCGACCATCCGGGCCTCGGCGACGAGTTCGGGGTGGTAGTCGAAGCCCGGCCACGGCAGGACGGGGTAGTCGTTCGCCTCGCCGAACTGCCGGACCCGCTCGATGTCGCCCAGGACGGCCTGCGGCAGTGACCCGTTCGCCCAGGACCACAGCCAGGACTGCTGGGCGAGGCTGACGCTGCCGATCATCGTGAGTCGGCCGGTGAGGAACACCTTCCCGGCGTGGGACCACGCGATCTGCGCATCGTCCATCGACCAGTGGTACTGCACATCCCCCGAGAGCCCGAACCGCTCGACCATGTGGGCCTGCCGCGAGCGGGCACGCTCGCGGGCCGCGAGCACGACCTCCTCCCATCCGGAGTGGTCATGCTTCGAGCGGTCGTCCACCGTGTGCCTCCTCGCGCAGAAATATCGGCAGGATCCTCTCACGAGGCGGCCGGGGCTGGGCCGGATGACGAATGCGGTCGGCCCCTGCGGGCGCGGGGAGGACTGGCATCGTGTCATGGGTCCGGCGCCGTGGCTCGGGATGGCCCGCCCAGTCTCCGAGAGGCATGCGATGGAGGCGCCGGTCGGAATGCCCCGCCGGGGCCTCAAAGAGACGTGGTGTCCCGCCTCACCCGATGGGCAAGGCGGGACACCACGCACGTGTCAGCTGCTGGTCGTCAGCAGACGGTTGGCCAGGGCGTCGGCGAGGCGGTAGGCCTCGTCGGCCGAGAGGGTGCGGCAGATGGCGTCTGCCAGTTCCTCGACGTCGTGCCAGTCGACGTTGCCGAGTTCCGTCGACGGAGTGGCGGCCGACGGCGCTTCGTCCGACGACGGGACGACGGCCCGCTGCTCCGGCATCGGGAGCGGCTCGGAATTTTCCGCGGAAAATCGGTCGGTGTCCGTGGCGGGCTCGGCGTCCGGCAGCGGACTGCGCGGAGCAGGCTCCGGCCGAGGTGCGGCGGGGGCCGCGGGCTCCGCCGCAGCCGGTGCCGCCGCCGACGGTGCCGCCTCCGCCACCGGCCGGGCGGCCGGCTGAGCGGTCGGCTGGGCGGCCGGTGCAGATGTGACCACCGGCTGCGGAGCCTGCGCGACGGCAGGAGTGGCCTTGGGCGCGGCCTTCGCCTCCAGCCTCGCCGCCCGCTTGGCCGCCACCGCGTCGGCGTCGGCCTGGAGCAGTTGCTCCAGCTCCGACGTCTGCTGGGCCAGGGACATCTCCTCGATGCCCTTCACCGACCCCAGCCGGCGCGCGACGTTGATGGAGACGCCCTCCTCGCCGCGCGCCTTGGCCCGCACCTGGCGCTGCAGCTCGGGGTGGAGCTTCAGCAGGTTCTTGCGGTGCGAGATCCAGCTCTGGGACCAGCCCTCGGCCTCGGCGGCCTCCTTGGCGGTGGGGTACTGCGCCACGATGAGCAGGACCGCGTTGGCCTCCTCGATCGGGTCGAAGTCCTTGCGCGCCATGTTCTCGTCGAGCGCGGCCCGCAGCAGGGTCGCCTTGGACTCCGCCACCGTGTCGTCGACGACGACGAGCAGCTGCTCGCGCCCGTACAGCTGCGCGGCGGCGCGGCGGCGGTTGCCGTTGACGACGACCACGTCCTGCGGGCCCGCGCCGAGTGCCTGCCGGTCCTCCGGCCACAGCCGCAGGTAGGCGGCCGGGGTGACGGCGAGGCAGCTCTGCAGCTGGCGGTCCTTGATGCTCGCCAGGTCGGAGAGGTCGCCCAGTTCGTCGCGGGGGTTGCGCGGGTTGGGGAGGCAGTTGGCGGTGGGGATCCACCGGGCCGGGGTGTTGTTGGCCGCGGAGTTGGCGCTGTCGACGCCGGGGGCGTCGACGACCGGGTCGGTGGCCATCGAGGCGAAGGAGACGCGACGGCCTGCCATCAGCGGCCTCCGTACCCGAGCTCGAGGGACAGCCGGAAGAAGTCCTCGCGGGCCCGGTAGGCGGTGCCGCTCTCCTTGTACTGGGTGACGACGGTGCCTTCGGCGACCGCCCGCGAGTGGATCTTGTAGCGGCGCAGGACGGTCTTGGCACGCGGCCAGCCCTTCGCCGCGATGTACGCCTCGGTGTCCTCGAGGTCGGCGCGGCCGTCCCGGGGGTCCCAGTTGTTGATGACGATCCGGAAGGGGATGTTCATCGGCTCGATGACCTTCTGGATGGTCCGGGCCGTCGGGTCGAAGCACAGCGGCTCGGTGATCATCGGGACCAGGACGTCATCCGCTATCTCCAGGGCCCGGCGCAGGATCTCCTCGTCGGCCAGGGTGCCCGGCGTGTCGATGAAGATGTGCTCGTACTCGTCCTTCTCGCCGAGGACGTCGAACGTGCACGCCGCGAGGTTGACCGTGGTGGTGGTCTTGCCCACGCCGCCCTTCTGGTTGGCGATGACGTGGATCTTCGCGCCGGTGTTCTTGAGGTGGATCAGCTGTTCGGCATGGTCGTGCGCCGCCATGAAGTCGAAGGGCAGGTTGTCGCCCACTCTCTCCGCCCAGACGACGGCGGACCCCTGGGGGTCGGTGGACACGACAAGCACGGATGGCTTCATGATGTTCCGTTCTCTCCGTGGGCTTCCCGGGCGGACTACCCGGTACTGCGGACGCCCGCCGTTCGAAGTCGTGAACGGCGGACAGGAACAGCATCTCAGAAGATCAACTGGGAGTCTGACGCGACCCGCCTGTGTTTGCGCACAATGGTCGGCTCCCGGGCCTGATTCCGTATCGGATTCCGTACGAGATTCCCTGCCGGAAACCGGTCGTCCCCTCGTGGGAACGACGGTTCGCCCCGGCGATCCGTGTTCGGGGAGCGACCTGCGGGGGAGGGGGGAGTGAACAGGAATCGGTCGCGGCACTCGCCGAATCGCGCACCCGGATAATCAGCAGGAAGTGACGTTCCGGGATTGTGACGGACCGGCAGATCGGAAGCCGCCGGAATTCCCCCGCCGCCGACGACGCGCCGCTGGGGCCGCACAGGCCGCCGGGGATGCGGCGGCCCGGCGGCCCGTCGTGTCCTCAGCCGTCCGCGATGCCCAGCGCCGTGCGGATCTCGGCGGCCAGTCGGGCGTCCAGGCCGCCGGTGGTCATCCGGTTCTTGACGAGGGCGAAGGAGAACCGGTGCGCCGGGTCGGCGAACGCCGTGCTGCCGCCCGACCCGCTGTGGCCGAAGCCGCCCGCCGGACGCACCGGCGGCGAGGAGGCGTCCCCGATCAGGAAGCCGTAGCCCATCGTCCACGGGATGCCCAGCATCCGGTCCACGCCGCTCGCGCGGACCGTGGTCGCCTCCCGCAGGGCCGGTCCCGAGAGCAGCCGCATCCCGTCCAGCTCACCGCCGCCCGCCAGCGCCGCGTACAGCCGGGCGACCGCACGCGCGGTCATCACACCGTTGGCCGGCAGCGGCGTGCGCCGGAAGTCGGCGCGGTTGGCCAGCCCGGCCACGGGGAGCACGGCGCGCGGGGCGCAGACGAAGAACGGAGCTCCGGCCGGGATCCCCTCCAGCCGAGCCGCCCAGCCGCCGTCGTCACAGGTGGCCACCCGCGGCAGCAGGTGCTCTGGGGCGTGGAAGAGCAGGTCGTCGGCGATCCCGAGGGGCCCGGCCAGTTCCTCGCGCAGCAGCTCGTCGCAGCCCCGGCCGGTGGCGCGGCGCAGGATCTCGGCCACCAGCACCCCGTACGTCCAGGCGTGGTAGCCGACCGCGCTGCCCGGCTTCCACAGCGGCTCCTGCCCGGCGAGCCAGGCGGCCGTGGCCGGAAGGTCCAGCAGCCGTTCGGGCGTCACGTCCGCCGGCAGCTGCGGCAGCCCGGCCACGTGGGAGAGCACCTGGCCCAGCGTGATCCGCTCCTTGCCGGCCGCACCGAACTCCGGCCAGTACCGCGCCACCGGGTCCCCGTACGCCAGCACGCCCCGGTCCACCAGCACCGCCACCAGGGCGGCCGCCACCCCCTTCCCGATCGACCAGGCCGGCACCAGCGTGTCCGGCCCCATCGGCCGGTCCCCGGCCCGGTCGGCCGCGCCCGCCCAGGCGTCCACCACCAGCTCACCGTCCAGCCACGCGGCCACCTGCACGCCGAGCTCCGCACCGGAGCCGGTGACCTCCTCCAGGACCGCCTCGACCCGCCGCTGCGCCGCGTTGTCCGGCGCCGTTCCGCTCCCCATCCCGCCCTCGTCCCCCTTCGTCCGCTGCCCGGGCCCCGCGGCTGCGGGGCCGGCTCACGAACTCCAACTCGGCTGACGGCCGGAAGGATCCCGCGCGCAGGCGAGGAAAGGGGTGTACTCGACGACGTAGCGGTGGCCCTGCTGGGAGATCTCCATCACCCGGCCCTTCCAGAGCTTCAGGCTCACCTGCGAGCCGGTCGCCACGGCGTCGTAGAACGCCTGGTCGACCGTGGAGGTGTCGGCGTGGGCCCAATCGCGGGCGATGGTCAGGTCGAAGTCGGTGCCGGTGCCGTCCTTCGTCTGCTTGTCCGTCACCTTCCCGGTCGTCTGCTGGAGACAGTCGCTGCCGGCCACGGCGGCCGGCGTGCAGCAGGTCGTCCCGGGTCCCCTTGGCGAGCCGTCGCAGGACCGGCACCTGCGAAGCCGGGTTGGCCGGGTCCGGGATGGCGGTGATGTGCCGATCAGGATGGCCCGGGAGTCGGCGAACGCGGGTGGTTCGGGCGGCTCACTCATCGTCGTCACCTCGGCCGTCACGTCCGAGCGCCGGGTCCGCAGCCAGACCTCCAGCGCCCTGGCCACCACCGCGCCCGCGCCGCCGGCGCCGAGGGCAACCTCCAGGACCTCATGGACCCCGCCCAACTCCCCGTCGGCGGGCGGGGTCGGGACGGCCCGGACCAGCCCCGCGAGCGCGCGTTCGCGCCGCAGCCAGTCCCACAGCTCCGCCGTCTCCCGCACCTCGTCGCCGCCGGTGATCCTGATCCGCGCGTCCATCGCGCCCCTCCATCGCCTCACGTCCCGGGCACAGGCCTGGGACTCAGCGGGATGATGGCAGGCAGCCGTCGGCCGAGTGGCCAACTTCTGCGGGCCGCCCGGTGACGCGAACGGTCCGGCCGAGCGGGCGAGCGGGATCCGCCGTGCGTTGTCCAGGATCGACGCCTCGCCGCACAATCGTTCGGTAGCCAGGCGCTTTCGGACAGTAGTCGATCGTGTTCCGGACAGACCGTCCGATCTTCGGGAAAGGCGCTCAGCCGGACCGCCACCCTGAGTGCGCCGCGGCCGAGGGAAGGCCCGCGATACCCGGGAGAGCCAGTGCCCGTAACGAAGACCGGCCGGAACGTCGAATCGCTGGTCACCGAGTTGTCCGAAGTCCGCACGCAACTGGACGGGCTCCCCGCCCGGTACCAGGAGATGATCAGCGGACTGCTCGCCTCCGTTCGGGCCGAACTGACCGAGCACGGCGACCGGTTCATCGGAGTCCTGCGCGCCGAGCAGACCGAGGCCGCCAAGCTCCGCAAGGACAACTCCGCGCAGCAGCACCGCATCGAGGAACTCCTCGCCGACCTCGCCCAGGCCCGCCTCGACCTCGCTCAGGCCGGTCACCCCGGCCACCCCGATCGCCTCGGCGCACCAGCCGCGCAGCAGCAGCTGGTGGAACCCGACGCCACCGCGGCGCAACCCGGCCCCGGTGCCTTCGACGAGCAGGACCTCGTCCCCGCCCGCCTCGAGGCCGACGACTCCGTTCCGGGCCCCGCCCCGGACCCGACCACCATCACCACCAGCACGGAGGAACCAGCCATGACCGAGCCCACCCCCCGGCCCGGCGCCGAAGACGTCCCCCCGGCCGTACGCGACTACATCCGGCAGGTCCTGGCCGAGCAACTCCACGCTTCCCCCGCGCCCCAGGAACCGGCCGCCGACACGTCGGCCGCGCCGGAGCAGGCCCGCACCACCACGGCCGGGGCTCCGCTGCGGCCGCCGGCGGGTGGCACCAGCGACCTCATCCCGCCCACGATGGCCTGGCCCGCCCACGTCGCCACCCTGCGCAAGGCCTCGGCCGTCCACAAGCTCGTCATCGCCTGCCACCCGCACACCTGGGACTTCCTCGCCGGTCAGGTCCGCACCGCAGGCACCGACGACCGAAACCCGCACTTCACCGACCCGGCCGGCACCGACCGCGACCAGCGCCGCGACTGGGAACGAGGCGGCACCGACCTCGACAAGCACCCCGACACCGTCCTGTCCGGCCGCAGTGCGGTCGCGCTGCTCAACGCCCTGCACACGACGGTGCACCGGGGCCTGGACGCCGAGCGCAGCATCGAGACGTGGTCGCTGGCCGTGACCGCGTACGAGCGGATCGCCGAGGTCGTCAATGCGACCCGGCCGGGAACGGGCACGCCGGACGGCCCGGACAATCGGCCCCGGGTGGTGCTGGACGACCGCAGCCCCGGCGCGGGCCACTGACGCTGCCGCGCACGCTTCCCGGGCCGGGCCGGGCCGGCGCCCTGCCGCTGCCCGCCCCACAACACGCAGGGGTGTCCTCGAAGCCGTCGGACGGCTTCGAGGACACCCCTGTGCCTTGTGCACGGGCCCTGACCAGGCATTCCGGCCCGGTCGAAGATCCCTAGCTGATACGGGTGACGTTCTCCGCCTGTGGCCCCTTGGGACCCTGCACGAGGCCGTACTCGACGGCCTCGCCCTCGACCAGTTCCTTGAAGCCCGACCCCTGGATCGCGGAGAAGTGGACGAACACGTCCGGGCCGCCATCGTCCTGCTGGATGAAGCCGAAGCCCTTCTCCGCGTTGAACCACTTCACAACGCCTGTTGCCATCGGTGCTGTCCCTCGTCTCAATCCACGGCATGAGAGCCACGCCGACCGCAGCCTCAGCTCGGCTCCGGCACCTGATCATTCTCCTCCCGACGCGGTCTCGAACCAAGCGGGACCGCCGGTGTCGGCGGCCGGGTTGGTGCGGGCGGAGCAGTCGTCGACCTCCGGGCCCGTGCCGCCCGGCACCGGGACGCCGATCCCGCACCGTCGATCCGTGGCTCTCGGGTTCGAATGCCGTCCGCCGTCGGTGTGAACACCACCTCCGGAACTCGGTCGCTTCAGTAGCTGAAAGGCTCATCCACTCCACCCTGCCGGAAAGCAATAGCGGCCCGCGGGCCGCCACCGGGTTCAGGGGACCATGGCCAGCCCCGACGTGGCGGCGCCCCGGCTGAGCACCGCCGAGCGGATGTGCTCCAGGGCCCGGGCGTAGTCGGCGCGGCCGGGGTTGCGGCGGGCGGCCTGGCGTAGGTCGAGGACGCGGTAGGGCGGCCCGAGGTCCGTCACCTGGGGGATGAACTCGGCTTTGGCGACCGTCCACCGCTGCCCCTGCGCGCCCGGCGGGGCGAAGGTGAACCGGGCGATGGAGCTCCAGTTGCCGCGTGGATCCTCGGCGCCGTCGTAGGTGAACATGTGCCCGGCGAGCTGGTCGCCGAGGCCGTACACCGTCCAGGTGTCGTTGATCTTCTCGTAGGCCTGCGGGATGTGGGCGTGGGTGCCGAGGATCAGGTCGATGTCGGGCCGGCCCGCGCCCTGCCCGGCGGCCAGTTCGCGGGCCAGCGTGAGCTGCTGGTCGTTCGGCGCGTCCTGCCACTCGGTGCCCCAGTGGATGCTCACCACCACGAGGTCCGCACCGCTCGCCCGGGCGGCGCGCGCGTCGGCGAGCATCCGGTCCCGGTCGATCAGGTTCACCGCCCAGGGCCGGCCTGTGGGCAGCGGAATTCCGTTGGTGCCGTAGGTGTAGGCGAGGTGCGCGACGGTGGCGCCGCCGGCCCGGAGCAGCGCGGGCCTTCCGGCCTCGGCCTCGTCGCGGGCGGAGCCGGTGTGCGCCAGGCCCACGGCGTCCATGGCGTCGAGCGTGCGCCGGATGCCGTCCGGGCCGTCGTCGAGGGTGTGGTTGGAGGCGGTGTCACAGGCGGTGTAGCCGGCGTCCTTGAGGGCGGCAGCGACCTGCGGCGGAGATTTGAACGCCGGGTAGCCGGTGAACGGCCCGCCGTCGGCGCCGTAGACGGTCTCCATGTGGCAGATGGCGAGGTCCGCGCCGCTGATCAGCGGTTTGACGTCGGCGAACATCGGGCGGAAGTCGTATCCGTCCCCGCCGGCGTCCTCCTTGGCCTGCCGGATGATCTCGGTGTGCGGCAGCACGTCGCCGGTGGCGACCAGGGTGAACGCCCGCGGCCCGGTCGGGGACGGGGTGGCGGTGGCACCGGCGGGCGCAGCGACGGTGGGGCTCCGGCCGGCCGCCGACGGCGCCGTCGGGGAGCCGCAGCCTGCGGGGGCGAGGAGCAGCGCGACGGCCATGGTGACGGCCGGTCGGCGGGGCAGACGCATCATCGTCTCGTCTCATGATCGGAAGGTGTCATCGGCCTTCCGACTATGCGACGCCCCGGCCGCTCCCCCTCGACCCCACGCCGACGGACCCGTCGGGGCGCTGTCCCTTCGGCCCGATCAGCGGTCGAGGCGGGGGCAGCGGTAGTCGGCGAGGCCGTGGGCGGGGTGCCAGCCCTGGGCGTGGGCGCGGGTGAGGTCGAGGACGACGCCGCGGGTGAGGAGGTCGACGGTGTAGGGAGTGAGGCCGGGGACGCGGCCGGTACGGGCGGCGAGGCGGGCAAGAGGGGCGGGGAGGTGGGCGATGCGGGCGGGGAGGCGGTGGGCGGTGAGGACGTGGCGTAGGGCGTCGTCGCGGCGGTAGGGGGTGGCATCGGCGATGTTGTAGGCGCCGGGCGGCCAGGGCGGGGTGCCGGTGAGGCCGAGGGCGGCCAGGCAGGCGTCGGTGAGGTTGGCGACGGCGGTCAGGCTGAGCGGGATGTCGGGGCCGGGCAGTGGCAGCACGCCGTGCCGAGCGCGGACGAGCAGTTGCGGGACGAGGTGGGGGTCGCCGTACCCGTAGACGGCGCGGGGGCGCAGGACGACGGCGCCGGCCGCGAGGGCGAGTCGTTCGGCGGCGGCCTTGGTGCGGCCGTAGGCGTTGAGGTGGCCGGCGGTGGTGGGGTGGTCCTCGGTGAGGGCGGGTGTTGTTCTCCCGGTGGTGCGCGGGTCGTAGACGCTGGCGCTGCTGACGTGGACGAGGGGGCGGCCGGCGGCGGCGCGCAGGACGCGCTCGGTGCCGGTGACGTTGACGGCGTGCTGGTGGGCTTCGGCGGGGTGACCCGGGGGCAGGTCGGCGACGGCGGCGGCACAGTGGACGACGAGGTCGGCGCCGGTGAAGTCGGGTTCGCCCGCGGTGGCGTCCCAGGGGGAGTGGCGGCCGACCGGGCCGGGGCGGCGGCCGTGGCAGGTGACGTCCAGGCCCAGGGCGGCAGCGGTGCGGGCGAGGTGGGCGCCGCAGAAGCCGGTCGCGCCGGTGATCGAGACGCGCATCAGGGCCTTCCCCGTCGGAGGGTGAGTTCGGCGTAGCCGGGCAGGGCGGATCGGCAGTCGACCCGGGCGCGGGTGACGACCGGCCGGTGAGGAGCCAACGCGAGGAGCACGTCGGCGAGTTGGGTGCGGGCCAGGCCCGCACCGGGGCAGGCGTGCGGTCCGGCGCCGAAGACGGCCTGGGCGGCGGCCGGGTCGGTGGCGTGGGCGGCGGGCTGGGCGGCTGGATCGGTGGCGTGGCCGGCGGACGGGTCGTAGGCAGGGGTGCGGAGGTGGGCCCCGGCGGCGTGCCGGGCGACCAGGATCAGCCGGTCGCCGGCCCGTACGGGGTGCCCGGCGAGCGTGGCGTCGGCGGCGGCGACCCGGGGCAGCAGCGGGGACGGCGCGGTCAGGCGCAGGAGTTCGGCGGCCAGGCGCGGCGCGGTCGCCTCGCTCACGGCCGGCCAGAGCCCGGCGTCGGCGCACCAGGCGACCGCCCGGGGCAGGGCGGCCACGGTGGTGTTCACGGCGGCGACGGCCACCATGGCGTCGCGCGCGTCGGGTAGCAGGGCGGTGAGCCGGGCCGCGGCGTCGGCCGTGCCCGGGCCGCCGCGGCGGAGGCGCAGGCGGAGACGGGGGCCGGGGAGGTGGTCGCGGGCGGCGTGGGCGGCGGCCTCGGCCGCGGCGTGGGCGAGCTGGTGCGGGCAGCCCGTCGCGCCGGTCAGGGCGGCGGTCGTGACACCGGCCAGTTCGCGGGCCAGGGCGACGAGTTCGAGCTCGCCGTCGGCCAGGTCCGGGATCCGTCTGGTGAGCAACGCCTGCCAGTGGGGGCGGATCCGCTGCTGCGCGGCGGCGTTGAGCCCGCCGGCCAGGGTGCGGCGGGCGACGCGGTGCTCGGCGCCGTCCTGGTCGAACAGGAGGCCGCCGTCGGTGAGTTCGGCCGCCGCGCCGCCGGTGGTGCCGGGTGCGGTGCGGTCCAGCGGCACCCGAGTGAGTGCCTCGCGGTAGGCCTCGCCGCCGTGCACGAGCACGGTTCGGCCGAGCCGGACCACCGGGCGGCGGCGGGTGGCGGCGAGCAGGGCGAAGAGCACCGGGTGGCTGCGCAGGTAGACCCGGCGGTCGCGGAGGCGGGCCCGGCGGGCGGCGGCGGGTGGGGGCATCGGACGGGTTGGCTGGTCGGACGGCGGCTGGGTCGGCTGGTGGGTCGGCTGGTGGGTCGGCTGGGTCGTCTGGTCGGTCGGCTGGTGGGTCACCGGGCCAACTCCCGGGCGCAGTGCGCGGCGGCCGCCGCGCGGTCGGGCTTGCGGGAGCGGCCGGCGAGCGGGACCTCGCCGAACAGGACGGCGTCGGGCCGGGCCGCGCTCATCCGGTCGAGCGGCCGACGCAGGTCCTCGCGCAGCCGTCGCGGGTCGGTGCCCGGGGCCGGCTGGACCAGGGCGACCAGCCGCTCGTCGCCGTCCCCGGCCGGCACGCCGACCAGGACGGCGAGTTCGACGCCCGGCAGGTGCAGCGCGGGTTCGTACAGGCCGGGGTAGATGTTCTCGGCGCGGCGCAGCACCATGTCCTTGAGGCGTCCGGCGAGCACGATGCGGCCGTCCGGGGTGAGGGCGGCGCGGTCGCCGGTGCGCACCCAGGGGTCGGGCTCCTCGCCGAGGTAGCGGTGCCGGGCGCCGGGGCCGGTGAGCAGCAGTTCACCGCCGGTGCCGGTGCCGGTGTTGGTGTCGATGCGGGCGCGGACGCCGGGCAGGGGTGCGCCGACCAGGTCGCCGTCCCCGCCGTGCGCACTCTTCTCCGCCTCCTCGACCGCGGCGGCGGGGAACAGTTCGGTCAACGCGTAGACGCTCCAGGCCTGGTGGGCGCCGGACTGCTTGACGCGGCGCAGCAGGCCGGCGTCGGCGGGGGCGGAGCCGGTCCAGACCCGGCCGGTGAAGCGGGCCCCGGCGGCGAGGGCGGCGCGCAGCTGCGGCGGGGTGAGATAGGTGTGGGCGGGGGCGAGCCGGGCGAGCTGGCGGCCGAGCGCGGCGGGGCGACGGGCGGGCAGGACGACGGCGGCGCCTGCGGCGAGTGCCGGGACGAGGACGAAGAAGGTCCCGCCGAGGACGACCGTCCCGGGGCGCGGGTCGACCAGGTCGGCGACGGTGCGCAGCCCGGCGGCCAGGCCGTCCCGGGTGTGCACGACGGCGCGCGGACGGGCGGTGGTGCCGGAGGTGAAGACGATCACCGCGTCTCCGTTGCGGTCGTCGTCGTCGCCCGGCGGGGGAGCGGTGGGCGGGGCGGTACCGGCCGGGCGCAGGCGCGGTGCGCAGCCGGGCAGCCGGCGGCCCAGGGTGGCGACCGGCCCGAGCGCGGCGAGGCAGGGCAGCGCCAGGTCGGCGCGGCGGGCGAAGGGCCCGGCCCAGCCGGCCACGGCCTGGGCGGCCGCGTCGGCGAGGACGAGATCGGGGCGGGCCAGGGCGAGCCGGGCGGCGAGCACGTCGGGCCCGGCGGTCGGGTCGAGGACGGCGATGCGCAGGCCCAGCCGGTGTGCGGCGAGCATGACGGCGAGCGCGCGCGGCCCCGGGCGGACGGCGACGCCGACGGTCGCGCCGGGGCCCAGGCCGTGGGCGTGCAGCGCGGCGGCGTAGCCGTCGGCCAGGTCGGCGAGTTCGCCGCGGCGGATCACCGGTCGGATGGCGCCGGTTCGGGTGTGGCGCAGGACGGCGGGCCGGTCGGGGTGGTCGGTGCGCAGGACGTGGGCGAGGCGGTCGAGCACGGCAGGGGCTGCTTTCGGGGCGCGGGATCGGCAGGACGGACGTCGGGACGGCGTACGTCGGGGCGGCGGAAACCGCCGGTCACCAGCAGTCATCGGCTATCGCCGACTGTCACCGGCCGGTTCAGCGGACGTCGACGGGGCGCGGGTCGGCGCCGCGTTCCAGGTACCAGCGGGCGGTGCCCACCACGCCGTACGCGCGGATCCGCCGGGTGGAGTTCTGCACCACCATGTCGCGGCGGCGCACCACCGCCGTGGTGTGGCGGCGGACCGTGTTGAGGAACGCCCGGTCGGTGGGGGAGGGCCGGCGGGGCATGCCGCCGACGGCCAGGTACAGCTCGGCGGTGATCGCCATGTTGTTGCCCGCGTGCATCCGGTACGGCGTCAGGTAGCCGTGCCGGCGGCGGTGGGCGGGCCGGATCCGGCCGAAGAAGGCGCCGAGCGCGACCAGGACCAGGAACACCGCGCTCCCGGCCGGCCCGTGCTCGTCGCGGCGGGCGGTGACCCGGCCGCAGACCAGGCCGCCGGAGGCGACCAGAGCGGCCCGGGCCGCGGCCGTCCAGCCGGGTTCGGGCAGGCAGTCCGCGTCGGTGCGGGCGAGCAGGGCGGCGCCGCGGGCGATGGCGTGGCGGAAGGCGGTGTCCACCGCCGAGCCGACGCCCTTGTCCGGCTCGACCACCACCTCGACCGGGAACGGCGCGTGGGCGGCGAAGGCGCGGACGGCGGCGACGGTGCCGTCGGTGGAGCCGTTGTCGGCGACGAGCAGGGTGAAGTCGCGGTCGCGCTGGGCGGCGAGGGCGCGCAGCACGCCCCCGATCCGGGCCTCCTCCTGGAAGGCGGGGACCACCACCCACAGGTCGGTCCTCACGACGCTTCCCAGACCACGGCCATCAGGCTGACGCCGCCGCCGAGCCCGACCAGCAGGACCTTGTCGCCGGGCGCCAACGTGCCGCGAATCCGGTCGAGTTGCACGCCCAGCGTGGCGCTGGCGATGTTGCCGAGCTCCGGCACGGTGAGCACCAGCTTCTCCGGCGGCACCCCGGTCAGCTCGACGAAGCGCTCCAGGTACGGGACCGTCACCTGGTGCACCAGGACCCGGGCGTAGTCGTCCCAGCCGAGGCCGGTGCGGGCGGCGAGCCGGGCCAGGACGGCGGGGCCGATCTCCTCGAAGATGCCGCGCAGCTCCTTGCCGCCGCCCCGGAAGTAGCTGTGCTCGTCGCCGCGCGGGTGCCGGGAGCCGCCGCCGGGGATGCCGCCGGCCTCCCAGTGCTCCGAGGCGGTGGCGGTCTCGACCTCCAGGATGCCGCCGTGCTCCACGGCCTCGACGACGACGGCCGCCCCGGCGTCGCCGAAGGTGTAGCCGGCGAAGCCGTCCCGGACCTCCTGCGGGGAGGACGGCGTGCGGCGCATCGCCCGGCTGGGCGTCTCGCCGGTGACGACCAGCGCGCGCCGGGCCCGTCCGGCCAGGATCATCGCGCGGGCCAGGTCGATCCCGTTGAGGAAGCTGTTGCAGGCGTTGCTGACGTCCAACGCGTGCGCACGCGTGCCGAGTTCGGCCTGCACGATGTGCGCGGTGGCCGGCTCGCACACGTCCCGGGTGGCGGAGGCGAACAGCAGCAGGTCCACGTCTTGCGGCTGCAGCCCGCGAGCGGCGAGCGCGCGCCGCGCCGCGCCGACGGCAAGGGTGGAGGCGAACTCGTCGTCGCCGGCGAAGTGCCGGGTGCGGATGCCGGTCGCCTTCTCGAACATCCGCTCCGGCAGGGCCAGTCGGCCGCCCGCGGTGACCTCGTCCTGGAGCTGCCCGGAGGTGAGCCGGCGGGCCGGCAGATGGGAGCCGACGGCGGTGATGCCGATCCTCGGTATCGCTGCTGGTTGCATGCCCCCATGCTCCGGCCGGACCCGGCCGCCCGGCCTGAGTACGGGTACTCAGCCAGGCCCGACCGCCTACCCGACCGGGCCTGGGCAACCCGCCGCATCCCGCCCCCGGGCAGCGAGGGACCGCCGTTCACAGTACGTTCGGTCGTGGCCTTCTCCATCGGATCCCTTCCATGGCCGGCCGCTGATTGTCGCGCCCGTGGTGCTGAACTGAGTGATCGGCAGGCGCTGTGGCAAGCCGCGCCGATATGACGCTTCGCTGTCAGTCGTGCGCGGATTGCGAAGCGTCGTTCAGTGGCGGCGGGCGGATGGCATGGATACGACGTCGCTGCCGTCATGGCGGCGTCGTCACGAGTAGCTGGTTCGCCTCATCCGGCTCGACGCGACCACGCTGAACCACGCCGCGCTCTACCTCCTCGCGGGCGCCGCGCTCACCGGGCTCGGCTTCCACGGGGTCAACCGCCGCGCTACCTGACCGGTCGGGCGCCGACGAACCTCGCCTGCGGGTCCTGGGTCGGGCTGCGGACCGCGGTGTGGGGGCCGTTTCCGGGCGCCTGTATGTTGATCACGCGCCGGCCCTGGTGGTGTCCCGTCCCGGGGGTGCCGGCGTGCGGGTGCGGCCCGGGCTGGTGACCGCTCTCGCGGGGAGGCCGGGGCCGCCGTCGCCGGGGCGTCAGGAAGACCTCGACCCGGGGCTGGACGGCCGCTCGTCATCTGAACGTTCTCGAAGGATCCCGTATGACCGTTTCCGTCCCGCCCGACAGCCCGCAGTCTGCCGAGGGGTCGGCCGACAGCAGCCCGCAGTCTGCCGAGGGGTCGGCCGACAGCAACCCGTGGGCGCCGCCGGACCCGGGTCAGGGCAAGTCTCCGGCGCCGGGCGGGGCCACGGTCCCTGCGCCTACGCCTACGCCTACGCCTGCCGTCGCGACTGCTGCCGTACCTGCCGCGGCCCCCGGAGAGGTCCCGGCCCCTGCCGCTGCCCCCGGGCAGGCCCCGGGTGTGCCGTACTGGCCGCCGTATCCGATGCCGGCGCCGCAGCCCCGCAACGGCCTGGGCACCGCGGCGATGGTGCTCGGGATCGTCGGTACGGTCCTCGGCCTCGCCGTCGTCCTGTTCTGGCTGTCCTGGCTGCCGGCCCTGCTCGCCGTGGTCTTCGGTGCCATCGGCCTGGGCCACGTGCGCAAGGGCGTGGCGACCAACCGGGCGAATGCGCTCGCGGGCGTGATCCTGGGTGTCACCGGCCTGCTGGTCTCGGTCGGTGCCGGGGCGTTCGTCGTGGTACGGGTGCAGGCGGTCAACGAGGAGCGGCGGGCGGAGGCGGATGCCGCACGCGCTCGCGCCGAGGCCGCGATCCAGGCCGCCCGGGAACGGGCGGCGAAGGAGAAGGAGCGGGTCGAGGCCGAGCAGAAGAGGGTCGAGGCCGAGCGGGAGAAGGCGGCCGCGGACGAGCGGGCCCGGCGCCTGTCGTTCGGCCAGTCCTACACGTACGGGGACGGGCTGAAGGTCACGATGGCCGCGCCGGTGCCGTACGTGCCGAGCGAGACGGTGTTCGAGGCCCCCAAGAACGCCAGGATCATCCAGGTGAAGATCACCGTCGTCAACACCGGATCCCAGGAGCTCTCCCTGTACGGATCGGGCATGCCGTTCGTCAGGGACGCCAAGGGCGGCCTCGTCTACTCGCTGATCGACGGGAGCAACCGGCTGAAGGTCCTCGCCGGCTCCCTGTCGCCGGGCCAGGAGGCGACCGGCCTGTCCGCGTACGCCCTGCCGATCGGCGCGGCGGATCCCTTCACCGTCGAGTTCAACTACGGCTCCGGGCTGCAGCGCAAGAACGTCATCTGGTCGGGCTCGCCCGACTGACCCGGCCCCCGCAGGTTGCGAAGCGCTGACCCGTCCGGCGCAGCGTGGCGCGCGGGCCGGGCGGGGTGCTGCGATCTTCGGAGGACGCCCGGCCGTCCGACCTCCGGGCCCCGTCGTCCCGAGACCGTGGAGGCCCGGATGTGGCAGGCACCCCCCGCCCCCGTCAGCCGTGAGTGGCTCCCGGTGCTGGACATGCCGGCGGCCGGTGCACAGAACCGTTGGACGGTGCTGCTGCGCGTGCTGCTGCTGATCCCCCAGTTCGTGGTGGTGTGGGTGCTGTCGGTGGTGGCGTTCTTCGTCGCCGTCATCGGCTGGTTCGGCGCGCTGGTGCTCGGCCGGCTGCCCGGCTTCGCGGTGGACTACCTCACCGCGTTCGTTCCGTACGAGACCCGCTTCGCCGCCTACCTGATGCTCACCGTGGACCGCTACCCGCCGTTCCGGTTCGACGCCCCCGACCACCCCGTGCAGGTCGGACTGCGGCCGGGCGAGCTGAACCGGCTCGCCGTCCTCTTCCGCATCATCCTCGTCATCCCCGCCGCGATCGTGCAGGGCCTGCTGTACGCGGGCTGGTGGATGGTGTCGTTCGTGATCTGGCTCGTGGTGCTGGTCCTCGGCCGGATGCCGCAGCCGCTGTACGAGGCGACGACCGCGATCCTGCGCTACCGGATGCGCTGTACCGCCTACTTCGTGATGCTCTCCTCCGCCTACCCCAAGCGCCTGTTCGGCGAGGAGCCGGGCAGCGAGCCGGACGGCCCGGTGTCGGCCACCCGCCCGCTCGTCCTGAGCGGCGCCGGACGCGGCCTGCTCGTCGTCTTCATCCTCCTCGGCGTGGTCTCCTGGGCGACGAGCTCGATCACCACCTCGGTGAACTCGGACGACGGCGCCGACGACACCACCAACCCGACCCAGCACGTCATCGCCCCCCTCGTGCCGGGCCCCGCCGACCGCGCGTTCCGGAACCCGACGGGCCGGTCGTAAGCCGCTGGTAGCTGCTCGCAGCCACTGGTAGCCGGTCGTAGTCGCTGGTAGCCGTTCGTTTCACGGGGATCGGGGCAGCGCCGTACGGGTGGTCGGCCGGCTCGTGATCTTCGCTAGCCTGAGCGAATGACCGACAAATTGGTGAACCGTTACCGCCAGGCCGTGGAACCGCTCTTGGAAGCGGGCGAGCGGACGCTGGACGTGGCTACCGTCTACCCGGTGGCCGGGGCCAAGGGCCTGGGGGACGGGGCGGGCGCGAAACTCGGGAACAGGCTGGCGAGGGTCGGCGCGGTCGCGGGCGAGACGGGCAGCCTGGCGCACGGCTTCCCGACCGGTGCCGGTACGGCGATCCACAAGCTGCTCGTGGTCACCGACCGGCGCGTCGCGTTCGTCTCGGCGCGCGACATCCGGAAGGCCGGCGAGGTGTTGTGGCACGTACCGCGCCACCTGGTCACGCGAATCGAACGCCGTCCGAGGCTGCAGGCGATGGCCCGGTTCCGGCTGCACTTCGCGGACGGATCGGCGGTCGCGGCCCTCACCCCGAGGCGGCGCACCATCGAGGCCCTGGCGGACCAGCTGGGACGGTAGGCAGGGCACAGGCCCAGCGGGTTGAAGGGGGGCCGAACACCTCCCGGCTGCCGGTGGACTCTTCACCATGGCCGCCCCCGCGAAGGCCGCCCCCGCGAAGGCATCGACTTTCCGTTATCGATGCCGGGCCTTCCGGATCTCCTGGGCATCGCGGCCTGATCGGCCGAAGGGCGCAGGAAAGGTTCGCAGTGAGCAATCGTTGGATGGGACACCGCTTCCTCTGGGCCTGTTCCCTCGTGCTGGCCGTCGGTTCGATCGCCCTGCTCGTGCTGCCTGCGCGAAGCTCGTCCGCGAACTCCGCGAACTCCGCGAACTCCGCGAACTCCGCGAACTCCGCGAACTCCGCGAACTCCGCGCACACCGAGCACTCCGGAATGCCGGGTATGGACCACGGCACGACGGCGACACCCGGCGTGACCGGCGCAGCGGGGATGCCCGGCATGCCGGCCGGAGAGGGGCTCGCCGCCGAGAGCGACGGCTACCGCCTCGACTCGCGGGCCACCGGACTCCCGGCCGGCCAGGCGGTGAGCTATCCGTTCACCGTCGTCGGGCCGGACGGAAAGCCGGTCACCGACTTCGCCGAAGTCCAGGGCAAGCAACTGCACTTCTATGCGATCCGCTCGGACCTCACCGGCTACCAGCACCTTCACCCCACGATGGCCGCCGACGGCACCTGGGCCGCCGACCTGGCTGCCCTCGAACCGGGCGACTGGCGGCTGTACGCCTCCTTCACACCGAACACCGGCCCCCGCAAGGGCAGCGAATTCGTCCTCAGCCGCACCGTGACGGTGCCCGGCGACGCGGCCCCGGCGCCTCTGCCCGCCGTCACCGACAGCACCACGGTCGACGGGTACACCGTCGCCGTCCGGGGCGACCTGACGGCCGGTCGGGCAGGCCCGCTCACCGTCACGATCAGCGAGGACGGCCGACCGGTCACCGACCTGCAGCCGTACCTCGACAGCTACGCCCACCTCAGCGCCTTCCACGAGGGGGACCAGGCGCTGGCCCACCTCCACCCCATCACCCGCGTCAACGGGGATCACGGCGGGCCGACGCTGACCTTCTACGCCCTGCTTGGCAGGCCCGGGAACTGGCGGGTCTTCCTGCAGTTCCAGACCGACGGACGCGTGCACACCGCGGTCCTCACGCTGCGCGTCGGCTGACGCTCCAGCCGTCGGTGCCGCAGGGCGGGGCGGCGGCCCGATCGGTTGGCGTCGCCGTTATCCGCCCCGCCGCTCACTCCCCGGTCGTGCGCCGCGCCGGCCAGGTGCGGGCGAGCGAGGCGGCGAGGGCCGTGCCCTGCCGGTGGCCGGCGCGGGCGGCGGCGGGGCGCCGGGCGTTGGCGGTCAGGTCGCGTCCCATGGCGCGGCGGGCGTCGGTGTCAGGGGTGATCAGGGTGGTGCGCGCGCCGGCGGCGCGCAGTTCCATTGTCTGCTGCTGGGCGCTGGGGTGCGGCCCGACAGCGGTGGGCACGGGCGAGACGGCCAGCACCTGCCGGTGGCCGGCGGCCAGTTGGAGGTTGCCGGTGGAGCGGGTGCCGCCGTCGATCCATCGTCGCCCGAGGGCGGTGGTGGGCGGCCAGACCAGCGGGACGGCGCAGCTGGCGGCGACCGCGTCGGCGAGGTCGAGGCCGGAGCCCGCGTCGAAGGCTTCGACGCTGCCGGTCTCCGCGTCCACGGCGGTGATGCGCAGCGTCGTCTGCGCGGGCCAGGCGGTGGCGTCGCGCAGCAGGGTGCGTATGGTGTCGTGGAGGTCGTGGGCGGGGGTGGTGCGCGCGGTCAGGGCGGCGTGGCCCAGGCGCCGGACGGAGCGTTCCGGGTCGCGGGTGGCGAGGGCCGCCCACAGGAAGCGCAGGGTCTGTGCGGCGGTGACACCCATCTCGACCCGGTCGAGGCCGGCCAGTTGACGTTCGTACAGGTCGCGGGCGGGTTCGCCGCTCGCGAGGCGGGCGCCGAAGACGGCTCCGGCCGAGGTGCCGATGACGGTGTCGGCGGCCGTCAGGTCGATTCCGCCGTCGGCGAGGCCCGCGAGTACGCCGGTCAGCCACGCACCGCCGACCGGTCCGCCGCCGCCCAGCACCAGCGCCGTCCCGTTCATGGCACTCCTCTCCCCTGGCCGCGAATCGGGGACTGATCCCCGTTTCACCTTGAGTGTGAGGGTACACCGGCAGCGGGCGGCGCACGTTGGCCCCGCCTTGCGGGCCCCGATCGGGTGTCAGTGGCGGGTTTCGATTGCCGTAGCCGTAGCCGTAGCCGTAGCCGTAGCCGGGCCCGCCGGGGCTTTTCGCGGAGCGGGTCAGTTGCCCGGGTGGGAGGCTGCCCAGCCGTGTTCGAGGAGTGCGAAGGCTTCGTCGGCGGCTCGGCGCGGTTCGGCGTGGCGCAGGATGAGGCCGCGGGCCTCGAGGGCGAAGCGGGCCAGGGCGGCGCAGCTGACGTCGTCCTCGGGTGCGCCCACGGCCTCGGCGATGGCCCGGGTCAGGGCGGCTTCGTGGCGGGTCCACATGCGGTGGGCGTAGTCGCGCAGTGCGGGGGTGTCCTCCACCAGGCGGGTGAAGTCGGCGAATCGCGGGTCCGCGGCGTGGATGGAGAGCTGGGTCTGCTTCAGCAGGAGGTGCTCGCGCAGCGCCTGCGGGATGGACCGGCCCGGGGGGCGTTCGCGTACGGCGGCGACGAGGGATGCTTCCAGGTCGTCGTCCTGGTCGAAGACCAGGGCTTCCTTGCCGGAGAAGTGCTTGAACAGGGTGGTCACCGAGACGTCGGCGGCGTCGGCGATGTCCTTGACGCCGACCTGGTCGTAGCCGTGTTCGAGGAAAAGCTCGAGTGCGGCGTCGGCCAGGGACTGGCGGGTCTGGGCCTTCTTGCGCTCGCGGCGCCCGGTCGGTTCGGTCGGTTCGGTCACTCGCCCACCGTACCCCATGGTGCATCCACTGCAAAAGTTTAGTCATTGTGCTTTTTTAGTGAGTGTGGTTTCTTGGTGGTGCCGGGCTCCCGGCAACTCATCCACCTCCCGAAGGACACTCCCGTGAACTCTGCCCGTGACCCCCGCATCGCGATCGTCGGCGCCGGCCTCGGCGGCCTCACCTGCGCCCGAGTCCTCCAGCAGCACGGCCGCTCCGTCACCGTCTTCGAACGCGAGGCATCCGCCGACGCCCGCCCCCAGGGCGGCACCCTCGACATGCACCCCGACACCGGCCAGGCCGCCCTGCGCTCGGCGGGACTTCTCGACCGGTTCCACGCCCTTGCCCGCCCCGAGGGAGACGAGTGGCGCGTCCTCGACTTCGCCACCGGCGCCCTCATCGCGCAGCAGGGGCCCTCCGCCGACGGCGGCCGCCCCGAGATCGACCGGGGCCAACTGCGCGGTCTGCTCCTGGACTCGATCACCGAGGGCACCGTGCGGTGGGACCGCGCCGTCCGTGGGGTCACCCCGCTGCCGGACGGCACCTGCCGACTGCTCCTCGCCGACGGCACCGCCGAGGACTTCGACCTGGTGGTCGGCGCCGACGGCGCCTGGTCGCGCGTACGCCCGGCCCTGTCGCACGCCGCACCCGGCTACACCGGCGTCACCTTCGTCGAGACCGGATTCGACCACTGCGACACCCGCCACCGCGACCTCGCGCGGCTGGTCGGCAACGGATCGATGCTGGCCAAGGGAACCGGCCGGACCCTGGTCGCCCAGCGCAACAGCAACGGCCACATCCGCGCCTACATCGCGCTGCGCGCGCCGCAGGACTGGCACGCGGCCGCCGGTGTCGACCTCGGCGACCGGCAGGCCGTACGCACCCACCTGCTGGGGATGTTCGACGGCTGGGACGAGAGCCTGCGCTACCTCCTGCGCGACAGCGACAACGGATACGTCAACCGGCCCCTGTTCGTCCTGCCCGCCTCGCACACCTGGGAGCACGTTCCCGGCGTCACGCTGCTCGGCGACGCCGCACACCTGATGCCCCCGGTCGGGCTGGGCGCCAACCTCGCCATGCTCGACGGCTCCGACCTCGCCCACGCCCTCGTGACCGAAGCCGGCGTCGACGACGCCGTCCGCGCCTACGAGAGCGTCATGCTGCCGCGCTCGATCGAAGCCGCGACGGCCAGCGCGCAGGGGCTCGACCACCTCGTCCCCGCGACGACCCCCTGAGCGGACTCCACCGCCCAGGCCCCACCGCCCAGGCCCCACCGCCCCGGCCGCACCGCCCCGGCCCCACCGCCCCCGACTCCACCGTCCCCGGCCGCACTGTCCCCGGTTCCGGTGGCGGAGGCAGGGAACCCATGACCGCGCAGGTCAGGGGGTCGGGTGTCGGCGGACCTCGTGGTCGTGGCGCTAGCGCGGCACCGTAAGATCGTCTCCGCTCACGGCTCCCCGAGTGGCCGAGGACGAGCGTTCCGGGGAGGGGGATCCCAAGATGGAAACCGGCAAGGACCACGACAGAACGAACCGCGTCGTGGTGGTCGCGGCGGTTGCGTCGGTGCTGGCCTTCGGCACCCTGGCCGCCCTGTGGGGGCTGGGCGTCCTCAAGGAGAACCGCACGCCGGCGACATGCAGCGGGCCCGGACCCAACGACCCCGCGGCGGCGTACCAGGCGCTGTGCGCCGCGCTCAACCGCCCTGATCTGCCGACCCTGCTCGGCACGCCGGACGACCACGTCTCGACCGCGCAGCCCGGGACCTTCGCCAACGGGGTGGCGATGGCGGAGGTGCGCCTGCAGCGCAGTGTCGTCGGCGTCTCGGACAGTCAGACCTCGGTCTGGTCGATGGCCGACACCCAGCAGTTCCACGCCGAGCGGGCCACCGTTCTCGGTCACCCCGCGGTGACCTACTCCGGTCACGCGCTGAAACTCTTCCCCTCGAACGGGAAGTCCGGCGGGGACGGCCCCGTCACGCGGAACATCGTCGTCGCGTGGGATCCCAAGGACCCCGGCGGCCGGGCCTACGAGTTCACCGTCTTCCGGCAGGACGGCCAGGCCCCCGACGACGCCGCTCTGCGCCGGGTCGCCGAAACGGTGCTGCCGACCCTCCCGGGCTGGGTCGCCGCCCAGTAGGTCCGCGCCACGGCCGACACCGTGAGGCGGCGGCGAGGGGGAGGGGCGAACTGCGGGCGAGCAGCGCGAGCGGGGCCGGCAGCTCGTACGCCGGCCCCTTCGCGACGACCCCGTGCCGCCCCCGCCGCCCGCCGCCGCCCGCGGTCAGCTTTCGGCACCCAGGTGGACCGTGAAGAACTCGGCCAGCTTGTCGACGGTCGGGTCGATGTACTCCTCCCGGTCGTAGAGGTCGACGTGGCTCGCGCCCTCGATCCGGTACAACTCCTTGGGTCCGGTGGCCCGTTGGTGCGCCTCGACAGCCATCCAGGAGGTGACGGCACGCTCGCCGACGATCTGCAGCATCGGGCGGGGGCCGATCAGCGGGACGGCGAAGAACGGGTCGTAACAGGCCAGCCTGTCGATGCTCTCCCAGGCCAGGAACTTCGCGGACCGCTCGTGCTCGCCGCGCGAAGTGCAGTAGTACTCGAAGCCCTCGGCGCCGTGCTCGCCGCCGAGCGCGCCCGCCTGCTCGGCCGTCTGCGGGAACATCGTCATCACGCCGGGGTCCTGGCCGCGGGCAGCGGCGGTGCGGGCCCGGGCGGCCGCGTCCAGCAGGGCCCGGAAGACCGCCGGGTCCTGGCCGCCGTCGGCCCCCAGCCGGAACTGGCGGGAGGGATCGGCGGTGCACACGGCGGCCACCGCCCGGACCCGGCGGTCACCGCCGGTGGCGGCCAGCGAGTAGCCGCCGGACGCGCAGATGCCGAGCAGGCCGATCCGCCCTTCGGCGACCTCCTCACGGGTGACCAGGTACGACACCGCGGCCTTGAAGTCCTCCACACGCTGGGCCGGGTCCTCCAGCCCTCGAGGCAGACCCCCCGACTCGCCCTGGTGGGCCGCGTCGAAGGCGAGGGTGACGAACCCGCGCTCGGCCATCCGCCGCGCGTACGCGCCGGAGGTCTGTTCCTTCACCCCCGTGCCCGGGTGGCCGACCACCAGCGCCGCAAGCGGGCGGGGCGCCGGATCGTCGGGGATGTACAGGTGCGCGGCGATCTCGATGCCGGCGCTGTCGAAACTGATGTCGGACCTGGCCATGCGGGCACTCTTCCTGTCGGTCGGCTCGTCGCCTGCTCGTCGGCTCCGCCCCCGTTCCGGGCGGGCGTCGCCCCGGACCTCACTCTGGGCCCGGGAGGAGGCCGGCGGAACAGTCAAATGACGCTGCGCCCGACAGGCCGCGCGCACCGACGTTGCGTCATCCGCACGACACCACGCCGCCCCGGCCGCGGGGACGGCGCCCCGGCGCGTACGGCTCGTCCGGCGGGTCAGGGCGTGCCGGACAGGACTTCCACCGCGCCCGTGTCGAGCGAGTAGTAGGCGCCGACCACGGCGAGGGAGCCCTTCTCCACGAGTGGGGCCAGGTCCTGGTTGGAACGCAGATCGGCCGCGGTCAGCGTGACCTGGGCGCGGGCCATGGTCTCGACCGGGTCGGCGCCGCCTTCCCGGGCCGCCTGTTCGTACGCCGGCTGCAGGGCCTTGACGATCGCCTGCAGGTTGCCGGGCAGCGGTTTGTTGTCACGGAGGGACTCGTACGCCGCCTTGACGGCGCCGCAGCGCTGATGACCGAGGACCACGACGAGGGGGGTGGCACTCGTCATGGGCCCGTACTCGACGGATCCGGTGACCACCGGGCCGACCGCTTCCCCGCCCGTGCGCATCACGTAGAGGTCGCCCAGGCCGGTGTCGAAGAGGAGCTCGGGCGGCACCCGCGAGTCGATGCACGAGAGGATCGCCCCGAAGGGCTCCTGTTCCTGGGCGACGAACTGACGCCGGTTCGGATCCCGGTCGGGGTGGTGGAGGTCTCCGCTCACCCAGCGCTTGTTGCCGTCCATCAGCCTCGTGAACGCCGCGGCGGGCGTGGTGGGCCGTGCCTGCGGCGAAGCACTGGTCGAGGACGAGGCCGCCCTCGTCGCCGCGCACCCCGTGAGCGCGGCCGCGGCGCCCGCGAGGCCGCCGGCAATCAGCGTCCTACGACCCGGGTGTCCGGTTCTTTCCATCGGTTGATCCCCTCGATGCCGCTCGGACACGTTCCGTGCCTCGACCGGGCCGATTGTCCAGCGGGGTGCGGGTGGCCCGGCGGAAGGCGCAAGCGGGCGCGGGCCACATTGCCGCGAACGGCCCACGGAACCCGCTCGGGCAGCCCGTCGGGCCGTCCGGGCGGAAAATCGGGTGCCCCGGGGCGCCGGCCGCGTTACCCTCGCTGCCATGAACGTCACCGGCCCGATCACCGCCACCGCGCGAGCGACCAGCTCGCCGGTTGCCGCCGCCTGACGTACCCCTCCCCACGGCGACCGGAAACGGTCCGCCGGTGGTGGCTTCGAGGTGTTTCCTCCTCGGTTCCGATGATCGCGTGGACCTGTTGTCCGGTGCGTCGTCCCCTGACACACACGACTCACGCGACTCACGCGACTCACGCCAAGGAGCCACCCCGTGAACACCGACCAGCTCGTCCGCACCTTCATCGAGTACTTCGAGGAGCGCGGCCACCGCCGGATCACCGGCTCGACCCTGCTGCCCCCGCCCGGAGACCCGGTGCTGTTCACCACCTCCGGCATGCACCCCCTCACGCCCTACCTGGAGGGGCGCCCGCACCCGCTCGGCAGGCGGCTGGTCAACGTCCAGCGCTGCCTGCGCACCACGGACCTCGACGAGGTCGGCGACCGCACCCACCTGACCGTCTTCGAGATGCTCGGCACCTGGTCCCTCGGCGACTACGAGGGCCCGCAGAGCCTCGACTGGGGCTACGGGCTGCTCACCGACGGGCTCGGCATCGACCCCGGCCGGCTCCATGTCACCGTCTTCGGCGGCGACGACCGGGTCGGCCCGGACACCGGCTCGCTGGAGCTGTGGCAGGACCGCGGCGTGCCGGTCGAACTCACCGTCGAGGACAACTGGTGGTCCAACGGGCCGACCGGCCCGTGCGGCCCGGACTCGGAGATCTTCCTGTGGACCGGCGACACCCCGCCGCAGTCGACACCCACCCGGGACGACCGCTGGGTGGAGGTGTGGAACCACGTGATGATGCGCCACCGGCGCCTCGACGACGGCACACTCGTCCCGCTGCCCCAACGCAACGTCGACACCGGACTCGGCCTGGAACGGCTCTCCTCGCTGCTGCAGGGCCGGACGTCGGTCTTCGAGTGCGACGTCTTCGACCCCTGGCGCCGCCTCGTCCCGCCCCTGTGGCAGCTGGACGAACCGTCACTGCGGCTGGTCTGCGACCACCTGCGCTCGGGCATCGTCGTCATCGGCGACGGCGTCCGCCCGTCCAACACCGGCCGCGGCTACGTGCTGCGCCGCCTGGTACGCCGGGTGCTCACGGTGCTCCGCCGGGACGACCCGCGGCGCGGACTCGGCGACCTGCCGCTCGAGTTGGTCCGGCACACCCTGGACCGCTTCCGCCAGGACGTGGACCCGGAGTCCGTGCGCCGGGTGCTGCTCGACGAGGAACTCCGGTTCGACCGCCTCCTGGAACGCGGCCGCCGGGTGCTCTCCCGCCCCCGCTTCCGCGGCCCGCTGACCGAGGACGACCTCCACTACCTCCACGACACCCACGGCCTGCCGCGCGACCTCGTCCTGGACCTGCGGTCGCGGTGACGGTGCAACCGACGCGCCCCGGCCGCTCTCCCGGGATCCGCCCTTCGTCGTCCCGGGTCAGCCGACGGGCGTTCGCTGCTTGCGCCAGCGGGCCTTGTGGAAGATCGGTTCGACGGCGACGACGCAGAACGCGTGCATGGGCCGGTTCGTGCCATGGGGGTCGAAGAATCCGACCATGTCGCCGAGGAAGCTCTCGCCGTGCCGATGGACGTGGCTGTCCTGGGCGACTTGGTCGCCGACGGCGGTGAGCCAGTCGCCGATCCAGAACAGGAGTTCGGCGCGGGCGGTGATGATGATCGTCGCGGCGTGCTCGGCGAAGCGGGCGGGGTGGCGATCGGCTCGGCGACGGACGTCGTCGGGCCGATCGTGCGACCGTGCCGCCGGGGCGGTCACCGTCAAGGGCGCCGAGGCGCGGCGCATCCCGTGCCGCAGACCCGGCCAGTCGGAAGGCCGCAGTCCCGTGTCCTCACGGGCCAGGAGCACGGGCCGCGGCCGGGCGTCGCCGCCGCCGAGGGAGGTCACCAGTCGGTCGGCCGGCGGGACCGGGATGTGGATCGCGCTGTGCGGGCTCGTCGCGGCGACGCGGAACAGGGCGCCGAGGCGGAGGAGATCGGCGCGGTTCGCGTACAGATAGCCTACCTGGCTGTCGGGCGGGAGGACGAACGTGTTGCGGAGCATGGGACCGGTGCTCAGGATCCGGCCGCGCCCCGATCCGAGGCCGGATCCTGGTCCCGATCCGAGGCCGGGTCCGAGGCCTGATCCTGGACCGGCAATCGGATGGCTCGTCAGTTGCAGCCGCATCCGCCCGTCGTCAACCCCCATGTGCCCAGTACAGCACGCGTGCCGGCGGCCTCAAACTCCTTTTGCGAAGCCCCGCACCCGCATCCCTCGCCACGGAGGGCCGACGCCCGGCCCACGCACGGCTATTGACTCCCAGTCCAACAACGGCGATCCTCGTCACACCGAGTGCGCGGTCCATGACAACCGGCCCGGACGGGTCGGTCCGCGCGTCCCGGACGGTGCCCGGTGCCCGGCCGCGCCACCCCCTCACCTCGGACCCGGGTGGTGACCATGCACCAACTCCGCAGCAGCAGGCGCGGATTCGTCGCACTTCTGGCCGCACTCCTCACATTGGCCGCCATGGTGCTCGCCGCTCCGGCGCCCGCGGCGCCGGGTGGGGGCGCCGGGACCGGCGAGACCGACGGGACGGGTGGGACGGGCTGGTGGACCCCGACCGCACGGCCCGTGCCCGACTCGCAGATCGACGTCACGGGCGAGCCGTTCCGCGGGACCGACGCCCAGGGCAAGGTCCGGGGCTTCGTCGACGCGCACGACCACATCATGGCCAACGAGGCCTTCGGCGGCCGACTCATCTGCGGCAAGTCCTTCTCCGCAGCCGGGATCGCGGACGCGCTGAAGGACTGCCCCGAGCACTACCCCGACGGCTCGCTCGCCATCTTCGACTTCGTCACCAAGGGCGGCGACGGCAAGCACGACCCGGTCGGCTGGCCGACCTTCAAGGACTGGCCGGCCCACGACTCGCTGACCCACCAGCAGAACTACTACGCCTGGATCGAACGCGCCTGGCGCGGCGGCCAGCGGGTCCTCGTCAACGACCTGGTCACCAACGGGGTGATCTGCTCGGTCTACTTCTTCAAGGACCGCAGCTGCGACGAGATGACCTCCATCCGGCTCCAGGCGCAGAAGACGTACGAGCTGCAGGCGTACGTCGACACGATGTACGGCGGGCCGGGCAAGGGCTGGTTCCGGATCGTCACCGACAGCACGCAGGCCCGCGAGGTGATCGAGCAGGGCAAGCTGGCCGTCGTCCTCGGTGTGGAGACCTCCGAGCCGTTCGGCTGCAAGCAGATCCTCGACGTCGCCCAGTGCGGAAAGGCCGACATCGACCGCGGCCTGGACGAGCTGTACGGGCTGGGCGTGCGCAGCATGTTCCTCTGCCACAAGTTCGACAACGCGCTCTGCGGGGTGCGTTTCGACGAGGGCGCGCTCGGGACGGCCATCAACGTCGGCCAGTTCCTCTCGACCGGCACCTTCTGGAAGACCGAGAAGTGCGCCGGGCCGCAGCACGACAACCCGATCGGCCTCGCCCCGGCGCCCGAGGCGCAGAAGCAGCTCCCGGCGGGGGTGGCGGTGCCGGCCTACGCCGGCGACGCGCAGTGCAACAGCCGCGGACTGACCGACCTCGGCGAGTACGCGGTGCGCGGGCTGATGAAACGCAAGATGATGCTCGAGGTCGACCACATGAGCGTCAAAGCGGCCGGGCGGTCCTTCGACATCCTGGAGTCCGAGTCCTACCCGGGCGTGCTCTCCTCGCACAGCTGGATGGACCTCGACTGGATCGAGCGGGTCTACCAGCTCGGCGGCTTCGTCGCCCAGTACATGAACGGCGCCGAGGCGTTCAGCGCGGAGGCCAAGCGCACCGACGCGCTGCGCGCCAAGTACCACGTGGGGTACGGCTACGGCACCGACATGAACGGCGTCGGCGGCTGGCCCGGCCCGCGCGGGGCGGACACCGCGAACCCGGTGCGCTACCCGTTCCGCAGCGCGGACGGCGGGTCCCTCATCGACCGCCAGACCACCGGCGCGCGCACCTGGGACATCAACACGGACGGCGCCGCGCACTACGGCCTGGTACCGGACTGGTTGGAGGACATCCGGCAGGTCGGCGGCCAGGGCGTGGTGGACGACCTCTTCCACGGAGCCGAGTCCTACCTCACCACCTGGGGGGCCTCGGAGCGGCACCGGGCCACGGTGAACCTGGCCGCGGGCCGCCCGGCCACGGCCAGCACCACCGAGTGGTGGAACCCGTTCGTCAGCTACGCGCCCGGCCGGGCGGTGGACGGCGACCCGGGTACCCGCTGGGCCAGCGAGTGGAGCGACGACCAGTGGCTCCAGGTCGACCTCGGGTCCACCAACCTCGTCGGGCGCGTCACGCTGGACTGGGAACGCGCCTACGCGCGGGCGTACCGGATCGAGGTCTCCACCGACGGAAGCAACTGGCAGCCGGTGTGGTCCACCACCACCGGCGACGGCGGCCTGGACACCGCACGGTTCGCCGGCGTCCCGGCCCGCCACGTCCGCATCCACGGGGTGCAGCGCGGCACCCAGTGGGGCTACTCGCTGCACGAGGTCGGCGTCTACAGCAGCTAGGCACCGGGCCACTGTTGGGCGGGGTCGGGGTCCGTGGGCCTCACCGCTCCCGGAACTCGCCCTCGCCCGGAGCCGACTCCCATCCGGTGCGGCCCGTCCGCGCGATCCGGCGCCGGGACCGTTCGGCCCGGTCCGTCACCTCGAACCAGACCAGCACGACGACAGCCAGGACGGCCAACCCGGCAGGTGCGAAGGCCCACACGGTACGGGAGTACAACCAGAGCAACAGGCCGAGGGCGGCCGAGCCGAGGATGGCGTACGAGAGCCCCAGCCGGCTGCCGGGCGAGCTGCGGTGGATCTCCTCGATCTGCGCAGCGGCGTCGCCCTCGGCGCCGCCGGTGAACTCGCCGGGGTCGAAGAAGTAGGGTTCGATGTCGCCCTCCTCCCAGCCCCGTTCCGCCCGGACCGCCCGCCTGCGGAAGCCGCGGCGCCGCGGGCCGTCGGGTGCCGCGTTGTACCCGCTGCTCATTCGCTCCTCCTCCTGGGGGCGCTGCGCCCGGCCCGTTGCGGTGTCGGGTTCAGCCGGCCAGCCCGCCGGCGAGCAGATCGGCCAGCATCAGCAGCTGCCGTACGTTCTGGTCGCTGAACTCCTGCCGGTCGGGGTCGTGGAAGACATCGCTCCAGGAGTCCGTCTTCGCGTCCACCGCGAGCACGCCGAGCGGTACGGTCCCTGCCTGCACCCGGACGATCACCACTGCGTCGTCCGCGGGGGTTCCGGGGACGTTGCCCCGGAAGTAGGACTTCGTGGCGGTCCGGCGGAACACCCGACCGGTGGCGACGACCTTGCGCAGGGCGCCGATCCCGAAGTCACCGGGACCGATCCGTTCCACCGGCGAGGCCGAGTCGAGGGAGCGTCCGCGGCAGGTGAAGGTCGTGGTCACCGGATTCCACGAGTAGTAGACGCCTCGACAGGAGTGGTGGATCCTGGCGGCGGCCGCTGCGACAGCCTGGTCGAGTCGCCCGCGCTCGGCGCTCGGATCCTCCGAAGCGGCCAGGAGGCCGCTGATGTTGGCGGTGAACGTGGTGCCCGGGGCGACCGCCGTCACCAACTCGTTCAGACCGCGGGACGTCTCCCGCGCCAGCGCCTCGATCTGTCCGTGCACCGTGCGCGCCCGCCTGGCCTCCACCGATCCGACCAGCAGAGTCAGCGCGGTCGTGGCGATGCCGTAGAGGATGAACTCCAGCTGACGGTTGGTGTTGGAGCCGGCCAGGGTACTGAAGACGAACGCCCCCGAACCGAACACGAAGGCGAAGAACTTCAGGGTGCCGTCGACGATCAGTGATCGCTGAGTAGCCGTCACTGCCACCCCCCACGCTCGTCCCACCGCGCTCGTCCCACCCCGCCGGGGTGCCCCCGCCCCACGATCCTAGAGAGCACGGGAGACGCCCTCAAGGCTTTTCACCGGGACCGTGGCGGGGGAGGCGTCGTGCAGCAGGCCGCCCCGGCGGCCCGGCGGCCCGGCGGCCGGCACCGCCGGTGTGCCGTGGCCGGGACGGGCGCGCCGGGCGTGCCAGACTCGCACCACCGGGTGCCGCGCACGGGCCCGGCGGTGGGCCACCGGTCCCGCCGCATGCGACGGAAGGTGCGATGGCATGGCCTTCGAGGGCGCGGTCCCCGACGTCTACGAGCGGTACCTCGTGCCGCTGCTCTTCCGCCCCTACGCCCGCGACCTGGCACGGCGCCTGGCGCAGCGCCACCCCCGGGACGTGCTCGAGACCGCCGCCGGCACCGGCGCGCTCACCCGCGAGCTGGCCGCCGTCCTGCCGAGGGACACCTCGATCACCGCGACCGACCTCAGCCGGCCGATGCTCGACCGCGCGCAGGCCGTGCCGCTCGCCCGCCCGGTGCGCTGGGCCGCGGCGGACGCCATGGCACTGCCGTTCCCGGACGGCTCCTGCGACGCCGTGGTCTGCCAGTTCGGGGCCATGTTCTTCCCCGACCGCCCGCGCGCCTTCGGCGAGGCCGTCCGGGTGCTGCGGCCCGGCGGTGTCCTGTCGTTCAGCGTGTGGAACGACATCGCGGCGAACGACTTCCTCGCGGTGACCGAGGCGACCGCCGCCGAGCTCTTCCCCGCCGACCCGCCGGACTTCCTGAGCCGCATCCCGTACGGATACCACGACGCATCCGCGATCGCGCGGGACCTGGCGGACGGCGGCTTCACCAGCGTCCCGCAGATCGAGACCGTCACCGAACGGGGCCGCGCCGACTCGGCGAAGGACGTGGCGACGGCCCTGTGCCAGGGCACCCCGCTGCGCGGCGAGATCGAGGCCCGGGGCGGGCACAGCCTGGACGAGGTGACCCGGACGGTCACGGCGGCGATCGCCGACCGCTTCGGCACCGGCCCGGTCGAGGGGCCGCTCAGCGCGCTGGTGGTGACCGTCACCCGCTGACGGCCCCGGCGTTCCCGCCGGCAGACTGCGCTCCTTGAGGCGGAGAGCCTCGTGAACGACACGAGCACGTGTCGCGCCCCCACCGCACCACGTCGGAGTCCGTCGTCATGCGCTGCGGGGGTGGTGGGCACCGCGGGCGTGGTGGGAGCCGAGGTCGGTCACGGGGCCATCCGGCGCGTCGCCGTCAGCCGCCGTTGCTCGATTTGCACGCGCTTGTTGGCATGGAGGAAGGCGTGCAACTCCGAGGCCGGCGTGAAGGGCGCGATTACCAGCACTGCCGTGAAGAGCGGACCTGCCATCATCACCGTGCCGACCCAACGCGCGAAGGTGGCACATCCGTTTCGTCCGGCCCGTGAACGGCTTGTGAACGCGAGCGAGGTCCGGTACCCGTGTGGGTACCGGACCTCGTCCGACAGTGGAGCGCCAGGCCCGGGTTGCACGGACTCTCCCTACTGAAAGTAGGGCGTGCTCTGGTAGCACCGCTGACGCCTGGCGAGGAATCATCTCCCTCGCGACGAGAAGAATATTAGCAGGTCAGCAGCCCGCCGTCGAAGTCGATCACGGGGCGGCCGGGGCCCGTCCCCCCGGGCGGTGCGGTCGGGAGGGTTGTGTCCCGTGTCCGGCGGTGGTTACCTGGGCGCGTCAACTTCCGCTACCAGGGCGGGTGATGAACGGGGAGGTAGCACATGCCGGATGTGACTGGCGGGTTCGCGAGGCTGGCTGTCACGAGTGTCGTCGTGGCGGGTGCCTCGTTCGGCCTCGCGACGCCGTCGCACGCTGCCGAGCGGGAGGTGCCGGCGTCCGCTGTCTCCGGGGCCCACGAACTCGCCGAACTCGCCGCGCCCGTGGCGCCGGGGATGGAAGCGGCGAACCAGGGGCACTACCTGTAGAACCCGAACCCGTAGGACGTGTCCGGGGTGCGGACCCGGTGGGCTGCGGCTCGTGGCCCGTGTTCTCGCCGAGTCTGTCGTCGTCGGCGGCGCGAGGGACGCCCCGAACTGACACAACCGTACGAGTAGCGCAGTGGTTGACATCGACGGTAGGGGGCCGGCGGATGAGCAGGACGCGCGGGGCACTGGTCTGGGGTGCCATCGTCGCCCAACTCCTTTTCACCGTCTCGTGGTTGGTGGGCAGTCTCGCGGAAGGCCGGCACTACCGGGTGTCTGCGGAGGGCATCAGTGACCTGGGTGCGCTGACGGCCAGTCATCCCTGGTTCGTGCTCACGGCGCAGGGCGTCGCGGGCCTGCTGACCATCGCGTTCGCCCTGTTCGCGCTGGGCCCGGCGCTGGCCTCCGGCGGCGGGAGGCGGCCGGTGGCCGCGTGGTTGGTGGCCGCCACCCCGCTGGGGCTGGACAACGTCTGGGACCTGTTCTTCCGGCTGGACTGCCGGGCGGCCGATCCCGGGTGCGTACAGAGCCTCGGTTCGGCCTCCTGGCACGCGACCGGGCACCTGGCGATCTCGTTCCTCAGCTTCCCGGTCATGGTGATCACGCCGTCCGTCCTGGCCGCCCGGTTCCGCGCCGTCCCGGCCTGGCAGGGGTACTCCGGCTTCGCGCTGGCCTTCAGCTCGGTGATGTTCATCGGGGTGATCGCCTTCATCGGACTGCACGGACACGACGGCGCCGGCTACGCGGAACGAGCCCTCGCCCTGGCCGCCTCGATCGGCCTGGTGCTGCTGGCCCTGGCGACTCGGCGGGCCCTGACCGGCTCCGCCGACCCAGGGCCCGCGCCGCTGACAACCGCCCGCGCCTGAACGGGCCGGCGGGTCACGGGCAGCAGGCCGAGCGTGTCGACCACGCTGTGCCGTTCGCGGCCGTTGATCAGTTTGCCGCCGTCGAAACCACGGAGTACTGCCAGACGCTCTCTGCCCCGGTCGTGCCAGGATGCTCGGCATGTCTGCTCGTGCACTGAGCTTCGGCGCAATCGCGGAAGCCTACGAAAGGTTCCGGCCGGGGTATCCCGCAGAGCTCTTCGACGTGGTGATGGCGTACGCGGGCCGGCCGGTTCGGACCGCCCTGGAGATCGGTGCGGGGACAGGCAAGGCAACCCGCCTGTTCACCGAGCATGGGGTCACGGTCACGGCGACGGAGCCCGACGCCGCCATGCTCGCCGAGCTGAACAAGGCCGTGCCCGCGAACGTGACGACCGTGCGGGCCGCGTTGGAGGACCTGCGGCCGGGCGAAACCCATGGGTTGGTCTATGCGGCGGCAGCCCTGCATTGGACACGCCCGGAGGGCCGGTGGCCAAGAGTGGCCGCGCTACTGGAACCGGACGGTGTGTTTGCCTCGTTCGGCGGCCCGGTTCAGCCGGCCGATCCGGCTGTCGAGGAGTCTGTGCGTGCGGCACGGGCGCCGTTCCTGGAGAGCGACGAGGTTCCGTCTCCCGACGGGACTGCTCCGGATGAGGAAATGCAGTGGCCGGGTACGGAGCTGCAGCGGTCTCCGTTGTTCCTCGACGTCCAGCAGGCCGTCATCAATCGGCGCTTGACGATGAGCGCTCCTGACTACGTCGGCTACCTGTCGACCGTCTCGGCGTACCTCCAACTGCCGCGATCGAGGCGGCAACAGACGTACGACGCGATCACGCGGGTCCTGCCCGAGACGGTCGAGATCGCCGCCGACATCATCGTCCATCTCGCGCGTCGGCGATCCGGGTAAGTTCGGCGGCCCGAGTATGTCGGCGGCCCGAGTACGTTGGCGATCCGAGGAAGGGGCGGCCCTCCTCTTCCGACCGCACCGAACTCGTGATCCGGCACGTCAGGGGATCCGGGCCTCGACGTGGGCGAGTTGGGCGGCGAGGATCTCCTCGAACGCGGCGCGGCGGTCCGCGCCGAGGGGGCGGACGTCGCGGGCGAAGTGGGCCAGGGCGGGGAAGCGTTCGGGGTCGGCGCCGAGCACCGCGACGCGGAACTGCTCCATGCCCTGTTCGTACTCCTCGGGGGTGATGGTGCTGATGCCGGCCTCGGAGGAGATCAGCGCGGCGAGGAGGGTCACGATGCGGTGGTAGCGCGCCGGGATCTCCTGGTCGGGCAGGCCGGACGTGCGCAGGGCCTGCAGCAGTTCTTCCATGACCAGCCGGGATCCGGTGCCGCCGGACCCGTAGCGTCCCCAGACCGTGGCGAGTTGGGGTTGCTCGCCGAAGGCCTCGCGCAGGCGCAGGCCAAGGGCGGTGATGCGCTGCTTCCAGTCGCCCTCGGGGCGGTGGCCGTCCATGGCGGCGAGCAGGATCCGGTCGGCGACCGCGCGCAGCAGTTCGGTCTTGTTGCGGAAGTGGCGGTAGAGGCTGGAGGAGTCGGTCCCGAGCACGGCGGCGAGCTTGCGCACGCTGAACGACTCGGCGTCGCCCGTGCGCAGGAGTTCCGTCGCCGTATCCAGGATCTCCTCGGTCGACCATCGCCTTCGGCCAGTCATCTCGCCCCTCTCGTCAGGACTCAGCCTAGTCTATGCACTTGGCGTTGCACGCGGTGCGTGCATAATGAGGACAACTCAGAGGGGGAGAAGGACACATGAGCGAGACCACTACCGCCGCGCGGCCGCCGGAGCCGGACTTCTCGGCGATCACGACCGAGGAACTACTCGCCTACCGCGACGCGGAGAACCGCTTCCGGGCCTCCAACGCGGCGCGGGCGATCCTCGGAGAGCCGGACCCCGCCGCCGCCATCGACTGGCGACGGATCGCGCTGCCCGGACGCGACCTCCCGGTCCGGGTCTACCGGCCGGCGCCGCCGGGCGACGGCGAAGCCGCCGCCCGAACCGACCTGCCACTCGTGCTCCATGTCCACGGAGGCGGCTTCGTGGGCACGGCGGCGCAGTGCGACTGGACCAACAGCCATCTCGCCACCCGACTGCCCGCGCTCGTCGTCTCCGTCGAGCACCGCCTCCTCGCCCCGGACAGCCCGCTCACGGACGCCGCCGACGACGGCTGGGACGTGCTCGACCACGTGCTGCGGCACGCCGCGCAGTGGGGCGTCGACCCGGCGCGCACGGCCGTCCTCGGCGAGAGCTGCGGCGCGCTGATCAGCGCCCTGACGGCCATCCGCGCCCGGGAAGCCGGCCTGGAACTCGCGGCGCAGGTGCTGGTCAACCCCGTAGGCGACGTGACTGAGGCGATGTTCGACCACGCCTCGATGGCCGAGTACGCCTACAGCCCGACCCGGGCCCTGCCGCTACTGCGGCTCTTCCAGCGGCTCGCCGCCCCGCCGGGAACCGACGCCCGCGCACTCTCGCCGCTGCACGCGGACGACCTGAGCGGCCTCGCCCCGGCACTCGTGGTGCTGCCCACCCAGGACGCCCTCGCCGACCACGGCCGCCGCTACGCCGAGCGGCTGCGCGCGGCCGGGACTCCCCTACGGCTCTCCGAATACCCGGGCGCGAAGCACGCGTTCCTCTCCCTGCCCGGCGTCGAACCTCAGGCCGAGGCCGCCCAGGCGGAGATCCTCCGGTTCCTCCGCGCGGCCCTGTCGAAGTGAGGGAGCAGGGAAGGCACCCCGCGCTCGGACCCAGGGAGCCGCCGATTAATTACTTGGCGTTCTTGGTGTGGGTTCGCCCGACGAGGTCGGCGAGGTCTGCCGCGGTGGGTGCGGTGATCGGTGCCGGG